>NC_012796.1:3635000-4237500 GCF_000010665.1 Solidesulfovibrio magneticus RS-1 | reverse complement strand
AGGAGGCAGGAGTCTACGGTAGGGCCGATGATTGGGGTGAAGTCGTAACAAGGTAGCCGTAGGGGAACCTGCGGCTGGATCACCTCCTTTTATGGATACGAAAACCCAACTCGCTATTTAATTGCAAGGACCACGCGTCTTTGCAAGTTGCGCACACGATGGGCCTGTAGCTCAGGTGGCTAGAGCGCACGCCTGATAAGCGTGAGGTCGAAGGTTCAAGTCCTTCCAGGCCCACCATGCTTACCGGGGGTGTAGCTCAGCTGGGAGAGCGCCTGCCTTGCACGCAGGAGGCCATCGGTTCGATCCCGTTCACCTCCACCATTGGATGTGAAACGGGTGCGCGACACTGATCTTTGACAGTTAAATAAGGGATGGGATTTAGGCAAAAGCCAAGTAATTAAGGGCAATCGGTGGATGCCTTGGCGCTGAGAGGCGATGAAGGACGCGGTAGGCGGCGATACGCACCGGGGAGCAGCCAAACGTGCTTTGATCCGGTGATTTCCGAATGGGGAAACCCAGCAGGAGTCATGTCCTGTTATCCCTTGACCGAATACATAGGTCTTGGGAGGCGAACGCGGGGAAGTGAAACATCTCAGTACCCGCAGGAGAAGAAATCAAAAGAGATTCCCGTAGTAGCGGCGAGCGAACCGGGAAGAGCCCAAACCAGGCGTCTCCGGACGTCTGGGGTTGTAGGGCCTCCATCAAGCGATTCATCATTAGGCAGGGGAAGCGTCTGGGAAGGCGCGCCATAGAGGGTGAAAGCCCCGTACCTGAAACCGAACGTGACGCTGGAGGTACCTGAGTACCACGAGACACGCGAAATCTCGTGGGAATCCGGGAGGACCATCTTCCAAGGCTAAATACTCCTCAGCGACCGATAGTGTACCAGTACCGTGAGGGAAAGGTGAAAAGAACCCCTGTGAGGGGAGTGAAACGAGAACCTGAAACCGATTGCCTACAAGCGGTTCGAGCCGGACTTGTCCGGTGAGAGCGTGCCTTTTGCATAATGAGCCAGCGAGTTATCCTGTCGTGCGAGGTTAAGGCTAAAATGCCGGAGCCGTAGCGAAAGCGAGTCTGAATAGGGCGAACAGTACGGCGGGATAGACCCGAAACCGGGTGATCTATCCATGAGCAGGTTGAAGCTCGGGTAAAACCGAGTGGAGGACCGAACCCATATGGGCTGAAAACCATTGGGATGACTTGTGGATAGGGGTGAAAGGCCAATCAAACTCGGTGATAGCTGGTTCTCCCCGAAATATATTGAGGTATAGCCTCGGGAAGGAAGGACGGAGGTAGAGCACTGAAAGGGCTAGGGGTCTCACCAGATTACCAAACCCTATCAAACTCCGAATGCCGTTCTTTTATTTCCCGGGAGTCAGACTCTGGGTGCGAAGGTCCAGGGTCGAGAGGGTAAGAGCCCAGATCGACGGCTAAGGTTCCCAAATCCATGCTCAGTGGGAAAGGAAGTGGGACCGCTCTGACAGCCAGGAGGTTGGCTTAGAAGCAGCCATCCTTTAAAGAAAGCGTAATAGCTCACTGGTCTAGTGGTCCTGCGCCGAAAATGTAACGGAGCTAAGCATGGTACCGAAGCCTCGGGCCTATCTTAACGATAGGCGGTAGGGGAGCGTTCCCGGACGGGATGAAGGCAGATTGTAAAGTCTGCTGGACTAACGGGAAGTGATAATGCTGGCATAAGTAACGATAAAACGGGTGTGAAACCCGTTCGCCGTAAGCCCAAGGTTTCCTGGGTAAAGTTAATCTTCCCAGGGTGAGTCGGTCCCTAAGGCGAGGCCGAAAGGCGTAGCTGATGGAAAACAGGTTAATATTCCTGTACCTGTTTGTGTGTGCGACGGAGGGACGCAGGAGGGTAGGTCAGCCGGCTGTTGGAAGTGCCGGTGCAAGCGTGTAGGCTTGGAGAACAGGCAAATCCGTTCTCCTTCAAGGCCGAGACGTGATGCCGTGTCTTACGACTGAAGTGACTAATCCCAGGCTGCCGAGAAAAGCTTCTAAGTTTAGCACAAGCAGACCGTACCGCAAACCAACTCAGGTGGGCGGGGAGAGTATCCCAAGGCGCTTGAGAGAACTCTGGTTAAGGAACTCGGCAAAATGACCCCGTAACTTCGGGATAAGGGGTGCCCCCTATGGTGAAGCATTTACTGCATAAGCCGCGGGGGGTCGCAGTGAAACGGTGGTGGCGACTGTTTACTAAAAACACAGGTCTGTGCGAAGTCGTAAGACGACGTATACGGACTGACGCCTGCCCGGTGCCGGAAGGTTAAGGGGTGGAGTCAGCGCAAGCGAAGCTCTAAACCGAAGCCCCGGTAAACGGCGGCCGTAACTATAACGGTCCTAAGGTAGCGAAATTCCTTGTCGGGTAAGTTCCGACCTGCACGAATGGCGTAACGATCTCCACGCTGTCTCGACCAGAGACTCAGTGAAATTGATGTGGCGGTGAAAATGCCGTCTACCCGCGGAAAGACGGAAAGACCCTGTGCACCTTTACTATAGCTTGACATTGGAGCTTGGGCAACCGTGTGTAGGATAGGTGGGAGGCTGTGAAACCGGCGCGCCAGCGTCGGCGGAGCCATCCTTGAAATACCACCCTCGGTTGTTTAAGCTTCTAACTCGGACCGTTATCCGGTTCGAGGACATTGTCTGGCGGGTAGTTTGACTGGGGCGGTCGCCTCCCAAAGAGTAACGGAGGCATGCAAAGGTTCCCTCAGGCTGATTGGAAACCAGCCGTCGAGTGCAAAGGCATAAGGGAGCTTGACTGCGAGAGAGACATCTCGACCAGGCACGAAAGTGGGCCTTAGTGATCCGGTGGTCCCGAATGGAAGGGCCATCGCTCAATGGATAAAAGGTACGCCGGGGATAACAGGCTGATCGCATCCAAGAGTTCATATCGACGATGCGGTTTGGCACCTCGATGTCGGCTCATCACATCCTGGGGCTGGAGCAGGTCCCAAGGGTTCGGCTGTTCGCCGATTAAAGTGGTACGCGAGCTGGGTTTAAAACGTCGTGAGACAGTTTGGTCCCTATCTTCCGTGGGCGTTGGAGAATTGAGAGGGGTTGTCCCTAGTACGAGAGGACCGGGATGAACGAACCTCTGGTGCACCTGTTGTCGTGCCAACGGCATCGCAGGGTAGCTATGTTCGGAAAGGATAACCGCTGAAAGCATCTAAGCGGGAAGCCTGCCTCAAGACGAGTTCTCCCTGAAGGACCCATGTAGACTACATGGTTGATAGGCCGGATGTGCAAAAGCAGCAATGTTTGAGCAGACCGGTACTAATAGTCCGTTCGACTTGATTTTTGCCAACAGACAATCCCATCCCTTATTTTAACTTATATATTTGTCCTGGTGGTCATAGAGGAGGGGGTACACCCGACCCCATTCCGAACTCGGAAGTTAAGCCCTCCTTCGCCGATGATACTGCATATTCTTGTGTGGGAAAGTAGGTCGCCGCCAGGGCTACTTTTCAAAAGCCCCCGAATCGAAAGATTCGGGGGCTTTTTTTATGGTCTCTGGGCCTGGAAGGGGACGGTGGTAGGGGCTTGTTCGGGCTGCCAATGGGCCGGAGGACGGCGCGACGTCTGTCGCAGGATAGGGCGGCACGGGGCCTGAGTCTGGCGTCCCAGTGCAACCCACGAACGCTTCCCAACGGTCGAGGATGTGGGCGAGGGAGCGCGTTTGAACAGCGCCATTTGACGCGCCCGACAAATGGCGGCAGACAAAAGGGGATAAGGGAACGAGACTTGCCAAGCTGACCAACGCGGAGGGAGAATCCATGCAGCAAAAGGACCTTTTCACGGTTTTGCTACGGTGTTTCCTGGCTGTCTGGCTAACCTTATCCCTCGCCCCCAAAGCCCTGGCCGGCGGGGCCATGACTCTGGACGACGCCTGGCGGGTCATCGCCTCCAAGCGTTTCGTGGACCTCACCCACGCCTTCGCACCGGGCATCCCCCATTGGAAAGGCTTTCCCGACGAGCAGCGCGAAACTCTCTATGGCTACGCGCCGGGTCAGGGCTCGGCCGGCAGCGGCTTTTTCGCCGAGACCTTCACCCACGTCGGCCAGTGGGGCACCCATGTCGATCCGCCGGCCCATTTCGTCAAGGGATTGCGCACCGTGGACCAGATCGACGTCAAGGAAATGCTCCTGCCGCTGGTGGTCATCGATGTAAGCGCCAAAGTTGTCGGGAACCCCGATTACACCGTCACCATGGACGACGTGCGTGCCTGGGAATCCCGCCACGGCCCGGTGCCGGCCGGCGCGTTCGTGGCCCTGCGCACGGGCTGGGGCAGCCGCTGGCCCGATCAGGCGGCCATGCAGAACAAAGACGCGGCCGGGGTAGCCCATTATCCGGGCTGGAGCCTGGAAGTGCTCAAGTACCTCTACGAAGAACGCGGCGTCACGGCCTCGGGCCACGAAACCACGGATACCGATCCGGGGCTGGCCGTCTCCCGGGACGACTATTCCCTGGAGACCTACATCCTCTCCCGCAACCACTACCAGATCGAGCTTCTGGCCCATCTCGACGCCGTGCCGGAAGTCGGGGCGCTGGTGGCGGCGGCCTTCCCCAAGCCCCTGGGCGGATCTGGATTTCCGGCCCGGGTGTTTGCCATCCTGCCGTAACGGGAAGCCTGGGCGAACGATACGATACTGTACGCGGCAAGCTCCCTGGTAAGGAAGCCTGGAAAACAATCCGTTGCAGTTCGTCGCCTGGATCAATGGCCAGTAAAGCCTATGCACATCTTCGCAAGATGGAAGACAAGAGCTTGCTCGTATCGCAATGGGAAACCGAAGTCCAAAGAAACCAAGGAGAGTCTATTCTATTTCGTGCCAAGGAAAAATTAGACTATGCCAGTGGATGACAGAAATTGCATTTGACCTTGCCTCGCTATTTGAACTCGTTGAACGATACAGAATGCTGGTTGGTCAACATTGAAGACAGATAACTATTTGTATTGTTATGCATTTCTTTGCCGCCCAGAAAGTACGGCTAGGCCCGAGCAGGTCACCTTGGTCATTTCTTTAGCGGCGTCAAAATTCCCTGGCCCCAGGACCTGTTGTCACTCAGCTGTCGGTAATCATAATTAAAAAACAATATGTTGCGGCGCAAGCTGTGCCAACCCTTGAGCAATCACGCTTTGGTTGACCCTTCGTGACATGTTCGTAATAGCATAATTCAGTATCCACAGAAGACCAGAAAGGAGGAAGCGTATGGCCAGTCGTCTTTGAGTCCGATCCGCACACGTGGCACCGATGATGTTGTCGGAGGCTTACCGTGCCGTGGACCGGCATGACTACTTAAACAAAGAAGCTGGCGCATGTCTCCGCTTCTTCCCTGTTGGTTGGAGGTCCCGCTCATGCGGGAAAAGCAGGAATCCGTATTGCCTTTCAGTGGGCTTGGCTTTGACCTGACCTGCCTTCTTGCGGCCCCGGTCACGTTGCTTCGCTGCGATGTCCGGCCGAGGGCTGTTTCGTATCTTCCCCTTGCTCCCCACATTCCCACGCCTCCGTACGGTTACGCCCTGCTTGTCCTCCTTGGCCGGGAGACTCGGGGACGATGACGCCCGCTCATGCGCCTCAAGGGAGGATGCCATGGGAATCCAACGTCGAGATTTTCTCAAGATCGCCGCCGCGGGCAGCCTGACGGCCGCTTTTGGCGGATTGGGCTTTGATCTGCGGCCGGCTCAGGCCGCAGCCGAGGTTCTCAAGCTCAAAGGGACCAAGCAATCCACGTCCATTTGCTGTTATTGCTCGGTCGGCTGCGGTCTGATCGTCAGCACGGCCAAGGATGGGGCCGGGCGCGCCGTCAACGTCGAAGGCAACCCCGATCACCCCATAAACCAAGGGGCCTTATGCGCCAAGGGCGCGAGCATCTGGCAGCTCACGGAAAATGACCGGCGCTCCCAAAAAGTGCTTTACCGCGCGCCCAGTTCGGACAAGTGGGAGGAAAAGACCTGGGAGTGGGCCATTCCGGAAATCGCCAAGCGCATCAAGGCCACCCGCGACGCCGGTTTTGCCGAGAAAAACGCCAAGGGCGAGGTCGTCAACCGCTGCGAAACCATTGCTTCTGTCGGCTCGGCCGCCTTGGACAACGAGGAGTGCTGGGTGCTCCAGGCCTTCATGCGCGCCCTGGGCCTGACCTACATCGAACATCAGGCCCGCATCTGCCACAGTTCCACGGTTCCGGCCCTGGCCGAATCCTTCGGTCGCGGGGCCATGACCAACCACTGGATCGACATCGGCAACGCCGACTGCGTCCTGATCATGGGCGGCAACTCGGCCGAAACCCACCCGGTGGGCTTTCGCTGGGTGGTCAAGGCCATGGAGAAGGGGGCCAAGCTCATCCACGTGGACCCGCGTTTCACCCGCACCTCGTCCAAGGCCGACATCTACGCCCGGCTGCGTTCCGGCACGGACATCGCCTTTCTCGGCGGCATGATCAAATACCTCCTGGAAAACGAAATGTTTTTCAAGGAGTACGTCACCGAGTACACCAACGCCTCCTTCCTCGTCGCGCCGGATTTTTCCTTCAGCGAGGGGCTGTTCTCCGGCTTCGACCCGGCCGCCCGCAAGTACGACAAGAACAAATGGGCCTTTGTGCTGGACGAAAACGGCGTCCCCAAGCGCGATTTGACCTTGCAGGACCCGCGTTGCGTGCTGTCGCTGTTAAAGGGCCACTACGCCCGCTACGACCTCAAGACCGTCTCCAGCGTCACGGGCACCCCGGAAGATAAACTGGTCGAAGTGTATAAGACCTACGGCGCGACCGCTGCCGCCGAAAAATCCGGCACCATCCTCTACGCCATGGGCTGGACCCAGCACACCGTCGGCGTGCAAAACATCCGCACCATGGCCATGATCCAGCTGCTTCTGGGCAACATCGGCGTGGCTGGCGGCGGAGTCAACGCCCTGCGCGGCGAATCCAACGTCCAGGGCTCCACGGACCAGGGCCTGCTGTTCCATATCCTGCCCGGCTACCTGCCCACGCCCCGGGCCAACCAGAAGGCCTACGCCGACTACCTCGCCGGCATCACCCCCAAATCCGGCGATCCCAAGAGCCTCAACTGGAAACAGCATCAACCCAAGTACATGGCGAGCCTGCTGAAGGCCATGTACCAGGACGTCGAACCGGCCGCCGCCTACAACTGGCTGCCCAAACTCGACGCCGGCCAGGACGCCTCCTGGCTTACGCTGTTTGACCAGATGCAAAAAGGCAAGTTCAAGGGGTTCTTTGCCTGGGGCATGAATCCGGCCGCCAGCGGAGCCAACTCCAACAAGACCCGCGACGCCCTGACCAAGCTCGACTGGATGGTCAACGTCAACCTGTTCGACAACGAAACCGGTTCTTTCTGGAAGGGACCGGGCATGGACCCCAAGAAGATCAAAACCGAGGTTTTCATGCTCCCGGCCTGCGTCTCCACGGAGAAGGAAGGCTCCATCACCAACTCCGGCCGCTGGATGCAGTGGCGCTACCAGGGGCCGAAACCCCTTGGGCAGTCCAAGCCTGACGGCGACATTGTCTACGAACTGTTCCTGGCCGTGCGCGAAGCCTACAAGAAAAGCAAGGGCGCGTTCCCTGAACCGATCCTTGGGGCCAACATCAAGGACTGGGGCGACGGGCACGTGTTCGAGCCGCACAAGGTGGCTCGGATGATCAACGGCTATTACCTTAAAGACGTCCAGGGCAAGGGACCGGACGGCGCGGACATTGTCTTTAAGGCGGGAAGCCAGGTCACGAGCTTTGCCAACCTCAAGGACGACGGCTCCACGGTCAGCGGCGACTGGGTCTACTGCGGCTCCTATACCGACCCCGATCCGGCCACGGGCAACAAAGCTGCCCGCCACTCCCTGGAGCAAACGCCGGAGCAGGCCAAGATCGGCCTCTACCCCAACTGGACCTGGGCTTGGCCGCTCAATCGCCGCGTGCTCTACAACCGCGCCAGCGTGAGCGCCAAGGGCGTGCCCTACCAGCCGCAAAAGCCGGTGATGACCTGGGACGAGGCCGGCAAGAAGTGGGTCGGCGACATCCCGGACGGCAACGGCGCGCCGGGCGCGATCCATCCGTTTATCATGCAGCAGCATGGCCTGGGCGCGATCTACGGGCCGGGCCTCAACGACGGGCCTTTCCCCGAACACTACGAGCCCATGGAAGGCCCCCTGGCCGTTCATCCGTTCTCCAAGCAGCGGACCAACCCGGCGGCGCTTATCTTCCCTGGCGAAGAGGCCAACCGCAGCGTGGCCGATCCGAACTTCCCCGTCGTCTGCACGAGCATCCGCGTCACCGAGCACTGGCAAACCGGGCTTATGACCCGCTGGACGCCGTGGCTTCTCGAAGCCGAGCCGCAGATGTTTTGCGAGATGAGTTTCGATCTGGCCAAGGAACGCGGCATCCAAAACGGCGACAAGGTTATCCTCAAAAACAAGCGCGGCACGCTATGGGCCATCGCCATGGTCACCAACCGCATGAAGCCCATGACCATCATGGGCAAGGTCACGCATCAGGTGGCCATCCCCTGGCATTACGGCTGGGTCTGGCCGGCCGACGGCGGCGACTCGGCCAACCTGCTGGTCCCGTCGGTCGGCGACGCCAACACCGGCATTCCGGAAAGCAAGGCGTTTATGGTCAACGTGGCCAAGGCGTAAGCCAAAGAGTGCCTGGGATAGAAAGGCAGGAGGCCCTGACCTCCTGACAACCAGAGACGCGCATCGCCAAGCGCGCCCGGCTTCCTCGCTTCCGACCGTCAACCGGGAAGCAGATCGTGGAGCCGCGCCGCCTGGAAAGGAGACTGACCATGTCTGGAAAGTCGTTTTTCGTGGATTTGACGAAATGCACCGCTTGCCGGGGCTGCCAAGTGGCTTGCAAGCAATGGAAACAACTGCCTGCGGAAAAGACGCGCCAACTCGGGAGCCATCAGAATCCGCCCGACCTGTCGTACACGACGATTCGTCTGGTGCGTTTCACGGAGACCGGAGATGGCGACGCCTTCTCCTGGCTCTTTTTTCCCGAACAGTGCCGCCACTGTGTGGATGCGCCGTGCAAGATGGCGGCGGAATCCTCTGGAAACGGGGACGCGATTTTGCAGGATGCCGACACCGGGGCGGTCATCTACACGGACAAGACCAGTGAACTGGACTTCGATTTCATCCGTAGCTCCTGCCCTTACGATATCCCGAGGCAGGACGCCGCCACCAAGCGCATCAGCAAATGCGACATGTGCATCGACCGGGTACGCGGCGGGATGCTCCCAGCCTGCGTGAAAAGCTGTCCCACCGGGACCATGAACTTTGGCGACCGGGAAGAAATGCTGCAACTCGCAGGCAAACGGCTAGCCGAGGTGCAAAAGGCCAAACCCAAAGCCAAGCTGGTGGATATGGAGCAGGTGCGGGTGATCTATCTGGCCGAGATGGAGCCCAAGACCTATTACAAGTTCATGGCCGATGCCGGCGGACCGAGGATGTACACAAGGTTTGCCGCATTGAACAAGTTCCTTGGACCGTTGCGCCAATTGCGAGGATAACCGTTCTGTAGCAAAGGTGGATGAGGGGCTTGTTCTGCCAGACAGGCCCCTTTTGTATTGAGCGTCCGGCAGAGGCGCTTGTAGCTGAAAGGCAAGGCTGAACACATCCGAATCATAACGATGAAGGAGCGAATAAAGAAGAAAGTCCTGCCGGAGACCGCTGCACAACGCTCTGAGGTTTTTGAATTCCGTCTTTCTGGTTTTTTTGAGCGTAAAATCGGCAGTTTTGCGTGCTTTACCGTAGGTCTCAGGCTGTTTTCGCCTCCTTTGGCAGTCTTCGCCGCAAAAGGAGATGCCTGTCCTCAGCAGGCTGCCTTTGGAACGGCTTATTTCAGGTTGAAGGCCATGGCGTTCAGGGGAAACTCCAGCCCGACCTTGGTCCGTCCGAGGTCTCTCGCTCGGAAAAAGCCGTGGCCTCGCTTGAGAGTGCCGAAGGCTCGCTCCCCTTTGAACGGACGCTGCTGACCTGGCGGTTGAACTCGTGTTGCACCACTCCAGCTGCATACCCCTCCAGCCCTGACTTGGCTGCAAGTGTACGGGTCAAATCGCTTGGCAGGCGAGAGATCAAATCAGAAAGGATTGTTTGCGAAGCAGGATAGGAATGGGGTCAGGCATATCGGGCTGAATTCCTCTATCAAAATAGAGGGCCACGATATTGCGTGCAATTGGCTTGTGGAAAGGAACAGGCAAAAGCGCGAGCGGGATACCCGGGGCTTCTGCTGTTTCAAAGGCAGGAGCATAGGGCTTCTTGCATAATTTCGACGAAGCCAAGGGACACTGGCCATTGCCCTCGATGGATTTCCTCACTTTGGAGCAACACGAAACGGGACCTGAAGGGTCTGGCGTACCTTTCAAGGCAAGGTTTTCATGAGCCATACTTGCCCGGAGCGGGCCAACGACCCTGGTGACATAGCACTCAGGCACTGGAGCAAGCATCCCCATGATAAACACCATGGAAATAAGCGTGCTCACAAATGCGTTACCTTTATGCATGTCCCTTCCTTAAATCCATGACCAAACAGTTGGCAAACTCAGGCAGCTAGAAACGGCATGGCCATGAAGTAGATTCCGAGAAGCGCGATCATTGCCCCGGCGGTTTTCCGGAACCAGGTTCCTCCGTGGCGCATGGCCCCATTTTCCAACCAACGCTGCACGAGCGCCGTTGAACTGCCGGCCACCACGATGGGCAGGCAGTGCCCGATGGCGAAGAGCACTATGAGCACCACGCCGGTGAGGATCTTTTCCTGAATGGTGATGATGGCCAGGATGGGAGCGATAAAACCGAAGGTACACGAACCGGACAGGACGCCGTAGGCCAAGCCGAGGAGAAACGCTCCGCCAATGCCCTTGACCTTGAGCTTGCCCATCATGCCGCCGGAGATCGAGCACTTGGCCACCCCCATCATGTCGAGGGATACCCAAAGCAGCACGGCCCCGACGAGGATTGTCCAGTATGGCCCGATATCGCCGAGCATTCGTCCAAGGAGCGTACAGAGAATCCCGATGGCTGCTATGGTCACAAACAGGCCGGAGGTAAAGGTCATGGCATAGCGCGCCGCCTCCCGCCCCTGGATGATTCTGCCTTGTCCGGCGACATAGCCGACGATCAAGGGAATGGAAGCAAGGTGGCAGGGGCTAAAAAGAACACTCACCAGCCCCCAGAGGAAACAGCCCGCTGCGGCAACAATGAGGCTGCCGGTCATCCAGGTGTTTATGGTCAAAAAAAGTTGGTCCAGCACGTGATGTTCTCCTTACTGGGCCAACAATTTATCCAACTTCTCTCTGATCGCATCTTTTTCCATGAATCCCTCGTGGCGATACGTTTCTTTCCCCTCTTTATCGTAAAAGATTTGCGTAGGTATAAGCTTCAGTCCAAATTTAGCCCCTTGGTCTCTATGCTCCCACACATCGATAAAAAGGACTGCCGCTTTCCCTTGATATTCTTTTTCCAATTCTTCCAGAATAGGAGCCATCATTTTGCACGGGATGCAGGCCTTGGCTCCGATATCAACCATGGTCACCATGCCCTTGGCCGGGACCTCAGGAACGGGCGAGGCGGCGAAACAAACCCCGGCGCCAAGGACAATGACGAGAGCAAAACACATTGCGACATGTTTCATCGTGGTCTCCTGTTAAACGTTTGTGGTGTAAAAAGCAGGAATCATGCCATTATTTTTAGCGTATATTTCCAAATGCTTGTCCAGAGACCTTCTTTTTTTGTGCAGCATGTGCAAAATTACTATCCATAATAAACGGAGTGCCTGTCTAGTTGCGAGACACTTTCACTGGCAATATCATACTTACATGCTATGCATAGAGAAATAATACAGCCAATGAATTTGATCGTGCACGGTGGTCGCCCGCGTACCTACGCGAAGAACCGAACGCCTCTTTGAAAGCGTACGCCATCATCCGGGCGGTCCCGGGATAAACAATCTCCAGGATGGGCGCAGGTGACAAGATGACCGCCAAGCCAACCAAAGAGGAAAAGACCAGCGCCGGGTGTGTTTTTGGGACCTGCCGCCTACTTGAGCCAGGAAAGGACGTCGGTTTTAGAGGGCACTTTGCCCACCACTTTGACCTCGCCATTGATGACGACTGCCGGCGTCGAAAAGACGCCAAAGCTGGCGATCTGCTGAAAATCCGCCACTTTTTCCACGGTAGCGTCAACTCCGGATTCCGTGACGGCCTCCAGGACGACTTTTTCCGCTTCCTTGCATTTGGCGCATCCAGGACCAAGAACTTTGATTTCCATGACTATCCTCCGATGATTGATTCCGCGTTACAAGTCCTTAGTAAAGATAATTGAAAAGGTATCCCACAAAAGCAATTCCCAACCCAACGACTCCAGCGAAAACCATGATAAGGCGCGGCTTGAGTACTTTTCGCAGGATGATCATCTCAGGCAGCGACAAGGCGATCACCGCCATCATAAACGCCAGGACGGTGCCGAGCGCCGCACCTTTTCCAAGGAGCGCTTCAACCACCGGCACAATTCCTGCGGCGTTGGAATACATGGGAATGCCGACCAGGACCGCCGCCGGCACTGACCACCAGGCATCCTTGCCCATAATCGAGGCCATAAAGCCTTCCGGCACGTAGCCGTGGATGCCCGCGCCAACGGCAATGCCGATCACAACGTACAGCCAGACCTTGCCGACAATGTCCTTTACGGCATGGAATCCGGCTTCGATGCGGTCTACCCAGGTCTGATTGTCTGGAGGAAGAGCCGAGGGATCAGTCCGGATTTTCATCACCCAGTCTTCAATGTAGGGTTCCAGATTGAGCTTGCCGAGCACCCAACCCGCAACCATGGCTACGGCCAAGCCGGTGCCGAGATAGAGGGCGGCCACCTTCCAGCCGAGCAGGCCGTAGAGCAGAACCAGGGCAATTTCATTGACCATCGGGGCAGAAATCAGAAAGGAGAATGTCACCCCCATGGGCACGCCCGCAGTGACGAAACCAATAAACAGCGGCACAGCCGAGCAGGAACAAAAGGGCGTGACGATGCCAAGGAGGGCGGCCATGACGTTGCCGGCGGATTCACGCTTGCCGGCCAGAATGCGCCGCGTGCGTTCGGGCGTGAAAAAAGTGCGGATGACGCCCACGCCAAAGACCACCAGGGTCAACAGCATGAGCACCTTGGGCGTGTCGTAGAGCAAGAATTCGACGGAGTCGCCAAGATGGCTTCCCTGGGCGATCCCCAGGACATCATAGGTCAACAGACGAGAAAACCCGGGCAGCATGCCGTACGCCACCCACCAGATGACCAAGGCCGGCGCAAGCAGCAAGAGATAGCGGGCAAGCTTCCCGTCGCGAGGGCGTGAACCTTCGGCTACGGCTTCCGTGGCGCAGCAGGTCTTTTTTTCAAGCGGTTCCATGCAAATAACTCCTCAATTGCCGCTTACGCGGCCGGGCCGCCGGAGCAGTCCGCCAGATTCGCGCAGGCCTTTGGTGAAAAAGCGGTCAGGACAGATTGGCGAAATGCGGTGCCACGGCCATGGCCGCCGTCATCACCCGCTCCTCGGTCACGGGGCTTTCCCCTTTTTTAAAACCCAGATCGGCCAACTGCACATGGCCGAAGTCGGTGAATCCGGCCTCTTCCAGCGACTTGCGGGCGCAGTTGAGGGGGCAGCCGTCAATGGCCACGATCTTGGACGCTGCTTCCGTGGTCTTGAGGATGCCGCTGACCCGCCCGCCGATGCCGGCCAGACAGAACATCTTGGCCACGCCGTCCGCCGTGAGTTTCCTGGCGACTTGATCCGCCAAGGCCCCGACGTCAGCCCCGCCGGAGCAGGCGAACAACAGTTTGGGGGCGGCGGAACAGCAGCAGCTTTTTTTCTCGGACATGGGTTTCTCTCCAGCGTTTTGCAAGACGACCTCCTGCGAGAGGCAATCTTGACGGTATTTGTATGTTTTGCCAAATAGCAAAATATCAGCGCAAAAAAATCACCCGGCATTGGAGTCTGAAGACTCGCCTGGCGAGTGCGAACAAACCTGCTTAACACATGAGAAAAGCCCTAAAACGCAGGGGGTTAGCAGGCGATAGTAGACCTGCATCCCCCTTTTGTCCGAAGCGATGATCCCTGCCTCGCGAAGCTGGCTCAAATGCTTGGATATTGTCGAAATATCCGCGCCGACCATCTTCGTCAATTCACAGACACAGCGTTCTCCTCGCGAAAGCTCGTCAACAATAAACAGGCGGGTTTCATGGCCTAATGCCTTGAAGACCTTGACTTGCGACGAAAATTTTCGCGTTGGCATCGAATCTCCATCCCTCAATCGTTTTCTATTTGGCAAAATAGCCAAAAGCAAGTTCTTGTCAAGCTCCTCCCGGGAGCTGAGTGGGCGCCATGCCGCTCCGGCGTTTGTTGCACCTGTAACGCAAGTAAAGCGGTTGGAATAGATGATCGTATCAATAAGACAACAAGCGTATGAATATGTAATTGCTGCAAGATATTGTCAGGGGTGACATTTATTTTGCACACCCGGCCGCAGGATTTTTGCACGTTTTGGGGTCACATCCTTGGACTTCGACCCCATCCACTTCGCACACCGCCACATATGGGCTCAAGAATTTGACGCCTTCCTTGTGCGTTGGCAAAACAAGCCACACTTCTGTCGGAGTCGATTCTACAACGTTTACAGTGACGTCATCCGGGATAACGATGCCCTCATCGGCTAAAGCTTTCTTTGGTTCCGCAAGCAATCTTTGCTTAAACTGATTATCCGAAGAAGCCTTCTCTACTATGGAATTCCAGTTGTTGATGTCCATGTTCGCCTCCTGAGTTAAAGTGATATCACCGATATGTCGTACGACTTTATGATCCAGTGGCTGCATTAGACCAAGCCAACACTCCACTCGTAACAGAAGCCTCGCCTACATAGCCGAAGCCAGCATGGTTTTCATGTTATCGCTCAGGCGGACAGGCGACATGACAGATGCCGGTCGGCGTTTCCACAGCATACGGAAAGTACTTGCGCCGGAAAAATAGCGCGACATTCACAAGCGCGATCAGCACCGGCACCTCCACGAGGGGGCCGATGACGGCGGCAAAGGCCTCGCCGGAGTCGATGCCGAAAACGGCAATAGCCACGGCAATGGCCAGCTCAAAATTGTTGGATGCGGCGGTAAAACTGAGCGTCGTCGACTGTTCGTAAGTCGCTTTGGCCTTGGCCGAGAGATAAAATGAGGCCAGAAACATGAGCAAAAAATAGATGCCAAGGGGAATGGCGATGCGCACGACGTCAAGCGGCAACTGCACGATGTATTCGCCCTTGAGGGAGAACATCACCAGGATGGTAAAGAGCAGAAAAATCAGGGTCAACGGGCTGATTTTCGGAACGAAAACGGTTTCATACCAGTGTGCGCCCTTCATTTTGAGTCCGACAAACCGCGTGATCAGACCGGCCAGAAACGGTATGCCAAGATAAATAAAGACGCTTTCGGCAATCTGGCCCATGGAGATGTTGACCACAACACCCTCAAGGCCGAACACTTTGGGCAGCACCGTGATAAAGAAATAGGCGTAGACCGAAAAGAAGAGAACCTGAAAAATGGAATTGAACGCCACCAGCCCGGCGCAGTACTCCCGGTCGCCCTGGGCCAGATCGTTCCAGACAATGACCATGGCGATGCAGCGGGCCAGTCCGATGAGAATCAGACCGACCATGTACTCATGATGTCCGGAGAGGAAGGCAATGGCGAGAAAGAACATCAGCACCGGGCCGATGATCCAATTCTGCACCAACGAGAGCGCGAGCACTTTTCCGTTACGAAACACCTGCCCCAACTGCTCGTACTTCACCTTGGCCAGCGGTGGGTACATCATCAAAATGAGTCCCAGGGCTATGGGGATATTGGTTGTCCCCACCTGAAAGGCATTAATGATGTCTTTCGTTCCGGGATATAAATACCCCATCCCCACGCCAACGAACATGGCCGCGAAAATCCACACGGTCAGGAAGCGATCAAGAAAGGACAGCTTTTTTACAACGCTCTCGCTCATGACGATCCTCCTGGGAGACTGCTATCCGCAGTGGGTGCTCGTTTTGGTCTTCAGGTACTTACGGAGCCTTGCCTCATCGGCGATGGCGATTTCGTGGCTGCCGAGATTGTCGTGCAATGCTTCCATCACCCGGATGAGGATGGGATGTCGCGGGATGGAGAGTGTATAATACATCCATTTGCCGCCTCGCCTTCCAGAAACCCAGCGTTCCTTTTTCAAGTAGCTCAAATGCCTTGACACTTTGGGTTGCGGCAGCTCAAGCGACGCCGTTAAATCGCACACGCACAATTCTCCGTTCCGGAGCAGATTGAGCAAGCGCAGCCGGGTCGGGTCAGCCAACGCCTTTAATCCTTCAGCAAGTTCGTTCATGATCCCTCAAGTATTCGTTTAGGCGAATTTGTCAATATGTTTTGGCAAGCCAAACACGGCCAATCCCAACAGTCCTTTGGGTTCGGGACCTGTTCAAAGCCCCCTCCCATCCGGGAGGAGTTCTCTTTTTTCAGAAGCCCCTTGTCACAGTCTTTATATTCGGCTATGCAAATATACAAGCATCACGAATGCTCCTATTTCCGTGCCTTCCTCTATCTCCTCGGAACAATAGCTGAAAAGGGGAAACGCCATGAGTCCAAGCCTCCCTTCCGAAGACCCGCTCGTCCGCATGCACCGGGACCTTGCCCGGGCGCTGGCCAAGGACCCGGACAAGGTCAAATGGGTCATGGTCATCGACCTGGCCCGGTGCATCGGCTGCCACGCCTGCGCCGTGGCCTGCGTCTCGGAAAACAAACTGCCGCCCGGGGTGGTCTACCGGCCGGTCATGGAAGAAGAAATTGGCGTTTACCCCAATGTCCGTCGCAGATTTCTGCCCAGGCCCTGCATGCAGTGCGAAAATCCGCCCTGCGTGGCCGTGTGCCCGGTCACGGCCACCTGGAAAAACAAGCAAGGCGTCACCGTCATCGACTACGACCGCTGCATCGGCTGCCGCTACTGCCTGACCGCCTGTCCTTACGGGGCGCGATGTTCCGATTTCGGCGGCTTCTACACCAAGCCGACAGCTGAACTCGATGGCCTGATCCTCGGCCGCAAGGCCGCCGCCAAGGGGTATGAAGACGCTGCCGCCCCGGAATATGGCAAGACATGGCCCCCACGCGGGCATGGTTCGCCCATCGGCAACGCCCGCAAATGCCATTTCTGCCAGCATCGTCTGGCCGTGGGCCAGCTGCCCTCCTGCGTCACCTCCTGCATCGGCCGGGCCACGATCTTTGGCGACGCCAACGACCCCGCGTCCTATGTCCGGGAGTGCATGGGGTCGCCGCGTGTTTTCCGGCTCAAGGAAGAGCAGGGAACCAAACCCAACGTCTATTATCTGGCTTAAGGGAGGTGCGACATGGCCAATACCAAACTCTCAAAGCCCTTGCTCATCATCGCCGGCCTCGGGTTGCTCGCCGGCCTCTATGGCGTCTTTGAAGCGCTGGTCTACCGGACGGAACCCACGGGGCTGGGATCGTATGTGCCCTGGGGGCTTGGCGTGACGCTGTATCTGCTTTTTCTGGGGCTGTCGGCCGGCGGGCTTCTTGTCAATTGTCTGGTCTACATCCTTGGGAAGAAGGAACTGGACCGCATCGCTGGCGTCGTCACCTATGCAACGCTTTTGACGGAAGTCTGCGCCGGTATCGCCATCGCCCTGGACCTTGGGCACTGGGAGCGGATGTACCGTTTTATCGTCTCTCCCAGCCTGACCTCACCCATGTTCTGGATGCTTATTTTCTTTAATGCCGTCCTATTGGTCTATGCGCTAAAGGCCCTGGCCATCGTGACAAGCAACCAGCCTCTGGCCCGGTTGTGCTCGCTCATTTCGATCCCGGTAAGCCTGTGCTTCTACGCCACCAACGGTTATTTTTTCTCCATTATCACCAGCCATCCGGCCTGGAGCGGCGCATTCACCACCGTCTGGTTCGTGTTGGCGGCCCTCTTGTCCGGCGGCGGGCTGGTCACCGCCCTGGCTTGGTTTAGCCAGGACGAATCCGAAGTCACGCTGAGCCTGGGCAGGACCGTGGCCGTGCTCCTCGCCTGTTTTCTCATCTTTGAATGGTTGTATTTTTCGGCCGGCTACCGGGGCGGACGCCCGGACATTGCTGCGGCTTTGACCGCCATGCTGACCGGGCAAGCGGCCTGGAGCTTCTGGCTCCTCCATATTGGTCTGGGACTTTTCCTGCCCTTGGCCTTGCTGCTTGTCGGTCGCGATTCGCCCGCCGCCATGGCCTGGGCGGGCCTGTGCATCGTGGCCGGCTTTCTGGCCTACCGCTACGCCTTCGTGGTGGCTCCCCAGTCCGTGCCTATGCTGCCGGGGCTGGATAAGGCCTGGCAGGACCCGCGCCTGACGTTGGCCTACACGCCGACCCTTGGTGAATGGCTGCTGACGCTGTGGGTCTTTTCCCTGAGTCTGGCCGGCTTTGTTCTTGGCCCCCGTTTGTTTCCGCGCCTGTTTGCCCGGCCGGTCTGGCTCCAACCCTTGGCCCGATGAGGTGACGCCATGGATCGCAGATGTTTTCTCAAGACTTCAGCCTTGCTTGGCGGCTCCTTGGCTGTCTCGGGCTGGCTGCGCCCGGACGCTTTGGCCGACGCTTCGGCCTCCACTTCTGCATATACCGGCAACATGCCAGAAAATATGATTTTCTCAGCCTGTCAGCAGTGCAATACCCAGTGCGGCATCAAGGTGAAGATCGTGGGTGGCCAGGTGGCCAAGATCGACGGCAATCCACTGAGCCCCTGGACCATGACGCCGCAGCTGCCCTACGCCACGCCCATGGCCGAGGCGGCCAGCTTCGACGCCTCCCTGTGCCCCAAGGGCTATGCCGGCATTCAAACGCTCTATGACCCCTACCGCATCATCAAGGTGCTCAAGCGGGCCGGCAAGCGCGGCGAGAACAAGTGGAAGAGCATCCCCTTTGAACAGGCCGTGGCGGAAATCGCGGACGGCGGCGACCTGTTTGGCGAAGGGCATGTCGATGGATTAAACGCCATCATCGCCTGCCGCGATCCCAAGATTGCCGAGGCCTTGCAAAAGGACACGGCCGATGTCCTGGCCAAGAAGCTCACCCTGGACGAGTTCAAGGCCAAACAGGCCGCCAACCTCAAATATCTGATCGATCCGGACCACCCGGACCTGGGGCTGAAAAACAACCAGTTTTGCCTGAACTGGGGCCGGCTCAAGGGCGGACGCAGCGAACTCATCCGCCGGTTTACCGAGTTTTCCTGCGGCTCTTACAATTACCACGGCCACACCACGGTCTGCCAAGGCTCGCTCTATTTCTCGGGCAAGGCCATGTCGGACCAGTTCGTGGAAGGCAAGTTCACCGACGGAGCCAAATTCTACTGGCAGGCTGACACCGGCAATGCCGAGTTTCTGCTGTTCGTCGGGGCCAGCCCCTTTGAGGCCAACTACGGGCCGCCGCTTCGGGCCGGCAAGATAACGCGCCTCCAGCACGAGGGCGTCAAGGTCGCCGTGGTGGACCCGCGCTGCTCCAAGGCCGCCTCCCGGGCCTGGAAATGGCTGCCGAACAAGCCCGACGGCGTCGGCGCCCTGGCCCAGGCCATGATCCGCTGGATCATCGAAAACAAGCGATACGACGAGCGTTATCTGAAAAACGCCAACAAGGCAGCGGCCAAGGCCGACAACGAACCGACCTGGAGCCAGGCCTGCTGGCTGGTGAAGCTCGACGCAAACGGCAAGCCCGGCCTGTACCTGCGCGGCTCGGACCTGGGCATGGCGCCGGAGAAGCGCCCGAAAAAGGACGGCAAGGGGGAGTGGGACTTCGATCCCTTCGTGTGCTTAAACGACTCCGGCGAACCGGTTTTCTTCGATCCCAACGACGACAAGGCCGTGGCTGAAGGGCAGGTGCTGTGGACTGGCGAAGTGGGCGGCGTCGCGGCCAAGACCGTGCTGCAGATCTACCGGGAGGAAGCTGAAACCAAATCCCTGGCCCAGTGGTGCGAACTGGCCGGCCTGGCCCAAGGCGACGTCGTGGACGTGGCCCGGGAGTTTACCTCCCACGGCAAGCGGGCCGTGGCCGATCTGCACCGAGGCGTGTCCCAGCATACCAACGGCTTTTACAACGTGGTGGCCTGGTATACCGTCAATACGCTCATCGGCAACCACGACTGGATGGGCGGCCTAGCCAAGGCCACCAACTTCAACTACGACGGCTCGGCTCAGGGCAAACCCTACGACTGTCTGGCCCATCCGGCCAAGTTCAAGGGCTGGGGCGTGTCGATTATCCGCCATCAGACGGCCTACGACAAATCCACGCTGTTTTCCGGCTATCCGGCCAAGCGCGTCTGGTATCCATTCTGTTCGGACATCTACCAGGAGGTCGTCCCCTCGGCCGGGGACGGCTATCCCTATCCCCTCAAGTGCCTCATGCTCTACATGGGCACCCCGGTCTATGCCCTGCCGGCCGGGCACGAGATCGCCAAGATCCTGGCCGATCCGAAAAAGATCCCCCTGTTTATCACCTCGGACATCACTGTGGGCGAGACGAGCATCTTCGCGGATTATGTCTTTCCCGACTTGACCTATCTGGAGCGTTGGGAATTCGTAGGATCGCACCCGTCCATGACGCCCAAGGTGGGGGCCATCCGTCAGCCGGCGGCCGCGCCCCTGACTGACACCTGCACGGTCTACGGCCAGCAGATGCCCATCTGCCTGGAGTCCATGCTGCTGGGGCTGGCCGAGAAGCTGGGGCTGGCCGGCTTTGGCGAGAACGCCTTTGGCCCGGGCCGGCACCTCAAGCGCATGGACGACCTGTATCTGCCCATGTGCGCCAACATGGCTTATGGCGACAAGGCCGACGGCTCGGAGAAAATCCCGGCCGCCGATGCGGCCGAAGTGGCGATATTCCTGGCCGCCCGCAAGCATCTGCCGGCCACGATGTTCGACGCCAAGCGCTGGGAAGGGCTGGTCGGCCCGGAGCTGTGGCCGTCGGTGGTGGCCATGCTCAACCGGGGCGGGCGCTTCCAGGCCTACGACAAGGCCTACAAGGACGGCCAGCTCGCCAACAAGTACGGCAAGATGGTGGGCCTGTACTTTGAGAATCTGGCCAAGGCCAAGGATTCCATGACCGGCAAGGCCTATCTGCCCTACGGCGGCTATGTGGCCTCGCCGCTGGACTGCACGGGCAAGCCCCTCGACGACGCGGCCGCCGGTTATGACCTGACCATGATCACCTACAAGGCCGTGACCCAGACCAAGAGCCGCACCTCGGGCGACTACTGGCTCCAGGCCCCGTATCCGGAGAACTTCGTGGAACTCTCGGCCGCCGACGCGGCCCGCCTGGGCTTGAAGGCCGGCGACGCGGTCAAGATCGTCTCGGCCTCCAACACCGAAGGCGTATGGGATCTGGGACCGTTCGGCAAAAAGTTCATGATCGGCAAAGTGCGTATCCTGGAAGGGCTGCGTCCGGGCGTCACCGCCTTCTCCCTGGGCCACGGGCACTGGGCCTACGGCGCTGGGCAGTGGCAGATTGACGGCCAGGCCATTGCGCCCGACCCGCGCCGGGCCACGGGCGTGCACGGCAATGCGGCCATGCGGGTGGACCCGGTGCTCAAAAACACCTGTCTGGTGGACAAGGTGGGCGGCTCGGCAGTGTTTTACCAGACCCAGGTGAAACTGGTGAAGGTGTAGCGGCAGCGTGGCGCGTACGGGCTGCCCTGATAGTGCCTTCGGGCAGCCCGTTTTGATGTGGTCGTTTCGCTGCAGGCATCCCTGTGCCAACCGAACAAGCCACTCGTTTAAAGGAGCATCGTGTGAAAATACTGCTCGCCTACGACAACTCCGAGTATGCCGAAGTCGCCATGGAGCGTGCGGCCCGGCTGGCCCAAACCCTCGACGCGCAACTGTTTGTCATCTCTGTGATCCCGGAACTCAGTTGCTCGGCGGCGGGATTTCCGGAAGGCTACTGCGAGACGGTAAACAACGCATTCGCCAAAGAATGCAAAGAGCTTTTGGACAAGGCTTGCGCTGTACTGGCCGACAAGGGGATACGCGCCCAGTCGATTCTGGAGTTTGGGCATCCTGCGGGCAAAATCCTGGAAGCCGCCGAGACACTTGACGCGGACCTGATCGTTCTTGGCTCCAGAGGAACGCATGGCATTGAACGCTTTCTCCTCGGCAGCGTCTCCAGCAAGGTTTCGGCCCACGCCAAATGCGATGTTCTGATAGCCCGTAAACGCTGACAGTATCCCGTCTCACCCCTCCACCCGGCTGCCCCGAAGTCCTCCCCGGGGCAGCCACTTTTTTGGCCATGCATCATGCATGGGTCAGGAATGGAGTATGCATCTGCTTTGTGCCCAACCTCCAGATGCTACGAGGCTTGACGTATCAGTTTTCGGTGCCCACGGCACTCCACCGGGAACATCCTCCCGGTTTGACGACAAAATCCGTGATGCTTCCCCGGGCATCCAACTCCAGCTGGCAACACTCCTCGATCATACGTCGCATTTGCAGCCTCGCCCGCAAAACGCGGGACTTGACCGCAGCCAGGGAAATGCCCAGCCGACTGGCCACCTCCCGTTGTCGCATCCCCTCATAATCGGCCATGACCAATGGGGCTCGCATCTTCTCCGGCAAGGCGTCGATCATCGGCTTCAGGCAAGCTCCCATTGCTCTGGGGGCGCCCACACTCGGGTCAGGGCTTGCAGAGGCCAGCGACGACGGGAGTTCGACCGTGGGACGCCTGCTCCGGTAATGGTCGGCAATAGTTGTTCGGGTAACCGCGAAAAGCCAGCCTCGCGGTTGCGTAACATGGCCTTGTGCCAAATGCGATAAGGTCTTGCAGAATACGTCTTGCAGGATATCGTCCACGGCAGCCTGACAAGGCACCCGCCGGGCGATGAAAGCCCTGAGTTCATCCCGATGCGCAATCCACATGATTTCCAGCTCGTCCTGCATGACAATCTTCCCTAAGCCTTGATCGCCTCGATGCTTGCCGAGGCAAGGATCTTTTCCAAGTTAAGAGCATGTCCGGCACGGGTATTGCTAAATATCTAATTTCCTTTAATAATCTTGGGCATGAGTACCCCGTATGATTTTACCGAACTGCCGGACGAGTTATGGGCACAATTAGAACCGCTCCTTGACCCGTTTAAGCGAAAGCGTTCTGGCGGAAGCGCTCCGATTTCCTCTCGGAACATAATGAACGGCATCATCTTCCGTCTGAAAACAGGATGTCAGTGGAGTATGATCCCAAGGAGCTATGGATCAAAAAGCGCTATTCATGAGCACTATCGCCGATGGGCGAGACGTGGAGTATTTGACCAATTGATGAAGATATGCCTGGAAAATTATCATCTTCAGCAAGGTCTTCATTTTTCCTGGCAATCCATGGACGGCTCTTTGATTCAGGCACCTGTTCGCACAAAAAAAAGAAGCGGCTGAAGGCCTTGGAGCGAATCCAACAGACAGGGGACGCTCTGGAACAAAGATTCATTTGCATGTCGACCAAGAAGGGACACCCCTCGGGGTCATTGTCGTTGGAGCAAATGTTCACGACAGTCGACTGGTTGGCTTAACGATTGAAAATAATAGTGATCTTATTTCCATGTTTAATATTTGCACCGATATCTATCACTTATGTCTGGACAAGGGCTATGATTATCCACGTGTACATGAAGAAGTGTATTCATATGGGTTTGAATCGCATATCCGTTCCCGAGGGGAGGAAAAAATTGAGAAGCAAGAAGGTCTTCATCCCGCTCGCCGCTGGGTCGTAGAGCGCACATTCGCTTGGCTGAAAGGCTTTCGCGGTATTCGAACGAGATATTGCCACTATTTATCTACCTTCATTGCCTTTGTGAAATTGGCCTGCGCAATTATCGTGTTCAGGAAGATTTATGCAAAGCAATAGTCGTGCCGGATATCCTCTAAGTCCTGGAAGCCACGCCGCAAGCAGTGCTGCGCTTTCCGGTCGGGGGCGAATGGAAATTTGCCTGAATCCGGCTTCCCGCATCATCGCTTCGAGGACAACAATTCGCTCGGCTCCGGCCACACAGGCAGCATGCAGCTTGATGTCCCGACGCACCATTTCGGGGAGCTCCTCCGTCGCCACGATATCCGCTATGGCTAGTCGCCCGCCGGGCTTGAGTACCCGATAGGCCTCCCGGAATACCTGGGCCTTGTCCGTGCTCAGGTTCACCACGCAGTTGGACAGCACGACATCGGCGATGCCGTCGGGAACCGGAAGATATTCGATCTCGCCAAGGCGAAACGACACGTTGCCGCATTGTGCAGTTACAGCATTTCTTCTCGCTTTTTCAACCATCTCCGGCGTCATGTCCACACCGATGACGCGCCCGGTTTCCCCCACCTGCCTGGCCGCAAGAAAACAGTCGAAGCCCCCGCCGCTGCCCAGGTCCACGACGACCTCCCCCGGGCGTAATGCGGCTATGGCTTGCGGATTGCCACAGCCGAGGCCCATGTTCGCCCCTTCCGGGACGCTTTGCACTTCCGCCGTGGCATACCCGGCCATCCGAGCCAACTCCTCCGATGCATTGGCGCTTTGGGGGCCACAGCATCCGCTCCCGCAGCCGCAGCCGGACTTCCCGGACAAGGCTGTCTCGGCGTATTTTGTACGGATTGATTGCCTGATCTCGACATCGCGAGGCTCTTTCATCTGAGTTCTCCTGTGCCAGCAAAATACGCGGCTTTAGGGGGAAGACGGCATCCGATCAAAAAGGATGCAGATTTTCTTTCGTTTCGGGAAAACGTTATGCGTCAATACCACGGTAATGAGGTATGAAATAGCAGGTTACTTTCGATTTACGGACTTCATTCAGCGATGATGGCGCGAGTTGATTTGCGTTGAAAGTATACACTGACCATTTTTTAGTTGTCGAAATGATTACTGTCTATGCAGTTCAACGACATCTCTGTGGCTAATTCTTTCGCAATAGACTGCATTCCTGGGCTTAAACTGCCATGGCACGGATGCTGCTTGATTTGTGCAGGAACTGGTCGCTCGCCTCTTCACAACCAAACGGCTCCGGTTTCGGCCGGATATCCAAAGGAAGGTTTTATCATGCGCGTTAAGATGTTTCATATTGCACTGACGGCGTTGGCTGTTCTGGCGATGACTTCTTCACTGGCCCTGGCCCGCCCCGGCGGCGGACCTGGCGCGGGGCAGGGCGGCTGCTCCAACATGGGGAGCGGCATGTCTCAGCTAACACCGGAAAAGCAGGCAATCTTTCAAAAGCTTCGTGACGCATTTGTTGCCAAAACAGCGTCACTGCGGGCCGTGCTTGCCGTGAACATGGCGGAACTCAACGCGTTGTCTGTGCCCCAAAATCCCGATCAGGCGAAGATAGACGCTCTGTCCAAGCAGATCGGCGATTTGCAGGGCAAGCTGTTGTCCGAGCGAACGCAGTTTCGTACCCAGGTGACAAAGGATGTCGGCCCTGGGATGGGAAGGGGAATGCGCAGCGGCATGGGCGGTGGTATGGGAAGCGGCATGGGCGGCGGCATGATGGCAGGCTGCCAGGGCGATGGTCTTTAGTAGCCACACAAAGACACTCCTGAGCCGGCGGTCCCTCCCAGACACACCGCCCTCATCCGCCTCCATTTTGCTGGCCCCCAACCGATCATCCCACCCCTTGTCCTAGTGAAGACTTCTCTCCCCCGACATTCTCAAGGGAAACAGGGAGGACGAGGCGGAAAGCCCAAGATATCGGATATTGGCTTCCGTCCTAAGGCCTGCTTACGGCCAGGGTCCGCCCCACGCATTTGGAGCCGGTTTTTCCTTTGCCATAAGGGAAGTTCCGTCTCCCACACCAAGTGTCGTCAGGATTACCGTAACGGCAAACCACTGTTTTTCCCGCATTCGCATTCTCCTTGAAGTTATTGAACCAATTGCCACAACAGACCCGTCACGCCGCTCAAACCGACCAGGGCGTGCATGGACAGCTTCCATCGCACCAGGGCCACCAAGGCACCAAGGGCGATGACCACGGCAAAGATATCGAACCCGGAAGCTGGAAAGAACGTATGCCAGGCGAAGAAAACGCCGAGTTTGAGCACCACGCCGACGACGGCCGCCGAAATACCCGTCAAGGCCGCTGCGAATTTCTTGTTTGACGTGATGGCCTCGATGTAAGGAGCCCCCGCAAAGATGAACATGAAGCTCGGCAGGAAGGTGGCGAACGTAGTGAGAAGGCCCCCCAGTACGCCAGCCTGCAACGGCCCAAGTGAGCCGGGGTTGTTCCAGGCGGCGAAGAAGCCGACGAATTGCGTCACCATGATCAGCGGGCCGGGCGTGGTCTCCGCCAGCCCGAGCCCCAGGAGCATGTCCTTCTCCGCGAGCCAACCCAGGCCGACGGCGTTGTCGGCGATGTAGGCCAGCACGGCGTAGGCTCCGCCGAAGGTGACGAAAGCCGCCTTGGTGAAGAAGAGGGACACCTCGGACAAGGCGTCGCCAAGGCCCCGCCAGGCGAGGACAGGCAGCACCACCACGCCCCAAATGGCCCCGAAAAGACCGACGACCTTGATGATGTGCTTCAAGGAGGGCAACTCCCGCGCCGGCGAAGGCTCCTCCACGATGCATTCCTTGCTCCCGGCGGATCGATGGCAGAATATCTCGGGGCGGGTTTTAGCCAGCAGCGTTCCGGCAATTCCGGACAGCAGCACGATGGCCGGGAACGGGACATTGAAAAACTGGCCCAGGATGAACGCGGCACCCGCGAAGGCATACAATGCGCCGTGCTTCAGGGATTTCTTCGACAGCCGGAAGAGCGCTTCAATCACGATGGCGACGACGGCGGCGGAGATGCCGTGGAAGATCCCGGAAACGGCCGGGACCTGGCCCTTGGCGGCGGCCAGCCAGGCAAGAATGAGCATCAGGATGATCGACGGGAGCAGGAAGCACATTCCCGCGATAACGCCACCTGGGTAACCATTGAGCCGCCAGCCGATGTACACCGCCAGCTGATGCGCCTCTGGACCGGGCAGCAGCATGCAGAAGTTGAGGGCGCGCAGGAACATGCTCTCGTTCATCCACTTACGGCGTTCCACGATGTCCTTATGCATCATGGCGATCTGCCCGGCAGGGCCGCCGAAGTTGATGAAGCCGAGCTTGAACCAGTACAGGAAGGCCTCTTTCAAGGGTACGGCTAGCGATTGTCCGTTAGTATTCATACGAATAAGTCCTGGCGCTATTCAAGATTCTTCCAGGCGGCCAGTCCACCTTCAAGGTAGGGGATGGTCATCCCCTTTTGTTCAAAATGCTTTTGAACCGATTGGCTGATGCTTCCTCCTCTGGCGCAATAAATAACCGTATTGGGCTTTCCCGCGACAAGGTCTTCCCAGGTCGAAACCTTGGAAGGATCGAGTTTGACAGCGCCTTGGAGAAGAACGGGGTCGGCATCGAAATCCTCCTGTTTGCGCAAATCAAGCAGGAGGATTTCCTCCCCGGATTCGATTCTGGAACGAAGCTGCGCAGGCGAAATGGTCTTGTCCATGACATCTCCCGTTTTCGTTGTTGCCGGTACATGAGAGAGGAACGCAAGTTCCGAGCGATTATCCATGCGACGGAGGTCCGTGAATTCGACGACGGAATCCGCTTTGGACCACAGACCCACCAAACCTCTCGGCGTATAGTCAAAATGGTGCATGATGTAGGGCTTGCCATCAACAAATCCGGTGACGGCGTTTCCCTGCACCTCTACCGCCAATTCACGCCATTGGCCGGTTTCAATGGGCAGGTGGACGCTTGCCAGTTCGCTGCGCCGGCCGTCCTTGAACGCGAAGAGCATCAGGTTGTTTTCCAAGGCGTTGATGCGAAGGACGAGATATGTGCCGGCTGTGCGGATGGCGAAGGCCAGTCCCCCGGCCTGATCGATGGCCCCGGCCGTAGGCTTCACCTTGAGGCTTGCCCGTCCGTCTTCCATGTCCGAACCTTTGGCCACGGCGAGGGGGAAATAGAAGTATGCCTCAACGGTATCGAGAAAACGCTGATATTTTTGCCCAGAGAGCCTGCCCATGAAATGAGCGAAACTCATGGATAGACTAGGAGCCCAGCGCGTCCCGTCCTGCCGGGCGACCCTAGTCCCTGTTTCGTCAGCCACGCATTCCCAGTCGCCTACGGCAAGATGGAATTCCGGAAGCGGGTTCTCCTGGCGTTGGCCGAGCAGGTCATAATCCCCCCGAAAGAAAGCCGCCGCCATGGCGTCTATTTCGGACTGCCCGGTGATGGCCATGTCCAGGAGACGGCTCACCGCCATCAAACGACCGAGTTGATCAAGGGTTTCCTCGGTCTGCCGGCGTGGCGCTCCCTTGAGGGAGGCGTCCAGCACGTCGCCGGCCGTATCCACCGTGAACCCCAGTCGGGCGAGAACCTTGGCCAGAAACGTCACCCGCAGGCATTTGCCGGAGAATGTCCCCGCGCCCCCGGCAAAACGGACTTTGATGTGATTTTTTGCGTCCGCGTCCCCGCAAAACGAGTCGATGTTGGCGAAATGGTAGCCGAAGCGGGCCGAGAGATTCATGTAATCGGAACCGAGCAGGGCGTAGGAATCCCCTCCGGGAGTGCCTCCGCCTTCCGTGGTCACGGAAGAAGCCATGAGGCTCATGAAGCTTCGGGCGTCAATGGCGACGGCTCCCGACCAGGTGATGCCGGGATGGGTGAACCCTCGCCAGATGGCGCACATGGGGGCGCTGCGCAGGTCCTCGGGTTTGATGTCGTCGCAGGTGGTCAGGAACTCGCGCAGGCCGCCTCCCAGATCGACGCAGTAGAGCGTCAGCGGTATCTGGGCCTTGAGGCGGGCGACGTTGGCCGCGCCCTCGGCATTCTCGCACAGACCGAACATCTCGCGCATGGCCTTTTCGTGCGTGTAGCGGACGATGTCGTGGAGCGTTTTGCAGCCTGCGGGCGCAAACGTGTCCGCGTCCGGATCGGTGAGGGTGAGCGGAGAGATGACGTCCAGGGCGGCCCGCAGACGCAGGTGCATGGGGCTGTCCACCATGCGGGAACGGGGCCTGCCGGAAATGGTGAGCAGCGCATCCGCGCGCCCCTGAAGCACCCGGAGGTTGGACGCATCCAGAGTGACCTCCTGGCCCTCCTGCAACAATTCGTTGCAGCCAGGAGCCGCGAAGATCGCGGGAATGCCCATCTCGCGCGCAACAGAGGCAAGGTGGCTCGCCGCTCCGCCCATGGCGGTCACGATCCCCCCGGCCCTGTCCAGCAGTGCGGCCAGTTCGGGCGCGGCGTTGATGGCCACGAGGATCGCGCCCTCGGGAATGGTCTCGGGGATGGCCCCTTCCACATGGAGCACGGGGCCGCTGGCTGCTCCCGCGCTGGCGCGGACCCCTCCCGAGAGCAGCGTGGGGAATCCTGAGAGTTCGACGTTTTCCGGAGTGGCCGCCTGCGCCGGCGTCTCCTCCGGGGCGTCCAGCGGCCTGGATTGCACGATGACGAGACGGCCTTGCCCGTCCAGGCACCATTCGACGTCCTGCGGGGATTGGAAATACTCCTCAAGAAGCATCCCCATCCTGCCCAGTTCCAGCGCCACCTCATCGGAAAATAGCGGCGTATCAGACGATGCAATGACTCCATGAGGCGAGCGGGCGAGGCGAGTCGTCACCGCCCTGGACTCCCCGGACACAAGCTTGTCGCCCAGACCAAGTACCGCATCCAGGCGCATGGCCGGTCCGCCGTCCGCGCCGGGGTCGATGGTGTAGAGTACGCCGCTCACACGGCTGTCGACCATGGTCAGCACCAGCGCAGCCATGGGCGCGTCGTCATCGTCCAATCCCCAGCGGAGCCGGTAAAGCACCGCGCGTGGAGTGTACTTGCTGGCGAAGACCTCCTTGAGGGCCTGTCCGACATGCTCGAAGGGCACATTGAGCACGGACTCGTACTGACCCGCGAAACTCGCCGCGCCGTCCTCGCCCACCGCGCTTGACCGGACGGCAAGCAGCGTTGGGATTGCCGTCTTGTGCTGCAACGTCTCCAGAGCCCCGTCGAGAGCGGTCAGAAGCACGCCAGGCAGGTCGGCTTCTAGGATGGCCTGCCGGATGCGTTTGCAGCTGTTCTCCAGTTCCGGCAAATCCAGCGGGGAAATCGTTTCGAGTTCCTTCCTGGCATATTCGTCAAGCCCGGCGTGCCTCATGAACGCACGGAAACCCGCCGTGGTGACGACAAACCCGTCTGGGGTCGGCAACTTGAGCGCGTTGTGGACCCTGGCCAGGTTCCCGGCCTTGCCTCCCACCTGCCGCGCGTTTTCCGGCGCGACAGTTTCAAGGCCTTGAACGAGGGGCGCACCCTCCATTTCCACTGGGGAATCCAAGGCGGCAAGGGCCTGGGCAAGAATCCGCTGCTGTGCTGCGTCCAGTCCGGCATGGCGATTGGGAGCCAGGCTGCCAAGGGAGCGCACCATGCAGGCGGTGGCTTCTCCAATGGTCTGCACGGTCTGGCGAGCGGCCCCGGAAGTGAAAACCTCGCCGCCGTAGTACGTCTGTTCCAGAGCCGCCAGGGCATCGAGGACGGCATCGTTTTGTTCGAGCAACGCCTTGAAGTGGCGGTATTTGACGGCCGTTCTGTCGTCCGGGTCGGCGAGAAGCTGGCAGGCATTCTTTTTTTTCAGAAAACCGAACAAGCTCATGGTGTTCCCCCGGTCAGGTTAGTTTTTTGCGGGTCCAGGCACGGTCCACACCCAGGCCGTTACGGCCAGCAGCACAGCCGCGCCAACGGCGAAGGCTCCGGTGCTTCCGAAAATTGCGGCGGCCAGGCCCGCCGTCAGGGGGCCGGCGCTGTGCCCCACATCCATGATGGCCCCCAGGAGTCCCATTGCGCCACCCCGGTTCTCCCGGCTGCTCAAGTCCGCCACATAGGCGGTGGTGGCGGAGGTGGCCACGGACAAAGCGAGCCCCAGCAACATGGACAGCACGAACAGCGACACAACCCCTGGTGCGAAGGGGATGGCCGCGCAGGCCGCTGCGGTCAGAGCCGCGCCGCAAAGCATCTGCCCCATGCGCCCATGCCGGTCGGAAAAACGCCCGAAGAAGGGTCTGGTCAGCGCCACGGTGACCACCTGGGCCGAGAAAAGCGCGCCCGTCAGCCAGGCGGGATAGCCTCGCTCCTGCGAGACTATGGGCAAAAAAGCCTCAAAGCTGCCGTAGGCGAACAGTATCCCGGCCTCCAGCAGGCACCCGGCCAGAATCCCCTGACTGGCCAGCAGATCACGCAGGCTGTCCTGTAACGAGGAGCGGCACTTTCGCGGCCCCTCGTCACGGCCCTCGAACGTCGGCAGCTTCCAGGTCAGCAGCATGGCCCCCATCCCGGCCAGGCCACACAGTATGTACACGCCGGGAAATCCCAGGCTCAGCGCCGCGCCACCAAGCATCGGGGCCAGGAAGCGGCCGGCCAGCGTGGCGGAGGAAAACGACCCCAGTTTTTCGCCGCGCGCGGCGTTAAAGGCGTCGGCCACAGCCGCCTGGGCAACCGGCATGAAGATTCCCGTGGCCAGCCCATGGTAAAACCGCGCCAGGGCCAACCCCCACACCCCAGACACCAGCAGGTACGCGAATGGCGCGCTGGCGAATATCAGCGAGGAGACCAACAGCATGCCCCGCCTGCCGAAACGATCCGAGCACAGGCCGCCGGGAATCCCCACCAACACCCCGGCCAGGGGTGAGAGCGCGGACACAAGCCCTACGCCCTCCAGCCCGGCCCCCAGGTGCGCCGCAAACAGCGGCAGTACCGGGTTCTTGGCCATGGTGGTGGACAGGATGGCCAGAAATCCCGCCCCGCACAGCAGTCTAAACGGTGAGGGACGCATCCCCCGCCGCCGTGATCAGGCCCTGTATCTCCCGGTGGTAGCCGAAATAACGAGCCATGGTGATGTCGTTCTTGCCGTACTTGGGGTAGGCCTTGAGGATCTCCTCGAAACGCTCCTCGGCGTCGCGCGGGTCCTTCAGAGGGACTTTGCCTTCGGTTAAGATGTCCACCAGCCTGTCCGCATAGATAATGACGCGTTCTTCCAGCTTGTGGAGGGTGTAGTCCTTTTCGGGCAGGCCGAATTCGCGCGCCTCTGGCGCGGTCAGCCCTCCCCAGATGTGTTTCTCCATGACGGCGCGCACTTCAGGCGGAAGCCCGAGCTTTTCGCCCAGTTCCGCGCCAATGCGTCCATGTTCCATGGCGTGGGTCTTCACCTTGCCCAGGTCGTGGAAGAGCGCTCCACGCGACACCAACTCCATGTCCAACGGAACAGGCAACCGCCCGGTGATTTCCAAGGCCAGTTCCGCCACAGCCACACTGTGTGCAACATCCTCCTCAGACATGCCCTGGGCGCGCAGCAACTCAATATCTGACGTGTCGATTGCGGGATGCATATCAGTCCTCCTGTGGAACATTTTTCAAGAACAGGGGGATCGCGGCGACGAGTACAATGGACATGAGGGGGAAGCTTATTTGATATCCCAGCCAGCCGACCAAAAGTCCAGCCAGGATGGGGCCGGACGCGTGTCCGACGTCAAAGATGGTGCCGAACGCCCCCATGGCCGAGCCGAAATGGCGCTGCCGGCACATATCCGCGACCAGGGCGGCGGAAGAAGACGTGACGAGCGCTTCGCCCAGGCCGAAGACCAGGCTTGCGGCCAGAAGCGACCAGAACCCGCCCATGAACGGCACCGCCGCGAACGAGACCGCGCACAGCGCCAACCCGGCCACGATAAGCGGCCTGCGCCCCTGCGCGTCCGAGACGCGGCCCATGAGCGGCTTGGAAAACATGGTCACGATGATCTGCGCCCCCCACAAAAGGCCGGCCTGGAATTCGCTGAGGCCGGCCACTTTGACCGCATAGACGGGCAGGAAGGCTTCCAGGGCTCCCATGGTCATGTTCTGCACGCCCTCCATGGAAGAGGTCGTGACGATGCGCTTGTCCGAGAGCACCTCGCGGATGCCTTCGCGGAAATTCGCCAAGCGCTCTCCAAAGCCCAGACCGTGTTCCACCTTTTCCTCAATGCCGAGCGTCTTGAAGCCAAGGACCATGGCCGCGACGCCGGCCAGGGCGCTCAGGGCGAAAACGAGCCTGAACTGCCACAACACCGGGCTACCGTTGGTCCCGGCGTCCAGAATGAAGCCGCCGATGGGCGCGCCAAGCAACGTGCCGATGATGCCCACGGAAGAAAACCAGGAGAGCATTTCGCCTTTGCGCGAGCCGGCCACGTCGGCGACCACGGCCATGGCCACCGGGCCATAGATGGCCGTGGCCAAGCCATGCAGGAAACGCACAACGACCAGGGCCGAGTAGGATTCAATAAGCAGGTAGAAAAACGGCATCACGCCGAAGACCACCAGGCCGGCCAACATGGTCCGACGTCGTCCGACCACGTCGGACAATGCGCCCGCCGGGAGCTTGAAAAAAATGCCCGTCACCGTGGAAATGCCGACGGCAAGGCCGATGGCCTCCGGCCCCGCGCCCAGAAACAGGGCAAAGAGCGGCAGAACTGGATTGCGGGCCAAAGCGTAGGAAAAACGGGCCAGAAAGCCCACCGTGCACAGATTGTTGAATGCGGACATGCGTATCCTCAGCGGGATGGGGGAAGCCCGACGAGCCTCCCCCGGTCCTGGGTCTAGTGTTTGGGGGCGGCCCGGTCGAAGAAGATGGATTTGCCGTAAAAGCCCACGGGGATGCCCATGGCCACCTCGGCCTTGATGTAGCCCAGGGCACGGGCGGCCGCGCCCACCCGCTGCTGGACGCGATTGTCCAGATTGAGCAGGCTTGCGGTCTTGGCGGCGGAGACCAGGGCCGCGCCGATATCCATCATGCGCATGACGCAATGGGGGCCGCTGTAGCCCATGTCTTTTTCCGTCGTCTGCCGGTGCTTGAGGAATTCCGCGCAGGTGGCAATGCCGCAGGCTCCGCAGTCATAGCCGGCTCCCAGGGACTTCCCCAGTCCGACAAGGACCAGGGCCTGACAGTTCTCGATGTTGGACGCGTCCCGCAACCAGAACGCTTCGTTGGTGCTTTTGGGAGCGTAGTCCCGCATGGCGGCGGCAATTTTTTTGAGGTCGTCGTCCAGGGTGATGACGGCTATTTCCAGGAAGTCCTTCCCCCCGGCCTTCGGTGCGGTCCGGGCGGAAGCGGCCATGAGCTGCGCGACTTGAATGGCGGTTTCTTTCACGGCGGTATCTCCTTGTTATGGTTTGTAGGTTGCCGACAGGGCATCAAAAAGCGGCAGCGCGGCCGCGACGAGCTGCTCGTCGTCCCGCAGCGTCGCAAGCAAGCCGTCCAGGAGGCGTTTGAGGCCGGCGGCCTCGGCCGGGGCCGTGTCCATTTCCTCAAGGTCGATGGCTCGAAGCGTGGCGACAAGGCCGGCGGGAACTTCTTGAGCAAGCTCGAATGAGGCGATCACGACTTCAAAGGTGATACGCCCGCCACGATGGGTGAACTCGGTCTCGGGCATGTCGAACCAGACCGCGTCCTGGTTTTTGTCCACTTTGGCGTCGTGGGCCACGAAGACGAGGCGGGCATCCGGGTCGATAAAGCGTTTGACCGCCCAGATCGTCGCCAGCCGATCCACGTAAGGCCGCTGCCTGGTGATCCAGGTCTTGCCGACATAGTCTTCCCGGCGAAGGGTGGTGATGGCGGGCGCGGTGTCAGTGTCGCGGCCATCCAGGAGCGCGGAGAGCTCGTGGAGCAGAGCGGCGGTCCTGGTCCCTTTGCCGCTGGGGAAAAAGTCGCGGGAACGGATGGCTTCCAACCGTCTGCCGCATTTGCGGCGCGTCGAAAGCAGCTCTCGGTCAAGCGATGCGAGGTCTTTGCCTCTGGCCAGGGCCAGGGCTGCGTGCAGTTCCTCGTCCAGGCCGGCGTACTCGGCGTCGCGCTCCCGGGCGAAGGCGTCCATGATGGCCTGATCGTCCAGATAGCGGATGGCTTCGGTTTCGAAAAAGAGCGCTTCGCCTTCCGCCTCCTCGACCTCTTTGGCCAGCCAGGTGAAGTGTTCCGTATGGGCCACGCTGGCAGGCAGGACATAGAGGGAGTTCTTGGCCTGGATAGCGCCGATGGCCTGAAGCCGTCGCCAGACCTTGACGCGGATGGCCTGGCTTTTTGCCGGGAGGGAGAAGGAAAGGACAAGCCATTTGTTGTTCTTCATGAGAACATATTTGATACATATATATCCAATGTCAAGCCCTGATTTGTGGCCATTGTCCTTTAAGTGACCCGGAATGTCTCAAAAAGGGTTGACTGATTTTTGAAGCATAGCTACAGTTTTGATACGTTTTTGACACATCCAAAAGCCATCGTGTGTGGGTCGCTTCGATGTCGGCGCAAAAACGACCGTTTTTGAGGCGATGTCGTCAGAACTTCACGCCCGGACCCTCGCTATTGAGGTGAAGAAGTGAATAGATATATACGCTCTGCAACAAGAAGCATTAATACTTCACTGCCAATTGAAATATCTGATGGGTAGTTTGAAAAGATCAAATTCATGCAAAACTATAGAGAAAGGTAAATGATAATTGGATACGCAAGAGTTAGCACTGACAAGCAAGACCTTAGCTCCCAGATTATACGTTTAAAACAAGCTGGAGCTGAGCGTGTCTACCAGGATGTCATGAGTGGAAAGCGCTTCGACCGTCCGGGCTTGGCCGAAATGATGGCCTTTGCGCGAGAGGGGGATGCCCTCTGTGTGGTACGTCTTGATCGCTTGGGGCGCTCCATGCGGGAACTCCTAGAGATCATGGACCGCCTTAAGTCTCTCAAGGTGGGTTTCAAATCCCTGGAAGAGCAACTTGACACCACGTCGGCAGCCGGTTCCTTGATCTTTCATGTTTTTGCCGCACTGGCTGACTTTGAACGCAGCCTTCTTGCCGAGCGAACTCGTGATGGCTTGGCCGTGGCCAGGGCCAAGGGCAACATGCCTGGTAGACCCAAGGTCGACGACGCCAAGGTCGAGCTTGCCCAACGCCTCCTGGCTGAAGGCCATTCCAAAGCCGCAGCGGCCCGGGCCGCAGGCATCAGTCGAGCCACCTTTCTCCGTCGTCTGGCGCAACTTTAGAATTTTCAGGCAAACGTAACCTGAGAAAACGAAGGGCAGGTGCTTTGAACTCACCTAGGCTCTTTTTCACAGCGTATTCCTTCGCTTGGATATCGAAAACGGTCACGCTCAATTGAAGGTGCAGATGAGGGCTTTGTCTGGCGTATCACCGTACAAAGTGTCCCCGAGGCGGTGTAAACGTTCCTGGCGACTTTCTAAATCGGCTGCCACAAGATGCGCGGAAGCGTATTGGTGATAATTATCCTTCCTCTGGCTGATGAAGGCCTCCCTGGAGAAGGATGAAAAACGTGTCCTTTTGTAATTGTATTAAATATTTGGTTGATCGCTGGGGATTCATGACTCGTCTGTTTTTGGATCGTCTTCTCTATATGATGTAATTAGCTGGTTGTTCGCAAGACATGGCGGATTCTTTGTCGACCAGTTCTTGGAGCGTCTTGGTGTCGTAGACACGCTCCAGGGCCTCTCGCGCTTCATCCCATAAGCCCAGGAAAACACAGGACCCCTTGAGGGCGCAATCGAAGTGGGGGCGGTCCAGTTGGCAGTCGACAGGCGTCATGGGGCCGTCGATGAAGCGGATGATGTCGCCCACGGTGATGTTGGCCGGGGGGCGGCTGAGAAAAAAACCGCCTTCCTTGCCTCGCTGCGAATCCACGAAGCCGCCCTGGCGCAGCTGATGCAATATGACTTCCAGAAACCGCTTGGGAATGGCCTGGTTGGCGGCGATGTCCACCGAGCGCACCGCGCCCTCGCCCTGGCGTTTGGCCAGTTCGAAAAGCGCCCGCAAGGCATATTGGCATTTCTGCGTCACCCACATCGTGTCGTCAGGCCTCATTTGCCCAGGCCGTGGCCCAAGCGTCGGGCTGGGCGGTCAGGTTTGCGCAACGCGCGCCTAGCCGGCCTTGGCTTGCGAGGCCGGACCCACGTCGTGGCCGGGTCGGACGTTGCCCGCCGATCATCCCGTTGCAATGCCGTGGCCGGCCAGGACCCCGCCGTACGCAGCCCGCCTGCGGGCGAACGCGGCCGGGCCGCCTGGCTGGCGCGCCGGCGCGGGGCTGTCCGGCATGGAATTCCAGTAAGTTGATCGTCAAAGTCAAGATTAGCCTTGCCGGCGTCGCCCGTCAAGGCGACGGGGCAGGCGTCAGGCCGCGTCCGCCGCCGCGCGCAGGGCTCGGTCCAGATCTTCCTGGAGATCGGCCGCCGACTCCAGCCCGACAGACAGGCGGACCAGGGCGTCGGTGATGCCCCGCGCCGCCCGTTCGGCCGGGGGCATGGCGGCATGGGACATGGCCGCCGGGTGGGACAGGATGGATTCCACGCCGCCAAGACTGACCGCCACCTTGGGCAGGCGCATGGCCCGCATGAAGGTAGCGGCCGCCTGGGCGTGGGCGAGTTCGAAGCTGAGCACCGCGCCGGGGCCGTCGGCCTGGCGCGCCTGGATGGCGTGGCCGGGGTGGTCGGGCAGGCCGGGGTAATGGACGCGCGCCACTTCGGGCCGCGCCGCCAGCCACGTCGCCAGTTGCCGCGCCGTTTGCTGTTCGGCGGCCAGACGCACGGCCAGGGTGCGCATGCCCCGGGCCAGCAGCCAGCAATCCTGGGGGCCAAGCACCGCGCCGCAGGCGTTTTGCACGGCGTAGAGCCGGCGGCCGAGGTCCGCGTCGGCCGTGACGGCCAGACCGGCCACGAGATCGCTGTGTCCGCCCAGGAATTTTGTCGCGCTGTGCAGGGCGATGTCGAAGCCGTGGGCGAGCGGGCGTTGGAGAAAGGGCGTCATGAAGGTGTTGTCGATGATGGCGAGTACCCCCCTGGCCTTGGCCAGGGCGGCTACGGCCCCGAGGTCGGTCACGGTCAGCAGGGGATTGGAGGGGCTTTCGATGTAAACGGCCTTGGTGCGGGGGCCGATGGCCTTGTCCAGGGCGTCCGGGTCGGTGGTGTCCACGAAGGTCGTTTCCAGGCCCCAGCGGGCGAAGACCGTGGTCAGCACCCGGTAGGCTCCGCCGTAGAGGTCGCGGCCGGCCACGATGTGGTCGCCCGGGGAAAAGAGCAAAAGGACGCTGGTGATGGCGGCCATGCCCGAAGCAAAGGCCAGACCGCGCTCCCCGCCTTCCAGAGCGGCGATGTGCGTCTCCACGGCTTGCCGGGTCGGGTTGCCGCTGCGGGCGTAGTCGAAGCGGCCGGGGCGGGCGGGATCGGCCTGGGCAAAGGTGGAGGCGGTATGCAGGGGCAGGCTCAGGTCGCCGTAGGGCTCGTCGGGGTCCTGTCCGCCGTGGATGAGCAGGGTGGTGAAGTCCATGCGATTGCCTTGGTTCGGGTTTGGCCGGTTGGCCTCACAGCATCGCCTGCAGATCGGCCACAAGGTCGCCGGGGTCTTCCAGGCCGATGGACAGGCGCAGCAGGCCGTCCGTGACGCCGAGCCTGGCCCGGGTTCGCGGGTCGATGTCGGCATGGGTCTGTACGGCGGGAAGCGTGATGAGGGACTCCACGCCGCCCAGGCTTTCGGCGAACAGAAACAGCCGCGCCCGGGCCAGGATTTCGCCCGCCCGGGACGGCTCGGCCAGCTCGAAGGAGACCATGGCCCCGAAGCCGGCGGCCTGCCGTTGCTGGCGGGCGTGTCCGGGATGGTCGGGCCGGCCCGGGTAATGGACGCGGGCCACGGCCGGATGGTTGGCCAGGAAATCGGCCACGACCCGGGCCGAGGCCTGCTGTCGGGCCAGGCGTACGCCCAGGGTTTTCAGCCCGCGCAGGACCAGCCAGCTGTCCAGCGGCCCCAGCCCGGCCCCGGCGGCATTGTGGAAAAAGGCCAGCCGCTCGGCCAGCTCCGGGGCCTTGGCCACCAGGATGCCGGCCACCACGTCGTCATGGCCGCCGAGATACTTGGTGGCGCTATAGACGGCCACGTCGGCGCCGAGCTCCAGCGGGCGCTGGAGCAGGGGCGTCATGAAGGTGTTGTCCACGAAAAAAAGCGCTCCATGCTCCCGGGCAAGCCGGCCAAGGGCCGCCAGGTCGGTCACCTTGAGCAGGGGATTGGTCGGACTTTCGACCAAAAGCGCCCTGGCCCCGGAGGCGAGGGCCGCGGCCACGCTGGGCGTGTCGGCCGTGTCCACGTAGACGGCCTCGATGCCCAGCGGGCGTTGCAGGCGCTCAAAGAGCCGGTAGGTGCCGCCGTAGAGATCCTCGGTGACGACGATCCGGTCGCCCGGGGCGAACAGGCGGCACAGGCAGTCCAGGGCGGCCATGCCCGAGGCGAAGGCCAGGGCCTGGCAGCCGCCGTCGGCAAGGGCCAGGGTTTCCTGCAGGACGTCGCGGGTGGGATTGGCGGTCCTGGTATAGTCATAACCCGTGGACTGCCCCAGGCCCGGATGGCGGAAGGTGGCGGTCTGATAGATCGGCATGGACACGGCCCCTGTGCGGTCATCCCAGCGGGAACCGCATTGGGCCAGACAGGTTTCGAGACGCATGGCCGGTTCTCCCTTAGATGCCTTCGCCCAAGCCAAAGAATTCCCGGGCGGCAAGACGCCGTCGCCGATCCTGGCGGTAGCTGTCGTTGATGGTGCGCCGCAAGTCCTGGAAGGGCCGCGTTCCGTAGAGAACATCACGGTTCACGGGGCGTGGTCCGGGCGTGGTTTCGTCGCAGACCGTCGGCCCGGGCACGGGCGAGAGGCCGATGACGCGTTCGCCAAGGCCCAGGGCTTCGTCCAGATCGGCCGTGGCAATGACGATTGTCCTTGCCGGGGTGACGTCGCCGACAAGCCTGGACAAAAACGCCTCCAGGGCGGGCCGCTCCCCGTGGTCCAGGGGGCCGCACGGGTCGTCCAGGAGCAGCACCGGCGAGCCAAGGACCAGGGCGCGGGCCAGATTGGCCCGCTGCCGCAGCCCTGGGGAGAGTTCCAGGGGCCGCTTGTGCCGGACGTCGCCAAGCCCGGCCAGGACCAGGGCCGCTTCGGCCTGGGCCTGGATCGGTCCGGGCGGCGTGTCGGGCCGGGCCGCGTCGCCGGCCATGACGCAGTTTTCCAGCAGGCTCAACCAGGGAAAAAGCCCGCTATCACAAAGGACAAGCCCCCGGTCCAGATCTTGGCCGGCCACGTCGCGGCCGTCCCAGGTGACGCGGCCAAAGGCCGGTATCTCCAGGCCGGCGAGAAGCCGCAGCAGCAAGGACTTGCCGCAACCGGGCGGCCCATACAGGCAGACGTGCTGTCCCGGCGCGATATGGAACCGCAGATCGTCGAACAGCGTGCGGCCGTCGCGGACGAAACGAAGATCGCCGACGACCAACCCCTTTGCCCGGCCAGCCGGTCCGTTTGGCGACATGGCAAACTCCTAACTCCTTGCGGTTTTGCAGCGGCGCAAGCGCTGGCGTTTAAACATCATTAACTTGGTCGAGTTTCTCGATAAAATAAAGATCTCGGCACGGTCAACCCCTCTTCTCGCGGATGTCCTTGATAAATCAAATAATTACAGTGAGTAACAAATATATACTTTTTTAGTCTAGATTATGGTGAAAAGAGGGCGCGCCCGTGGCCCGCTTGGCGCGCCACCGGGAAGAGACGCGTGGTTGTGTATTTCCTAGTATTTTAATATGAAACTAGCGCCAGGGAGGTTCGTATGGCTGGACCGCAACGTTGGACGCGCCCGGAACTCATGGAACTGCTCGACATCAGGGGCGGCCTGTCCCGGCAGGAGTTGTACGACCGGGCCGACGCCGTGCGCCGGGAGCGCATGGGCGACGCCGTGCCATTGCGCGGGATCGTGGAGTTTTCCAACATCTGCGCCAATGACTGCCTGTACTGCGGCATCCGGGCCACGAACGCCAACATCCCGCGCTACCGCCTCGACGACGCGGTCATCCTGGACCTGGCCAGGGGCATGGAGGGACAAGGGCAGACCACCATTGTGCTGCAATCCGGGGAAGCGCCAAGCCGGGATGGCGATGCGGCCTTGGGGCGGCTGGTGTCGCGCCTCAAGGCGGAAACCCGTCTGGCCGTGACCTTGTCCGTGGGCAACCGGCCCCGCGAAGTCTACGCCCATTGGCGCGACTGCGGCATGGACCGTTATCTGTTGCGCTTCGAGACGAGCGACCCCGCGCTTTTTGCCCGGCTGCATCCGGATTGCACCCTGTCCCAACGGCTGCGTTGCCTGGGCGACCTGCTCGACCTCGGCGTGCAGACCGGCGGCGGGTTCATGACGGGACTGCCGGGGGAGACCTTGTCCACGGGCGCGGACAACATCCTGCTGTGCCGCGACCTCGACCTCGACATGATCGGCCTTGGTCCCTACATCCCCCATCCGGACACGCCCATGGGGCAGTCGCAAAACGTTCACGTCCTGGACCCCGAACGCCATTTCGTGGCCCTGGCCGCCACGCGTCTGGTCAACCCCGACGCCCACATCCCGGCCACCACGGCTTTCGACGCCCTGTTCCCGGGCACGGGCCGCAACCTGGCCCTGACGCGCGGGGCCAACGTCTTCATGCCTAGCGCCACGCCGGTTGCCCGGCGGCCGGAGTATCAGCTCTACCCGGGCAAGCCCTGCCTGGACGAAACCGGCGAGGCCTGCGCCCGCTGCGTTCTCGGCCGTCTGGCCGCCCTGGGCCGCCAGGTGGACCAGGGGCCGGGGCATTCCCGCAAGCCGGGCCGGGCAGTGTCGGGGGAAGGGGCTGTCGGTCGCGGCAATATTCTCGACTAATTTGATATGAAAATGCTCGACAGCCGAACGGGCCTGGTTTATTTTATCATTAACATCATCAAGTTAATGATGATTTTGTTCGCCGCAAACAGCTGACCGGAGGGAAGCGTCATGGCGCAACAGATTTATGCAAATGCTTCGCAGGCCATCGGCGGCACGCCGCTGGTGCGCTTGGGCCGTCTGGCCGCCGGGAAGGGGGCTACGGTCCTGGCCAAGATCGAGGGGCGCAATCCGGCCTATTCCGTCAAGGACCGCATCGGCGCGGCCATGATCGAGGACGCCGAGTCGCGCGGCGTGTTGCGGCCGGGCATGGAGCTGGTCGAGTCCACCAGCGGCAACACCGGCATCGCCCTGGCCTTCGTGGCCGCGGCCAAGGGCTATCCCCTCACCCTCGCCATGCCCGAGACCATGAGCCTGGAGCGGCGGCGGGTGTTGGCCTTTCTGGGGGCCAAGCTGGTGCTGACGCCGGGCGGCGAAGGCATGGCCGGGGCCGTGCGCCGGGCCGAGGCCATGGCCGGGGCCGACCCGCAGCGCTATTTTCTGCCCCAGCAGTTCAAGAATCCGGCCAATCCGGCCATCCACGAGCGCACCACCGGCCCGGAAATCTGGGCCGCCACCGATGGCGCGGTGGACGTGGTGGTCAGCGGAGTGGGCACCGGAGGCACCATCACGGGCATCTCCCGATTCCTCAAAAACACCCAGGGCAAGGCGGTCGAAAGCGTGGCCGTGGAACCGGCGGCAAGCCCGGTCATCAGCCAGACCCTGGCCGGCCTGTCCCCGGCTCCCGGACCGCACAAGATTCAGGGCATCGGCGCGGGATTTATCCCGGACACTCTGGATATGACGCTGCTCGACCGGGTGGAGCGGGTGGAAAACGACGAGGCCATCGAGGCGTCGCGGCGGCTGGCCCGGGAGGAGGGCATCCTGGCCGGCATCTCTTCGGGCGCGGCCGTGGCCGCCGCCTTGCGCCTGGCCGGTCTGGACAGCCACGCCGGCAAGACCATCGTGGTCATCCTGCCCGACGCGGCCGAACGCTACCTGTCCACGGCGCTGTTTGAAGGCGTGGGGGAAGCGTAACCCCCTTTCCCCGGCAAGGCCTTGGGGAGCCGGACGGAGGCAGCCATGGGATGTGCGCCAATCCTGGAAGACCAGTGCGACGATGCCTTTCTGGAGCGCTACAGCCGGCATATCCTGTTGCCGGAAGTGAGGCTTGAGGGACAGCGTCGGCTCCGCCGGTCCCGGGTGCTTATCGTCGGTGCCGGCGGCCTCGGTTCCCCGGCCGCCTATTATCTGGCGGCGGCCGGGGTCGGCGTCATCGGGCTGGCCGACGCCGACGTCGTGGACCTGTCGAACCTGCAGCGCCAGATCCTCCATGCCACGGCCGATGTCGGTACGCCCAAGGTGTTGTCGGCCGCGCGAAAAATGCGGGCCCTCAACCCGGACGTCGAGGTGGTCACGTACCAGGCCTGCCTTGACGCCGACAACATCGGCCCCATCGTGGCCGACTACGATTTCGTGGTCGAGGGCGTGGACAACTTCGAGTCCAAATACCTCATCAACGACGCCTGCGTCATGGCCGGCGTTCCCTTTTCCCAGGGCGGCATTTTGCAATTCGTCGGCATGACCATGACGGTGCGGCCCGGTGAAACGGCCTGCTACCGTTGCGTCATGGGCGACCCGCCCGCCGGCGCGGTGCCGACCTGCGCCAGCGTCGGCGTTTTCGGGGCCATCGCCGGGATGCTCGGCGCCATCCAGGCCGCCGAAACGCTGAAATACCTCACCGGCGTGGGCCGCCCGCTCTACGACGCCTTGCTGTGCTTCGACGCCAAGGACATGGAATTCATGAAAAGCCCCGTGCGCAAGGACCCGGCCTGCCGGGTCTGTGGCGAGCGTCCCGACATCACGGTGTTGCAGCGCGCCGCTCGCCCGACGTGTGCCGCCAAGGCCGGCGACGGCGCGAGGACTTGCCCGGGGCCGCGTCCGGGAGGCGCGTCATGAACGTCCGCCGGCTCGACATCACGCGTTACTACTGTCCGATGACGTTCGTGAAGGTCAAAGTGCAATTGTGCGAGATGGCTGCTGGCGACGTCTTGGAGGTGCTGCTCAAGGGCGAGGAGCCGCTGCGCAACGTTCCTGCCGCCGCAACCCGGGACGGATACAGCGTCCTCGACGTCTTCCCGGTGGAGCAGGACGTGTACTGCGTGCGCATCCGGAAATGAGCGGCAGCGGTGCGGCCATATTTCATATCGCTATAGTGTAGAATTGGCGGAAAACGCTTTGAACCCCATGCGCCGATCCCCTGAAGGGGAGGCCGGGCGGCCTTGGCGCGAACCCGGATGGAGGACCGAATGGAAGCGTATGTCCCACCGGCGTCAGACGCCGCGTCCGTGAGCCAGGACGAGACGGCGGCGCGTATCCGCGAGCTCAAGGCCAGCCTGGGCAGCGACGTGCTGCTCCTGGCTCACCACTACCAGCGCGACGCCGTGGTGGCCCTGGCCGATGTCGTGGGCGACTCGTTGCGGCTGGCCCGGGCGGCGGCCGAGGCCACGGCCCGGCACATCGTGTTTTGCGGCGTGCGCTTCATGGCCGAGACCGCCGACATCCTAACCGATCCCGGACAGGCCGTGTACCTGGCCGAAGCGAGCGCCGGCTGTTCCATGGCCGACATGGCTTCCGTCGACGCCCTGGAAGCGGCCTGGGACGAACTGGCCGCCGCCGGGGCCGGGAAGGTGCTGCCCTTGGCCTACGTCAATTCCACGGCCGCGCTCAAAGCCTTCGTGGGCCGCCACGGGGGGCTCACCTGCACCTCGTCCAATGCCGCCCAGGCCCTGTCCTGGCTCCTGTCCCAAGGGGCCAAGGCGTTTTTCTTTCCTGACGAACATCTTGGCCGGGTCGCGGCCCGGGAACTGGGCTTGCCCCTGACGGAGACGGCCGTGTGGGATCGCGGCAAGGCGCGCGGCGGCCTGGACGCCAGGGCCATGGCCGAGGCGCGGGTCTATCTCTGGAACGGCTTCTGCGTGGTGCACCAGATGTTCGAACCCCAAGACGCGGCGGCCTGGCGGGAAAAGGAGCCGGGCATCCGCGTCATCGTCCACCCGGAGTGCCGCCTGGACGTCATTGGGGAAGCCGACGCCTACGGCTCCACGGAAACGCTGTCCAGGATGGTGGATGCCGCCCCGGCCGGCAGCAAGTGGGCCGTGGGCACGGAAATCAACCTGGTGGCGCGCCTGGCCGAGCGCAATCCCGACAAGCTTGTCGTGTCCCTTTCGCCGTGCCAGGCCATCTGCGCCAACATGTACCGCACCCGCCCAAAATCGGTGCTGCGGGTGCTGGAGGCTGTCGCGGCGGGCACGCCTCCGCCGCCGGTGCGCGTGGACCCGGCCGTGGCCGGCCAGGCCCGCCTGGCTCTTGAACGCATGCTCGCCTGCGCCTGACGGAGGTGTCCCATGGCGGCCGTCTATTTCGACAACAACGCCACCACGCCCCTGGACTCCAAGGTCTTTGCGGCCATGGAGCCGTATCTGCGGGAATGCTGGGGCAATCCCGCCAGCCCCCACCAGTACGGGCAGCGGGCCAGGCAGGCCGTGGAGGAAGCCAGGGGGCAAGTCGCGGCCCTGCTCGATTGCCCGGCCCAGCGGCTCGTGTTCACCAGCGGCGGCAGCGAGGGCAACAATACGGCCATCCTGTCCGCCGTGCTGGCCGACCCGGCCAGGAAACGGGTGGTCACGTCCGCCGTGGAGCACCACTGCGTGCTGCGCCGGTTGGAGCACCTGCGCGAGCATGGCGGCGTCGAGGTGGTCATCGTGCCCGTGGACGGCCAGGGCCGGCTCGACCTGGATGCGCTGGCCCGGGCCGTCACGCCGGACACGGCGCTGGTAAGCCTCATGGCCGCCAACAATGAAACGGGCGTGCTGTGGCCGCTTGGGGAAATCGCCGCCCTGGTCAAATCCAAGGGGGCGCTTTGGCACTGCGACGCCGTGCAGATGGTCGGCAAGGAACCCCTGTCCCTGCGGGACGTGCCCGCGGACTACCTGACCGTCTCGGCCCATAAGCTCCATGGCCCCAAGGGCGTCGGGGCGCTGTACGTTGGCCGGGGCGCGCCCTTTACCCCGCTGATCTTCGGTGGCGGCCAGGAATCCGGCCGGCGGGCCGGCACGCATAACGTGGCCGGCATCGTCGGCTTCGGCCAGGCCGCCGCGCTGGCCCAGGCCTTTTTGTCCGTGGACGGGCACAACCGCCTGCGGGAACTGCGGGACCACCTGGAAGACGGCATCCTGGCCGTCGTCGCCGACGCCATCGTCCACGGCGGCCAGACCCGACGGCTCGCCAACACCGTAAGCCTCGGCATCGCCGGCGCGCCCCAGGAAGTGCTCCTGGCCGAACTCGACGACCGCGACTTCGCGGTTTCGACCACCTCGGCCTGCCAGTCCGGCTCGGCCGCCCCGTCCCATGTCCTGGCCGCCATGGGCGTGCCGGACCGCTATCTGCGCAGCACCCTGCGGCTGTCGCTTTCCCGGATGAACACCCTGGAAGAGATCGAAGCCTTTCTGGCCGTCATCGCCGATGTCGCGGCAAGGGCCCGCTGCCTGGGCGGCACGGTAGCGCCGTAAACCAAGGAGTTTCCCATGCGCGACCTCATTGACGCCATCAACCGTGTGTTTGACCGCAACGAAAGCCTGGTCGCCGCCGCCGTGGTCGCCAAGGCCGGTTCCTCTCCGGGGCCAGCCGGGGCCAGGCTGCTGCTTTTCGACGACGCGGACATCGCCGGCACCGTGGGCGGCGGCCCGCTGGAAGGCCGGACCATCGCCGCCGCCGTGGAGACCATGGGCACGGGGCGGTCCCAACGGTTCGAAATGGACCTGTCCGGGGACATCGGCGACGAGGTGGACGCCATCTGCGGCGGCGTCGCCGAAATATTCGTGGAACGCCTTGACCCGACGCCGGCCAACCGCGCCGTGTTCAGGACCCTGGCCGCGCGCCTGGCCGCCAACCAGGGCTGCCTGCTCGTTTCGGCCCTGGAAGACGGTGGAGCCGCCGGCCGGGGCCTCCTCGACGCTGCCGGCCGCCTCCTGGCCGGCAACCTTTCCGAGTCCGCCGTCCGTGAGGCCGGCCGGCTTGCCGCGACCCTGCCCGAGGCGGGTATCGCCGTTCTCGGCGGCGGGCGCTATTTCCTGGAGCCGTTTCGCCGCGCCGACACGGTCTACCTGTGCGGCGCGGGGCATGTCGCCATGCCGACGGCCCAGTTCGCGGCCATGGCCGGATTTCGGGTCGTGGTCCTCGATGACCGGGCCGCCTTCGCCAACCGGGAACGCTTCCCCCTGGCCGACAAGGTCGTGGTCCTGCCGTCCTTTACGGCCTGCTTCGCCAGCCATGGGCCGGACGCCGACGCCTCGGTGGTCATCGTCTCGCGCTGCCACAAGCAGGACCGCACCATTCTCGTCCAGGCGCTGGGCACCGACGCCGGCTTCATCGGCATGATCGGTTCGGCGCGCAAGACGGCGGCCGTGCTCGATGAAATGCTCGCCAAGGGGTTTTCCCGGCGCGCCGTGGCCCGTGTCCGCGCCCCCATCGGCCTGCCCATCGGCGGCAACACACCGGTGGAAATCGCCATTTCCATCGTGGCCGAACTCATCGCCGCCCGCACCGCCCGCACCGCCCGCACCGCCCGCCGCGCCGGACAAGCCGCGATCCTGGCCTCGACAGCCGCTTTCCAAGGAGTTGCGTCATGACCGAATGGAGAAACGCCTCCGGCAGCGAAACCTTGCTCGGAGCAATCGTCGAGCGCTTGTGCGCCCCGGCTTCCTACGCAAAAGTCTTCCATCGGACGCTGCACGACGAACCCATGCCGTCCGTCAGCGTCTTGGTCGAGTTCATGGACAGGCTGCGGGCCGTGCTGTTTCCGGGATACTTCGGCAATCCGAGCGTTGGGCCGCAAAGCATGCGCTACCATGTCGGTGCGAACCTGTCCGAGGCCCACCGGTTGCTGACGGATCAGGTCCGCCGGGGGTATTGTTTTTATTGCGACCTGGAACGCGGCGGGGAGTGTCAGGATTGCGACGGGCGGGCCAGACAGCTGGCCGACGCTTTTTTGCAAACCCTGCCGCGTCTGCGGGAACTGCTGGCCGACGACGCCCAGGCGGCCTATGAGGGGGACCCCTCGTCGCGAAGCCCTGGCGAAACCATTTTCTGCTACCCCAGCCTCACCGCCCTGACGCATTACCGGGTGGCCCATGAACTCCAGCTCCTCGGCGTGGATCTCATTCCGCGCATCCTCTCCGAAATGGCCCATGCCGCGACCGGCATCGACATCCATCCCGGGGCAAGCATCGGGCGGCGTTTCTTCATCGACCACGGCACCGGCACGGTCATCGGCGAAACCTGCATGATCGGCGACAACGTACGCTTATATCAAGGGGTGACGCTCGGGGCCAAAAGCTTCCCCAAGGACGACCAGGGGCGGCTGGTCAAGGGCATTGCGCGCCATCCCGTGGTGGAGGATGAGGTGGTGATCTATTCCGGGGCAACGGTGCTTGGTCGCATCTCAATCGGTGCGGGTTCGATCATCGGCGGCAACGTCTGGCTGACCCATGACGTGCCGCCGGATTCCCGCTTCACGCAGCAGCGGCCAATGGGCATGCCGCTTATCGATGGAGCAGGGATATGATCGTTGGGATGATCGTTGGGATGATCGTTGGGATGCTGTTGCAGCGCTTTTCCCGATCATGCGCTGCCGTTTGGATGTTCCCTGGAGAATCGGTTCCAGTCGTTGTCCGGTCGATATCCTTTGAGGGTGCTGACACTATGCGTTCCACTTCACAATGCCGCCATGCTGTTGGCGTGTGTTCCTAGGGTGGCAGGCGCCGCATGGCATTTGCGCCTGGCAGCACCAAAGGGGGGCCTGGCTTTTTGCCGGGAGCGAGAAGGAGAGGACAAGCCATTTGTTGTTCTTCATGACAACCTATTTGATATAAATCTCTTATATCAAGCCCTGGCAGGTGGTGCTTGGCGTCCCCTCCCAAATGGTTCTGATTTCTCGATGAAGGCAAACCATTTGGTTTTGGCTCAACGATCCAACTGAACCGTATGCGCAGGATCCTGCGCATACTTCCAGTCACAGATTGCATGTCGGAATCAATTGCCGTGCTACTTCATGCGGCTTTTCCGCTTTTCACAAAACATTGATGCATCTGCAGCATTAATCAATGCTTCTAAAGAATTCCCATCGTCAGGATAAACAGACACTCCGATGCTGGCGCTGGCATTGATTTTATGGCTATCTACATCTATGGTGATTTCTAGGGATTCAGTTATCTTTTGTGTTACGGCATCAACTTCGTCTTTGCTATTTACATTTTTTACTATGACAATAAATTCGTCTCCGCCTAACCGTGCAACGACATCACTTTTGCGAACCGCATTCCTCAAGGTGTCTGCTAAAAGAATTAGAGCCTTGTCCCCAACTTCATGCCCATGCTCATCGTTGATGAGTTTGAAATTATTCATGTCAATGAAAAGCGCTGCAAACTTTTCGTTGTTGTGGGAGAAGCCATTTGCTAGATTTTCGAATTGTTCTGCGAGTAATCTTCTGTTCGGCAGGCCAGTTAGTGCATCCGTTCTAGCCATATCACTAAGTAATTTTTGTTTGTCTTGTAAGCGATTAATCAGTAACCCTTTTTCATGCTTGGCTAGCAACAGTTCATGCACACTGTCTCGTGTGTAAATGCAAGTCAAGTAAATAAACAAATAAAAAACTATAACACTGGAAATTGCAGCATATGGAGTTGGTGAAATTTTTGTAAACAAGCAAATTATAATAGAAATACTGATTGGAGTAGATATGCATAGAACACAGCGCAGTTGGCCAAGGTATGCGTTGATTGATCCAGTCATGATGCCACTAATGATTAATGTGGTCATTACGAATTCTGCTGTTGATGAAATATTGATAAAATTAATTGGAGCACTCCAAAGAACACCTGTTAGGGCGGCGCTAATTATTGCTACAGCATTTCTTAGTTGCAAGCTAAGTTTTTTACAAACCCTCTTTTTGCTACACTGATAAATTATTGTTTTGAATAAGCTTACAGAAAATACAGCTAACGTCCAATGCCACGTATAAGGAAGTTCGTATCCAGATGAGTTGTAGTAAACGAGAAGCGCTAGTAATGCTGTGGAAATGCCTCCGAGAAGCTGTCTGTGTTCAATAGATTCAATTATGGCTACATGCAATTCTTCGTAGTGTGCCAAGGCGTCGTGCGGGCTGTTGTTTAGCATGTTTATGATCCGCTGTGTGCTTTTGTTTATAGGGACAGTAAGAAACTATTTGCAGTTATGTGTTTGAAATGAATGTTGAGCAAAAGATATGTCCGCGTCGGTGAATCTATTGCAGGCGATGTCCGACCATTGTTGTGGTGCTCGACAGTTGTTAGGGCATTGATCATCATTTTTATCGGTGCAGTCTCCTTGTGAATGCAATGTGCTGTCCTACACTATGTCTATATCATTTAACATTTTTGTTTTTGTGTTAATTTGTTCATGTTTAGGTTGAAGTGTAGGCCTAGGGGGCGGAGAAGGGGTGCCACGATACTACTATGCTTTTAGTATGGCGGGAACATTTTTTCTGAATAATATTTTTCAAAAGCTGGAGCGCCTAGTTCTTTGAATTAACGGGAAAATTTCGAAGGACACCGGCGGGATTTTGAAAATTGTGTCCAGTCGTGAGCCCAAAAAGAAAAGGGTTATCCTTTCGGATAACCCTTTGATTTCTTTGGCGTCCCCAAGGGGATTTGAACCCCTGTTAGCGGCGTGAGAGAGGCAGAGCTTTTGTAGCTAAATGAAGGAGTTGGGACGGTTACCCAATGTCACACAGGGCAAAAAAACGAGAATTCGCTGTGGGCATGTGGCCTGCGGTGTGGCCGGGGTCCCATTGATAAAGAGTTCTTTTGGAGTTATATAACTATCAGATCTTGTAGATAATGAATGCCACACATAGGATATACTTCTTCTCAATGCATCTGTACTCAAAACTGGTTAATCAGGAATGGAATAATAATGAATATTCAGCAGTGCGCAATTAATGACACCTGTAAAAATATCATCGATAAGATATGCACTAATCCTAGTGACACACTTTTATGGAAAAAGCTTGGTTACGAACTCCGTGCCCAAGGTGAATATGATAAATCGAGATTTTGTTTTATGAATGTGTTAAAAATAAACGAAAAAGACGCGTTCTCGCACAGAGAAGCAGCAAGACTTAGTTGTTTACTTGGCCACTACGATCAAGCTGTTCTGCACTATGAACTGTCACGCACTATCGACCCAAACGATACGCAAGTCTTGCTTGAAATAGCAAAATGCTATGAACTCAACCGTCAACCACAGAAGGAAATCGAATATTTTGAGGCATACTTGGCGTTAAATAGATTCAGAAGCGACGTTCGGTCAACCCTTGCGGACCGCCTGTATCAAACAGAACAATACCAAAAAGCACTTGAATGCTACAGCGAGGTTCAATCATACCTCGATTACGACGATATGGGCCTAACGCGGATGAAGGGACTGTGCAACTACGAACTTGGCAATTACGAAAAGTCCAAGGAGTACCTTGAAGAATGTCTACGCGAGTATGGCCTTTATTTCCTCATTCCATACAATGAAAGTATATTTATACAAGGAAAAAGTGAGTTCATTGGCAACGAATGCTATGTAAAATTACTAGAATCATACTTCAAGACTGCTCTGAAGTTGAAGGACTATAATCTTGTCAGAATGGCCTGCGCAGAACTCAACTATGCCACATCCAACGACGAAACAATTCGGTGGATTGAAATACAAAAATATTTTACAAATCTCGAGATAGAAGCAATCATAGAAGGGTGTCAATGCACTGAAAAGTATATGCCAGAGAATGGCCGCATGGCCAAGAGGCTTGGTGTTGCATATTATTTAGCAAAGCAGTATTCTTTGGCAAAACAAACACTTGAAAAATACATAGACAAAAACAAACAAGACGCTTTAGCTTTCTATTGCCTTGCGAAGTGCTACAAAATTGAGGGTTCAAATCGGGAGGTCTTAAAGATATATGCGCGGCTCAAAAGCATGGACAACAAGATTAATTCTGAAGTATTTAACAACATTCTGGAAGAAATTTAGGACTATCTTTGACAACCCCCGCGAGATTACTATATTTAAGACAAACAAGTGGCAGTTCCTCCGAAAAAAACGGGGAGGTCATGCCGCATGACAGGTTGGACAACCGGTCCTCTCGGAAATAAAAATCAAAACCATTTTATTTTTTTTATAGAATCAAGGCGTTTCCCCTGGCTGGCGATATTTTCTGTTATCAAATTAAGCTGCTTGTCAATTGAAGACACGAAGGTAGTCATGCGTATGTCGATCTCGCTTTGACGATTTGACAAAGACGCAGTAGTTTCAATATTGCTTCTTACCAACTGATCGATTGAATCTATTTTCTGAAAAATACAATCGCTGGCATTTGACAGTGAATCCAGCATATCGTCTTTTAGTTGTAACAAGCCCAAAACCAGTTTTTGGAGATTTTCAAGTTGCTTTTTGTTTTCTTCTACTAGTAGTTTGTTTTGATATAAAAATTTTTCCATTTCAAAGCTTAATAAGTCTTGGAACTTCTTTAGGGCATTAGAAATGTCCGTATTTTCGATGCTTCTGATTGCGTTTTCCATAGTGTTATTAAAAGCATTAATGCTATCTATTGCCGTGCAAAGTCGTTCTTTGTTGTCGTTAATTCCGTTTAGAATGATATCTGTTCCGATTTTAGCGTTGCGAAATTCGGTCGACAGAGCTTCTATCGACTCAGAAGCATAATTTAGCCGGTCGCCAGCATTGGCGTATTGAGAAATTTTATTTTTTAACAGTTCTAATTGCGCAAACAGAGGCTCGAATTCGTCGACCAAGGCCGACATTGTACTTGTATTTGTGTTCATTGGTCTGGCCAGTCCAAATTTGGAATAAGGTTGTTAACGCGTTTTAAAACGTGAGCCATAAACAACTTGCGCACAGTGTCCAAATGAAAAAAATATTGGACGGCCTCTTCTTCAAAAGAGTTCTTGATTAGCCATTGAGAAAATATTTTTTCAAATGTGCCATAAGTTGAATCATTATATTTCTTAGAAAAACTCAAGGCCATGTAACCATTTTTTTTGGCTTGATCTGTACCTATGAGGTTAGATAAATAATGCAAGGCTGCAGCAAATTCTTCTTTGCTTCGGCTTAACTCATTATCCGATGGCGACATTCTTGTCAATGAGGATAGTGTCAACACTCCGGGATGATCAGAATAATCTTCAAGAAATCTGAGACATGCACCACTTAACTCCTTGAGTTCGTCAAAATCTCCGTCTGTTGTTTCTAAAAGATTCGCCCATGAAAATATATCATTGTTTCTTACAAGTTCAAGCAATTTGTTATCGTATTTTGCGGACGCTTGTAGATATTCTATAATTTTATCGCGAAATCTTCTAGGATTGTCAACACCTTCTCTGGCGCATTCGAGCATTTGACGCGATGCTTGTCTTCTTTTCTTTTCAATATGATCATATATAAAGTTGATTAAATAAATTATGCTTTGTCTTTCAATTCCATGGACGTTATCACAAGAGACAAATCTATTTTTTTCCTCTTCGCTGGAGTAAGATTTGTATTTTTTTCGATATGCAATGCATTGAGATTGCATGTATTCCGACAGTAAAAAAAAGTCGTTTCTGATTTCATTCCATTGTGAATTGACAATGATTTTGAAAGTGTTACATTTGTAGTCTTTTGTGTAGTCGCATACAATCCCAAGATTAATCAATCGGATCAGCGAGTATTCAATCGAGTGTTCCTGTCTTGAGCAGTATTGTTTAGCTTCGCTTAGCGAGTTGGAATCAATACTGGTGTCATAAGTCAATATTACTGGCCTATTGCTTTCGAGCATTCTTCTTACTTCACTGAGAACAGACTCTGTGCAATCAATATCGTCCTCTATCCCAGCAAAAGAATTGTTGTGAAAATAAAAAGTTTTTACAAAATCACCGCCTCCAAATGGGTTGTTTTTTTTGTAATTATCATATAAATTTTTTGCGTCTTTTAAGCTCGTGGTTGGGTCAAGAATTTTATTGGCAATTTCTCCGTCTTCGTCAGAGAACAAGAGGATTGCCTCTGACTGTCTTCCGTCTCGTCCGGCTCTTCCTACTTCTTGATAATACGCCTCTGGTGATTCTGGCGTTGTATAATGAATAACTTTTCGGATAGAAGGTTTGTCAATTCCCATTCCAAAGGCTTTGGTCGCTACTAAAAATCGGTAATTATTTTTTTTTCCGCTTATGAAATCGCGTTGGCTTTTTATTTTCACTTTATCCCAGTCATAATTTGAACTGGGTGTTTCGCACGAATTTTCACTCGCCCAAGAGGGTATCGCGGCGACTATTTCTTTGTCTTTCAATGCTGCTGCTTTTTTCTTCAATTTAAAAGCCGCTAAATGTTTCCAGCTAGGACTTTCACCACAATAAAATCGCACATCGTCTTCGAGCAAAATACTCAATAGTTCAGAAGACACTGCCAATACGCCATCGCGACTAGTGATATACCTGCAAAAAATCAAAACACCATCCCTGTTGCCATGATCTTTATTCCTCACACATTCATGTATTATTCGTTTCAAGACCCCTGTCTTATGGTCTTGAGCAACTTGAATGCATTCAAGAGCAATTTCAGGCCTGTCCATTTTGACAGGTTTTATGACGGCATCGGCCCCCAAAATGCCTAACTCTCGCTGTATGTCAGACAATACCACTGGAGAGGCTGTTCCGGTTAATGCAACCAGGGGTGATGATATGCCGAATCTCGTAGTTCGTTCTTTTGCAATTCGACTTAAACATAGATATGCAGGTCGAAATTCATGCCCCCATTCACTTACACAGTGACATTCGTCAACAACTATCTGGTTGACTTCCCCGTACATTGTTCGGTAAATGCTTAGGTCATTTCTGAAGTCTTCTTTTAAAAATCGTTCAGGAGCTATGAGTAGAAAACGCACACACCCAAGCTTTAACAGTAAACTCGCTTTTTCTTTTTGAATATAATTCAAAGAACTCGAAATTTCAGCGACCAGATCAATTCCAAAATCACACAAGCGCTCTCTCTGATCTTGCAGCAAAGACTTCAGGGGTGAAACGTAAATTGTCAACCCGCCCATCAAAAGGCCGCAAAGTTGATATGTTAAACTTTTGCCTCCACCTGTTGGGAGCAACCCAATGACATCATGGCCTAACAAGATGCGAGCAATTATTTTACATTGCTCTGTTCTTGGCCTTTTAATTCTAAAAAAATCTTGGACAAATGACTTTATTAATCCATCACTAGGCTCTGTAGGGGCTAAAACACGACCTAAAAACACCCTTGATTGGTTGTTTGCAGGGTAATTTGATGCGCGTGACCACCCGATGTTGACATTGCTTTGAACAATTTTAGAATAAGGGTCGGCAACAGAAACATCGATAACGTAATCACACGCTTTGATTCTATTTTTTTGGTGAATTTTTATTTGCGAGACTGGCGTTTCACCAAATAAAAATCTTATCCTGCTGAACCAATTTCTAAAATCGTCGATTGCAATAGTAGCAACCGATGTTTCTTTTTCAATCACACAGACATTCCACGGTTCTTCCCAAGGCAACAATCCCAGCCCAAGAGCCTCTAAAAGTAAAAACTGAATCCTTGCACTTACAGTTGCACCCCAAACACAACTCATGACATCTTTCGAGCGAGGCTTTTCTAATTTTTCATCAACACCCCAGTGGTAAGTATTCTTGTCTTTGACAAGATGCCGCTTTAATGTTGACTTTAGTCTCTCGATCTCGGAAAGCTCGTGAGTTTTGACTCGCCAGACATTCCATCCAGCTTTTTCGAGCGCCAAGTCTCTTTTATTGTCAAGAATTGATTGAGATTCATCTTGATGTTGTATTCCATCGATCTCAATCACCAGACGCAACCCTCGGCCTGTAAACAATACAAAGTCAACTCGTTGGCCAGAAAAATCATCGCCTTGATTCAGCATTTCCATTGGCAATTGAAATTGAAGATAATCAAGAAGAGGATATCCAAGAACAGGTTGTAAAACTTTCAAATAAAATGAAGCTTCTGCCGGGCTGTCGACATACTCAACCAATCGTTTAGATTTAGTTTTAATTTCTCGGTCAGATAATTCAATTGGAAAACTAGCTGAAACCAAAGCGCTTCTTATGTCTCTACTAGCAGTGCCTGCGTTTGCTATTAGCTTCAATCTTCCAGGTTCATTTTTGTCATATTTTATAGTCCAACCCATTTTCTTATGAAAAAAAGCGGAAATTTTTTTCTCTAAATTCCATGAGGGCAGCGTCCAATTGCCTCGTTCTAAAATGCCTTTCGCAATAGATATTATCTTTTGGTGTTTATCATTGATTTCATACTTTCGTCCACATTTGTCAATAATTGCCCACTTGTGGCTTCCAGACATCCTTATTAAATCTTCATAGTTGTTATCGCTACAGTAGCGTGTAGCAGGACAAAACACGCCATTCCAATGCAAGTCATCGTGGAGAAACATTGGCATAGAGGACATAGTCGATATTGTGAAAACAGGACTAGTCATAAATTTCTTCCAAAGTCAAAATTAAGATTTTACCCAAAACCCAACAGCTGCAGCTGATAGATTTAAGACCTGCGGACTGAAGATCCAATGGTATCGCGTCGATTTCTGGTAGCGAAAAGTATTCAGCTAAAAGCAGGGGAAAAGTAACCCTAAAAGAGGACGGATAGAAGACTATGTCACAAATACAGAGTACATTCGGCAGATATCTGTCACCAAGATTTTCTTTTGTATTCTTCGACATTCTGAGTACGTACATCAGCAAAAAGGCGAAATACAATTGGAATAGTTTGCTTCACTTCAGAAAACCATTTTTTTCTTACATTCAAAGTCATTGACTTTAACACCACAGGAGGATACTGGTCAAGTGGAGCAGCAAGACGATATAGCAGGTTCTGAAATTTATTAAACCTATGACTTTCCCAAAAAGGGAGCCACGCATCTTTATGTAAACGTATGCCCTCAATAAATCCCAAGGCCCAGTCGTAACCATATAGCTGGCTATTATTATAATATTCTTCATGAGAAAAAACCATCGGGCTATACCTACAGTCGCCGATACACAACCGATTGAATCTTAAATGTCGAACCGCATAAGGTAAATACTTTTTAAAATCTTCTACACTTTCGCCAGATTGAAACCCAAGAACTGGAGCAAAAATAGTTACTGGATTCTCCACTTCCGGAGAACATATTATAGCTGCAAAAAACCCTTCGACTTCTTCCAATCTCATAGCGCCTGGAGAATTCAAAAGATAACTTCGAAAATCATCGATCTCATCAGGAAAAAGAGGGACATCTTTATCTCCAAACACAAAATTTTCCTCATTTGTTAGGTTGAAATGGAGACAACCAACTTTCGACTACTCTACTGTCATTCTAAAAGCCAATTCTCATAAAACACTGAACACATACACATACAGTAAGTTTCACAAAAACACTTTCGGCACGTTGAGATACAAAACTGAATATTATTTTAAATACCATACCAAGAAGCCTAAACCTTCAAATAGACTCCATGGACAACATAGATTGACGAGCATCAATTGCCTCGGCAGAGACAAATACCGGCTGTTCTCATTGACAATCTAGAACGAACCAGTTGGTTTGTTACCTACAATTCTTATGAAATCTAGACTTTGACAATGCTCTTTTTTTTTCAGCAAAAAGTATTTTTCTCGATCCACACTTGTACTTCTCTAAATAAGTTTCCCTAGTAAGTTCATGCTTTCTAAGGTGTGAGTTTGTTATTTCTGAAAATATCTTTCCACATTCCAAACATGCCACACAATCAAACCCAATAGCACTCTCGGGTTGCGATCGAAGCAATGCCAATTCCTCTTTAGATAAATTCTCTTTAAAATCAAGAATGCTAATATCAGAAGGACTGATCTTGACAATTGATTCTTTGATCTGTAGCAGAGATGAATTCTTAAAACACTCTAGAAGATAATCCACATGCTTGACATCTAATTCGTCTGCGAACTTGCGCAATACACTGCGCACCATGTCGAGATCCAGACCTTTTTTCTTATAAACTCCATAGGACTTAAGAACATCAGCTCTTGACATTGGCAAGAACTGATGGAATTGGCCACATTCAGAAGCATAGAAATTTGACTTCTGAGTAACAAAAGAAAAAACCAAATATATACCCAAGTCGGTTAAATCCTGGACTTGTATAGACAAATCATACTTAAAAAAGAGTGAATCTTCACCATTGCTTTTAAAGTACTTACGAGCCAACTTGTTTAAGTATTGAAAATATTCGATATTCTCTTTTTTTCTTTTGCTATACTTTTCTGCCAGATTGATGAAACCAAGCCATGGCCTGCCAGGCACAAGTTGATTATCAACTAAATAATTTTTTAAATTTGGTTTAACCACATCAGCATGACAAACAAGCATATAATTACGCAATCTAACTATACCCTGTTTGAAGTATTGCCTAAGAACACCTGGATCTGCACCAATATCATTTACAAATTCAGAAAAACTGGAAGGATTGCCAGGGGTACAATCGACAGAAGTAGCTACGCCTTTATTTAAGATTTCCAGATTTTTTTTTAAATCCTCATTTTTCAAAAAACTACTCTCCATTTGCGTATACAAATAAAAATTGACCACCCCCATAGTGATATAAGCAGCCTCCAACAAGCACGGCGCTTCAACTGCATTAAAATATTTCAAAGCAACCGACTTGGCAATTTTAGAGAGTTCCTTTGCAACCCGTTCTTGCAAGTCCAAATTTTTTTTATTTTTTAATTCATTGAATAAATCCAACAATGGAGTTGAATTCGCAACCTTCGGTTGGCTAGAGGTCTTCAAAAAGGTCATCTTCCGCCTCACCTGTTGAGAGTGAATTATCTAAAGAGCGTGAAACTGCCTGCCTATACATTGAATGCATTTTGTAGACTAGCGATGATTCAGAAAACAACTCTTTGTGTAAGCGTCGAGCGATCTCTAAATTTGAATGAGCAATTAAAGAAAATAAGTGTTCTGGAGTCCCTTCATATGGGATGCTGGGCAGAGAATCCTCCTGATAAGTATTGTTTATGTATATAGAATCAAAATCCGAGGTTAAATATTTTCCGTAAACAGATCCTAAAAAGTCTCCTATAAATGGCAAAAGAAGATAATCAAAACTACCGCTGGAACTACCTATCTTCTCCAAAAAAAGTTGCCTATCTTCAATTTTGTCCATCGAAAGAAGAATAGACATTAGCGTGTTTGTCGCCTTTTCTTGTATCAACATAATGTTTTGTGAAAAAATCTCTTCATCATATTCTTGACCAGAGGTCGGCAAGACATTATGCCAAAGGAGTGGAAGTTGATTAAAAATATCTACGGCTTTATCGCATGACAAAAAACTATAAATCAAGGTTGGCTTAGTATAATCGTGCACTTCAAGAATTCTCGCGAGAGACAAAGGGTGCATCTCCTCTATAACTGACGAAGCAGCTACGTCACCTTTTTCGTCGACGTAAACACTCAATGCAGATTCAGCGGCCAGTGGGGATTCGTTGCAAACCTCTGTAATAAATCCAACCGGATCATCTATGAGCTTCGGCAAATCAATAGACTTCATCTTGTTCTACCTCTTCTGAAATATTTTCATCACGATCTGACTGGTCTTGATAGTCTACCTCAACTACAAAATTCTTATCATGCATCTCCAGACAATACACAATTGCAATCGCATAAAAACATTTCTCTCCATCAATCGAAAACAACTTGCGGATAACTTCGCCACCTTCTTTTTTTACCTTCACGAAAGGCTTAACTTCATCTAATGTAGGTAAATATTGTTTTTTTATCCACATATCAAAAGGTGAAGGTACTAAAAACTGAATTTGATCATGAATTGCAACGGCAACATCGCCAATTTCAAGCACTTGATGATCATCAAGACATTGTTTTCTCAATGTTTTTGTAAGGCTATTGAGTCTAGAAGGATTTTTAATATCCTTCAACAACTGAACGGTTTCCCCAGCAGCGCGATATTGCTCTTCAACAAATCTATCAAACTCGGCCATCGCAACCCCCCTTGTATACAAAATGCTATTTAAACAGAGTCAAGAAGTAGTCAAACAAAAAGGAATCCGCATCAGCTACCAATTCCAAACGTCCTTGTGAATCATACTTCGCTCGAAGCGATGGATCTGAAAGAGTCTTATGAGCTTTTGCTATTTTTTCAAAAAGGATCCGCCCGTTCGGGTTAACATCCGGATGAAACTTTAACGCAAGAGAATAATATGCTTTTTTAATTTCTGCCTGTGTGGCCTTTTTATCTAAACCCAAAATATCGTAATAATTCAAAGCGACACTCCTCAGCTACATGGAAGGTCCTAGTTCAGACCGAAAAGACCAAATTAAGCACCTACCCGTTGAAGTTGGTAGGCTCAAAGGCCTGACTGAAAGTCAAACTTTATCAGGAAAAATCAAACAATCTATTTGCCAGTAGGCCATAAAAGGCCGTCTTTGCTTTGGTGCTATGTGTCCCAAAAAAAATGCTCGGTGAAAGCTACCAAGCTAAAGCTAGGGATTTTAACCCACAAGATGGCCAAATACACTACCATATAACAATACCCAATTGTATTTCCTCATGTTTAAGACTTATTTTTCAATCAAAAATCAGGGATTTCACAACAAAAAAAATGCCTTAGTCAATATATTTACACCAAACCCAAAACAACCATCCAGCAGAAAAATCTAAATTTTTATCATTCCTGAATTTTTGGCAAAGAAATAGTCAACAGATAAGCTGGTCGTCAGTAATCATAACACCAGATTTACTGGCGTCAGATTTCATTTTTTTCAACAGCAACAATAAATCTGTAAAAAATATTAGCCAAGAATAGCTATTTTGAAACAAAATAAATACAAGCAAAAACGACACCAACCCATTCCTAGCTATCTTAATAGCCCACGAAATAAGCGCATACATCAAACAATATTCAATAAATTCGTAGCTAAAAATTGAATATATTCTAATCCAAGTTAAAACACAGAACAAATACTTGTTTTAATCAGCCACCATTACAAAACTACACTTCTAAAAGCACATTGCCCTAAACCGAAAAAACAGAAATCACCCCTTGAGCCTGTCCCGTGAACATTTTTCAGAGAAAATTTTTTCCACCATCCATCCCATTGTCGAGGGGAAAAGTGGCTCAGAAGCCCGGATATCGACGTAGTTTATCCAGAGTGTAGATATTTCGCTTGCGCCTAGCCATTCGCGGGGCAGGCTCCCTTATCCACACTATTGCCGTAATGCCCGGAATAATTGGATTAAGCACGCGTAGCGTGGGTTGCTTAACCAGGGTTTCGCTCGCACTAATTCAATTGTAAATACATAAACGATACCTCCAAGTCAATTGTATTTGTCGTCGTCCATTACATAAAATTTTCGCCAGAGGGCCCGTCAGCACGGGCTATAAACCAACTAAGTTTTTCTTGAATGACAGACATCTAGGATCTAAGGTGCATAATCGACATAATTTATAGAGAATTAAAAAAGTGGTTTTCAGACAAAATCAGTTCATTTTAAACGCCGACTAAATGTACACGGCAACTACATGTTGGCGTAGGCCGTTCAGCAATGCAAGCAGCCACGACTAGACTTATTTTTCGGAACGAATCTTTCCCGACCCGCCTCACTTCCATATCCGAATTTCCCCTGTTAATCCGGCTAAATACGGATGGATGTTTTGCCTTCGAACTTCCACCGACACCTTCCGCTCGTTGCAAGCCTATCCATTATCTCCAGATTTTGAATTTACTCAATCTTCGTCATGCAACGATAACTAGCTGGTCAAAAAAATCTTTACTTTGAACATATAAAAATAATCATTCTTCGCTAAACATTTGTTCAATTACATCTTCGACAAATAAAAATACTGCTCATTTCTAATTTTGCTTCGTCCTTTTTCAGCAACTTGAAGATAAAAATTTTTTACTGCAATAAAAATTACACGCGGTCGCCTATTGACAGCAGATATGGCCTGTCGTAGCTATCAGCAGCCAGCCAATTATGCGTAAATTTTATTCAGTAGCTCATGGTTTAACGAAAACTTTCAACTACTGATTTACAGTGTAACGTGAAAGACTGCATACTTTGCCCAGAGAGCTTACCAAAGGAGAAGAGAAGTGAGTCGTAAAAAGGAAAAGCACAAGAAGAACAAAACCCTTTCAGCAAAACCTTCCTTGACTGTCGTGCCTTCGCGAGATGGTGTAGACTTGAGAGCCACTCAACATTCTCCGGTCGCTCCCAAAGGAAGCAATGCCACATCCTATGCTGGCGTAGGCCGCACAGGAATGCAAGCTGCCACTAACCTCAGGCCGATCGCCGAGGTTGCCGATAAACCTGAACCCTCGGGCTTCCCGAAACTCATCCAGGCGCTGGAGTTATTCCGAGACCAGCAAAATCAACCCTGCGCGGTTCTGAAAAACGATCCAAAGCTCGATGTGTTTTACATCGGAACAAAGCCATTTAAGCAACTTCTCGAAGGCCTGTTCTATGACGAATACGGAAAGCTTCCCACAAAAGCGGTGCTGTCCGATGGGGTTCGGTTATGTGAGCTTCTGTCTTCAAGGGAAATGACTAAGCGAACCGTCTGGAAGCGGTTTGCTCATTACAATGGCGAAATTTGCATTGACACATGCGATGGGCATGGCTCAGTTATTGTAGTGACCGGAGATGGATACTCGATCAGGCAGGCCTGTGAGATGGGTGTGTACTTCTCTCGGAACGAGAATAGCTGCCCATTGCCAACGCCTATCACCGGCGGCGACTACCTCTCCATGTTTGATGCGATGAATCTTAAGCACAAGCATGATCTCATCTTGGTAGCCACATGGCCCATTGTCGCGGCTATTCAAGGGATTCCTAAGCCTCCCTTGATGCTTTATGGTCCAGCTGGCAGCACCAAATCAACCATGGCGTTGATGCTGAAGAACCTCATTGCTCCCGATGCTCAGGAAGGACTGAAGATCAAAAACAATGACGCTGAAATGGCACAGATCATTGATAAGCACGACATGCCGTTTTTTGACAACGTTACTTCGGTGCCACAAACGATCGCTGATTTATTTTGCATGGCAGTCACTGGGGGAAATTTTATAAAGCGAAAGCTTTTTACTGACAGCGACGAGGTTATATTCAACCTCCAGAAGCCTATGATAACGACTTCACTCGACATCTGGACAAATGCCGCCGATCTTCTTGATCGTTGTCTTTTTGTGGAACTTGCCCCAGTAGGTAAGGCGTCGCGGAGAGACAGAACATCGATCCTTACTGAATACAACGATAAACAAGGTCTTTATCTCGATGGCTATCTCAAGGTTTTGGCAAAGACGCTCCAGTGCTATAGAACCATGCCTCTAGACAATCTGCCTCGTATGGCTGATTATTATAAATGGGCATATGCTGCGACCCTTGCCCTTGGCTTTGATGAAAACGATTTTGTCGAAGCTTATCGTCAAAGTCGACTCAAAGGGCAGTTGCATTCCTTAGATCAGGATGGTTTTGGTCGAATATTCGTGAGGTTCTTAGATTCCATCGGTCCTCAAGAGATGTCATCCACTTTGTTCCACACCAAATTTCTTGAGTTTGCCAAGAAGCAGGGCGTCTCTATGGATCATCTTCCTAAGGCAGCCAATGCCTTTTCTAAGAAGATTCGCCATATGTCGTTTGCATTGCAACCTTTCGGATGGTCTGTGGCCGTGAGAAAAGGTCGCGATGCCAACATGGTTTGTGTTAACAAGATATAAGTGTAGCAAGAGAGGGGCAGGCACGACATTATATTTTTCCTAGATAAGAATTCAAGGCTAAGTCCATAAAATGACCACGGCTACATTTGGGGGAGTGTACTTTAGTCTTGTCTTCCTCTGGCATTGAAGCCTTATGGAAACCGTCTTTCTCGATAATCCAAACCATCTGCACCCAGAGCAGCAAATCATATCTTGGTGCATAGTTCTCTTAAAAGCGAGTCAACTCTTATCTCTTTGTCGTTGTTCTCCAATTTCTTAAAGCCCTTTTCCCCCTTCGCCATTTTGTGATTCCTTGCAACCATACATATTTCTTTCTGCAGTGTTCCTTTCGGTAGCTTTTTAAACTGTTTGCAACCTTCGATTACAAATGCAGTCATTTCTATATGATTTTTATGACTTCCTGCAATCCATAACTTGTCTGCGACATCGCATGCTTCTTTATATAAAGGAATTTTTTTTGCATGATCTTTTGTCTTACTCCATGATTGAGCAAGTCTATTATATTTATCAAGATATCCCTTGTGAAAAATATCATTTCTTCCTTGGAGAAACTCTAGGCCACGACCACAGACCAAACCCATACAAAATATATTTAAATAAGGCATGCCATTTAAGTCTGCCGAGTCAAATTCGTCAGTAATTTCACATATGGCCAGATGTGCGAAAAAACTATTAATATAAATTTCATTTATTAACTTTTCTCTCTCATTCGTGGATTTGCTTGCTTCGTCAAGGAGGCGCTTTGCAGCAAATTCTCTAAAATAGCTGCACCCCTCTTTGCTTATTTTCTTTTTCATAAAATGAATAATCATGGTTATGACTCCATCTGGCTCTTCATCCTCGAAGAACTGATCAACCACCTTATTAATCATGTCTTGATCATCAGAAAAATGCTCTTTTGCTATGTCAAGAACTTTATTAAGAACACTACCGGCATACCTAAGTTCATCAGCAAGCGCATTTGCACTAAAATCTTTCGCCCAAGAAAGATCTTCCGCTATCTCTTCTGGATTACGATCAAAAAAAAGGAATGGCAACCGCCTCTCATATTTCTTGTTCATAATACCTCATTGAAATACTTGAAAATAAACCTAGGGGGCGCAGTTTGTGCAGTCCAGCCCCCCCTCTTTTAGCCTAACCACCCCACTAGTTAGCTTAAGACCCACACACCTACATTACATCGGAATTCCCAATAATTCTGGGCTGTTTTATATCATTCCCACCAAGAAAATTGTCCAGGAGGACAGAACATGCACAAGAACAAACATTCGGCCCAAGTCCCCGTTTTCACCAATGCGGACTCCATTCTCCCCGGGAAGCTCGATCAACCAGGCCACACCCAGACTGAAATCGACGAAACCGGCGGCGAGCACTCGCAAACTTCTGCTGTTGAGAATCAGGAGTCGGACACCAACAGCGGTACCAAAACCACGGGGACTGCCCCCCAAGAAGGGAGCATAATTAACGACGATACCAACTCCTCAACCGAGCCGCAAGATGCTGTTGCGACCGAAAGCACCGACGGAACTCCGACCACTGGCGTCAAAAAGGATGGAAAGGAACGTGCAGCCCGTACGGTTTCTAAAGAGCGCCGGGAGGAACTGATCCTTCTGATCCTCGCAATCGCCGCAGAGCTTCCCGAACGCGGAAGCTTTGACGCACAGAGCTTCGCCAAGACCCACAACTTGGTCTTGTCCCTTGTCAAAGATATCTTCGTGGACGCCCAAGAGGACTTCGACAAGCTCGTGAAGTACAAGGACAAGCCGGAGCCGAAGGGACTCGTCATCAGCAAAAAATCAAACCTGATGCTCAAGATCGAGGACATTGAGGAGCTGAACAAGACTCGCAAAGAGTCGGAGCGCTTCAAGATCGGTGATGGGTTTCAAATCGCTGCCCAGGGTGAACAGATTATCCTGACCCGCATCACCCGCGCTGCTTAATCGAGCCCCGACACATCCAAAGGGCATGACCTCATTCGGGGTTGTGCCCGTTTTCCTGTCAGCTTGACCACCTACACCGCCCTAGAGCGCGTCCAAGAATTTGTCCATCCATCTTCCATCCAATACGCCGGTTTGCTTCTCTGGGGAAAATATTCTGCCGCCGTGACCACCGGCCCCGGCCCGGATATCCTAGGGGCCATTCCACCCTGGCCCTGATGAAGGAGCGAGCCCATGGACACGGAAAAGTTCGACGCCCTCGCATTTCAGGACGAGATTTATCAAGAGCTAAGGCCATTAGAGGGGCTCTTTCAGGCAATGGATGCCGTCTCAACGGAAACGCACGGGGAGCTACCACGGCTCTTTGCTGAGATAGGCCTAGCCCTTACGAGAAATCTTCGCGCCAAGGTCCTGTCCATTGCCACCACAAACACAGGGAAATCTCATGAGTAAAGAGGATTTTGAACCTCACCTGATTTTCAGCTACACGCGGGAAATGGCCCTCGAAGACGGCGTGTTAATTGACGTGACCGAGGATGCCAAACAAGTCGGCTTCTCGTTGCATACCGTCGTTACCAGCAACCTCTTTAACGGATATGTGGCCCCACCCGCCGGATTGGACGCGAGCTTTGGCCAGTCTACGACTGGGCGGCTTCATGATTTGCTCGTGCTGGCTCGGATTGCTGCCGGAGGAGAACCAGATGGCGACCGAGTATCATTCAAGGTTGGTTTCCTCATGCGCCCTGGACAGCTAGAAACGGTCAAAGTGATCTTGCATATCGGTCCCGGCGACCAGGGTGAAGCCGTGCTCACGCTGATGCTGCCCGAAGATTACTGATGTCTTCGGAGCCAATCATTTACCGAGATCAGCGTCCCGGGTCCGTATTTGCCGCCGGGAAAGCTCCCAGGCCATCGTACTCGACACCATAGGAGGAATCTCGACTTTTCGGTTAACAGGATCAACCTCTTGACCATGAAACCTCTATAATATTTGAAAGATAAGTATGAATGGTTCGATGCGAATCGCACGAATTCTATACGAATTTACGATGAAATAGCTGCGATTCATCCCAAGCCATAAGTGGATAGTATTCGATTGTTTTGAATGAAATCGAAGAGCAAAGTGGTAATTCTAAAAGTCAAAACTCGGGTTTTTGAGCACCATGCCTCAGAATCCAGACGCAAAGTGGGAACAGCTAGCTTGACGTGCATGGGCCGAGATTGGGATTTGTCTCCAAAATCAAAAATAATGTGAACATATCAGCATATTACATAGAAAGTGGCCTAGATTGCACGGCTTGGGGGGTATAAACCCGCCCCCTGTCGTTTCCATGCATCAGCACGCGTCCAAATTGCCCTTTTTTCGCACCAGCCGCCTCGGATTGGCCACGGTCAGCACCGGCTGGGACCAGGATTGCAAACGAGACTCCGAGGTCGGCAACGGTCGGCATTGGTCATCACGTCGGGTCACAGACCGAGTAACTGAGTGAAAAAACCGGCCTAGCTGCCATCCCAGGCAAACGGACCAAATTTAAGTGTAAAAAATATGCCGATTTCATTTTCGCCCGGCTCGTATGGATATAATCTTGTCAGAAGGAGGACTGTCGGGCCAGAGATTTAAACCAACTTCGAATCCAAAGGAGGTTCTTCAAAAATAATATTTTTCTAAATAGTTGGATGCAAGAGATGAAAGTCAAGTTTTGAAAAAATTTAAAAGCAGGTAATGATATGAGCATTGATTCTAACTCGGGTGATGAAAATCAAAGTCAAACACAGAATATATTCGATATTTTGAATAGAAACATTCAAAATGGACCGTCAGAACAATCCAAAGAGATGGTCAGCCAAGAAAAACCGGCAATCTCTACGTATCCCATGGCAGAGTTCATTGATAGCATGCTGGAGTCGAATAAAAACAACAGCAAGACAAAGAAGTCAGAGCCTTTTGAGCAAATCAATCAAATAATGAACCAATATGAACTTTTTCGTGACTATTATAGTTCGCCTTGTGCAACACGTATTGTAAATAATGTAAAGAAAACATATTATATTGAAGATTCGTTTGAGAACGTGCTTCATGCAGATTTTATCTACAACTTCAATGAACCAGCGGCTGATTCGATGATTAAAAAAGCAATAAAGCTGATGAAGTATTATGCAAACGAGAATCCTGATCCAAGAAAGACATATAAGCGTTTCGCCTATCACGAAGGTTCCATTTATTTAGATCTTAACGACGGTAAAGGGAGTGTTGTCAAGGCAGATAAGAATGGTTGGGAAGTTTTAGTAAACCCTCCTATTGAATTTATCCGTACAGGGAACATGCAATCATTGCCGATCCCTATTCAAAATGGAAGCTATGATGATTTCTTCAAGCTTTTAAATTTCAAGCGTGAATCTGATTTGATTTTGACTAAGGCATATATTCCGTGCATTCCTAATACTGAAATTCCTCGCCCAGCTTTGTTTCTTGTCGGGATGAAGGGAAGTTCGAAGTCAACAACGGCAAGACTCATTCGCCGTTTAATTGATCCTGTCATTAATGAAGTTCTGTTTCCCAAGAATAATGAACGCGATATGAACTTGATCTTTCAGCAGCATCCGCTCCCGGTCTTTGACAATGTTCAGAGTTATGATGAACGTCAGTGTAACTTTCTTTGCATGGCTATTACAGGTGGAGGAATGGAAGAACGCAAGCTTCACACAAACGGGGAAACATTCTATACGCATTACAAGAAGCCGTTTATATCGACCAGTATCAATGTTCCAATCGTTGCAAAAGATTTGGTAGATAGATCAATCATCGTCGAACTTGAGAAGATTAATCCAGAAGATAGAAAAGATGAAGAAGAAATATTCGCTGAGTTTGCAAATAACCATGCAAGTTATCTCGGAGGTCTTCTTGGAGTTATTGTTCAGGCCCTGAAGATCAAGCCGAGCATCGCACTTGAAGCAAAACCTCGAATGGCTGACTTTGCTAGAATGGCATGCGCAGCTGGAGAATCGATGGGAGTGTCCAGTAGCGACATTCTTCATTGCTATAATAGAAATAAGTTCGTTTTTTATTCCTCAGAGTATGAAGATGATCGCCTTTTGCTGTTGCTTATCAAGTTCTTGGAAAGTGTCGGTGGATTCGAAGGCACTGTGACTGAACTTCTTGGCAAACTGAATCAATTCGTTGAATTAAATCATAAAGATGATGTCGACATTATACCAAAAAGAGCTAATGCGTTGTCTCGCAAGCTTAAAGAATATGACGAGCAATTAACTCTTGTTAGCTGGAATATGCAATTCTCTGAAAGTGCAAGAACAGCGCGGTTAATTACATTCAAGAAGATTGAAATGAACTAATATATTCAAAGTATAGGAAGGTTCGTATGCTGTTTTTATTATCTCCACTAGCAAATATTCCAAAAGGGAGGCGGTGGAGATAGGGGAGATGTGGTGGAGATATCTTCGGGGGTATCTCCACCGCTAACCCTTTAAAAAATTTGAAGAAAATAATTTGGTGGAGATAGGGGAGATATTTTCTGCTTTGTCCCTTTTCTTTAATTAATTTTTAGAAAAAATTATAATAGAAATGTGAAACTTCTTAAGGGTATGAACTCAAGAAAAGTGAACTTCAAGTTGAAGGAAGCAAGATGAATTAAATTCAACTATCAATAGAATGATAGAATTAAATATTATTTAGAACAATTCAATTGAAATAATATTGTTAAAAATAGTTAATATAAATAAAATCTAAATCATAGTTGCTTTATATTCTTCTTAGTTGGGTCTACTGCTACTTTTTAATCCATCTGGACCATAGCTATTGTCTAGAAATATTTTTTAAAAACTCCTAAAATAGGAAGATTACAAAAATATCTCCCCTATCTCCACCTCTTAAGAATTTCAAATAATTTTGGGCATTTAGAGGTGGAGATATCGCTTTTGAGATCGCCACCATATCTCCCCTATCTCCACCAAAACATGTGAAGGACGAGTCATTCTTGAGCAATAATATCTTTAACAGAATGTTTTTGGATTCAAGATCATGGTAAAGATATATTAATCTGGACAAACAGAAAACAACTTTCATTGAAAATTTGATAGAAGTTTTAGATATAGATTACAATCGAATTATTTGTAGAATAAAATGTCATGGGTGCCTTGCATTAAATCCAGTCCAGTGTCCTTGTCGTAGGACTGACGCTTAATCCCAAATTGGCGTCAAAGTCAAAAAATAAACCATACTTAGGAAGTTCGTATCCATCGACTCCATCGAATTGATATGCCTAAGATGTTCTAACTCGATATTGAGCAATCAAGTCGAGAGAAGGGATGAGACCTTTGAACTGGCCCATTGTCAAGGTGGCGCACATGCTGAGCGATGTTCGTGGCAAACAGAAGCTTATTTTAAAGTGATACTTGGGTATAATTGCTTTAGCTCATGTGTAAGCGATTAGAAATGGGACAGCTCATGATAGCTGGTTTTGAAACCAAGGGAAGTCCATGAAGTTTGCTGAAAGGTAAAAGCTTTTGGAGGAGCTATTGACTTCATGGATGGCTGCGTATCTGTAAGAGATACACCAGGAGAAGCAAGGTAATCTATATCATTTAAAATTTCAAAAATAATTTTCATCAACGAAAGTTGCTAAATCTGAAATGTCCACATACATATTTAACAAACACTTCATCTCCTGGTATCGCTGTGTGCCGGAAATCGGCCTGCACAGTGAGGAACGAGGGCTTAGGCTGGAAACATCCTATTCTACTCGGAAGGATGCCGATTATATCATGAGTAATCATGGTGACAATTGGCTTACAACATCTACAAATAATTCGATCCATGAAAAAGTCTTCAATTTGGGAGACTTTTTCTTCTAACGGCAAACTTTCCCGGTTTCCACAAGCTTTCCCCTTGTCCGATTCCCCATACTTCCCCGGGCCGGCTCTCTAGGCTCCCGTTCTAGGGCCGTTTGGGGCTTGGGGTAGGGTTTGGGCCCCGTCCAGGGCAAAAGCCCCGGAAACGGGCTCCTAGGCCCAAAGACTGTTTTCCGCCCGTTCAGATCACCACTTTTCTCAGTAAAAACAGAAAATTACTGTCATTTTCATGCATTATTACGCGCTTCATATAGATATTCTTTACAAATACCATTTTTTAGGAAAGGAGCTGTTATGGGGACTAAGAAGGAAAACAATCCGGAAGAGAAGAACCCTGAAGCAAAGCGGAAGATGGAATCCAAGTACGATCCTCGCGTTCTGCGACAATTGGTTAAGGATGGTCTTGATGCCTCCCAAATCATGGACAGGATGGGCATTAAGCATCGACAAACGTTGAAGCAGTACATCCTCAAACTCATTTCGACGGACCGTGTTCTCTACGAAGTTAAGGATCTGTATTTGAAGGATTCAAAGAGACCGAAGGTGAATCAGCAGGGCATCCTGAAGATAAACCTGAAGGTCCATGACCTCGGCGATGTTCAGGTCAATGAAGGCGATGAGTTTTCGGTGGAAATCATCGAAGGCAAGATCGTTTTGACAAAGATCACCCCATAACACTCTAACCGGAGTGCCATGTGAAGCAATTTGCATGGCATTTCTTATTGTAGCTATCTTTCAGTCATTTTCATTAACTTCGTACAGAAATATACAAGATATCCAAAGTACGTTTTTACATAATAACGTACATTCAAAGCAACATTAAGGGTAAACCGTTGGTTTTCAAGGCCAAACATTGCTGTTGCTTGGCCTTGAGCTTTGGCAGACCATTTTAAAAGTCACAAAACAATATCTTGGGATTAAAAACAGGCATTGGAGGGAATTATGAAGGTCGAGCCAATCAGAGAGCTTAAGGATGTTAAAAGTATCAAACGGATACTTTCAAACAACCCTCGTAACTTGTTACTCTTTGTGGTTGGCGTGAACTCTGGCCTTAGAACACAAGATCTGCTGTCTTTGAAAATTAAAGACGTAAAGGACTTGAAAATAGGGCAAAGTGTTACCGTCACAGAAAAGAAAACCGGGAAGACAAATATCTTGCTGTTAAACAAGGAGATCAAGGAAGCATTGGATGCGTACCTAAAAAGCGAAAACCACATGGATAATCATTACCTTTTCAAAAGCAGAAAAGGTTCGAATTATCCTCTGACAACATTTGCCGTCACAAAATATGTCAAACAATGGGCAGAGTCAATTAATCTCAAAGGTTCGTATGGTGCTCACACCTTGCGGAAAACCTGGTGCTACCATCAACGGAAGACATTTGGAGTTTCTTGGGAACTTATCGCGTTACGGTGTAACCATTCGTCTCCCTCTATAACTAGGGCATACTTAGGAATCATGCCTGAAGAAATAAATGATATCCTTAATCACAACATTTAACATAAACAGGGCCGCACGCCGGCCCTTTTCTTAATTCTGGTCATAAATCTGTGTTGCTGCCTGAGAATATTTGCCCCGTAATCTCTGATAGTCATATTTGCTCAATCAATTTTATTTTAAACAAATATTTATGGATATAGTGTTGACGAACAAAACGGCCGACTGTGGTCACGACTGAAAACGACTAAAGAGGTTTAGAGTAAAGTGAAATAAGCATAGAATCTAGTGACATTGGAAAACAACAAATCAAACAGAGCAAAGCATATGAATATTTCAATCAAAGAAAATCTAGGTAAACCACTTACGCCTGCAGAGTTAGGAAAGTTACTCGGCATCTCTGCAAGTACGGTTCGCCGACACTATCGGCGGTTCGGTGGGGTAGAAGTAGCGTCAGGGACTTATCGTTTCTTTGAAAACATCGTCATGGAGAAGATTGATGCCAACCTTAGACAAGCGTTCGAAGAATCCACGATGGAAGGGAGTAGTAACCGTTCACAGGAATCGGAAAGAACGTCGATTTCCGGACGACAGCCAGAAAAGTTACCGCGCCGCCGTTCAATGGGAGGAAGAAAAACGGAAGGAAATGATGGAGAAGCAGACCAAGGTCGACACGGTCTGTAGTGTTGCAACATGGCTCAACAACTATCTCGATTATTCAAAAGAATCACAATCTTCGAAAACATATGACGAAAAACTAGCAACATGTAAACGTTTTGCAAAGTTTATTGGCAAAGAAACCTTGGCAAGTGACATCGATACTTCCAAGGGAATGGAATTCCTTCGGGGTCAATTCAAGAAACGGACTGGATACGCTACCAACCGGGATCGAAAGAACTTATCTGCTGCATGGGGTTGGGGTCGTAAATATGTTCCAGGTTTTCCAAGAAACGAAAACCCATTCCAAGACATTGACCGTTTCCCAGAAGTTCGTTCTCCACGTTACGTACCCCCTGAGGAGGACTTCTGGAAAGTTTTCAATTTGGCCGAGGGTCAGGATAAGGTAATGCTTCTTACTTTTCTCCATCTTGGAGCTAGAAAGGGAGAAGTGTTTCGCATGAAAGTCGACGATCTCGACTTAGTAACTGGTTCTGTGAATATTTGGACTAATAAAAGAGAAAATGGGAATAAAGAATGTGATGTTTTGCCGTTAACAAATGAATTGAGGCTGGCCATAAAAGCATGGCTGGAGTCTCGACGAGCAAAGTCACCTTTTGTTTTTGTAAATACTTCTGATGCTGAGTTTGCTCTTAAATACTGGGGTGAACCTTTTAAGTATCGACAACATTTCATGGAAAAATTATGCAAGCGGGCGAAAGTTAAACCTTTCGGATTCCATGCGATACGTCACTTGACAGCAACAATCCTTTTTCGCGCTGGACAACCTTTGTCAGTTATCCAGGCAATTTTGAGACATAAGTCTCCAACAACAACGGCGAGGTACTTACATGGGTTAGGATTAGGTCAAACAAGAGAAGCATTGTCTAATGTTATGGAAGGTAGAAATTTTCAGTTAACTATTTAAAAAAAGGAAGCATGTCATGAATCAAGACTTCAGTTTTTTTGTCTATAGCGCATTACATGACTACATTTCAAACATCGCCAAGTCACTTGGCGCGTGGCCAAAGTTTAATATTTTTCGCAAGAATAATCATATAGCAATTGGATTGTCGTTTCCTGTAAATATGACTCGTTATGAAGTTAACGAGAATATGGCTTCGAAAATTATTAAAGAAGACATTCCAATGGATGTAGTGTTGAAAGTTTTTAAAGAAGCAAACTCACCTGACATCAAGAGCCTCCCTTTAGACAGCCGCACGTATTATTTCGTACGCTATCTTGATGATATTTTTCATGCTGAAGTTTGTAAATTGATTTCTCGTAGATGGTAATTAAGTCAGCAGCAATGACTATTTTATCTAATTAGACTGTTTAAGTATAAAAACTTAGGAGAAAATGTATGGGATGCTGTTATTACTTTGAAGTCGCCTCTTGTGGAAAGTTCTTTACGTGTAAAGTTACTAATCCAGCGACTGGTGCGTTTAAAGTTATTCAAACAATATCGAGTAGCGAAAGTCAAGATATTCATTCGGAAGAAAGTATTAATATAGTCCTTTCTAAACGCACAAAGGGGAAGCATCAAACTCATATAGAAGAATGTAGAAAAACTTTTCTTAAGAATTATAACTTCAGCAATTTGAAGCGTTCTCTTGTAAGAAAAATGTTTTCTGCTCTGATTACTCTGTATGAACATGGACACCATGACCCTTATCCGGTTCATTCTCTTGAATGTTTTAATAATACAATTTATCCAACTGTCTTTAAAAAACAACGTTAGAAAATCACATAAGTTCTAGAGGAAGGGTGAGGTTGCCACTTGGCAGCTTCACCCTTTTTAAATTTACTTTTACTGACCAAAACGATGCTTCTTTGTAACAAAAACATATCAATAGCAATTACTGTCTTGTTTCATTACACCTTCGCAATCAAAACCAATGGAGCACTACTGAAGTAGCTATTATATTTTTCTGTACCTTTGGAGTTAAATCTGTGTTAAATTCGAAATTACTCATAAAAATTTTTTCAAATTTAATTGACAGGCCCAAAAACCGTGTTTATGGCTTCCGTAGAGAGTGAGTGGCGCGGCGCAATTGCGAGTATAATAAACGCTAATTGGAAACACAATAGGTTTTGTCTTTCGTTAAAAGCTTGGTTGTAGTCAACAAACAACTGAATTAAGAAAGCCTTGATGGATACAAAAGGTTGTTACAAGTTTTAAAAATTACAACACTAAACAAAGCGAGAAAAAAAATGCTTACAAACACAAAAATTAATTGGACTGAAAAGACATGGAATCCCGTAACAGGGTGTACCAAGATCAGTCCTGGTTGCTTAAATTGCTATGCGGAGCGCATGGCTCATCGTTGCCACTGTATGGGACTCGCAAAATATAAAGATGGGTTTAAGTTGGCAATCCACCCGGACAAGCTCGATGAACCACTGAAGACCAAGAAGCCAACGATGATCTTTGTCAATTCCATGTCGGACTTGTTCCACAAGGATGTTCCGCTCGAGTTCATCAAGGATGTCTTCGCCGTCATGGGCCAAGCTGGACAGCATACCTTCCAGGTTTTGACAAAGCGTGCTGAACGGTTGGCTGAACTTGCTCCAACACTGACTTGGTGGCCGAATATCTGGATGGGGGTCACGGTAGAGCGCCAGGAATACCTTTACCGCCTGGATTGTCTTCGCACTGTCCCTGCGGCTGTACGGTTCACCAGCTTTGAACCGCTCCTTGGGCCACTGCACGAGATCAACCTGGACGGGATCGGATGGGTGATTGTCGGCGGCGAATCCGGCCCCGGCGCCCGGCCAATGGAACCAGCTTGGGCAACTGATATCCGTAATCAATGCTTATCCAAGAAGGTTCCTTTCTTGTTCAAGCAGTGGGGTGGCGTACGGAAGCAGAAGAACGGCAACCTTCTCGATGGTCGAGAGTGGATGGAATATCCGTTAGGTAAGTAGCAGGTAAATTCTATTCGTCATAGGAGAAAAGGGCATTCTGAAAAGGATGCCCTCAACTACAAAAACGAAACAAATCCAACAATGCAATCTAAACAATGAGTTGTTTATTTTAGTCGAAAAATACAAAAAAATACAAATAACACCCTAAGAAACAAAAAGGGATTAGCATGAAAAATTACTACGCCATATCTGAAAGCGGAGCTATCCGCAAACGTTTCACTGTCACCAATAAAAGCTCTGGAAAATTCAAGCTTATCGCCGAAGAACCGATTCTCGATACTTTCTCCGGCGAAGGATTGCCTATCAATATGTTGACGATTGTTTGCATTGATGACGCCAGCGGCAGTCCTGTTGTCAAGAAGATCGGCACGGTGAAAACAATCAAATTCACGATCGAGGATTGTGATGTCGAATGCGTTGAAAAAATGATATCGAAATTCATTCGAACATACGAGAGCAACAAGTCGTTTCAACAGGAAGCTTTTGAAATACCACAACTGTTGGAGTTGGCTTACTCGCCTCGGAAGTTCAAGAATAGAACTAGACCTTTGTCTTTTGAAGAGATGATTGTCTTGCCCGTTGATCCTCGCGACGGGAAAGAAGCGAAGTCTTAGTTAAGTATATGTACTGGTGGGGTCATCATTTGGCCTCACCAGTTTTTTTGCTAATTGTCGCCCTGGTCCCGGTCCTTGGACTTTCCCCTGCCAAACCACTTGCCCAAGATGAAGGAGCCGTATCCCGCGACTCCTGAGGCTCCTAGGGCCATTCAGGGGGTACAGGAGCCCGTTCCTACCCCGAACACGAACAGGTAGGCCAGGACAGCTCCGCCGACTAGCCAGGCAAAGAGCGCGGTGAGTTTGCTTTTCATAATGGCCTTATTCTCAATAAGCAGTACGGATTCGATTTAGTTCAACTAAAAAAAATTGGATCATTGTTACGTTGAAGCGATGAGGTCTTTAAGTTCCTGTATGGCAAGCCAAGGAAGTTGGGAGTGAATCATTCTGTGGCAATTTGAACAAACTATAGCAAGGTCTTCTATTTTTGTACTAGCTTCAGCATCTAAATATGACAAAGGCTTGATGTGATGAACCTCAGCGAAGTTTTTCCCTCTTTCTCCGTAGAATTTATGAAAGCTAAAACCACAAACTTCACACTCAAGTACTCCACAAGTATTCATGACGTATTTTTTCTTACTTTCTATCAAAGACTTACTTCGTTCTCTCTGGACATGGATCTTTGTCAAAACTTTCCCCTCTCTTGCCTCTGCAATATACTTTTGAAGGTTCTTCTGACCTATACTTCTGTCTACTCCAATGTTTTTTATAATTACATTTGCAGCTTCTCGCAACTCCATAACATTGCCATTATATTCATCCCAAACTTTTTTATCGCCAGAACCAATGCCGGTGAGTCCCTTTTTGCCAGTAGATGTGTACAAAGGATCAAGACTACGAAAATTCATCATCTTCATGTAGACACCGCTGGTGTTGCGGTAATCTTCATCCCGGCATTCAACATTTCTGCCCATTTCATTGAGTTGATTTGACAACTGTAAGACCGCAGCACTATTTTTACCAGGAGGAGAGCCTCTGTGTTTAATATACAGATCTAAGGCCAGTATCAACTCATCACGTGTCCATGGCGGATTTTGCATAACCATATCCTCTGCAAGGTCTATAAACAAAAACAAGGTGTTAAGCGTTGTCGTTGGGAAAATTCTTTACGTCTACATTCAACACTCTTTTGCCAAGCACCTTGTAAAATAGCTCCAAGTTTTCAACATACCAAAGAAAATAACTTGCCCATCGCTCCCGATCTTGCAAGCCAACATTGTTCAACCGAAAGCTAATGTAGCTTTCTACTTTTTTGGGAGTTCCAAGCCACCACAAGCTGTGACCATATTCCTGCTCAATTTGATCCTTTTGGTCTTCTAGCATGCTATATAATTGCCTAGAAATATCACCAGTAAGGCAAAGTGTAACTCCAATCCACCCTTCTTTGAGACTTACTGCAGCAGTCAGGCGGGCGTAACTTCGGCCTATAGATATGTTCATCCAGTTTTGAGGCAATGGTTTAGTAGGCTTTAAAATTTTGCAGTGATGTTTCATCTGGCTAAATAACCCAGACCAAAATTCTACATAAAAAGATTGGGTCGATGTCAACTCTGACGAAACAACTGTTTTTGCTTTTGTCACTGACTTAAGCCAATCGTTTGGCATTGATATGATATTGAATTTTGGAGCAGGCAAAGAGTCATTGATTTTCCAAAGCTCTATCTCCAGTCCAAAGAATTTGAATTTATCATCTGTTATTTGATTTAACCAATCAAGTGCGGCACGATGCTCATCTGTAAAGCTAGCAGCAACCCAGATAATTGTCGCTGCATCAAGACCAGCCGCATATGTTAGAAGCTGACCGAGATGGGTGTGATCAGTTTTTTCTAGTTGATTTTCAACCAGAACCCATTCATTTGTTGCAATGTCTTTACAAAGGATATCCGCACGGAATGGACCAACATTTTTCTCTTCAGCTTCCAATTCAAGTTGCAAGTTTATAGAGTCGCCCAATAATGATAAATTTTCTTCCTGAGCAAGCCAGGGCGTAAAATCACCAGCTTCATTTAGCCAGCCAGACCGAAGATCAACTTTTTCAAGCTTTCCAAATGTAGACATAACCATCCATATCTTATTTAAAAATTTTGAGTTGATTGAATCTGCAGGAAAATCATGCTTGGCCTTAGAAGTTTATATGCTGCCTAGCTTCTTCAGATGGGCTTTTTTATCGACTATTTTCCTTGCTTTACGAGTGAAGTAATTCCAAAATCGATGACTTTAAGCCGAAACTCAGGGACATCACGTTGCCCCTTGTCGTCTAGTTCACGAAGAACTAGATAAGCAGCCACGTCAGACGGGTGGTGTAGCCCCTTTTCTTTCAATGTTCTACAAATACGCGAGGCACTAGAACAAATGGATTCTGACACATCCTGACACTTGATTTCCAACGCTTTAACATCAGGCAAATCTAAATCTATCACTGCATTTGTCCAAAGAGGCGCTATCTCTCGAAGAGAATGTTCATCTAGAGAGCAATTTACCTTTGAAATACTACGGAAAGTCGTATTCCAAAGCGAAAGTTGCCGTGAACCAGACTTCTTCCTTTTGATCCCACGAGGAGGTTTTGCCGTTTCGTTAGTAAAACACTTTAGCATAATCCATTCCCCTGTGTGCAAAAATAAAATCTATTCAAATATTCCAACAGCATCTACAACAATTGAGGATATGCCATCTGTGACATTCAATAAACAACAAGGCCTACGGCTAAAAAAATACTGTGACCATCTAAGTTTGACATTAAACTTCCATAAAATACCCAAATTACTCTTGCAATTTCAAAAAGGTCTTCATTTTCATGTCTTGATACAATACATGATTAATTAGCCATTTTTTTAAAAAAGCAATCACCGATTCCTCAGAAATGAATCCTTCTCTATACAGAGATTGCTGAAATGCCTTAACGTCTTGTTTTAGCTTGGCATGTTCTTGGGCATGGGCATTTGCCTCAGGAAAAGAAATCTTTTTCTGATAACTTTCTTCATTGTCAAAATGATAAACAGTATAAGCACGAAGTTCCTTAAATGATTCAGTAATCATGCTGGCGTCTTTGTCGCCCTTAACATTTGAGATAAGTTTATTGCAGAGTGAAATTAACTTTTGATGCTCTTGGTCTATTATTTCTACGCCAACACTCAATGCCGGCGTCCATTCGATCTTACCCATATAGTTGCCTCGAAAAGATTAGCTAGCCACCCAGAGGCTATAGAATGATTCTTGAAATTTCATTCTAAATAATCTTCTTATCCATAGCCAATTAGCAGGTTTTATTTTAACAAAGAACACATCCTATGCATCCAAAGATGCTATAGAATGATATCTAAAAAATTCAACGTCCTCACTGTGTATGTGCCTAAGGAGATATTCGTAGCAATAAGAAAGCTGCTCAATGGCTGTGTCGCCTTTTCCATTGCCAATCTCTTGAGAGGAGCGGCTTATTATCCATAAAATATTATTATGCTGCTCGATATGGTCCTTCGCCATAAAGTAATTTGACTCTCGCATCATCTTCTCTTCTGTCTGAAAATGATGACGCGCATAGCTATAAACTCTTTCATAAAGCTGGAGAATATCTTCATTACCTGCGCTGTTCTTTGCCACCAAGACTAGATTGTCCAGAAGCGAAATCAAATTGACGTGCTGGGAATCTATTACAGAGTGGCTCAACAGCCCCTCTAATTTAATTTCGACAAAGGACATTAAAAGACAACCTCAACTTTAGAAAAGTTCAGGCCCATAACTCAAGGCTACCTGCAAGTGCCGGAAATGACGGTCTTTAATATTTACTGAAGATCGTCCAAGATAATACACACTTATAGAGCCTGTCCCGTGAATGGCTAGCCGCAAGCAAAATATCTATCAACTGAAGAAACTACGTCGATATCCGGGCCTCTGAGCCACTTTTGACCGCGACCATGGGATGGATGGTGGAAATTTTTTTCTCAAAAAAATGTTCACGGGACAGGCTCTTATAATAACCAAAAATAACTTTCAAATTAAATTTCTTGTTAACATACTGCGCCAGTATAGTACACTCCCATAAGGAGCAGCTCACCCATTACTGCTAAATAAAAAAGAAAAGGGGCATCCGGAAGGATAACCCCTTGGCATTTAAGAGTTGAGGTCTTTCACTCGACCTCGAACCCTTCATCTTCGTCATCTTCCTTGGACGCGGCTTCAACGTCTTCAAGGATCGCTTCGATCGCAGCGGCCGCTTCGTCAAGTCGTGTTCCGAAGTTGTCAAGATCTTCACTGCCTTCGTTTTCAAGGTCATCATACACTTCCCGCAGGAAGTTTGCGGCCTTCTCCAGTTTCTTCAGGTGGGCTTTTTTCATCTCGACCACTCCCACGGTGCTATAACTATCTGACCCAAATATGGTTAAAATTATGACCACAGTCAATGCCGTGGAGGAGGGCGGTTCACGGGTCGGTCAATCAAGCACACCTGACCCACCGCATCCTGTGCTCAGGCAGACTCAACTATCCAAAATCAAGAATGATTTCTCACGAGACAGCGGCCCGCGACGGAAAATTGAACGCGGACTCACGCTGCCGTTATTAATAGCGCATCCAGCCCTCTGGATTCACACGAAGATTATGAAGGACACCGGCGGGATTTTGAAAATTGTGTCCAGTCGTGAGTCCAAAAAGAAAAAAGGGTTATCCTTTCGGATAACCCTTTGATTTCTTTGGCGTCCCCAAGGGGATTTGAACCCCTGTTAGCGGCGTGAGAGGACCTTCGTTGTGCGTACTTCACCCATATTTTCAGTAGGTTAAGTCCAGTTAGATCCGGGTGAATTCGACCGATTCCGACTAGGTTTACCTACTCGCTGTGTCCGCTATTCGCCCTTCGGTGGAGTCCTACTGAGATTTCGTTACTGGCCCTTGACGTCCGGACCTTCCCAACGCCGGTCGATGAACAGGTGGTGCTTGGTTCGTCCAAAAGACCTTAGATAGTCCGTAATTCACGTAGGAGATCGTCAACTTCTCTACGTAAAACGGCCAGTGCCTCTGCGGCACCTTGAATAGAACCACTCCGGCCAATAGCATCGAGTTTCATTGCAGCCTGAAACGCTTGGCCAGTGTCGAAATTCCCAATTTCACTCTTTAATCCGTGTGCATTTTCGTGAATAGCTTGCGGGCAATTCGCAAGTAACGCATCTTGTAAATCCAAAAATCGCACCTCTGCAATTCTTGCAAAACTCTCTACTAACTCTGTCAAGAATTCACGGTCATTGTCAAAGCGAGCCAGTACACTTGCTGGATTGATAGTTAACTTAAAATCTGAAGACGTTTTAGCCGCTTCTTCTTGATTTTTTCGGGTGGGCGAAGCCCATTTTGCAAGTTTCTCTGCAAGCATGCCGGGGTCAAGCGGCTTAGATAGATAATCATTCATACCAGCATCAAGGCATCGTTCCCGATCCGACTGCATGGCATGGGCTGTTAGCGCAATTATTGGTACGGGGTTCTCGCGATGAGTATCAAGTGCTCGAATGCGACGGGTAGCCTCAATGCCATCCATGATGGGCATTTGAACGTCCATGAGAATAGCATTAAAGTTACGTTTCTCCCAAAGTGTAACTGCCTCTTGACCATTTTCGACTATGGTAAACGAGTGCCCCATTTTGTGGAGTACATGGCTGATGACCCTCTGGTTTACGGGCGAATCTTCTGCCACCATGATATCAAGGCCCTCGCCAAGCGGCACTGTTTCTATATTAGACTCCACTTGAAATTGTGTCATCTTAACAGCATGCCCGAGAGAGATTAGCACGCAATCTAGGACGTGAGATGGATCGAACGGCTTAAGCAGGAAATCCTTCACAATCGAGGGAGCGATTCCACCTTCGAGTTCGATTTGGCTGGACGATATAAGGATAAAAGCGGGGGGATGACTGCCGCAAAGTTTCTCGACTCGTTGAGCCAAGGCCAATCCGTCTATTCCCGGCATTTGCAGATCACTTAGCAAAAGACGGATAGGGTTTCCTTGGGCTTCGTGTTCTTTGAGTATGGTTAAGGCCTCAAATCCATCCTTAGCCTCTTCAACTAAAGCTTTCCATCCTGCGAGCAGCTCGCGAAGAATCGCACGATTTGTTGCGTGATCGTCTACTACCAGCACGTTTAAACCGTCGAGTACACTGCTGTCAGGAACCCAGTAGGCTCTTGGAGCTTGCTCAGCCACGGCCAAACCAATCTCGAAAAAAAACTCACTGCCCTTGCCCAGATTGCTCTCCACGGACAGCTGTCCGCCCATGAGTTCAATCAAATGTGACGAGATCGCTAGGCCAAGGCCAGTCCCGCCAAATCGACGAGTAAGTGAACTATCAACTTGTTCAAATGGTTTGAAAATAATTTCCTGTTGCTGCGGAGACATGCCGATACCTGTGTCTTTGACGCTAAAACGTATATATGCCACGCCATCGCTTTCCGATAAAAAATCAACACAAACCGCAACTTCACCACGTTCTGTAAACTTGATGGCGTTGCCAACCAAGTTGTTAATGACCTGTTGTAAGCGCGCAGGGTCTCCTCGTAAGAACACTGGCATGTGAGGCGAAACAACCAGAATTAACTCAACGCCCTTCTGCTGGCAGGCAATTGTCAAAGGCCTTAATGTCATGTTTAGAACTCGGCGCAAATCAAACTCAATAATTTCTAAAGAGAACTTTCCAGCATCAATCTTAGAAAAGTCAAGAATATCGTTAATAACGGCCATGAGAGTGTTTGCCGAGTAATGGACCGTCCTAACGAACTCAAGCTGTTTGTCACTCAGTCGTGTGCCGAGCAAAAGATTACACATTCCTATAATTCCATTCATTGGAGTGCGAATCTCGTGGCTGGTATTGGCTAGGAAGGCACTTTTCGCGCGACTGCCAGATTCAGCGGCTTCCTTTGCCTTCTGCAAGACGTCATTCATTCGCGACTGTTCATCGAGCCTGCCAGCCAGTTTCATGCGATCCGAGTTGGCCCGCACCAATTGCCATAGCCCAGCAAGCAGGGCCAACGAAAAGCCTCCCGCCACAAAGGTCATCATCCACGGCGAGACGCTTCCCAGCACATCAGAGGTTCTGGCCACGCTCACAAGGCCCAGCGGAAAATCACCCACGGTGGCCCACATTGCTAGGCAAGACTTCGCTTTCAACTTCTTCGCAATATCGTTGTTGAGCGTGACTTGTTTAAAGCTGGGCTGGGCTAGAATTGCTAGAACGGCGGCTAGTTGTCCGGGGGCAAAATCTCCTCCGAGGGATGCAACTGAAGCCCCCTTCCACACCACCCCTAAAGTGATGCGGCCAGGTCGCGCAAAAGGCTTGAACAAATGTGATAGAAGATTTTTTAAAGGGATGCGGGCCAAAATATGACCGTGTGGCTGATCCTTAACCACTACATTTTGTAATAAAATTACACTTCCCGGGTAAGCCGACGTATCCACTATCAGTTTGGTATCTGCATCAATGGAGACAAATTTCTTCCAGTAATCTTGGTTAGGTTGTGTTGCCCCCTCGGCAAGATGCTGGGCGCTCGCTATCTGTTCGCCTTCGTTGTCGACAAGTGCCACGGCATCATAAATCTGTTCTCCTCCAAGGGAGCGATCGTTAATAATCTTTTCGAAGAGTTCTGAAATTGCTAGACGGCTGGCAAGCAACCCGTACTCTACCGACATCCCCAGTGCCTTGTTCTCGAAATATGTGAGCACTTGCCTACTGTCGGCTATGTCAAGAATATCATTGTTACGTTCATAAAAAAAATAATCCAGCGTAGACGACATGTTGAGTGTAGCGTTTTCAAAGTCATCAAGAGCAGATTTCTCCCTTTTTGAGAGAGATGAATAATTAAATGCTATTAACGCGCCGAATACGAGTACAAGTAGAAGTGCTCCACCCCAAACAAGACTACTACTTTGCCCCCCTCCAGAGGGAACTTCTCTGGAGGAGGGTAGAGCAATGCTGTCGTGGAATTGAGAGTTTTTCTGATCTGTCATGGTCATTCCAAAAGTTGCTACTTTTTGAAGAACTCCGGGAAGTAAGTAAAGACGAGAGGATAATACTTGTACACAAGAGCTTCATATTTTCCTGAAGCTTTGAACTGCGCATAGAACTTATTAAATTCATCGCGGAGAAGTGGTTGATCCTTGCGGAAACCTACGGCCATTTCCTGCTTTCCCGTCAATGGGCCAATAATCTTGATTTTCCCGGGGTACTTTTGAAGGGCAATTATGGCGTCAGGGACGTCGAGCAGTGTGGCTGGGGCGTCTCCCACGATCACAGCCGGAGCGAGGTCGTTGAGGGAACCAGCAAAATCCTTAGCCGTAACGCCTGTGGGAGTTAAGTTAAAAAGCGATGGATCTAGACATGTTCCACTCTTGCAAAGAATGGTCAAGTCCTTCAGTTTGGCCCTGGTGAGTTCGATATCCTTGTTAATGTCACCAGTAGGTGTGATCGGTGTGAGGGGAGAGTCGGTACGCACCACCAACCATACCTGGGTGGGAAACGTTGGACTTGAGTAGTTGAGAATCTTCTCCCGCCACGAAAGAACTGTAAGACCATTGGCCAACAGATCACCCTTGACGGGCGCGTCTGCGATGAAGTTGACATCACCGTCCTGCAACTTAAATTTTTTGCCGATAAGACTTGGCAGGGCGGTGGGCCAGTCCTCCTGGACAAACTCGTATTTAACCCCAAGATGCTCACAGAAGGCTTTGATAATCTCGACGTCAAAACCGTCGCCTTGACCAGTGATGAAGTTTGCGTACGGGATTCCCAGGTGGCGCAGAACTCCGCTGGCTTTTATCTCTGGGAGGTCATTCGCCCAGGAGTAGGTCGAAGGAGCAACAAAACCGATCGCAACGGCTAGGATTAACGCACTAAAGAAAGTTGCCCTCATGAGTTTTTCCTTCTAGGGTTTGGGTTGGGTGCTTCACTATTGGTTTTCTGCTTGAATACGAAAGATATCAGGCAGAAGTGAAAAAAATAAATCCAAGATATTTGGGTCGAAATGTCGCTCCCGGCCCTCCAGCATAATGTCTAAGACTTGTTCGCGAGACAAGGCTGGGCGATAGATACGGTCGTTGGCCAGGGCATCGAAAACGTCCACGATGCTTACAATCCGCGCGCTTACAGGAATGGCCGTTCCAATCAATCCGCCAGGATAGCCACTACCATCCCACTTCTCATGATGTCGCAAGGCGATATCATGGGCCATACTGATAACCTCAAACTGCGAGCCAGCAAGGATACTTGCTCCTATAACAGTATGTTCCTTAATGATCTCGTATTCTTCAGACGTGAGTCGGCCGGGTTTTTTGAGAATATCGTCTGGGATTCCTACCTTGCCGATGTCATGCATTGATGCTGCGACTCGAAGATCATCAAGGCTGGTGGAGTCCCATCCTAAATGATTTCCTAACAGGGCACTCGTCAACCCAATGCGACGTACATGAGAGCCAGTTTCCTGGTCGCGAAATTCCAGGGCAGAAAGTAGACGTTCAATAAGTTCGTCTTTGGTCTTCCTTAGGAGTTGCGTTTGGCGCTGAACAACACCCTCTAGGGACCTGCTATATTCCTGATGCTCTCGTTCGAATCGGACAATTCGTTCACCAACATTTATTCTTACTTGAAGTTCTTCAAAAGAAAAAGGCTTGACAATGTAGTCGTCCACGCCTCCGTCAGTAAAGCCGTCTACTAGATCCTCAGTCTCTGATTTGCTTGTCAACAATATTATGTATGTATAATTATTGTTTTTGGCTTGACGAACCCTCTTTGCTAGCTCAATGCCATCAAGATTTGGCATCATCCAGTCAGTAATCAGCAATTCTGGAGGGTCTTCGTATGAGAAGAATTTATCAATTGCAGAAAGTCCATCGCAACACGTTTCAACTGTATGCCCATTCTTTTGTAAATACCTGCATAACCTTGCTCGCATTATGGGGTCATCATCGGCGGTTAGTATGCGCATGAATTTTCCTGTGTATTGCTTTTAAACAACTTGACTTTTTGCTTGTAACCACATTGACAAGAAAACAACGTTCCTGAAATTATTTAGGGATCAACGCTGATAGTTCGTCTCTCCTAGGGTTTTTCTTAGCCAGAGCAGTTCCGTCTTAAAAGTACAAATTCAAATAGGATTGACTTTCATGTTTTCAACTCGCACTGTTTTCTGAGAATCATCGAAATTTTGCCAAATGATTGCTTGTTTTTGTATGCATTTTTTGCTAAATCGAAACAAATCTAACTAAATACGTTTGATGTTTTGTGTGTAAACCGAAAATTAGCCAGAGTAACCGTCGATGAGCCAAAGACTTTGTTAACGGATATTGTTGATGTGCAGGAGCATTTTAAAATATTTTTGCGATTATTTGGTTGATAGTATGTAAATCGACAAAAAAATACGCTAGAGAAATATTTGGAATAAAGCTATAATCAGTAGCTTGCCGAGCAAAATAACTTGCTAGCAAAAATCGTAGTTCAGCACATACTACTTATGAACTGCGTCTTTTCAAGGAATTCAACGGCCATCTGTCTGGATAATCTGTCTCCTGTTTTGCATTGATTGACGTTACAGTTTGATTCCTTCCATGCCTTTTCGCTTTATATAAAAAGTTATCTGCTGATTTTAATAGGCTGTCGATTGTTTTTATATGTTTTGAGCAAGCTGCAACGCCACTGCTAATTGTAATATTGATTGGAATTTCGTCGTATTCAAAGATAGTTGATTCAACAATTGTTCTAAATCTTTCCACTGCTGCTGCTGCATTTTCAAGAGATGTTTCAGGCATTGATATGGCGAACTCTTCGCCGCCTAAGCGTCCAATTATATCTGAAGATCGGAATTCTGTTGTTGCTAATGTGCAAATTTTTTTCAAAACCATATCCCCTGCAGAATGTCCCCATGTATCATTTACAGTCTTAAAATTATCAATGTCAAAAATTGCCACAGAAAATTCAGTATTGTAGCGAGTTGCTGAAGATAATAACGCTCCAGAAATCTCCATAAAATGGTGCCGATTGCTAACTCCCGTCAAGCCATCCTTTGTTGCAAGCATTAAAAGATTAAATTCTAAGTTTTTTTGTTCAGATATATCAGTAATCATAATGAATGCACCCCCAGAAGAATTATCTAATCGAGATATTGGAGAGCTTGAAAACAAAACCCACAAACATTCGCCATCTTTATTTCTAATCCTACACTCTAGCCTGGGTATGGACCGTTCAGTTGCATTGATAATTGTTCTTGAAAAAAATTCTTCGCCACAAGGCAAAAAAATGCTATCAATATGCAACTCGCGAAGCTCATTTTCGCTATAGCCTGCTAACTCCTGAATTATTTTATTCGAATAAGTAATATCAAAATGCTGATTAATAGCAATGATGCCCTGGTTTGATGTTTCGACTATGAGTCGAAACTTTTCTTCACTTTCCTTTAGTTCATTTTCTGCACGCTTTCTGTCAGTAATATCTGAAACGAAACCTTCGTAGCTGTTGATATTTCCGAATTGATCTCTCACTGAGCGCATAAACAAAGATATCCATGAAATAGTTCCGTCTTTCCTTTTTCTTCGTTGCTCTAGCCCATACAGGCAACAGTTTTTAAGTTGATCTGTCGTTTGCGTTCTTTCAGATTCATTAACATAAATATCAGATTCAATAGAGCTAACGCTGTTTATTAAGTCCTCTGCGGAATCATATCCGTATATTCTTGCCAAGCTCGGGTTTGCAGCGAGATACTTTCCATTTGGTGTTGACTCAAAAATGCCTATGGGAGAATTTTCGATCAAATTTTTGTATTTATTTTTAAGCTTCTGGAGACTTGTTTCGATTTGTTTTCTTTCTGTAATGTCAACCATTACTGACAAGTAGAACTTCTGGCCTTGTGACTCTATTATTTCTCCGTAGAAAATTCCTTCATGAACATTGCCGTCCTTGTCATATATTTGTGCTTCGCTGTTTTTGATTTGTCCATCTCTTGAAAGTATTTTTAATAAATCGCAATACTTGTCATGACTTGTGAATAAATTTAATTCGTCAGAGGTCTTTCCAATAACTTCGTCTCTTTGGTATCTAGTTATCTCGACGAATGAATTGTTTATATCTATCAGTCTCATGTCTGGCATAGTTGATAAAGCCATGGGAGCCGGATTGCAATTGAATAATCGTTCGAATTTTTGCAAAGCTTCTTGTTCAACCGTTAAGTCTCGTGATATTCCAAAAACACAATCTTGTCCTTTCCATCTTCCTTTCCATATTCTTGTTTCTGCGGGTAATGAAGAACCATTCTTTTTTAACAAAGGGAGAGGGCATGTTGCTCTTTTTCCCTTAAGCATATCTCCAAAAATAGTCACTGCTTCATGTCTGACGTTTTCTGGGTGAATATCGATAACGTTCTTATTTAATATATCTTGCGGTGTAAATCCTAAAATTTCTTGCACAGAGTTGTTTACCTGGACTATTTTGCCGTCACTACTAACGACCCAGGCTATGTCGTTGATTGATTCAAAAAAACTTCTAAAACTGTCTTCGCTCTCTCCAAGAGCAATTTCTGTATTTTTTTGGTTCGTTATATCAAACACAACCCAAACAACCCCTCGTTCTATATCCATAGCATCAATGGCACTGCCCGAAATTATAACCCAAACATCTTTGCCGCATTTTCTTTTTAGCCGCCACTCTGTTGAAACAATACGTTTTTTTGCAGTAGCACTCCAGTAGCGCTCTCCAAACTTCAGAAACGACTCCCTATTTATATGTAGCATTTCCACTGAATTTCCAATTAGATCACTTTTGTCATATCCGAGCATTTCGAGTAAACCAGAATTAACATCAGTTATGACACGTTTTTTTGTGACAACAAGAATGCCAAATGCAGGCACATTAAAGATGCCGTCCTTCCAAGAAATGCTGTTAACTAAATGGCGTTGTGCTCCTAAAAAATCAAACTCAACATCGCTTAAAGAAGCAAGCTTGGATTCAAGTTCTGCTACACGTTTTCGAGCGCTATCCAATTCTTTTGCTATTTGAGTATATTCCAAGCTTAAGTCTTGCATGTGTCAGCTCATTTGCATTCACCAGGCATTAAGATAGCGCGAAAGATTGCGACGTCAATAGCGCTCTTGAATTGCCTGATAGAAGCATAAGTTCGAATTAAAGTAGTAGAACTAAACAATAATATTACGCGCCCAAACTCCATGGCGTCAAGCCAATCCACAATAAGAGCATCGGTTTCCAGCCGCTGCAGATGACCTGGGCAAGGGACACCATTGTTCCAGGCTCGGCCCCCATGAGGCTGTCAATCACAGCCAGGGCATCGTCGTAATTGGCTTCAGTCTTAATCAGGCGTTCCATTTTCCTCTTGCGGGAGCAAATGGCATAATACTCCCATTTTCAACACCCCGCTCAAACGCTCCAGAGCTTGTCTAATCGGAGGTTCGAGATGTACGCGTATCGTCAAACCCTTGTCCGGATGCGCCTTTGCGAGTCCGACAAGCAGATCGCAAAGACCGGCCTGAGGGGGCGCATAAAACTAGCCCACGTCCGTGAGACAGTCGAGTCGCACTGATGGCTCAATCCAGTTGCGGCGTCCGTGTCCGCTGACGCGGTCCTTTCTTCGTTTGTTTCTGACAGGGCCTCAACCTCCAGTGTCATCACTTTCCAAGACGATGTTCGGGACTGGGGCAAGCAGGGTGTTGCCGGCTGTACAATCCACCAAGTCCTGATTCGCAAGCATGGCTCTACCGGCGCGTATTCAAGTGTCAGGCGATTCATCGCCAAGATGATCAAAGAGGTCACTCCTGGGGCCACGGTAATGCTGGATTTTGCCCCGGACCCCTGCCACTTGTTCAAGAAACAGGATCCAAAGCTCGCTTAAGTACCTCAAGCAGGTTAGAAATCTCTAACGGCTTTGAAATATAGCCATCCATTCCTGAAGCTAAAAACTTTTCCCTATCACCAGACATAGTATAGGCTGTCATGGCTATAATTGGTATTCTAGTATGTTCTTTGCCTGCTTCTCCGTTGCGAATAGCTGTGGTTGCAGCAACCCCATCCATCACTGGCATCTGTACATCCATAAGAATTGCGTCAAAGCTCCCAACGCGCAAAGCTTCAATTGCTTGTCTTCCATTTTCCACCAAAGTAATTGTACATCCAGCTTTTTCTAGCATCCGTTGCGCGACTAATCTATTCACATTATCATCTTCTGCCAAAAGGATGTTAAAAGTCATTTTTAAATTTTGAGAGCGCGTCAGATCAGGCGAATTATCTATAGGGCAATACTCATTAAAATCAAAATTTGCAGAAAAATTTACCGTTGTGCCTTGCCCCAAGACACTGGATATTGAGATGTTCCCCCCCATTAATGTTACAAGATGCTTACATATCGAAAGCCCAAGTCCTGCACCCTGATGACGCCGAGTATATCCTTCACTGACTTGCGTAAAAGGGGTAAACAGCAAGTCAATCTTGTCATGTGGTATCCCGATGCCTGTGTCCGAAATAGAAAACATTAGACTTATACGTTTAGGATCTGATGACGGCAACAAATGACTACTGACAGCTATCTTTCCTGCGTGAGTAAATTTAAGAGCATTGCCTACTAAATTACAAAGCACTTGCTGCAAGCGAGGAGCGTCGCCAATAAGCCTTTTGGGGATGTCTTGGTCAATATGGAAATCCAATGTGATGCCAGACTCGATTGCTTGGGTTTTAAATAATTCATTAACGACATTAACGGTTTCACTTAGATCAAAAGGGACGGCCTGGATGCCAAGCTTTCCTGCTTCGACCCTTGAAAGGTCTAAAATATCGGACAGCAAGCGAGTCAATCTAATGCATGAATCAACAGCTGCAATCGAGTATTCTTTTTGCTCAACATCAAGAGAAGTGCTTTGCAACAGTTGGAGCATGCCAAGGACACCGTTTAACGGTGTCCTTATTTCATGGCTCATATTGGCCAAAAATTCACTTTTTGTCCTATTCGCCTCTTCGGCATTAAATCTCGCCAGTTCTAAGTCTAATGTTGCTTGACGTCGATCTGTTATGTCATAACAAAAACCGATGTATCCACCAAATTCACCATTAATATTTTTAAATGGGCATCCAAAATCTACAATCCAACGGTATTCACCGTCGTGACGACGCATTCTATATTCCATTTCAAAAAATTGTCTGGCAATAAATGATTTTTTATACGTATCTAAGCAATGCTGAAGATCTTCAGGATGAACACCGTCAGCCCAACCGTCACCCAATTCTTGACTAATATCTCGACCAGTAAATGAAAGCCATGTAGCATTAAACCAATCGCATTTGGCATCAAGCCCCGCACGCCAGATGAGCGCAGGCGCTCTATTTAAAATAGTTAAATAAAATTCAGCAGCTTTTGAAACTTGGGCAGCAGCAATTTTTCTTTCAGTGATATCCACTGAAACACCGTTCCAAAAAACTGTACCATCATGCAGAGTTTTTGGGGTGCAGCGGGTATGAAGCCATTTTTCGTTATCACCTTCAGATTTAACTCGGTGCTCACAGTCAAGAATACTATTACTATTAGTTGCTTCAATCAAGGCTTGGTCAAAATTGACTAAATCTGCCTCGTAAACCATACATGACATCCTACTGGCGGTTATCAATTCCGACGCCAACTCGGATCCAAGCAGGCTTGATGCACCATCACTTATAAAAGTAAACCCCGAAGTTCCAACAGGAGATGAGGCATATTGAAAAACCATCCCCGGAACACTAGAAGCAAGTTCTTTTAACAATTTAGCCTTATTTCTTTCTAATTCAAAAGCTTTTATTTTTGAAATGTCTGTAAATGTCAAAACCACCCCTTTAATCCCGGAGTCGCTTTTAAACGGAAGAACGCGTTGAAGCAGCCACTCTTCGTCATTTGCTTGAATTTCACGCTCAATCATATTGCCAGTTGACAATACGTCTCGAAGATCTTGTAGCATTTCTGCCTGACCGGAAAATTGGTATGCAATGTGGTCGACAGGCCTACCGACGTCATGGGGCAATAATTTAAATGACTTTGTTATTGCTGGATTAAATTTTCTAATGCATAGCTTGTCATCAAGGAAAAGTGTGCCGACCTCAGTACTTCGCAATAAATTGTCATGATCCTCGTTTAGTTCTCTAAGCTCTTTATTCTTTTTTTCAAACTCAGCATTTACTGTGTATAATTCTTCGTTGACGGAATGAAGCTCCTCGTTCGTGCTCTGAAGTTCTTCATTGGCAGCTAGCATTTCTTCGTTTGTAGCTTGAAGCTCTTCATTTGTTGTTTGAAGCTCTTCAATGGTTGCCTGAAGATTTTCTCTAGTGGTCTGAAGATCTCCTTCTAGTTCAGCAATACGTCTCCAAACTTCATCGGTTGGAAGGAAGGCTGTTTCAGTGCCACATTTTTCATTTTCAATCGCTGACACTGTGATAGAACTGGGAGGCAAAAAAGTTACATGGTAATGTCTCTGAGTCAATTTATCATCAGTCAAGCACTCTACAGCTAGGTCAACAAGCTCATGCCCACCCTGCATCGCAATCTTGACATGTTTGAATACGATGCGCGTATTTTCTGATGCAGCTCGGTGTAAAGCTGCACCAAGAGCTAGTTTCAAATCGCCCTCAACCATGTCAATAACGTCTCGTTCAGCCCGCCCAGCAATATTTGTCAAATACCGAGAGACATCACCAAAAAAATGTAGAACCTCGCGGCGCTCGCCAACGATCAATCCCGTTGGCATATATTTTTTGAGTAACAGGTCATAGTCACGGAGTAAGTTTCGATCCATACCAGCTGTTGACGTTACAGGGACATTCCCTCTTTTAAATTTTTCTCCTGGTGAAGAAAGCCGCAAATCTAGATTGAGCTTAACATCTCTCATCTTTTTAAAAATTTTATTTTTGGAGTCGATAACATCAAATTCTGGTGCAAGCGCACCAGGACTTTCGCTTGATCCCATGAATAAAATGCCACCCACCTTAAGAGCAAAATGAAACAAGGAAATTGCTTTTTCTTGTGCAACTGGGAGAAGGTAAATCAGCATATTTCGACAAGATACTAAATCCATTTTCGTGAAAGGCGGATCGCTTATTACGTTGTGAGGAGCAAACACAACCATTGATCGTAATTCAGGACAGACACGATAGCGCAAACCGTTTTCTTCTCGAAAAAAACGAGACTTACGTTCTGGCGACATTCCACTAAACCTATTTAGATCGTACAAACCTTGTGAGGCAAATTCTAAAGATTCACGGTGAACGTCCGTTGCAAAAATGGTGATTTTCTTTTTAAACTGCCGACGACGGGCTTCTTCATAAAGCAGGATTCCCAATGAATAGACTTCTTCACCTGTTGCGCAGCCTGCGATCCATGCTCTAATCTCTTCATTCTCACTAGCTGATTCGAATATGGAAGGAATTATTTCTCGTTCCATTTTGCTGAAAGCTTCTGGATCTCTAAAGAAACTGGTCACTCCAATAAGAAGGTCTTTATATAAATCATTCAGTTCTTCCACGTTAGTGCTTAAAAAGTCTAAGTAATCGGACAGCCTGGACATTTGACGCATAGTCATCCGACGGGAGAGGCGGCGGCCCACTGTGGTTGGCTTGTAATACGCAAAATCTATCCCATAATGCCTTTTCAACAGAGCTAACGCCATAGAACTTTCATCATCAATTGCTTGGCCATCAAGTAAAGTCTGCTGCTCAGACCGCCTAAATGCTTGTGGATCATTTAAATACTGTAAAATTACTTCAGGCATTTCTTTAGGCGACAAAATAAAATTAACCATTCCTGTGTCTATTGCACTTCGTGGCATTCCATCGAATTGAGCAGTATCAGGAGACTGAACCAAAACAAGACCTCCAGCTTCGTGAATAGCTCCTATGCCACGAGAACCATCAGATCCTGTGCCTGATAAAATTACTCCAATTGCTCTCTCTCCAGATTCTTTCGCCATAGAGCGAAAAAAAATATCGATAGGCATTTCTAAAGGGCGTGAAGGCTCCTTGTCGAAGAGAAAGAGTTTACCTTTTCTGACTGTCATTTCTTTTTTAGGCGGAATTAAGTATATACTGTCAGGAAGAAGTTCCATTCCATCTTCGACACGATGTATCGCCATCGACGTCTGCCTCGATAATATTTCATCCATTAGACTTTTAAAATCAGGAGAAAGATGCTGAATAACAACGAATGCAAGACCATTCTTAGGCGGCATTTGATTGAAAAAAAACTCAAGTGCTTCTAGCCCACCTGCAGAAGCTCCAACTCCAACAATATGTAAATTGTCAGTTATTTCATTTTTTTGCTTACGCTCAGGGGGTCCGCCAGGATGATTTATCGTGTTAGTTGCATTGTTATCGTTTAGTGTGGAATCTTTTGAAGGAGTTGGCATAAATTGATCCTGTTGGCGTTAAATCTAAACTAGCATTCTTACTATTGGTGCAACTGATCAAGGCTCAAGTCAAGGACAAACTCTTCGCCGCAGGCATCCACAAAGACGAACAAATCCAAGCCATGGTCATTTGATTAAGTCGGACTATTTATATCTATATTTTCTTATTTGTGTGGTTTGGTGTTCCTAAATCCGGCGTATAAGTAGTAAGCAATTCATATTTTCGCCAGATAAGTTCCCCCATTAAGCGGGCAATAGCCAGTTTTTTGGATTTGGACTAGTTTTTTCTTGGACACCAACTTGGCGGTATGAATCTGCCGCTCGGGAGGTGTCGTATGCAGAGAGAGGAAGGAGCGCCCAAGTGATTTTGGGCGCGTCACAAGACTCAGGCCGTACTCCGGCTGCTTCGAGGCGAGGACATTGACTTGGTGAGCCGGGAGTTGGGGGTGACGGCCGCGACGCTGTCCCAGTGGCGCGAAACCTTTCTGGAGGCCGGGGAATCGGGTTTCAAGCCACAACCGGCAAGGGAATCCGTTGAAGTCGGCCGGCTCCGTGAGAAAATCGGCGAGCAGGCCATGGAAAACGAGTTGCTTCGCGAGAGGATAGCCCGGCTGGAGCAAAACCGCCCTTTGGCCCGGAGGAGGTCGAGGAAATGAGCCAAGCCGCCTCGGCCTCCTAGGGGAAGAACTACGGGCTAGCGCTGGTCTGCCGTGTCTGGGCGCTCCCTCGTTCCACGGTATACTGGCGACGTTGGCGCGCGCTCGAGGCTGTTCCTGCCAAACGACGTGGCCCTCAAGGCGGGCATAGCGATGCGGTCCTGGTTGAGCACATCAAGGACGAGATTCGGGAAAGTCCTTTTCACGGCGAGGGGTCTCGGAAGGTCTGGGCTGGTGTCGTGAGAAAGGAATCAGGACTTCCCCGGCGCGGACGTTGCGCCTCATGCGCGAAAACGCGCTCTTGGCCTACAAGCGACCTGGCCGACCCCATGGCCCCAAGGCCCATGACGGGACGATCAAGACCCAGCGTGTGGACGAGATGTGGGGCACAGACATGGCCTCAAAGCTGACCTTCGAGGAAGGTAACGCCGCCATTTTCTCCGCTATCGATCATTGCTCACTGGAAGTGGTCGGCATCCATGCCGCCAAGCGCGGTACACGGTTTGAGGCCTTGGAGCCGATCCGGCAGGGTGTGCGCCACAGTTTCGGCGCTTTTGGTCAGGATGTGGCCCGAGTGGCTGACATTGCGGCACGACCACGGCAGCCACTTTATCGCCGAGGACTTCCAGCAGGAGATCGCCTTTCTCGGCATCAAGGACTCGGCGTCCTACGTGCGCGAGCCTCAGGGCAACTGCATTGCCGAACGCTTTGTCCGCATCCTCAAGGAAAATCTTCTTTGGGTACGCAGTTTCCGAAACGTTGAGGAACTCCGATTGGCGCTTTTGGTCTTCAAGGAAACCTACAACCGCAAGTGGCGGATCGGTCGGCACGGCTACAGATAGCCGGCTCAGGTCAGGGAAAAGCAGAAAGCCGAGGTCGCCAGGGGGCATAACTTCAGGGTGAAACTGTCCAAGAAACCCTCCCGTTCTCTACCGAGTTCCCTCTAGGAGGTTGTATCTGGCGGAGGTGATGTCACCATAAATATTTTGCAAAAAGCTCTTCGACTGTTGCTCTCTCTGGATATAACGTGGTAAAGTTCTCATAAATAGAGGAGTCAGCCATGAACATCCGCCTAGCTAGCTTAGTACTAGTGCTAATTTCTGCATCAACAACTGCGGCCTCCTTTCTTTTGTCTTATTTTGATATCAACTTATTTGTTGTTGACGCGATAGCAGCGATTGCCACTGTGTTAACAGCTTGCATTTACATTGTGTTTACTCATGCTAAAATTTACAAAATACAAAATCAAATCATTGGTAATAATTTAGCGAAAACAAATCAGGTCAATGACATGCAGCTCGAAGATCTAGACTTGATTCAAGGAACAATATTACGATTTTACGCTGAAAAAGCAGCTTTGCTGAAAAATATCGATGCGTTAAAATCAGAAATAAATACAATTGAATCTTCATGCAATGAATCTATAGGCCAAGCTCAAGAAGCTTCCCGCCTAGCAGAAGAATCTAGGATTAAAAATTTGCTATCTGCTTCATCCAAGCTCGAAACAGTTGTGCAAGACATTTTAAGTTCAGCCGGGCAAATTTCAAACCAAATGGAATCCATTTCATCTGGAGCGGAAACTCAAAAAAATCGAATGTCAGAAACTATGACTGCAATGGATGAAATGAATGTGGCTATTCGCGACATTTCGCACAGCACGTCAGATGCCTCTGTCAGCATTGACCGTACCAAGGAAAATGCTATAGAGAGCGCTCAAATTTCTTCAGGTGCTGTCATCGCTATAGCAAAAGTCAATGAGTCGACCACTACTTTAAAGGAGAACATGGGCGACTTAAGCACCCAAGCGCAGAATATTGACAACATAATGAATGTCATTAGTGACATAGCGGACCAGACAAATCTCTTGGCACTAAATGCCGCTATCGAAGCTGCCCGCGCCGGTGATGCAGGAAGAGGGTTTGCAGTCGTAGCTGACGAGGTGCGAAAACTTGCAGAGAAGACGATGCAAGCAACCAAGGAAGTTGGCGCAACCATATCTTCGATTCAAAATTCTGTTCAAATGAATATTGATCAAATGGTCAATGCTGTTAAATGTGCCGAAGAAGCCACTCAGATGGCTCAAAAGGCAGGAAACTCTGCAGAAGCAATCAAACACTACGCCGAAGAAAACACAATGAAAATCCATTCTATCGCCACTGCCTCAGAAGAACAATCTGCGACCTCTTCCCATATCAACGACGCCATTTCAGAAGTTGGTCAGGTTGCTGTACTAATATCAGACGGGATAAACGAATCTACTCAAGCAGTTTTAGTCCTTTCAGATTTAGCCAAAGAACTTTCTGTTCTTATTGCCGACTTAAAAAGTGGCATGGAAATGAACATCCTAATGCCCTGGACAAGCCAGTTGGCAACAGGGGTCAAATTTGTCGATGAGCAGCATCGTAAACTCGTTGATATGATCAACAATCTTTATAAAGCAATGCAAACAGGCCAAGGGAAAGCAGTCGTCGAGAAACTTCTAGACGATCTTGCCAACTACACGGTCTACCATTTCGATGCAGAGGAAAAAATATTCCACAAACTTCACTATTCAGAGACAGCAGGTCACATCAAAATTCACGAAGAACTCAAGTCAAAAGTCATGTCGTTCATCAATGAATACAAATCTGGATCTAAAAACATTTCAATGGATTTAATGAACTTTTTAAAGAACTGGCTTGAAAATCATATTTGCAAAACGGACAAACGCTATGTAAAAACATTCTTGGGTGCTGGGATTGAACCAACCTCCATGTAAGACTTCTCCATCATATTGAGCGAAATTGTTTTTAAATTTTCAGGAAAAACCTGTGGAGAAAAATCAAACCATTCTTCTTGTCGAAGACGACGTGATTAACAGGGTTGCACTTTGTCGCTTCCTCAGCAAGCAAGGGTATGCGGTTCATCCCGCAAAGGACGGCGACGAAGCCCTGGAGAATTATAATAAAAAAGTATTCGACTTGATAATAATGGATCTTGTTATGCCAGGGATAGATGGCGCTGAAACTGCAAAGAGAATGCGGTTTATCTTCAACAGTACGAGCAGCGATTACCCGCCAATTATTATAATCACTGCCGTTGACCATCGCGCACAAAATTTAGAAAAGATATTTAGGGCGGGCGTTGACAGAGTAGTGCAGAAACCAATTGACCATGCTCAACTCCTGAAATGCATTGATGAACTTTTGTCACAAAGTAAACATCACCAATAAACGACAAGCTCTGTCTGGCTGAGAGTTGTGAGAAGGGGCTTCCGTCCTGTGATTATCCGTTTGTGATTATACGCTCAATAAGGCGAGTCATGTCAGGACGAGTATTAAGCGGCAGAGGCTCAGGCAGGGATAGTCATTCCCTGAGTATAAATGTGCGACGGCGGGATGGGCTTGCGTTGGGCATCGGCGGTTGTCGTTAGCCATTGCTCGGAAAAGTGGAGCAGATAGCGACATTGCTCCAGGCCGTTGGCCTTGGCGGTCTCAAAAAGGGAGTGAATGGGGGCAGTCACTGCCTCAGCTCAACCAGAGTTTGTGCGGATGACCGAACGATCCCTATACTGAAATGAACTACATTGAGTATAAATACGTAAGATTATTCAAGCGACACAGAAATTTATGAAATTCTACCCTTTGAACCTTGCTAATTACAACAAGGACTAAGGACATGGCTACGGACAATCTAAAAACAAAGAGTGCCGCCCCAGAACGTCTAAGCCTCAATGAAGTTCAAGACGAAAGAGAAAAGCTTTCTGGGCACATTTGCTCTAGCTATTTTGACTTCTTTCCTCTTCCGCTCATCGTTCTAAACAGTTACCGACAAATAGTTTTCAGCAATAAATCTTTTCTAGACATCCTTGGAATCAACGACCTTGATAACTTTCTCGGGCTTCGCCCCGGTGAAGCAATGGGATGCACCTACGCCCACGTTGAAGAAGCAGGATGTGGCACCTCTACATTTTGCCGTGAATGTGGCGCTCTCCGCGCAGTATTAGAATGTATGATTAACGATTCAAAAGCTCAGCACGACTGCCAGCTTCTAGTAAGACACAATGATGAAAGCTCAGCGAAAGACCTAAGAGTTTTTGTTTCTCCGTGGAGTGTAGAAAACGAAAAATACTACGTCGTTTCAATCGTGGACATAGAGGACGAAAAGCGCAGGAAAATATTAGAACGAATTTTTTTTCACGACATTCTTAATGCGGCAGGAGGGGCAAAAGCCTTACTTGACACTTTGTTTGACGAAGTTCCTGAAGAAAGTAAGGAACTGATGAGTCTTGTTCAAGCGTCACTGTTTGGTCTAGTAGAAGAAATTAAGAAACAAAAACAGTTGCTTGCCTTGGAAAACAAAGAATATAAGCTTTCCATGATCACACTTCAGGGCATCGAGTTGGTCAATCTCGTGGCAAAAGAATATCGGACACATCCAAAGGCTTACGGTAAACAAATAGCCATTTCGCAAAATAGTAAAAACGTCCAAATCTTATCTGACTATACACTACTCATGCGTGTTATCATAAACATGGTCATTAATGCTTTAGAAGCTACTTCCGAAAATGGAAGTATCACTATCGGACTAGACGATGACGGAGATTGTGCAAAATTTTGGGTTGCTAACAGTAGGATTATGCCTGAATCAGTAAAAATGCAGATTTTTAAACGGTCATTCTCGACAAAGGGAGTGGATCGTGGGCTTGGAACCTATTCCATAAAACTGCTGACAGAAAACTATCTTAAAGGAGAAGTTGGCTTCACCTCGGAAGAACCTGACGGGACCAAGTTTTGGGTTAAGATTAACAAAGCGGTTTAGTCATTGCTATTTTGCGTCACACCTATGTATATTGTATTTATTTGTAAAATAAATCTAGTATCACATAGTTAAGTTGAACTTTTTGGAATCGCAGTGGAATTGGATTGTTTATCAGTGCGTTCAGGCATGCCGCCCATGGCCCTGGTAATTGTTAACTTGTCGGAGAAGTTGATAAGTTTATTTGAAATGGTTTTGCCTACGTGCTCATTCCCTCACTAGCCCCAGTTCTCCCATTAAGCGGGCAACAGCCAGTTCTTTGGCCTTGGCTTCGACGTCCACGGTCATCTCACGTTCCAGCCAGCACGTTGGAAAATCCTTGGGATCGACGAAATCGGCATGCGGCTTGGGATTCCCTTTGCTCCAACCATTTTTGGGCGAGGAAATATGACAGTACTGTTCGCGTTTTAAAGCTGCCCAGGTGCCAGCAGCCAGATCCGTGGCCTCAAGCTCAGTGAGGCCATCCGGATTGCACCTATGGTGATGGACGTCATAAACCAATGGAATGGAGAGCGCGTGGCACACAGGGAGCAAATCGCGCACAGTGTAGCTGATGTCGTCGTTTTCCAACGTGAGTCGGCTGCTTACTTTCTCGGGTAGATCCTTGAACACTCCGCTCAAACGTTCCAGCGCTTGCGTCTTGTTGCCGTAAACACCACCGGCATGGATGTTGATCACATCTGCTCTAACTGCCTCTGCCCAGTCGGCCTGGCAGCATAGTTCACGAATGGAATTTTCCGTCACTTCCTCTCTTGGCGAGGACAGCATGATAAACTGGTCCGGATGGAAGCTGAGTCGGATACCATTATTCTTCGAAAAGTTCTTTGTCGCTGCCAGCAGGTCATTGATTTCCTCAACCTCAGGCAATTCTTCAAGCCGGTAGCCCGTAACAGGGTGTGTCATCCGGGGAAAGAACTGGGACGAGATTCTGAAAGCGCCAATGCCCAGACGATGAACCGTCTTGACAGATTCCAGCAGACTTTTTGCGTTGTGAAGGCAAATCCCGGATACTTTTTCCAAGCGCTTTTTGACCGTCAAGTTCAACAAGGCTTTAGCTGTGGTCGTTCTAAACGATATTTTTTCTTCAACAAATAAGCAGCAAAGCCCAAATCGCATAGCTTCTCCTTTTCTCCTGAAATTGTTTCAGCATCTGGCCAGATCTAATTTTAAAATTTTGACTTACAATTGAAAAATAGAGTTGACATATTATTTATCGATGTTAGACCGTTCACATCTGACACGTATACAAACAAGGAGTTCACTATGGTCGATAAAGAGATGTGGTCGGAAGCTGTCAATCTCGCCAAGGACCAGCTTCGCCACGGCAAAATCCATTTTAGCGACCTCGAAACCGTTGCCAAGAGCATCTACGAAAAACTTGATTCGCTCCGCAGTGGCCCCGTTATCGATATAACCGCCGAGCCGATGAAACAGATTGAGGCTCCTCGCCATGAGAAGACTCGCAAGTGCGTTAAGTGCGCTCTCTGCGGTGCCGAATTCAAAACTTTGACGAAAAAGCACCTTGCCACTCACGGACTTACCCGCGAAGAGTATATGAAGAAGTTTGATGTGTCCAAAAAGGACATGTCGGTCAAGGTTGCTCGCAAGACCACCTCTGGCGAAGACAACCCCCTCAAGCAGATGCAGATGATTATGAAGGATTTCGGCATTGCCCGGGGCGAAGTGAAGAAGTTCGTCATGGACAAAGGCTTTGACGGTCTCAAGGGATTGGCTGCTGCCGCCAAAGAGAAGGGAGTCGGCATCATCGAGATGCTCGGCGGTGCCCCTGCTGCTCCCGCTAAGGAAGAGAAGAAGAAATAGTTTTCAAAGACCAATGAAGTAAGCCCCCCATTGGCCACTTGGCCAATGGGGGGCTTTTACTTTCAATTATAACAGCTTGGTCGCTGCGGGATTTTTTACATGCTCCATTGAGGAAATAAGGCTCTCACTTCTCCGCTTCCCACCAGCTTTGCAAACAGCCTGTAGTTCCGCGTCTCGTGCCGCACCCTCCCAGCCACAATGGCGGGGTGAATGCCGAGCTTCTCGGCCATGCCGTCAACGAACTCCTGGGTCGTGTTGACCGAAGGCGGGATCGCTTTCCACCCTTCGGACGGGATGAGCGACTCCATGGCCAGTGCGTCGGCATCGCGTTCCCGTGCGTCCTGGCTCCGAGCTTCCAGGTCGTCAACCACAAAGCTCCCCGGCTCAATATGCCCTAGGGTGAGGTGAGCCACCTCATGAAGCAGTGTGAACCAGAAATTGTCGATTCGGTCGTGGCGCAGGGACATGCCAATCACGGCCGTGCCGTCCGGCTCAAGCAGCGCGGCCCCATCCATGTACGTCTTGGGAAAGTGGCGCTCAACGACAAAATGGATGCCGGCCATTGCCAAATATTCCCGGGCTAGGACCGGGCCACGTGGGTCACGGCTCAGGACAACTAGGCCGCGAAGAAAATCGGAGCACAGGGCCGCCCGATCAAACTTGACCGGTAACGTCTCCTTGGCCGCGATGGATTTCAAACCACACACCCATGCCAGCATGGCGCTTTCGTCGCCTCTGGCTCCCAGGCGCATGGAACTGCGGGCGGCGTAGGCAAGCGGAGCGTCGCCAATGCCGCATTCATTGAGCCATTGACGCACCGCCGCTTCAACCTCGGCCTTGCTCGCAGGGTTAATCCAGCCCCGGGCCTTCATCTCTTTAATCGGGAATGCGGAGACGTCCAACGGCTGGGCTTGCAAAGGCATTTCCTGGGCCAGGGTGTCAAGGGGGATGCCCAGACCTGCATGAAGGGCATGGATCATGTCCAGAGACAGCCGACGTTTGCCGGCCAACACCTCGGACACGACCCCCTTGCTCCCCATGAACGGCTCAAGGTCGCGCCGGGTCAAGCCCTGCTGGTCCATGGCAAATTTGATGGCCTCAAGCGGAGTCGGCTTGGGAATGGGGTAGTGCTCTTCTTCGTAAACCTCGACAAGCTTGGCCCAATACTCAAGACGCTCGTCGTCTTCGGTTCCAGGCTCGGCCCCCATGAGGCTGTCAATCACAGCCAGAGCATCGTTGTAATCGGCTTCAGTCTTAATCAGGCGTTCCATGTTCCTCACCTCTGGTTTGAGGTGTTCCCCAGCTAAACACTGGAAACATTGTCAATGCCGTCGTACTCTTTATGGGTTCCAATAAACCGCACAAAGGCCAACTGGCTTCTAAAGTCTATTTTTACAATGAGACGGAATTTGTTCCCCGCGATATTAAACACAAATCTGTCGCCGCCAACATAATCAACTGTTCGGGAAAGTTGCCTTAATTCAGCGAGATTTTTCCATTCTCGGGAGCTAATTGCGTCATGCCAAGCGGCCAGAGGGCCAGCCGCCTGAGGATGTGTAGTCCAGAAGGTTGCTAAGGTCCGCTTCGAAACAACTCGCATTTTCTTTCCAGCCCCATCCATGACTTGATATTACCACTAGGCCAAGCCGAGTCAAGATGATTGTTCTCTTTTTGAGAACTATTTTCTGTCTCCGGTTTCAAGTCAAGCGTCGAGAAACTAACCAACTGGAAATACAGCTGAATTCTGGAGCTTATCCGGGGCATAAATCCACCCGGTCTCCCAGATGGATTGCGAACCAGCGTCATGCCCTCTCTAGTTCTTGGCAGAACATCCCGATATTATTGATAATTATGCTTTCGGCTTTGGCGGTCTCAAGGGGATTGACTGCCGCCGCCCAAGAGAAGGGCGTCGGCACCATCGAGATGCTCGGTGGCAGTGCCCCTGTTGCTCGCGCTAAGGAAGGAAGAGAGAAATAGCTTTCAAAGGCCATTGAAGAAAGCCCCTCATTGGCCATTTTTTCAATGAGGAGTTTAATTTTTATTAAGAGACAGATTCCATCTGGCAAAAACGTTTGTCTCTGTACATTGAACTGTCAGCGATGTTCATTAATGCATCCAGGGAATTAGCATTGTCCGGGTAAACAGAGACACCTACGCTGGCGCTTATATTGATGCTATGGCCATCAACCAAAAGTGTTCTCGAAAGTGATGATGAAATTTTAGCTGCAGCTGTAGCTGCATCATTTTTGTCATTTATATTTTTTACAATAGCTAAAAACTCATCTCCTCCAAGTCTTGCAACGACATCACTTTTCCGGAGAGCTTCTTTCATAATATTAGCAGCATTTATTAAAACTTTATCTCCAATCTCATGTCCGTATGTATCGTTGACCATTTTAAAGTCGTTCATATCAATAAAAGCAATGGCAAATTTTGAGCCATTGCGCTGACAGTCTTTAACAAGCATGTCGAAAATTTCTACAAGAAGCCGTCTGTTTGGCAGCCCAGTCAAGTCGTCTTTGCCGACAAGTTCTGATAATATTTTTTGATTTTCTTGAAGCTGCTCTACCAACTTGGTTTTTTCATGTTTTACAAAAAGCATTTCATAGATACTTTTCTTTGTGTGAACGCTAGTAAAAAGTATAAAAATATAGAACACACAGACACTTGTTATTGCAGGCACTGGAATAGGAGTAATTTTTAAACTGAGATAAACTATAATAAGCAAGCAAGGGCTTGTCGCTATCCACAGCATACATGTTTTTTGGCCAAGGTAGGCATTGACTGAGCCAGATATAATGCCACTTACAATAAGTATTACAGTGAATAATTCCATAGGAGAATTAAAATTTACAAATACAATTGGAACGCTCCACAGAATTCCAGTGGATGCCGCGCTTATTAAAATAAATTTTTGCCTGGTCCCAATGCTGGCGGCTCTGCATTTCTTTAGGCGATGGCATTGTGACAAAACCAGCTTAAATATACTGACAAGAAGGACAATAGATACCCAGCTTGCGACCAATGTGCTGTTGGCGTCATTGACGACATTATAATAAATCAATAATGCCAAAAGGCCTGTCGAAAAGGCCCCAAGGCTTGCCTGTGTTCTGTGGACTCAACTATTGCTGCTTGAATACTTTCAATTGTTGTTTGTGTATTTGGAGAATTGTTTTCAGGCACGGCGAAGTCCTTTGTCTATAGTGTGTATAATGATTAACACCACAAACAAACTGCTCTCGTGCATGATCAAAGAAGTGAAGGACATGCATTTTGAGTAATCAGCAAAGGCAGGTCTTTGACGTCCAGGGGTTTAGAGCAAAGATATCCCTGTCCTAGCTCGCAGCCGAGACTGCGAAGAATCTGGAGTTGCTCAGAAGTTTCTATCCCCTCTGCGACAGTTTGTAGGTGAAGACTGTTTGACAACGTGATTATTGCTCGGACAATTTCACAATCCTCCGAGCTTTCGGTCAATCTGTTTACGAAGCTCATGTCGATCTTAAGCTTGTCGAGTTTCAATTTTTGCAAAACGCTCATTGATGAATAGCCTGTTCCAAAATCGTCAACCGCAATTCCAATCCCTTTTGATTTAATTGCATCGATGATCTTCGCCGATTTGTCTGGATATTCCATGATAGAAGACTCCGTAATCTCAAGAATTAACAAGCCAGGAGGGAGTCCGCTTTTGCCAATGGCGTATTCAATGATATCAATTAAATTATCTTTTGCGAGTTGCTTGGTAGAAATATTTACCGATAAAGTTATTTCATTGTCTTTTGGGGAAGTCTTTAATAATTTGGCGAAATCGTTGCAAGCCTTTGTCAATGCAAAATTACCCAATTCGTATATAAATCCAGATTCTTCTGCTGCAGGTATAAATTCTCCAGGACTTACAATTCCACGTTGTGGATGGCTCCAGCGGAGTAGCGCTTCAAATCCATACAATTCTCCTGTGCTCAAAAAAAATATTGGTTGGTAAACAATGAAAAATTCATGAGCTTCAAGGCCACGTCGCATATCGTTTTGCAGACTAAGGTTGCGCATTGCCAGTTCATGCATTCCATTTTCAAAAACTATTATTTTTTCGCTCGGTGAATTCTTTGCATTATGTAGTGCGATGTTTGCGTTGCGGAGCAGATCTTCTGGGCTTTGCTTTTCGTTTTCACCGTATGCAATGCCATAGCTTGCTGAAATTTGTAAGATATGCGTGTTGACAACAAAATAAGTTTTTAGAACACATTGAATCCTATGTATTGCTTCAATTGTGTCGGGCTTATTTATTTCCGTTAAAAGAATTATAAATTCATCTCCGCCATATCTACACACTGTATCGGTTTTTCGAGCACAACCATGAATCCTGTTGGCGACTTCGCATAAAACTTGATCACCAGCCTCATGACCAAAGCTGTCGTTAATAGATTTGAAGTTGTTAAGATCAATAAATACTACAGCAAACTCATGGTTTGGGTTGCGACTAAGACGCTCACTCGCTTGCGAAATACGGTCCATACAAAGGACACGATTTGCTAGTCCTGTCAAAGGATCGTGTAGCGCACGGAATAAAAGCTGCTGCTCTAGTTTCTTTTGTTCTGTTATATCGATCCCTGTTCCAACAAAGTACAATTTACCCTCAATCTCTAAACTCACTGCTGTAAAATAAAATGGTATTCTTGCTCCTGTCTTTGTCTGGAGGTCTGCCTCCTCGGTGGCGCTTCCATCTTTTACTACGCGATTAATGGCGCTGGTAATCTTTTTCTGGGTTAGCTCATCTCCCTTGTACCAATCAAGCAGATGCATTTGAGCTAGTTCTTGGCCTGAGTATCCGGTAATTGTTTCATGTTGCTTATTCCAACGGATCAGCAAGCCCTCATCGTTGTATAAATATAGTAACCCTGGGACGCTTTCTAATACAGCATTTGTAAATTTTCGTTCCTCTATTAAGATGTGCTCTGCTCGCTTATGTTCGCTTATATCTTGCAAATTCACTATGACTTGCACGTCTCCATTAATAGTGGCCACGCTGGTGCAAACTTGTCCCCAGAAAACTTGTCCGTCTTTAGTTTTGCACTGCCACTCAAATGAAAGCATGTCCCCGTTGAGCGTTTGGTGGATTTTATTTACAGCTTCTTCTTGGGTATAAGGATAGATCCCAGAGCTAATTTTGCCAACGTCAAGCGCAAGTATTTCTTCACGAGCATATCTGAATACTTTGCAAGTTCTACTGTTTACATCAACAATCTTGCCGGTTTTTGCGTCATGAATAAAAATACAGTCACTTGCTGAATCAAATATAGTTCGAAAGCGTTTTTCGCTTTCGAAAAGAATTTTCTGCTGTTCTATATTTTCACGTTCGTATTTTTTTAAAAATGCATAAAGAATTATTGATACAATGCCAATGTAGAGCCATCCTTTGAAAGTACTTAATAGTGTTATTGTTGAGATGGAATTTGAAAACAATATTCCGACAGCCCTGTCCGAAAATAGAATCCATAGAGCACTGACTACTGCATAGATAGCAACAATCCTCGACGGCTTGAGGCTGAGCATGTCAGACTCCGATAGCCTAGATGGAGGTATTGAAAAACATCCATATCCCCAAGGCTCGTTTTCTGTTGATTTAGCCGTTTAGCTTTATACCAGCTTGAGTTGCTCGGGTTGTCGCGCTTTCTCTTTCTTAGGATTTCCAAAATTCTTTTGTAGCCATTCCATGGCTCCATTTGTTTCGAGCCATGCATCACGCATTGCAAAACGATAAAACCAAGCGGCGTCCGCACCCCTTATTGAGATCAGGCCAGGAGATAACTTTGGCTGTTTTATGTTCTTCGCTGCAAGGTAATGGATGCATTTTGGGCAAACTTCGATGGAGGCTTTGACCGCTTCGCTGGCGTTTTCAATATTTCCCAATCTAAACAACGCCAAAGCTCTTCCAAGTAAAATATTTAAATCAAAATCTTCAGGATAATTTCTTGAAAAAATAAAAGCTTCTTCATTATTGTTTCTAATTAATAATCCATTGATTTTGAACATTCTCATTCCGTGATTGTCATTTGGATTAAGCCTGAGATAAATATCTACAACTTTCTCAAGTCGTTTATCCTTGTCGAGCATAGAGGATACTGTGACCAGCCTCGCGAGTGAACGTAGGGCTGGACGGTTTCCCATGAATCCCCATGGCAGTGTTTCTTTGTCTTCAAGTTTGATATTGTTTACAATTGCGAACGAACGATCTAGGATTGGCAAAATCATTTTCTTTAAAAAAGACTCGTCATTGAAATAGTCGTTTGAAAACAGTGCTGTTGCAATGTCATCCAGTATTGCCAAGCTGTCAAAGGCCGCTGGGTTTTTTCCGAGAAACAGCAGCCATTCTTTTGCTATACTTGGCTCCCAAGGGTCCTCTGACGAGAACGATTTATTGTTTGTTCCAAAAGGCTTGTCGAGTGAAAAAACATTCTCCCATTTCTTTTCTAAGTTTAATATGATCTCAGGAGTTTTGATGGAATATTCGTAGTTGTTTTCAGCATGGTTGTCACCGTCAGATGATTCCACGTCAGGGTTTGATGACGCTTTCAATTCTCCGATAAGCCTCTTAGCTGTTTTTTCAAGTTCGTCTTTGCTAAGGCCCATCATTTGCAATTTGCTTGAAAATTTTTGGATTAAATGCTCTTCGTCGTCATCGTGTATATTTGATGCAATATCTTTGTCTAATTGATATTCCGGCACTGGCCTTCCAGTCACGTCTGCTATCCAGTCATGCAAGACATGAGAAGGATCGTTGCCTGACTCTATAGAAAGAGTTGCAAGGGCTTCTTTTGGGTTCGTTGCGGCATGTTTGATCAAATCGACAAGTTCAGCATAGTCAACCTGTGCTTCCTTGGGCAGATTTTTGAATTTCTTGAGCCAAAAGTTGGCCCTTTCCTGGACCTGACTCCATTTTCCTTCAACGGCAAGGAGTTGTAGCTCTAAGTGGCTCAAATCAACTGAGTCCGGGCTATCCTTCATCGCATTTTTAAATGCTTCCCAAGCCCCTGCAGTGTCTCCTTTGTCGATTCGAATGGCTGCCAGTCGTTGCCAGGCCGAAGATCTAAGTGGAGAGCGTGGTGCTGTTTCTACTATCTTTTTGAGCAAGTTATGTTTTGATCTGTATTTATCTAAATCGTCATACGCGTTGCAAAGCAAATGGAGGGCGTAGTCAAATTCTTCTCCGTGTCCTTTGATTTCGTCTTTAAAAAATGGTTGCAATAAGGAAATGGTCTTTTGTGGGAGACCGTCTTTAACATATCTGTCAGCGACTACGAGAATGGCATTTATGGGTATCGGTGAATTTAGAAGAGCTTCTTTCAGTTCTTTTGAAGGAATAACCGAAACCAGGATCGGCCAAATGATTTGAGGGTCAATCTGGGGTAGTTTGTTTATGCTGTCACCGCAACATTGTTTGTATTTTTTCCCTGACCCGCAAAAGCATTTTTCATTTCTTCCTGGTGTGGGCAAGGGCTGCGGTCGAAATTTGTTCCAGGGGAGAGGGGTGGCGTTCCAAATAATTCGTCCAAGGACTGTTGCAACTTCATTCAGCGATTGTCGCTCGTCATCAGTAAAATCAAAATCCTCTGGGAGGTAATGCTTAATGTTTTCGCTTAGCCATTTTAAATAAGCGTCTTTATCTTTTGTGCGAACAATCGCTTTGACAGCATCAAAAATAATTTTTTCGCTAAAAATGCTTTCCAGTGAATTCATATCATTTGCCACGTCGCAACCACCGTTGATTATTCTTGCAATGAGATCGTATCTGGTCGCCAATGCCACGGGTTGAAAAAGATAAGAACCTACTGAGCTTTTTCATGGCCAAGCTCTGATAGTGCATGCAATGTTTGCACTTTCTTGCCTTTGCGTGTCATTTTGATTTTATATTCTGCCCTTGAAGCTTCTGATCTATTTTCAAAAATTGCACTCAAAACAAGCCGGACAGGCCTGCGATTTCTTGTGTATCTTGCTCCACCTGGCTGCAGCCCATTATGCTCATTAATTCTACGATCCATATCACAAGTTATTCCGCAATATAGAGTGTCGTCCGAACATTCGACTATATAAACAAACCACGACACGGATTGCCTTCTATTTCGCCAGTGCTATTCTTTTGTTCAGATGAGTGTTTCTGAATAGCGTCTTATTGTTCCTGACGGCTATGCCAAGTGCTTTCTTTTGGCCAACGAGGACAACAAGTTTCCTTCCTCGAGTAATTCCAGTATATGTCAAATTTCTTTGTAGCATTATATAGTGTTGCATCATTATCGGGATAACAATTGCTGGATACTCAGATCCCTGCGATTTGTGAATCGACACGCCATAGGCAAGAACTAGTTCGTCAAGGTCTGTGTACTCATATTTCACGTCTCGCCCATCAACGACGACAATTACCTCTTGTTCTTCTGAATCAATTTTTACGATTCGCCCGATGTCACCATTAAATACTTCACGGTCGTAATCATTTTTTATTTGCATGACCTTGTCGCCCACCCGGAACGTCCGTCCTCCACGAGCGATTTCCTCCCCCCGGGGATTAAGGGATTCCTGAAGTGCGCTATTCAGGTTTGACGTCCCGACAAGGCCACGGTTCATGGGAGTTAATACCTGGATGTCGTCGATCGGGTCCAGACCAAACTTTATCGGAATCCGTTCCTTGACCAGCTGGATTATTCGCTGCAGCGCTCGTTCGGGTTCGTCCTCCTCGACAAAGTAAAAATCGTCGCCCTCCATTTTCGGCCGGAGGTCGGGCATGACACCCCTGTTGATCTTGTGGGCATTGACGATAATGGAGGATTTTTGGGCCTGCCGGAAGATCTCGTTCAGTTCCACGACAGGAATGGTTCCAGAGGCGATCACGTCCTTGAGCACGTTGCCGGCTCCAACCGAGGGCAACTGGTCAACGTCACCCACCAAAATCAGTGTGGCCGGCTTCGGTATGGCCTTGAGCAGGTGGTGCATCAGGATGAGATCGATCATGGACGCCTCATCCACAACAATCAGCTCGCAGTCGAGGGGGTGGTCCTCGTTCTTTTGGAACCCGCATTTTTGAATGGAATATTCCATTAACCGGTGCAGGGTCTTGGCTTCATGGCCGGTGGCTTCGGACATGCGCTTCGCCGCACGGCCTGTCGGTGCTGCCAGTAGGATGTGCTTGGTGATCGCGGAGAAGATTTTCAGGATGGCACGGATAATTGTCGTTTTGCCCGTCCCCGGCCCTCCGGTAATGACCAGGACCTTGCTCGTGGCTGCGGCCTTGACCGCTTCGACTTGCTTCTTCGCCAGTGCCATCGACAGCTTTTCCTGAACCCATTCCACGGCCTTTGGGGCATCAATGGTGCGGACACCCTTTGGGGCTACCATGAGGGCCTTCAGGCGAGCGGCGACCTGGTTCTCCGAAAGATGGTATTTAGCGAGATAAACGGCGTCGATGGGACCACTGTCGGCATTCAAGGTCTCGCAGACGACCTTCTTGTCCGAGGCCAACCTGGCAATCGCATCAGCAAGGACGGCCGTCTCAACCTCCAGGATCTCGTTGGCTTTCTCGATTAATGGTTCCCGGGGGTAAAAGACGTGTCCCTCGTCGGACAATTGGTGAAGGACGTAGAGGATGCCGGCCTCGGCCCGGAGCGGCGAGTTTTTATCGAAGCCAAGCTTCTGCGCGATTTTGTCTGCAGTGACGAAGCCTATGCCGAAAATATCGTGGGCCAGCCGGTAAGGATTCTCCTGAACCACGGCAATGGATTCGTTTTTATACTGCTTGTAGATTTTCGTAGCGTATCCGGAGCTGACCCCATGGGTCTGAAGAAACAGCATGACGGAGCGAATTTCTTTCTGCTCTTCCCACGCCTGACCGATCATGCCGACCCGTTTGGAGCCGATGCCCGGCACCTCAACAAGCTTCTGGATATCCGCCTCAATGACGTCCAGCGTGGCCTCCCCGAACAACTTAACGATGCGCCTGGCCATGACTGGGCCGATGCCCTTGATCAGACCCGACCCAAGGTATTTTTCGATTCCGTGGACAGAGGCGGGGGTAGTCGTTTTGTAGTAGGCGAGTTTGAACTGCTCGCCGAACTTTGGGTGGTTCGCCCACTCCCCCTTCATTTTTATGATCTCGCCAGGGGTTGGGCAAAGGATGTTACCACAAACAGTTACAAGGTCACGTCGTCCATAGACCTTCACTTTGGCAATAGTATAACCATTCTCTTCGTTGGTGTACGTTACACGTTCAATCTGGCCCTGGAGATCTACTAGTTCCATAGCAAACTACATACAGATGGACGGGCTACCCCTGTCGTTGTCCTTGTTGAAAAATTCCTGCTACTTCATTCCATTCATTGACATAGCCTGACGCTGTCCAACAGAACACGAAGGCGAATTCTCACAGTTTCATTACACAGTACCCATCAGCCGCAATTCTTGCCACTATTTCTTTGTGTCTCAAAGAAATGATGTCCGTTTCATGTGCCGGATCGCGCGAATTTCTGAGAAATTGTATTTTCCCCAATTGTTCAAGAATACCTTCTGGTACCATTGAAAGATCGTCTCGCTCCCTGGTGAATAAGTATACTTTAGGATTGCCCTTACTTTGGTGAATAGCGAAAATCATAATTACCTACTTGTTGTGCGATGATCGTTAAAGTATGGTCAGGGTTATTTATGCACTTAAAGGTTGAGCGCTAAGCGCAAGCACTCATTTCTGCCCTATATAATAAAAATAACACCCTAGCATGATTGTTCTTCTTCCATTATCGAGATTTGACGATAACATTCATTTGAAAATTTAGGATATTTATCAGCTATTGCTCTATTCGTTGCAGTTTTTAGCAATTTATAGCACAGGTGATGCCCTGAAAAGACTATACCGAATTCCTGAAACGAGCTAGACAGTCCGTTTAAGAAGCCAAGTTTTTCCTCGTAATTTGTCAATCTGTGACGAATATAATTAACAGCCATCCTGTTTGTACACACTGTTTCTTCAAAGAAGTCCTCCCACCTCGAGTCGTGTCTTCTCAAAAAACAATCTATCCTGTCATTAACCCAGTCATTCCAATTCTGAAGAGCAGCAACTTCAATACCTTCAACAGGAACCAAGCGAACATCTATGTCAATTTTTGAATAGTCGCTGACAATAGTCTTGATTTTTGATTCAAGAAATATCTTTTTAGCAGTCAACGTTTTCTCTTCATTAGTTTTTTTAGTTTTTTGAATTTTTTCCCGCCTAGCTACAGATGATTCAAGGGCCTCGCGAAATTCTCTAGACACTTCTATGGAACTAATTCTTTTGCTGTTGTATAAGCACAGCTGGTTTTTGTGTCCGACGTGATGTCTAAACTTGTCAGGATTGCCGGCAAATTTATCAATGAGAGACCTTGTCCAACCTCTCTCGAGTAAATCTTGCTTTAAAATATAATCAAAACTTTCCATAACAATCTCCTTATTTAAATTGAAATTTGTTTTGCAAACAAAAAATTAAAAGTATTATTATTTTAGGAAACGGGATCATCCGCCAAAACGTTTGCATGGCCTCGTTGCTCGCACTGGCAACTCAAGTTAGATGTCTATGATAAGATACAACTCGTACATGCCAAGTATTAAAATACAGTCAATTCCGACAAAGAGAGAAACTGTTAACGCCCGGAAATATCGCGACCTCCCAGGCGTCAACATCTATTATGCCGTTAATGATAAATCAAAGTGCCAACGTCTTGATCTCCGTGGCCGGAATTTCTTTCAAATTCTTTTTCGAACTCGATATCGTCGCAATACATCAATATGTCAGGATGTTTATTTAGTATTGCCTGATTCGACACCTTGTCTAAAATGCATACGCACTTTTGATAATCACTAAATTCGGCTCCTCTTTTCGTCAACTCGATGCGAAGCATGTCGATGTAATTACGACCATACAAATAGTTTGATTCGCGAATCTTAATGTACTCCAAGATGACCTCTAAGATCTCACCTGACGGGATTTCATGGTGCCAGCATCTATCCCCAGAGGGCTTCCGGAGGCCCGTCTTTTGCATCATTACTTTATCGTACAAATCAAGTGCGCGAGAGATTAACGTCGCTGAACCAGACTCATTCACTTTTAATTGAAAATGTTTACAGAAGTTATATGCAAATTTTGCCTGATGGCTTAAGTTGCGCACTATCCTCTGGTTAGATTTTTTTACACGAACATCTCTTGCCAAATTAAATTCTCTCATTTTTTCGATAGAATATATCTTTGTTTTGTCAAAAAATCTCCATTGCTTTTGATGTATCCCTGCGCTTACTGTTATATCAGGTTCGCCATATAACGATTGTGTCAAGCGAAGTGACCATCCTCTTTTTGCCAGATCCTCCATCGAAAAATATGCACGTTTAATATTCATGATGCCTCCTTGATTTTTACTAGGAAGACTATACATAAATTCTTGAATAATGCAATATCTATTTTGGTCAAGTAATATCTTTTCCCTTTTTAAAAAATATCTTGACTAGTACCTGCGTGGTCATTGAATATTAATGCTCCTACTTTCAATAAATTTGTACAACGATTGGCGACTAACCCCAAGAATCTTTGCAATAGATGCTTTTGGAACATTCAATTCAATAAGTTGTTTAATCTCATCGATTCTATTATCCATTTTCGATTTGCCAAGACTTCCTTTCTTACGACCAAGGACCTTGCCCTGCGCCTTGGCTCTCTCCAAACCATTTTTGTTCGTTGGCTCAAGAAGTCCCGTTCCAACTCAGCGAACATCCCTGACAGGTAGATTATGCACTTGGACGCCATGTCGGAATCGCTTCGAGTGTTGATCCCCTGTTTGATGGCAATCAGCGCCACGTCCTTTTCCTTCAGTTGCTCCACGATTCGAACCATCTCCCCGAGCGAGCGCCCTAGCCGCGACAACTCGCTAACGACTATAGTGTCCCCAGGTGCCAAGCGCTCCAACAGGTCGTCGATTCGGCGTTCCTTTGTCGACTTCCGGCTGGAGATCTCAATTTCCAGGAACTCGTCAACACGGAGACCAGCTTGGTTGGCGAACCCAAGGTGAATAATTAGACTTTAGGATTGCCCTTGCTTTGGTGAATGGCGAAGATCACTAGAATCCCCTGGAAACAGTGTTTAAGATATATTCCTAGTTTTTTGGATGACCATATTTGTATTTCGATATGCAGTCAACGCCCAGAGATCTTGCCGCCTCCAGGCGTCGATTGCATTGTTCAGTAGCTGTTCAAGAAATCCATCTAATTGCTATTTGGCAACGACGGTCTTTATTTGCACCACATTGGCTTGAGTTTGTGCTTGATGGCACCCGCAGCAGATAATACTAGTTGAAAATCGATTTAATTCGATAAATGTTTTCACTTGTATATCCATCGATTGTTTCTGATTGTTTTAGTTCCAAAGCCGCACTTTCAAGATCGGGATATTTTTCTTTCACAGTAGTGTAAAACTTATCGTACAACTTATCGACGCAAGACATGTATGTTTCGCTTGGCATCCCCAGTTCAGCAAGGCCATGTTTTATGTTTTTTAAATGTGAAAGAGCAGTGTTGATATTTGAACTATTTTTGAGCATCAGAACGGCAACCCTTTTCAGCGCGTCTTCTGAAATTGAATCAGACCAAGTCTCTCCGTCGGGGTGAAATTCATCACCAGTTTCTAAGAACATTCTGCGATCGTACTCAGTCCTTGCTCTGTCGAGCAATGTATCAAGGTCGGGCATGTCAATTAGCAAATCAAAAGATTCGCAAAAATTATTACTTCTTTTTTCATTATAAAATAATTTTCTTTCCATTGCCATTGAAACTAATTCAGAATATTTGTCAAAAAAATCTCTTGAGTCTTGGCCAATTTCACAAGAGACAACGCTTTCTTCTTCAAAAAGCTCAAGCGGTTGTTGCCCTTCGGATCGCTGCAAAACAATATCAGGTCCGCCAAAATACGCCAACATCAAAAGCCTTGACCATCCCCGTTCTTTCAAATCATCCCATGTTAAATAAACTGTGTCATAGTCCATAAAAGCCTCCTTGAATTTATTCAAGGAGCAATATAAACTATTTTATGAAAACATCAATACGCTTTGTTGAATAATGATTTATAAATTTGCATAAAAAAGTATTTGACTTGTCGAGTTTTTTTTAAAATGCTTTAAAAGCAATTCGCACAGAAAATCGCCAATCACAAGCATAAATATATCAAGACAACAATTGCTGCGAATTACTATGGTTGCGCCAGGTTTGCTGCGCATTTACCATTGTCCAGGGTTTACCATTTTTAGTCACAAAACCATCACCATTTAGATGATCAGCGACCTCTTGCCAGGTAAGACCTGACTCGCGCAGGCTGATCAATTGCTGGACTGTGGCCTTTCCATGATCACTTTCAATAAAAGCCTTCTGCCCCTCGCATTTGCCGGTCTTCGCCTTGGTCCGCTTCCTGGCTGCCCTGAGTTTGAGGACCAGCATCTGCTTTTCGTACTCGGCAATGGCTCCGAGCATTTGCCGCACAAGAACCCGCGTGGGGTCGTCATCCATCAGTCCTTTGCCTTCGACGGCCGAGATCAAGGTCACGCCCTGCTTGTGCAAATCTCGGATGATATTTTCCTGCACGGCCAACTTTCGAGCCAGACGGTCCAGGCGTTCGATCAGGACCGTCTTTACACCGTGTCCATTCTGCTCAAGGCTGACCATCATTTCGGCAAGCGCCGGCCGGTCCTCAAGGGTTCCGCTCACGCCACCGTCCATGTATATCTCAGCCACTTCCAGGCCATGCGTATTAGCATAGTCACGGATGGCCTTCTCCTGCCGTTCGGGTCCGTCTCCGTCGACCTGCGCCGCGCCGCTCACTCGAATATAGCCAAAGCACTTGATTGGAATGGTGTCGGTGTGGTTGACCATCTTTTACCCTCCTTTGTTTTCGTTCTACCCAGGATCGCACCATAGATCAATAAAAAATCCATTGATTATTTACATTCTTTAGAATGCCTAGAAAAAAATATTTCGAGGCATTTGGTACACTTATTGATCGTCGCTGCTGGTTAGCTTGGTCGGCTTGGGCGCTGTCCAGTGAAACTCGAATTCCACAGTTTCGGTTGACGACAGCAGTCAGGAGGGACCCGCCCATTGCCGCTGTCATGCGTGTCGAGGCCGGACGTTCGATTATGGTTGACACTTAGATGGCAACCGTCATGATTTGATCAGAAAAGCGCTCGTCTTTTGCCGCCACCTTTGACGCTGGCCCCAGATGCGTAAGCCGTGATCTCCTGCCAAGCTCCTTCCTCTTCGCCTGCACAAAAATGGTTGAGCAGCCAATTCCACCTTAGGGATCCGATTTGGCTCCAAGGTGAGTCCGCCTGGATACGTGGAAACGATCTAAGTTCCTCGGGTCAGCAGCGAGTGCTTCGGGTGCAAAGCAATTCAAATTTGCTGTTTGGGCAAAAGAGGAGTGCAGTTATGGCAATTTCACAGAGAGCAAGTCAAAAGAAAGTAGAAAATAAAAAGAAAAAAAGAAAAATGAAGATTTCCAAAATAAAAAAATCATATTTCGAAAAAGCTAAAAAAGAAGCATATCCTAAATTTGTATTTCAAGAATATGACAAAAAATCAGTGTCTCCGAAGTTTGTCGAAGCCGTCAAGTATGCTCTTGGTGAATTTGATTGCAGCAAAATGTCATGTGTCGATATCAGATACAGAAGAGTTCTTAAGCGTATAAAAAAATACGGAGTTGAGGCCGTAATGGATATTCCAATTCCGAGTTTAGACGACAATGACCAAGCAGATTTATTTGGAGAAACGCAGAAGCTGCTTGGCAATTGGGTTTTTACTTATTTAAATAGAAAGGGTATTTTGAAAAGCTTTCTTCCAACTAATGATTGTAGCTTTATGCTGAGCAGGGACTGGGTAATATCTTTTAGGGGTTTGCTCTCCAGATCTACTCCGAAAGGTTTGGCGTATTATTCGCCAAAGCAGCAAATTGTACAAATTGGAGACGAAGGCTGCATCGTCGCGTACTCAAATCATGCCTTGCAAAGGATGTCTGAACGATGTGTTGAAAGTCCCCTTTCCTATGACGCAAGCGGGGAATTGTTTTCTTGCCTTTACGACAAAAACAAACTCGAAGTTTGCGAGGTATTCTATAATCAAAAGTACATCCCGGCTATCGCGCTTTATAGGATGTGCACCCCAGGCTATGTGACATATCAATACGTAAACCAGGTTGCAGAGGATTGTGATTTATCTAAAGTTTATTATCGCAAAGTTGGCTATATGCCCATATGGACATACGAAGGACTCGCCCGGGGGATTACTTTTTTAACGCCAGGGATGAAAGGCACCCCTGAAGACCTGTTGATCAAAAGTAAATGTAATTCCAAAGAAGCGAAAGAATTGTATCACGGCGTAAGCAAAACTATATCTTTTGAAAATTTTATTGAATGCATGGACCTGTCAACCATTAAATGGTTTCACGAAAATGGTGTCAAGCAAATAGCGCAAGAGTTTTAGCAAAACAGGCCCTTGTCTCTCTTTGAGTGACAAGGGCCTGTTTTGAGTCGCGTTTAAAAGAATGGTTGGAAAACAGCCTGAGTTGAATATTGTCCAAACAATTTTGCAAAATCATAAGACTGACTATAGCTTGTTTTCAAATTTTTGAAGCATATCCAGAATCAAATCTTTTAACATATTTATTCTTTCCTGAGCTTGGTTGGCATCATGAAAAATAATTGATTTTACTTCGTCAATGTCTATTGCCATTCCACGAAATGCACCTACGTAAATCTTGGAATTGCTTTCAAACAAATTCACCAGCAACGAAAACCATTCGTCCTCGTTGGTGTTACCCTGGGACTGAGTAAGCAAACCTACAGTTGATCTACCAAGGTTCTTGTCATCGTAAGCAATGAACGTTCGACCGATCAATGTGAACATTTCCATCTCCCTTTAGTTAATCATCGCGTGTAGTCTATTCTTATTGCTCTTAAATAAACTCTGCTGAATCGAAGCAATAGCCACGGCTAATGCTTTTAATGTTGTGCTGTAATAATTAAATCGAAGGTCATGACTCAGTTCGACCTGGATAACTTTGAAATTCCGTCCATACCCTTTATAGCTTGGCACTCGAGGATCTCCGTTGATATGCCGGTACAGGCACTTTGTCCCAATAAATCTATTGTCCAACAAAACATTGTAAGTTCCAGAGTCACCCAAGACAACCTTTAAATACTGTGCAGTGTCTTCGTCGCACAACGCTCCCCATCTAGTGCCAAGTTCTATGTCGATCGGCACCAAGTCGGCAGAAAAATAATTCTTCATGCCGTGCAGGGAGATATACAAAAAACAGTTGTTGACTTCTTTTCCACCATTAATGGCATTTTTATGCCTAAGGATGTGGGACAAAGCTTTTCGTTGTTGGGCATGCGCTTGAACCGAGGCAGCATTACTGAAGTCAATATCACGATTGAGGTCAGCTAGGGTCCTGGGGACCAACGATTGAATCACTCCAGCACCAGTGACTTCGGCCAAGTCGTGTGAAAGTTCCAACGTCCTCTCATCGGACTCGTTCGGCTCACCGGCACAGTGAGGTGCATCAATAATCACCTGGATACGCGAATCTCCAGGCCAATACCTGACGTAGTCCATATATTTGTAGTTAACTTTCACGGCAACATTCTCGTTATTTATTGTTATTTCGACCCAACCAATCGCCAGAGTGGACAATGGAACCATGAGGGACCCCGTAAAAAAAATAGATCCAAGCGGACATGTTCATTCCATTATCTAATCGGACAGGCGTCTGTTCCCGATGGTAGCCTTGGCGCTCGCCGTCCCGATGGCCCTCCAAGGCATCCAGCGATTTGATCAACTTATTGTCCCAGACCATGATCACTTCACCTTTGATTAAAGACGTCTCTGGTTGCTTGTGGACGAATGGAATCCCTGACGAAAACATGGTGTACTTGTTTACCGTCGTCGCAGGACCGACAAATTCAAATCCTTCTCTTCCGTTAAGGAGACGTTGGTAGTTAGATTGTCCCTGGCGGAGTGTGCCGTAAACAAAGAGATTCATTGGTATCACGTGTCGCTCTCCATTGTTTTAAAACTATGGATCGTCGAATATACGTACCTAAAAATTTGTCAACTCGAAATTTACTTTCAGAAAAAAATTTTTCAGTAAAACATTTTCAGAGAAAAATGGAGGTATGTTATGATATTTGAATGCGATTTGTGTGGCAAAGATATTATTGAAAGTACTTATTTTTATTCATTAAATCTAAACTACGAGAGATTTCATGACGGTGGAATTGAAGTTGGCACGAGCAATTGCATGCTCACCCTGTGCGACCGGTGCATTGGCAAGCTGCCTGTTGCAAAACTCTTATCGTATGTCGTGCGGATGGGTGGTGAGAGCGGACATGAACGTTATGATCAAATAATTGAAGTAATTAATAGTAACGACAATAAGATAACATCAAACAACAGCTACAAGTAGCACCCATTTTGTCTTACACAAAACAAAAAACCCCCAGATCCACCAAGACCTAGGGGAGTTTTTTGTTTGTTTTGAAATCTATCTAGAGAATCACGAGATAAACCATTATATATTATTGGACGAATTCAAGGAAACAGCCTCGATTCTTCCATTGTCTTTGATGAAATCAAGAACGATACTGTTTTTAGTAGCAAGTGATTTTAAGGCCCTGTGATAAGACACGGGAACTCTTGCGTCATCTTCATGAATATTTCCGATTTTACCATTTAATTTTTTAATGTATTTGAGAATGATTTTGTAGTCTACACCAGAGTCTGAATTAAATTCTTCTTTTAAATAATTTAAAAAATTCAGCACAACACTTTCGACATCCGTCACTTTTATTTCTTCAGTGACCGTTGGTGACTTGGTGTGTGGCAACCAAGCTATCAAACCCCAGGCGTGACCATCGTCATAATCGTATTTGGCAACATTTAGCACTCCTCGTTTTCGTAAAAGGTGAAAAGCTCTACGAACTGAAACAAGATTTGAACGGGTGCGCTGTAAATTTAAATGCTCAATTACTTGGTCTACCCCGATATAATCGTCGTCATGGAATAAATGAATAATTGCTTTTTGTAATTTGCCAAGTTTATTCATTTTCAAAGTCCTTCAGATGCGGATACTCTGGAAACATTATTTTTTTATTTTTGAATGCCAGTCTGAGTTTACGTTTACGCTCTTGCCGAGAAAATCCTTGGTCTATTGGCCGAGGAGTAGGATTAGAGATAACATATTTGTTCTTAATCAAAAACAATCTTAACTTAAAAATCTTGCGAAGATTGATTAAAGCCTTCTGCGGGGTGTCGCCCAATGCATCAGCATCATGTTTTAATGATCCTGCCCTTACAATTAAATTGTACAACTTTTCACTTTTCATCTTTCCCTCAATTCTTGTGTTTTATTTAGGTTTTTTTCAAAACAACAAATTTACTTTAAAAGTTCATTTTAGAAGTTAAGACACTGATAGCCAGCAACTGTCTGGTAGCACTAAAATATTCCTTGCCGGCAGACGCTCCAAATTCGCCGTGTAAGCGCAGTTCTTGCTCCAAGGCAGGGCAAAGGTCGTCTTGGCCAGGAAAACGCAACCAGCGGCGTCCTGGGACGAAATAGCCATCGCTTGCGGATTTCTGGTCAAATCGGTCAGGTACCGGCCGACTAAACCTGTATAATGGTGTCCTCCTCGGCCCAGGATCTGCGCATCGAGGCAGCAACCGAGAATCGGACATTGCCAAAGTCGGACGACAGACTATCCTCAATTATCTCCCTGAGCGCCTCCATGCGTTTGGCGGCACCGTGCTCAGGCACCTGGATATACAGGGCGTCGAAATGATGAAACAATATATCTTCCTCGGGATGATTCAAGAAATCATTGACTTTCAGCAGTAACCTTTTGAAGGCATCAGCCCCTGACCCTTGGACAACAAAATTAACAATGGTTGAATCTTTCACATTGTCATCGACGTAAAGTACTCTTGAAAATTTTGTATACATCTTGCCGTATGTACGAGCCATATGGAGAATTCTATTTTGGAACTGAAATATTACAGGAAACATATTTCTAAAATTGTTGAAAATTTCTGCTGAACATGACCGAGTAATTATAACGTTCGTTTCATAGCATCTAGAGACCAAGGCATGTTCATTTCCGCCATTTATGGCAATATTAAACAGCACCTTTCCAAAGGATCTGTCGTTAAATCGCTCCTCATTTAATGCTCCAGAAATTGACATGGCGACTTCAGTGTAAATATCTTTTCCTGAGTTTATCAGTCCCAATGCGTATGTATCATTTGACAAGCTGGATATAATGGTTGGCTCAAAGTGTTTCATATCAAATGCCAAAATAACATGGCCTTCACTTGGTAAGAATAATAATCTAAATTTTTTATTCAGAGTTGAAAGGATTCTATATCCGCTTCTCCCTGTGGTAGTTTCAATTTGATTTATAATACTGGGGAATTTCTCGTCTTTTTGCACTAACTTTTCGATCGTCTCAAGAGTTCGTTCGTCATTTGAATTGTTGGCAGTGCTCGCAATAGCCTTCATCTGGTCAAGCTTCTCGCCGTTGACGGAAAAACCATTACTTTTAAGATATTTGTTGTTAAGCAATAATATCTCTGATTCCATCTGGTATATGTAACAAATTTTCTTTGTTTTTAATAAGTCCATTTGTTTTTGATATATGTTGTATATTGATTTGCAAGATTTGTATCCTGTACTAAAGTCAGTTTCTACATCGTATTTTGACCCTAAGCCTATTAAATCAAGACTTGTATCTGAATTATTATTGAATATAATTCTGTGTGTTAAAAATATATCGTGAACACTTCCTGCGGTATTTTTATTAAAACAATTAAAGCACTGCTTGTGGTTATTGGTGACTACAAAATCATAGCTATCGTTTGTTTTTATATTATCAATTGTATCGACATGGTATTCATGAAATTTATTCTTAGTAAGTGTGTATGTCTTGTTTTGGCTGAAATATACTAATAATATATTAAAGTCACATTCCAAGTAGTTGTTATTATGTTCTTGTCTGTAGCTCGTCAGCAAGACGTTGTTTATTATATCCAGCTTGGCCAATGCTGCATAAAAATATAAACCATTATTTTCAATTTCAACTCCTTCGATATTGTTATATTTTGAATGCAGAGATTTTATTTTATACTTGGACATGTGCTCAAATTCATTCTTGAGCTGAGTTCTGGTGTCCCGGGCCTGATTTTTATGGACAAGGTGCATGGGGAGATTAACCTCCCATTCTGTTCCATTTAAATATAAGTACAAAGTAAATAATTTTAAAGTAAACGATTTGATTTCATTTTGATCAATTGAATCAATTTGATCATTTTTAAAAGTTATTGATTTCCAATCGAAAGCTCGGTCTATTTCCATTATAGTATCTATAATGGTACTAGACTGAGCTTTTCGTTCAGTATCAATGATTTTTAATTTTTGTAAATGTACATATAAATTTGAAATGACATGATGGATACTAAGTGTGCTTCGAGAACAAGTATGAGTCCCCTCTGTCCCCTCACAATCAGGCCCGGCTTTCAAATACTGAGCTTTGTGTTGCGCAACGAGGTGTCCAATCGTGTCAAATAATAACTTACGGAATTGAGTGGCTTTTGATTCAGAATCGGTGGTTGCTACACCAGCTATATACTCCAATGTTACGTCATAGAATCCGAAGTAATCGATAAATTTTCGTAACCGATCGACAGCCGTTCCTACTGGATCTTCTCTACGCTTGAAGGATATTCTTTGGGATGGCTCAGGAAGTGACCCTGGGTAGCTATTGCCAGCCACAACCAGTTCAATCGGGTGGTCCTTGCGCACGGGGCGTACCCGGTGAATGAGTTGGAGCAGCTCACTTTCCATTGCAATATATGGCCAGCTGTCCCTGAGGCCGTCCTGGTCAACTCCTGGGAATAAAATGTGGGCATCCTGCCAAGCGGTGTTAATATTTGGATAGGGAAGACCAATTACAAAAATAGCATCAAAGTCTTTAAATTGGTTAGTCCCTTTTTGTCCGAAGAAATTGTAGAACTCAAATTGAGTGTCTGGTTTAATTTCGCTGCATATATTCAGCAGTTGTTCGCAATTGCTCTTGAAAGAAACGATAAGCACTTTGTCGCGTGTAAAATGCGACAGGCCTGTTTCAATAATCTCTGACATTTCGTTGTCATGGATGTCTGTGCTTTTCTTGATATTTTTTTCAATAAATGTTGCTCTGCAATTCCAATCGATGTCGATATTTTTTGGCTGAACTGATTTATTGCATATTTTATTGACGATCAAATCGTTGCCCGTAGCATCAAGAAAAATGTATCTGGAATTGAACAGAAGCGACTTGTTGATTTGCTTAGTATAAAATTCAACTATTCCATTGTTCTTGAAATATATGCATGAGAATACATCTTCTTCATAAAAACCAGACAGCCACCGGACGGCATTGTAGTTTACTTGAGAGACGTAAAGTTGGCTGTAATTTTTCTTTAAAATTTCAACTGTATTGTTAATTGTCTCAATAATTGAAACGCTTGTTGTGCTCAATTTTCGGCTTAGAAAATCAAGTACGTTGTCGTGATTTGTTTCATGGTAGTTTTTAACAAGCAGTATCTCGTGATATTTGCTTGTCTTTTTGTTGTATACGTCAGTCACAAGTTTTATTATTTCTCCAATTATGGCAGCGCTATGTCCTTCGACGTGAGCAGAAAGCGCTCGTAAATCTGCCTCTGAAAAGCTTTTGTTCTCACTGAGCGCTAAAGGCAAGATATTTTCATCAATTATTGTTATATCAGCATCAAATATATCTGGATCAAGCTCACGAAGCATATGGTGCGTTGTAAAATAAATGCCGGGGTACATCTGCGTGCGTTCAGTGTGATACCCGCAATTTACTTTTCCAGAACAACGCTTGCAAAGTAATGTTGATGGCGAGTATCCAAGGTTTACCATTGATTTATAATCATCTTGGCAGTTGCATGAAGCTTCTTGGGTGTGCAGTCGGTGTGTTAAGTTGTTGTTGGCTAAGTTTTGCAAGGCAACATTGAAAGCTTCGTCTGCTTGGGCTACGTTGTAAGTGCTATATATAATTTTATTCCCACGAAGAGCTTGCTCGCAAGCGTATTCCAAGGCCAGATGGGTTTTTCCAGAGCCTGGAGTAACTTTTAAAAAGACATCACTATTTGAGTTTAAGCTGTCAGTAATAGCCTGCTGCGCCTCGTCGAGAGTCATCCTTAGGGGTGTGATATTAGGATCAACGAGTGGCTGGCTCTTGTTTTCATTTTGCAGAAATAATCCCGACCATTCATTTAAAGACATTCCTCCATTAGAAATCGACGCAGGACATGTAGACCGAAAACATTTCAATCGAAAGTATGGCGGTGTTACGAATGCATTGCCATTGGAATGGCCACAGGCAGGGCATGTTTTGTCGCTGAATGTGTAAATCTTGCCAATACCTTTATCTATCTCCTTGAATGAATACCCGTGGCTATTTAAAATTTCGAAAGTTTTATCCGAAGATATCGCCTTGAATTTTTTTGATATATCAAAAAATTTTATTTTTCTATCAGCATAGTCCTTGCGTAATTCTTTGTACAATTGGATTTTGCTGCCGAACTCGCCAAGTGAAGATACGTCAGAGATAATAGTGAAAATTAATAATTCCCTGGCTGCTTCAACATAAGAATAAGGATTAAGCTCATTGCTTGTAATTGAGCAATAGTCGTAGTAGCCGAAACCATCCATGATCCCGTTGCTATCAACTAAAGTGGAATGTCTGCCGACTAATTGCTTATGGTTTTGGAAAGGGTTATCCTTGCGTGCAAGTATTTGGTATGGTGCTGTTGTGTTTTCTGATGGTTGATAGTCAATCAGACAACTATTGAGTTCTGTTTTTATAAAGCCAACAAATCCATCGTAGTCATCTTGACTTAAAAGAATGTTGGAGATTGCTCTGAATCCATATCCGCCTGTTGCAATAAATTTAAAACGGTTAAGTACTCCTAATTTTGAGAGCGCCTGTATGAAAATTTTTACTCTGAAGATGGAGTCGTTTATAAGTTCAATTTCGCCATGTGAAACTTTGTCCAAGAAAGGATCGATGTCGACAAAAGGAAAATATAATTTTTGGCCATCGCTTTCAATAAGACGTGACCAATACAAACCTATGTTGCCTTGATAGATATCGCTTAAATTACTCTCTAGAAATTTTATGTAATCTGATTTTGTTGACGTGCTATATGGAGATTTGCCTGCAAGTTCTATTTTAAATGTAATCTTAGAATTATCCATTTTGTCACTTCTATTTTATGCAGTAGATATGATGTTGTCCTTAAACTTTGAATTGTCAGGGGCATACTCAATGAACGCCCCTTTATTTCCGATCCTCGTCTATTTTATATGGTTAGGCGGAAACTGGTGCCAAACTTGGCCATCAAGGATGTTATAACCTTCCTGTTTTCTGAACCCGCCTTTTTGTTTAAAAAAGAATGGTATGTTCATTTCGATGCACTTATCTCGAATTGGACGAACCCAGTCCAAGTCCATCGGACGAGCTTTGGGACCTGATTCGCCACCGACGATAACCCAATTGATGCCTTCGAAGTTCAGGGCTGGAAGTGGACCAAGGAGTGGTTCAATGGAAACAAAACGTACAATTGCTGGAGTTGTTCGCAGGTTATCAATCCGACTTAACGCCTGCTCGTTTTCGACGGTCAAGCCCATCCATATGTTGTCGTGCCAAAACAAATAGGGGGACAATTCTTCCAGTCGATCGCCTCGTTTTGTCAACACTTGGAAAATATGTTGAGGAGCGCGTCGCATATACGTAAAAACTTCATCAATAAATTCAAGCGGAATTTCTTTGTGAAACATGTCCGACATAGAATTTACGAATATCATCTTTGGCTCTCGGTAACTCAACTTTTTATCCAACATGTCGGGATGCAGCGTCAGATCAAAACCGTTTCGATATTTTTTCAGGCCCATCAGCTTGCATCTTTTAGCCATTAATTCCGCATAGCAATTTGCGCATCCAGCACTTATCTTTGTGCATCCAGTTGTCGGGTTCCATGTACAATCAGTCCAATCAATCTTTGTTTTGTTCATTCTCAGCACCTCTCTAAATTTGTAATTATTTGCTTTTAAGGATGACCTCCAAGCTGAAAAAAGACTAGCCAAAAACCATAGGTTTGTCAATAATTAATTAAAGCCTAATCTGCTCTTGCAATTTTCTGGGATATTTAAGTTTGCCTGGAGTTGATTTTTTGAAAATCCATGCAGTCGACTTTGAATGGTCGCATTGTTATCAAATTTAATTCTATCAACTTCATATAAACATTTGGCATATAAATTATGGCTGCATGCCAACAAGGTGAAATAACCAATGCGTCGTTGACCAAACATGCATATCGCTATTTGTCGCAATCTGGCTCTGGCTGCAGGAAGGGAGGGGGGAGACGAGCAGTGGGCGTTGAGGGGGGGGGCGCTAAAATCCATTGTTTCCCACGACGGCCTATTATCTAAAGGCTGGGTGCTGAAAATCACGGGGTTAGACTTTTTGATTTACCACCTATGGTGCGATTCTTGGCTGATTCTTAATTTTTGACTCCACTTTCATCTTCAAGCTGAGTGTTGGGCGAATTCGATTATAACCTCTCGAAGAAACACAAACTTCCGGCCCTGACGGAATCCTGTCCGGCTGGCTCGCGGTGAGCGGACAGGTGAGGGATGTGACGCAGGTCGAACTGGCTATGCGGTAGGGGGAGTGGAAGAGCGTGGTGCGTGTCTGGCATTGAACATGACCGTAGGCCGATCAGCAAAAAAATGGCGGCGAAATTGGGGGGAGGGGTTCGGGTCTAATCAGCTGATGTCCCTGGCTTAAACGACACAGGGCATGCGGAAGTCTAGCCAGTCAGTGTCTTGACTGCGACCACCACTCTTAAAAGTGGGAAAATCGGGAGGCCACGACTATACGCCGTATTCATGGGAGGCAGTTTGACAAAACAAGTGGTCAACCGCCCCGTCTGGATCGTCGAAAATGGTAGCTGCACCCAAGATGAGGAAGCTGGACTAGTAGGGTTGGAAGATCACCCACAGCACAAGCTACTTACGATTAAGATATTCTTTAAAATCCTTGCCAGGTTTAAAAAATGGAAGTTTTTTGGGTTTTATCTCCACTGTAACCCCAGTTTTAGGATTTCTACCTGTATAACCATTATATTTTTTTACCGCAAATGAACCAAATCCACGGATTTCAACACGATCTTCATTATTTAAAGCTTGTCTGATAGAGTCAAAAAATAAGTTTACAAAGTCAACGGCAAATTCATAGTCGAGATTATACTTCTCGCCAACTGCTTTGATCAGCTCGCCCTTGTTCATTATTTTTCCTCCATTTCGGCAGAGTATGAGTTATTTCTCTGAGTTGCAAGCGCGCTGATGCGGCAAGTTGCTTTTTCATGGGCTGTGAATATTTTCCCAAGGAACGGAACCCTGGAACGACATTACGCCAGTTGTTAGACCAGAAAACCACTTCACTGACCCAGCTATCCCATTCAAAAGACCGTTTATTAAATAATTTTTCACTGTTTAACACTTGACAACAAAAGAAGTCACACCATATTTAGGCAGCAATTCATTCTCAACCGAGAATCAATCCATCCAGTGAGGACATAATGGAAGAGTATATTCAGAGCGCCCTTGAAATCGTGAAGGCCCAGGCTAGCGCTCGGCCGATGACGGAAGAAGAAATTATCAGCATGGTCAAGTCCGTCGCCAAAGGGATCGCTGCTGTCAGCACCGGTCAAATCGCTACCATTGATGCCGATGCTGCCGCACCCGCCATGGACCCTAAAAAGGCCATCAAGGAAGCATCCATCACCTGCCTTGAGTGCGGCAAGTCCTTCAAGGTCATCACCAAGAAGCACTTGGCCTCCCATGGCCTCACCTCCGAGGAATATAAGGCAAAATACGGCTATAAGAAGACCCAGGCCTTGGCTTGCAAGTCTTTGGCCCGGGAACGCCGCACCAAGATGAAGGACATGAAACTCTGGGAGCGGCGGACCAAGGCCAAAGCCGAATAGCAATGTCTACCCTTCGATGCCGCCCGGCCTGACGCGGCTTCCCCTCAGCCCCAGTGCGTCTCCCCGTGCTGGGGCTTTTTTTGTCTTGACGCACCCGTGTGTTACCAGACAACCATCCTCGAAAATGGAGGGTCTTGCCTACCGGGACCAAGTTCGAAGCCGAGTCGGGTCCCCGGCCACGGGACCAGCTTGGCCCACAATTCGGGTCCCGGCCACCCAGCCCCCACCATTTTCGAAGTCAGGATCGCCCCTATGGAGCCACGGCGTGCTCACGAATTGGAGCCACCCTGTGATTACCGATGGAGCCAGGGCGGGGACAGGGAGCTGGACCGAAGCTTGGCCACCAACAATTTCAACGGAGGCAGCAATGCCGCTCTATTCCATACACGGCCAGGCTTCTCTTGAGGTTCGCCACCTGGTGCTTGATTACAACGGCACCATGGCTACGGACGGGACGCTTGTGCCCGGAGTCGCCGAACGAGTGAGGGAACTTAACCTTCCACCGCATGAACTTTCGGTCCACGTGATCACCGCCGACACCATGGGCACGGCCCAGCGCCAGCTTGAGGGTTTGCCGTGTGATCTTTCCATTCTTGGCCCGGCGGAGCAGGATAAGGCCAAGCTGGACTTCATTCAGGGCCTTGGGAGTGCGCAGACAGTCGCCATCGGCAACGGGCAAAACGGTCACCTCATGCTGGCCGTAGCCGCCTTGGGCATTGCGGTCATTGGCGAGGAAGGGGCGGCAGCCCAGACCATCCTGGCGTCACGCGTGGTGTGCCGTGACATTCTCTCCGCCTTGGATCTGCTGCTTAAACCCAAGCGCCTCATCGCCACCTTGCGATGCTGATGGCCGACTGGGACATGCCGCCACATCTTGAGAGCTGTTACCCCCAGCCCGGAAACGGCGAAAATGGTAAATGACGCCAATGGACAGTCGGAGTATAATGGAATAGATGCTTTCGAGAAGTAAGTAGTAAGCGCTAAGGATGATACACGACCTCTTGTTCCCGCAATATTTCTAACAGGAGCAGCTTATGCGTCTTTCTAAATATAAAGTAAATAAATTCCGTTCTGTCAAAGAAACTGAATGGATCGAAATTGATCAACTTGCTTGTTTTGTTGGCGTTAACGAATCAGGCAAGACAAACCTGCTTTTGCCGTTATGGAAGTTTAATCCTGCTGACGACGCGACGAAAATTGATCTTTTGCTGGATTATCCTCGAGATGAATATTTTGAGGTTGAAGCTAATGGCGAGATCAGAAAAAAAGAGCCTTTTATTGAGGTGTTATTCAAACTTAATGAGACAGAGTTGAAGTCTTTTTCAAAGAAATATGAAAAGTATCTCGCTCAATCATCGGGAGAGGACGATCAAGCTGAGGCCGGCGCAGAAGTTGCCGGCAGAATAGTTTTTACTGATTATCTTCTTATCAAGAAAAATTATAATGAAGATTTCTATATCTATCTTTCAAACGACAAAGGAGAGTTGTTGTCCGAAGAGCTAGAAGATGTTGTCGGGAAAGACATTTTTAACGTGATATGTGAAGCGATGCCCCGTTTTGTTTATTACTCAGAGTATGGTAATTTAGATTCTGACCTCTACCTTCCCCGCGTAATTGACGATCTTGGTCGTATCGATGCTTTAACTGGCAAAGAACGAATGAAAGCTCGTACCTTAAAGGTTCTCTTTGGACATCTTAAGCTCGATCCAAAAGAGATTCTTGATCTAGGACGAGAAACTGTCCCTAACAATGATCCTCGACAAAAAGCGCAACCTCAAATTGAAAAAGAGTCTAGAAACAAACAAGAGCGCTTTGCCAAGGTCACATCTGCGGCTTCCCGCCTGACGGCACAGTTCAAGGCGTGGTGGACTCAGGGTGATTATATTTTTCATTTTAATGCCGACGGTGAATACTTTCGAATTCTTGTAAGTGATATTGAACGCCCCGCTCCGATTGAACTCGAATCCCGCAGCAAAGGGCTTCAGTGGTTCTTTAGCTTTTTTTTGGTTTTTCTTTCTGAAAGTGAAGAAAATCATAAGGACTGTGTTTTGCTTCTGGATGAACCGGGCCTTAGCCTACACCCAAATGCACAGACAGATTTGATCCGCTTTTTTGAACGCCTCGCAGACAAAAACCAATTGATTTATACGACGCACCTCCCTTTTCTTGTTGACCATAACAACTTAGACAAAGTGAAGGCAGTGTACACTGAGAAAGGCATGACGAAAGCGTCTAATGACATAAGTCGTGCGGATAAAGAAAAAAAAGCAATACAGCCGGTCAATGCTGCTATAGGCATAACTGCTTCACAAAGCTTGCTCGTTGGCTGTGATATTATAATTGTCGAAGGAGTTTCTGATCAATTCTATTTAACGATGATCAAAAATCATCTTGTTGCAAAGGGTAAGCTCCAACCTAAAAAAGAGATGGTATTTATCCCCGTCGGCGGAGCCAAAGCAGTGAGGCCTGTAGTTTCCATAATTCAGGGGGGACGATCCTCTTTGCCTGTTGCTCTTCTGGATTCAGACAAGACAGGGAAACAATTTCAAGAAAGTTTGAAGCAAAGTTTGTACAAAAGTGCGCAGGGGAAGGTGCTCGATTGTGACACTTTTTCCCACAAAATCGGGTCTGAAATAGAGGATTTAATTCCGCTAGGCCTGCTTGTTGACAGCTTTGACAGGATATTCAGAACAGAAGATGGCTTGCAGGAAGATGCTATCGATCCAGGAAAACCAGTTATTCCGCAGTTTGAAGATTTTGCGCGAGATAATCAACTGTCTTTAGATTTAGGGTGGAAGGTTGAATTAAGCAAGCGCATTAAACACAAGTTTGACGGCAATGTTGACGATGCCCTTGAGGAACAATGGATTAATTTATTTAAGGCTTTCGAACAGAGCTAGCTATTATGCATAGATATCATCCTCCGTACTTCCCGCTGCTACTCGACCCTATGTCAATATTTCATGATGATACGTCAAGAGTGCCTTCAGACGAAAATTGTTTTTGTCTCCTTCTATGCGTAGAGCTTTGGATGAATGAATCTTAATCCGTAAACAAAATCAGTTCACCTTGCCTCTAAAATGTAGCTTATGCTTGAAAATATTAAAGTATTCACGCATTAACCTCTCAGAATTTAGCCGTAGAGTGACCCTTGAAAATCCTCCTTTTCTCCATTTTCTTTTCCGTGCTGGTAGCGACGTCAGCCCTCGCGTCCGAAAATTTTTCGGGCAAAGTGGTCACGGTCATCGACGGCGCGACCCTGGACATCGCTAAGTCGGACGGGCAGATTGAGCGAATTCGCCTATTCGCCATCACCGTCCCACAAGCCGATGCGAAACATGCCGAGGCGGCCACGAAAAGGACCGCGTCCTGGTGTCACCAGTGGGACAACGTGGCCGAGGTGATCCCCATGGGCCGGGGCAAGGACGGGGTGGCCGTGGCCCGGATAATTGTCGGCCAAGAGGACATCGCCAACGTTTTGGCCAAAGCCTGTCTGGCTCGCGTGAACATGAAGCTATGCCGCAACCAGTTCACCCCGGAATGTGTCGGCTGGAACGCCTGGGAATTGCAGTGCAGAGACGAGAAGAAGGGGCTGTGGTCCGAGTAGAGCGACAGGAATTAGTTTTTTCAAGAGCTAACCGATGAGAAAAATAGCGATTATTTGTTTTGCCGTTGCCCTCTGGTGCTTGCCGGCCTATGCCTACGACCTGACCCTGCAGCACACTTCTGTGCAGGTTTATTTCTCACCCCGGGGCGGGGCACAGGACGCCCTGGTTGCCACCATCGGCCAAGCCAAGGATTCCATTCTCGTCCAGGCCTACAGCTTCACATCGGCCTCCATTGCCAAAGCCCTGGTGGATGCTACGAAGCGTGGCGTGAAAATCGAAGCGATTCTGGACAAGAGCCAACGATCGGAGCGCTATACGGGAGCTACCTTTCTGAAAAACGAAGGAATCCCTGTGTATATCGACGACAAACATGCCATCGCTCACAACAAGGTGATGATTCTCGATGGCTCCATTGTTGTCACGGGATCTTTCAATTTTACAAAAGCTGCAGAAGAGAAAAACGCTGAAAATTTATTGATTATTCGGGACATGGAGATGGCCAAGATCTATATGGATAACTGGGAGAAGCACAAAGAGCATTCTGAATCGTATTAGCACAACTACTTCCTTAGTAATGTGAATATTATTGAGACTGCACCTTTTGCTCCTTTGGCTATGCAGTATGCCAGGACCACGGGTGCTTATTTCGAGCATCACCTCAAATCAGCCTAAGGAAAAGCTTAATCCGCCCCTCCCAATCTCCTGCGGCACACCGTCTCGCACCCTGGATCCGCCCTCTCGAAAATGGATATTGATAATATCCCATTATTTTAGCTGGTTGAATTTTAATTAACATATTTCTCTGTCGAGGATTTACGCCAGATCGGGCGGGTGGTATTGAGATCTGCAGAGTTCAGACAACCTGAAAAGTATTATTCTCAACATCACCTTCAAGGGACTTCCGTGCCAGAACCCCGATTTAATGGCGAGATCGTTGCAGGCTCTTTAATGGTTAACGAGAGCCGTAAAATCGCCGACCTTCTTTTGCAAGGCCTTGACGAAAAGGCGTTTTACGCGGCGCTTTTAATGGACAATGTTCTCCAGAAGCGCAGCCCCGCCACCACGCGGCGACAATCAAAGCTCATCCGAAATAGATTACTCCCCCTACATGAAGATTTTTGGATTATGATTCGTGATGGCTCTCATGAACAGGCTGTGCAAACCTTGTTGGCGGCAGCTATTATGCATAGTCGTATTCTTGGAGATTTCATAAGAAACGTCGTAAATCTTCAGCTAAAGACATTTCAGAGTCAAGTGACATATCGTGAATGGGATGCATATTTTGAGGAGTGCAAGCAAATAGATCCGACTGTCGTAGAATGGTCAGATTCAACAATAAAAAAGATTCGGCAGGTTGTATTTAGAATACTTGCCGAAGCCAAAATTATTGATTCTACTCGAAACTTAAAGATTATTCATTTCTCGCTACTCCCAGAAGTTAAAAATCTTCTTGATAATGATGCATTGCGATATACACGCGAATGCCTGGAGGCCATCCAATGAGCACAACGTTTGAATCTCGTCTGAACAAAATAATTGACAGGCTTGTTTCTAAAGAACTCCTATCGAATGCCGGCCTTGGAAATGAAATTGGTTTTTATGTCTTCGATTATCCACCTGCCAACGAGTTGCAGGTCCGAGCATTTATAGAAACCATAGAGGATCAGTTGCCAAAGCGCAAATCTGGCATACGATTTCGACATATTAATCTTTTTCAGCTTCTCATAGATTATCTGCAAGAGCGAAGGCTGCTAACGAGGGCATTTCAGCTTCAACGGGAAAAAGGAGATGCTGAACTCCTAAAGGCTCTCAAGGGTCCTCTCCATGAGCAAAAGATCGCTCAGTATTTTGTGCAAGTCACCCAGCCAGAAAAACAGGAATTGGTCCTCATGTCCGGCGTCGGGAGTTCGTGGCCGATGCTGCGGACCCATACGTTGCTGAACAGCCTGCACCCCCTTATGGGGGACACGCCCCTCGTTATTTTTTACCCAGGCGAATTCGATGGTCAAGGCCTCAGGCTATTTGGGACGATGAAAGAAAGTAATTATTACCGCGCGTTCAGGCTGGTTGCCTAAATCTCACTCTCAGGAGATCAAGCTAATGCAGATCAGAAACCTCTTTTGCAAAGATCTTTTTCGTCCCATTAATGGCGTCGTCAAGGCTGATCAGCGCGATGAAGCCATTGTTTGGCAAGAGCTAGACGAATATGTGGTAACAAAGGAATTAGATCAGCATTTTAGAAAATTTTTTGAAACATACATTAATGCTATAGTCAACAAGCATGATCCCAATCTCAATAGTCGAATCGGCGTATGGGTGTCTGGCTTCTTTGGATCCGGAAAATCTCACTTCATCAAGATTCTTTCTTATCTTCTCAATAACCGTGAAGCCCATGAGTCAAAATCAAAACAGATCAAAAAAGCCGTAGAGTTCTTTGATTCAAAAATAAAAGATCCCTTGCTGCTCGCCGACATCAAAAAAATCACTGTTGGCAACACTGATGTGGTTCTCTTTAATATCGATAGCCGTGCCGACTCTAAAGACGGAAGGGGCACGCTGCTTTCGGTTTTTTGGAATGTGTTTAATGAAATTCAAGGTTTTTCAAATGTTTTCCCTCACGTTGCAGAATTAGAGCGCCATCTGACATTCCAAGGAAAATATGATTTATTCTGTAATATTTACAAAGAAGTTTCAGGTGAGAATTGGACTGAACAACGAGATGACTACCGTTTTTATCGAGATCATGTTGTAGCCGCATTCGCTAAGTGCCTGGAGCAAAGCGAAAAAGCCGCTGAAGATTGGTTTGACAAGGCCGAAGATGACCAGGGCATCACGATCCAAAATTTTGCAAAACGTGTGAAGGAATACCTGGACCGGCAAGGGAAGGACCACAGGATAATTTTTCTGGTTGATGAGGTTGGGCAGTTCATTGGAAGTGATGGGCAACTTATGCTCAATCTCCAGACCATCACTGAAGATCTCGGGCGAGTGTGCCAAGGAAGGGCTTGGGTCGTCGTTACCTCCCAGGAAGACATCGATGCCATCCTCGGTGACTTGAAATCGGCAAAGGCTAACGACTTCTCCAAGATTCAGGGACGATTTAATACGCGCCTTTCGCTTTCCAGCTCCAACACGGACGAAGTCATTCAGGCCCGTCTGCTCGAAAAGAAGCCGGAAGTCGCGGAGCAACTCGCCAATCTTTTTGAATCCAAGGGCGACATCCTGAAGAGCCAACTGAGTTTCTCATATGACAGCGCGAGCCTGAAGACCTTCAAAGACAAACAGGACTTCATCGCTAATTATCCATTTGTTCCTTACCATTTCCAACTTGTTCAAAAGATCTTTGAATCCATCAGGAAGGCAGGGGCAACAGGTCTGCATCTGAGCCGTGGTGAACGTTCCATGCTCGACGCCTTCCAGTCCGCAGCCAAAAACATTTCTGAAAAGGAAATTGGGGCACTCGTTCCATTATACCAGTTCTACCCAGCAATAGAGAGCTTTTTGGATACTGCTGTCAAGCGAACCATCGACCAAGCTCATGAGAATGACGGCCTCAAAAAACCTTTCGACATCCAACTTCTTCAAACCCTTTTTCTTATCCGCTATGTAGATATCATCAAGCCCAACGTGGATAACCTCGTTACCTTGTTTATCGATGAGGTTGACGCGGACAGACTGACCCTGAAACGGAATATCGAGGAAGCCCTCCAACGACTGGAAAAGCAGACACTTATTAGCCGCAATGGTGACTTGTATTTCTTCTTGACTAACGAGGAACGCAACGTCACCCGTGAAATCAAAAACGTTGAAATCAGCAGCAGCGAAGAAGTGAAACTCCTGGCTGAAATAATCTACGTTGAAATCCTCAAGGATCAAAAGCAACACCGCTACAAACCCAACAGACGGGATTACCCATTCAACCGCCTTTTGGATGGGCATCCTTATGGGGCAAAACTGGACCAAGAAATTGGTATTGAGGTGGTTACACCTCTTTCAGATGAGTACAGCTCATTCGATGCCCTGCGGTGTATCACGTACTCTTCGGAGCACTATGGTCGCGCTGTTATCAAACTCAAAGACAGTAAAGAGTTGGGGAGAGAAGTCCGGATATGGATTCAAACCGATAAATACATTAAACAAAAGGGGACGTCCGCTAATACTCATAGCTTTGAGAAAATTCTTGAAGATCGTCAACGTGAGAATAGAGACCGAAGAAGTCGAATTATCATGTTAATGGAGAAAATGGTCCTGGACGCAGATTTCTATGCCATGGGTCAGACCCTTAGCTTTAAGGCGGCAACACCTCGCATTGCCGCCGAAGAGACCCTCGATTACATCGTCCAAAATCTTTACAATAAATTTTGCTACGTTAAGACCCTGAGCGATGATCCAAGCAAGGAAATTCGTGCGGTTCTCCTGTCCAACGATGTGAGCCAGCTTGAGCTTGAGAAGGGCCTTACGGAAGTCAATACTGACGCGATTAGAGAAGTACGGGAGTTCATCAGCCTTTTGATTCTCAAGAACCACCCGGTGCTTCTGAGTGAGCTTGTAGAGCATTTCGGATGTAAACCCTACGGTTGGCCCGAATTTGAAATCGTGCTCCTCGTTGCTCGCCTGTTCATGGCCGGTGAAATCAACCTTCTCTCCGATGGCTCAAATCTGGAGCCAAAGGATGCTGTTGAGTCCATGCTCAAGGTGGGCAAGTGGAAGTCCGTCAAGATTATGAAGCGCAAGGTGCCTTCCAAAGAGCAAATCGAGAAAGCTCGCAAGCTCTGTCAGGATTTGTTCGGCAAGATAGGTCCGGAGACACTGGACGACCTGGAACGGACCATTCGCGGTGAGTTGGGACGCTGGCAAAAGGAATTAAACAAATACCAACAATTAGCCCTAACTGGAAGTTACCCAGGAGGAAAAGAGATCACACGAGGCTTGGCCGTAATTCAGAAGGTACTTGGCATACGAGATACCTTTGAGTTCATAAGCCGGTTTAATGAGAAGCGTAACGAGTTGCTTGACACCTGTGAAGACATTCATGAACTGCTAGACTTCTACACCAATCAGCGTCCCACTTGGGAGAAGCTGATTAAGTCTTTGGGTGAATTTGGCAAAAACCAGGCAGCATTGTACAAGGATATTAATGCAGGACCAGCTTTGAAGCAGCTGCATACCATCGCTGAAGTACCAGCGCCTTATGGGATGCTCAAGGATGTTGACGGTCTCGTCTCAACTATTTCCGCCATTAATGAAAAACTTGTGGAAGAGCGGCGAGCAAAAGCGCTCCTCGAACTTGATGCTAAAATCGTCAACGTGACCAAGGGATTGGACGCCATGAGGGCTGATGTAGACTTCCGGAACCATGTACTCCTCCCCCTGCAGAAGGTAAAATTACATGTTGCCGAGGAAACCAGCATCCCGGACATCTCCTACCAGCTTGAAGAGTTTGATCAAGCAGTGGAAGACGCTCTAGACCAGATTGAACGGATGAAATCGTCCCCCGACCCAGAAAATCCAAAAAAGCCCTCCAAGACGACAAAAGTCATCAAGCCAAGTGCCATCGCGGCGAATAGTTACCTTGAATCGCCCGAGGACGTTAATGCCTTCGTAGAGGCCCTTAGAAAGACCCTGCTTGCGGAATTGACCGGGGACGTCCGGATCAAGCTCCAGTAACGTGCCTAACGACAGCTCGAATAAAAGAGGGACTCTCATGCCCATAAATCGCAATATCTTAAAGACCTATGCTCCTCAGGCTCGTCGCGAATTTATTCAGGCCGTGACGGACAGGGCCAGTGTCCTTGGCCTCTCCGAAAAGAAAATCGAGCCAGCGGAAGTCGCGGGTGATGTTGCAATCATTGCCGGGCGTCCTTTCCCGAAGGAAGTGGCTGCAAGCCGAAAAAAATTGGAAGACAGGATTACGCTCAATGGCTTCACCCAGGTCATGGAGGAAGTCGCTTATACTTGGTTCAACCGCTTTACCGCCCTGCGGTACATGGAACTGCACGATTACCTTGGGCATGGGTATCGCGTGCTAAGTAACCCCAGTGGTTCTGACATCCCGGAAATTCTGGAGAAGGCTACCAGCGTTGACCTCCCGGGACTGGACAAGGACAAGGTGACGGAATTGCGTCTGACTGGCGATAAAGACGCTGAATTATACCAGATGCTTTTGATAAAGCAGTGCAATGCGCTCCATCGCGTCATGCCAGCGCTGTTCGAGGCGGTCAATGACGCCACGGAACTCCTGCTCCCCCAAAATCTGCTCCAGTCAAATTCGCCCATCCGCAAACTGGTCAACGATATCCCGGAGGAGAACTGGTCCGAGATTGAGATCGTGGGCTGGCTGTACCAATTTTATATCTCGGAAAAGAAAGACCAGGTCATCGGCAAGGTGGTCAAGAGCGAGGATATTCCTGCGGCCACGCAGCTTTTCACCCCCAACTGGATCGTTAAGTACATGGTCCAGAACACCTTGGGTCGTAAATGGCTCACGACTTACCCCGGCTCCTCCATTAAGGGGAAAATGGAATTTTACATCGAGCCTGCCGAACAGGAGCCAGAAGTCCAGGCCAAGCTGGATGCCATTACCCCCAAAGAGCTTAACCCAGAAGAACTGACGTTCATGGATCCAGCTTGCGGGTCTGGTCACATCCTTGCCGAAGCCTATGACTTGTTCAAGGACATTTACCAGGAGCGCGGCTACCGCACCAGGGACATCCCTCGGCTTATCCTGGAGAAGAACCTCTACGGGTTGGATATCGACGATCGCGCGGCTCAACTTGCTCGATTCACCGTCCTCATGAAAGCACGGGCTGATGACCGCCGTATTCTCGATCCCGAGAACCCCGCCAAGCTGAACATCCTGGCCATCCAAGAAAGCAAGGGGCTGGATGTTGATACTGTGGCCAGCGTGCTACTTCGCGACCGGGTCAGGGAGATCGGCAGCAAAGGGGCACAGCAGTTGACCCTGGTTCAGCCCAAGATGACCCAAGGGACCCTGAGTGAAACCGAGAAACCGGAAGTCACGAAGGACGAGTTATTCTCACTGCTGAACCTCTTTGAAAATGGCAAGACCTTTGGTTCGCTGCTGTCGGTTCATGACCGGCTTAAGCAGGCACTACCCAGGCTGGAGAAGCTGGTCGCTAAGTCATTGCAGGCTTATGATATGGAATCTCGGCGATATGCCAAAATGTTGTTGCCGCTAGTCCAACAATCAAAAGTGTTAGCCAAGCAATATAGCAATGTTATTACAAACCCCCCGTATATGGGGTCAGGCTATTTCAACGAAAAGCTTAAAAATTTTGTAAACGAAGAATACAATGGTTATTCACAAGATATTTATGGATGTTTTATTTTTAGATGCTTGTCTATGGGAGAAGAAAAAGCATACGCTGGGATGATAACAACACCAAACTGGATGTCGATGCCGACATTCTTTTATTTGCGGGAGTATATTCTTAAAAAAAATACTTTACTGTTATTGACAGACAATGGAAGAGGAGTTTGGGGGCCAGACTTTGGAAGCTGTGCCTTTATAATACAAAACACCAACACTCCAGGATATGCAGCCAGATTTAAAAAGCTATATGACAAACAGGGAGAAGTCAATTCAAACAATGTTCTTATTAATAACTTTTTTTCTAACGCATGGCAAAATACAAATTTGTCGAGTTTTTATAATATTCCTGGACTTATTCTCTCTTCTTACAAACTAAGCAAAAAATTAAGAGATAACTTTAAAAATTTTAAAACAATTAATGATATTGCGAAAGCAAAGCAAGGAATAAAGACTGGTCATAACGACACTTTTCTCCGCTATTGGCATGAAGTCTCATGCTTAATGACTAGTTGCATTGGAAAATCCGAAAACAGAACCCATAAATGGTTCCCGTGCACAAAAGGTGGCGATTATCGAAAGTGGTATGGGAATCATGAATATTTGCTTAACTGGGAGAATGACGGGAAAGAAATTAAAAACTTTTACTCACCGACGGGAAAATTACGATCCCGTCCGCAAAATATACAATACTTTTTTAAAAGCGGAATAACGTGGTCAAAAATATCTATCTCAGATATTTCCTCAAGGATTTTCCCAGAGGGATTCACGTTCGAAAGTAATGGGTCGGTCATATTTCCTGATGATGAAAGTGATATTATATCATTGCTAGGAATACTTAATTCGAATGTTGCTAAATATATTCTGTCTGCATTTGCCCCAACAGTCGATTTCGGAGAAGGATCGATTCTGAAGCTGCCTGTTTGTCTATGCGACAACTTGACAAGAACATCTATCGAGCTTGCAATAACAATTTCAAGAGACGACTGGGACTCGCGCGAAACGTCATGGGACTTTCGGGCATCCCCTCTTGTGAGGGAAAATGCTAAGCCAACCATCAGCCAATCATACTTAACAATGACATGCTCTTGTCAAAATCAAACAAACAAGTTGCTTGAAATTGAAAATAATATAGATTGTTATTTTATCAAAGGCTATGGTTTAGAAAATGAACTGGGGCATGCAAAGGCTGATCTCAATAAAATCACTCTATTTGCCAACCCGCTCCATCGATACGGCCCTGGAAAGTCAGAGATTGAATACAAGGAATTGCTAAAAGCAGACACTGTTCGTGAACTCATTTCGTACATGATCGGCTGCGCGATGGGCCGTTACTCCCTTGATGAACCGGGATTAATCTATGCTCACAGTGGCAACCAAGGCTTTGATCCCTCTCGCTACACCAGCTTCCCGGCTGACGAGGACGGCATAGTGCCCATAATGGATGACGACTGGTTCGAGGATGACGCCACAAAGCGATTCGTGGAGTTCATCAGGGTCGCCTGGCAATCCGAAACTTTAGAGGATAACCTAAAGTTCGTCGCCGACAGCCTTGACCCTAAGCATGGCGAAAAGCCTATTGACACCATCCGCCGCTTCATTAGCCAGAAATTCTTCAGGGAGCATCACCTCAAGGTTTACAAGAAGCGCCCCATATACTGGCTCTTCTCCAGTGGTAAACATAAGGCCTTCGAGTGCCTCGTCTACCTGCACCGCTATAACGAAAATACCCTGGCCCGTATGCGCTCCATGTACGTCACCCCCCTGCAGGGCAAATATAATGCCCGCATAGAGTTCCTGGATAAGGAAAAAGACAATGCCAGTTCTGCAAGTGCCGCCAAGAAGCTGCAAAAAGAGCTGGATACAATGCGCAAAAAGCAGCAGGAGCTAAGAGAATTCGACGAACTTCTCCGCTACTACGCCGATCAGCGCATCACTCTCGACCTCAACGATGGCGTGAAGGTCAATTACGGAAAGTTTGGATCTCTTTTAGCTGAAGTCAAAGCAATAACGGGCGACAGCGGCGATTAGGAGGAAAACTTTGACCATGTACACCCACCTCCATCATGATTTTGCCGCAAAGACCAGGGCCAACCTGGAATTTATTGAAAAGGCATGCATGGAAGGCATCCCAGGCACCTACAACGCAACTCAATTGATAAATTCACTGCTTGGAATGGTTGTCTTTCTAAACGAAGGAAAGCTTGTCCCTGCCATCCCTTTCAGCCAACTTTGTTCATGTGAAGAAATCCAGGTTCATCTTGATGACAATCAAGATTGTTCTAAAGCAGATAAATTCATTCAGCAATTTCGCAATGCAATTGCCCATTGTCGATTCCAAGCCTTTGGCTCCAAGGACAATATTCAAAGCTTTACTATGTATGATCAACGACCCAAAGAACCTATAGATTGGAAAATCGACATCACAACCCAAGGGATTCGCGACATTGCCTTTAGATTGGTTGCGTACGTAATTAAAAATTCTCAAAGTTGTGAAGCAGCATAAGGGGTTGTGATGGACTCAGCAAAAATTCAGGAAGCCCTTTCCAAAATTTACGATATCGAAGAGTATCGCATCGTTTTCTGGTATGATCCAGAACAGGAGTTTCTTGAGACGCTTTCGATGCTCTCCATTGAAGGCGTCACCGTGGTCAATCTCCTGGACGAGAGTTTGTTAGAACTCAAAATCCGACTGGAGACGCAAGACCGAACGGGCAAGTATCTGCTCTATTCCCCTTCCCCCGAGCCTAATCCGGAAAACGACTGGCTGCTGGACATCAGGCTTTACAGCCGACCATTCCATGCCGATAGGGCTTCCATTCTGCTCAATGAATTAGGGCTTACCAGCCAGTCCCTGCGTGCGCATCTGAACGAGCGCAAAAAATTTTTCAAAAGCCAGGACCGGCTAAATAGGCTTCGAAAACTCGTGGTGGCCGAGGATAAAGAGAGCGATCTCGACCAGAAGATGCTTGCCGTGCTGACTCGTTCTGACCAGGCCAGCACGTTCGACGTTCTCATGAACCTGTTCTCCGAAATGTGCACAGGCGTCAGTTGCGACTTCAAGTCTCCCACGTCTTCATGGGGAGACATTGAAAAATTCGGGGTGGCTCCCTTTTTTTGGGAAAAGATGGCCATGACCTTCGGCTACGTTGCCGACAGCCCAAGCCTATCTGACCTCTTGATCCGCCTTTTGGTCAGCGACTTTTCCAACACCCTGAAGGGGACTATTCCCGGCTCCTTGGCGCATTTTCAGTTTACGGACAAGTCGCTGGCCATCAATAGTTCCGTCTTTATAGCGCAATGGCGCAGCCATTTAAGCCATTTTCGGGAGTATGCCGCGATTTCACAAGAAATTGCCACGGAACTCCGCCTGGAGGAACAACTCGGGGGGTATAATGAGGAATCCTTACTGGACGTCATGACCTTCGAGGTGGTCGAGCGGCAGGTGCTTCGCGCTCTACGCAAGAAGATCAAACAGGACCAGTGGGACAAACCCGAAAGTCTTAAGCCTGTTATCCAACGCAGGCGGGATGGGTATTGGGCCACAATACAGCTCGATCAGTATACTGAAAGTGGAAATATTTATAAAACTACCTACGACGCGCTTGAAGCAGCCCTTGATCTCTTAACCCTGCGCAAAATACATGATGCAGGGTTCAGCTTTGCAAAAGCGGGAACGATGTATCAAGCATACACCTCAGAGTTATTCCGATTCGACCAGCTATACCGACTATTTCACGAATACGCCGACAGACTTGAGTTAGCTGGATGGGATGTGCTTAAGGATGTCCAGAAGATCGTAGAAGCATGTTACAGTGGATGGTTTTTGGATCAGCTTTCTATCTCCTGGGGTAGTTTTCTCGATGGGCGAGACGGACTTTTGAAAGAATGGTCCATTGAAAATATTCCCAACCAGCAAGATTTTTTTTCACTCACTGCCCAGCCAGTTCTTCAATCTCACGCCAGAAGCAAGGTTTTCGTGATTGTCAGCGATGCACTTCGGTATGAAGTAGCCGAGGAACTGACCAGAGAACTCAATTCCAAGTTCCGTTTCAAGGCTACTATCTCAACTCAGCTTGGTATCTTGCCGAGCTATACGGCACTTGGGATGGCCTCATTGCTGCCACACCGAGGATATGGATATAAAGAGCAATCCGACCAAATACTTATTGCAGGACAGCCTTGTGCTACGTTAGAACAGCGCAGTTCAATTCTTTCTAATGTGAATGGAATAGCGGTCAAGGCAGATGAATTGCTTGCCATGACCAAGGACGATGGCCGTGAATTGGTGCGTCCTTGGCGTGTGGTGTATATCTACCACAACCAAATTGATGCAACCGGTGATTCCGCTCAGACTGAGGGCAAGGCTTTCACAGCTGTTCGCAAGGCGATAGAAGAACTGTCCTCCCTGGTGCGTTTCATCGTGAACTCGCTTAATGGTGCCAATGTTTTTGTCACAGCCGACCACGGATTTATTTACCAAGACACTCCTCCATCACCCTTGGAGAAAAGCGACTTGGCTTTCAAGCCAGACGGCGTGATCAAGGCCAAGAAGCGTTATATCCTCGGGCGGGACCTTGGCGAATCCGAAAAGGCATGGCACGGTTCGACGCGGGTGACTGCGGGGACCTCCGACGACATGGAGTTCTGGATTCCAAAGGGTGTCAACCGCTTCCATTTTTCGGGTGGAGCGCGTTTTATCCATGGCGGCGCTATGCCTCAAGAAATCGTGGTCCCCGTCGTCCAGGTTAGGGAATTAGAGGGCAAAACCGCAGCAAACGAAGCTGTTAAGCAGGTCAACGTATCTCTTCTTGGTTCAAACCGAAAGATTGTCAATTCTCTCCAAAAATTCGAACTTATCCAGACCGAAAAAGTTTCCGACAGGATGACGCCAAGGACGCTTGTTGTATCATTGCGTGACGGGGAACTACTTATCAGCACTGAAGAAATGGTTACTTTTAACAGTTCCTCTGATTCAATGGAGGAGCGCAAGCGGTCTCTGACGCTCAGACTTAAAAAGGGTAGCTACGACAACAAGAGGGAATACTTTTTGGTGTTCCGGGATCCAGGAACACAGATAGAATACGAGCGCATCCCCATGACCATTGACTTGGCCTTCATGAATGATTTTTGAGGATAAAAGAAATGGATAACGAAGCTCCCAGCCTTGACTCCCTGCTCAACGAACATTTTCAAGGCAAGGTCGTTCGAAAGGACCTCACCAAGCTCCTCAAAGAAGGAGCGAATGTTCCTGTTTATGTGCTGGAGTATCTCCTTGGCATGTACTGCGCCTCGGACGACGAGGATATTATTCAGGAAGGCATCAAGAGCGTCAAAGATATCCTTGCACAAAACTATGTACGGCCTGACGAGGCTGAGAAAGTTAAATCCATTATCCGCGAGCGTGGCAGCTTCAAGGTTATTGATAAAGTTACAGTTAAGCTCAACGAAAAAAGGGATTGCTACGAGGCACTTCTTTCCAACTTGGGAACAAAGGGTGTTGAAATTTCCAGCAATACCGTCAAGGAATTCGAGAAGCTTCTCGTCGGCGGCATCTGGTGCATCATTTCGCTCAACTATTTTTATGAGGAAGGCCAAAAAGGCTCCCCATTTTCCATATCCGACCTTAAGCCCATTCAAATGCCGAATATGGATATGGAAACCATTTACGAAGGGCGAAAGCACTTCACAGAAGATCAGTGGCTAGACGTACTGCTTAGATCTACGGGCATTGAGCCGACCACGTTTGAAGAACGAGCCAAGTGGCACCTGCTTTCACGTTTGATTCCTCTTGTAGAGAACAACTACAATATATGTGAGCTTGGCCCCCGTGGCACAGGCAAAAGCCATGTTTACAAAGAGATCAGCCCGAACAGCATTCTGGTTTCTGGTGGCCAGACGACCGTGGCGAATCTCTTTTATAACATGGGGAACCACAAAGTTGGCCTAGTTGGTGTTTGGGATGTTGTGGCGTTCGATGAGGTGGCCGGTATAACCTTCAAGGACAAAGATGGCGTTCAGATCATGAAGGACTACATGGCGTCTGGGTCCTTCTCCCGAGGGCGAGACGCTATCAGCGCAAACGCTTCAATGGTTTTTGTTGGAAATATAAACCAGAGCGTCGATACCCTAGTAAAGACCAGCCACCTGTTTGCACCTTTCCCTGAAACAATGATCGACACGGCATTTTTTGATAGAATGCATTGCTATACGCCGGGCTGGGAAATTCCCAAGATGCGGCCCGAATTTTTTACGAATCAGTATGGCCTTATCGTGGACTATTTGGCGGAATATTTCCGTGAGATGCGCAAAACAACTTTTGCCGACGCCATCGACAAGTATTTTCACCTGGGCAACAACCTGAACCAGCGGGACACCATTGCGGTTCGAAAAACGGTCTCGGGCCTTCTCAAGCTTCTTTATCCGCACGGTGATTATACCAAAGAAGCCGTTGAAAAATGCCTTCGGTATGCATTGGAATGTCGCCGCCGTGTCAAGGAACAATTGAAAAAACTTGGCGGCATGGAATTTTACGATGTCCATTTTAGCTATATCGACAATGAAACTCGGGATGAAAAATTTGTCGGCATCCCTGAACAGGGTGGAAGTTCGCTGATCCCAGAAGGGCCGCCAAATCCAGGGACCTTGCATACGGTTGGCTGCGGGTCGGGACATCTTGGACTGTACCGAATTGAGCTTCAGGTGACTGCCGGCAATGGCAAGCTGTCCATCTCTGGGGTTGGATCGAGCAACCAAGCCAAGGAACCAATAAAGGTCGCCTTTGACTACTTCAAGGCGAACGCCAGCCGGGTCAGTGGGTCTTCAAAGCCGGGGGATCGCGATTACCACCTGCACATTGTTGAGCTGCACAACACAGGCCCTAACGACGCCATGACCCTGCCCAGTTTCATCGCCCTGTGCTCAGGGTTATTGGGCAAGCCGGTGCAAGGAAGCTTGGTGGTGCTTGGTGACATGAGCCTTGGCGGCAGCATCATCCGGGCCGGCGACTTGGCCGCAAGTCTCCAGGTCGCGTTCGATGCTGGAGCAAAGCGAATCTTAATACCCATGAGCAGCGTGGGCGACATCCAAACCGTTCCGGGCGAACTTTTTGCCAAGTTCCAGACAAGCTTTTATTCAGATCCTGTTGATGCAGTCTTTAAAGCCCTTGGGGTGGAATGAGACCAATGCCCAACTGATAGCAGTTTGTAGGTAAACATAACAGAAAGAAAATGCTAAGATTTTTTGTCTTGACTTTGTTTTATGCTACGCGACGAGATGAGAGTTAGATGATAGCCATCATGGTATCTACATGACTTTCGAAACTACTTCGAGCCTTGTAGAATTGAAAGTGGTACTGTATTATCCATGTATTGTCGCAAAACCAACTATAATTCCGAAAAATTTTCAATACCTTCCTGCGCTAATTCGCTTATATCTTTGATCAAATGCTTCCCTCCCCCCTTCCATTACTCGGCATATCTCTTCCCGTATGGAAGGTTCTTGAAGTCCACCCTGTGCCACGATTTGAGTTTGCCCAGACTTCACATCAAGAGCAATAACATTTTCTGCATCACCATTTACAACAATATTAGCGTTGTGAGTAGCGACTAAAACTTGCCGTCCTTGCTTTATCTCTCGTAGTTGCGTTACGATAAGGTCATAGATCAAATGATTGTCAAGATCGTCTTCCGGCTGATCAAGTACAAGTGGCTCACTGCCATATGAAAGGATAAAAGCCAGTAGGGCAGCAGTCTTTTGCCCAGGAGAACCTTGTTCTACCGGTTTGAAATCCCCACCGTCCTTAAGGCTGTACCTAACGTCCAGTGAGTCTTCGGGAAACCAGCATTGGATTCGGTCCATCTGCTCTGGGGACAATCCTTGGATATGTGCGACAAAACGTCGATCTTTGGCTGTCGGCACTATTGTTGAATCGTTCTCATGGTATGCAAACAATGAAGATTTCAGCGCCGTAATCTTTTCTTCCATGGATTTGTCAGGGTTCTGAGTAAGAGTAGCCAGTAGTCCCTCATCACCATCTACTATCCCAATATCGCGATCAAAGCCTCCATTGCTTCTGTCAATTAACTTCCGAAATTCCTCTTCGATTGTGAACTTACCTCCAAAAGGAATAACATTGATCTGCACATATGGATTTCCAGCTAGCGTGACCTTAAGAAACTTGTCGCGTAGTTTGGTTATTTTTTCACGATGCTCCTGAATTTTGACAAAGCACGCATCTGCACTTTTCTGGTGTTGAGTAATAATATCTCGCTTTTTATTGAATCCTTTCAACTTTTCTTCGATATCTTGGCGTTGTTTAACCAAAATTCCATAAGCTGAGGGATCGCCCGCACCGACGGCTGTAAGCTGGCTGAGTAGATTGGTATACTCCTGCTTGGCCGAAATAATTTTTTTCGATATTGCCAAACCGGGTCGTGTCAACACCCATGAGTCTTTTGCAGTATCAATTTGCTGTGCGATTTCGTTTATATCATTCTGAAATTTATCAAACTTGGCACGGACATTGGCAACGATGGAGAGCAATTCTTTATCGTCTGCATTTTCTAAATCAAAGTACTGTGAATCAAGTTCAGATGGCGACAGGCCTTTGGAAATATTCTTCATTTGATCGCCAAAGTCTTCCCACGAATTTTGCCAAGAATCGATCGCCTTATTTTGGTTCAGCCTGAGCTGGTAAGTCCTTAGAACACTTGCATGGCCAGCCTTTTCAAAAACATCAAGTTTGCGTTTAACGTCTTCCAGTTGGCCCTTAACGACAGATTCTTCCTGAAGTCCTGCTTGGACTTCTCGTGCCTGGGCACGAATTGAAAGATATTTGGAAACTAGCTCATCCCACTCAAGCTTCCAGTCGCGATAATTAACCTCCGGAGCGTCATCAACTACTTGCAATAACGCTTGGGGATGCTTAGCCAATTCAAAAATCTGTTTTTGGCTATAAATTCTGACAGGAAAACGCTGTGCAATGTCTCCCTCTGAAGCATTCCATCTGCCAGAAAGATCCTCTTTCTCTATTTCATACTTTCCTGTGTCGTTCGACCATACGATTCGAAAGCGACCTCCATCTTTCCAAAAACTAACTGTAATGACAGTAGAATCTGTCAAGAGGCCTTCGTCTTGGCGATTTTTCGATGTCTGGTTGTATTTGGAAAATTCATTTTCAAGGGTTTTGGGAATCTCTCCCTTCCGCTTCAGAGCTATCCGCAGGAATTCCAAAGAGGTCGATTTTCCTGTGCCGCGTCCACCGATAATCGTATTTAGCCATGGATTAAATTTACACGAATAGGATCGGCCCCTACCTACATACTTTGCGTTGTCAACAACAATACTTTCGATAGCGAGCTGCCCATGGGTATTGGGATCTCCATCGAATTGATCTGAACGCTTCAATGAAAGAGGACCGTCAATAAGTGCCAACCGCAATCCATCGTAGGATGGCTTTGACATCTTTACCCAAGTAAAATGACTTCCCGGGTAACGTTGACCTGTGAAGCCTGAATAGTGATGGGAGTCAGTTCCAAGAAGCTCAGCCCAATTTAGTTTTTTGTCGATGTAGAGCTGGGGTTTCTCAATCGTACAATCTGTAACTTCCATAGCAAATACATTCTTATTTTCAAGAATCTGCCCTAAAGTGTTGCCAGGGCATGACGTAAACAAGCCATTTGATTGATCAACATGCGCAGGTATCGCTAGGCCACCAGACTTTGCTATTTCATCGACAACTTCGACGATAGAGCATTCTGAGCAGCTATCACTTCTTCCTTTGGTGGAGCGATATTTAACAGCACCAAGCAAAGAATCTATGTCTGATGTTGTTGTGCCATTAAAAAAAATTGCCAAAACGTGGATGTTGCCATGAACGCTAATTTCAACACCAGGAAAAATGTAGAGAGGCCGATAATCTGGATGGTGCTCAGATGCCAACTCGTCAAGAGCACGTTTGAGTGGATCAATCCAGGCTCCGGAATTGTGATCCGTCACCGCAACGCAATCGATGCCACGCCGCATGTAGTTGAGCAGCCAATCTTTCTGTGAAATTAACCTATATTCAGCTTGGTTAGGGCCTTTCCCATAGTCGTTTGAAGCAGGAGTGTGATTGTGAAAGTCGAATTTCCACCATTTCGCGCTGACCCAGTCCCAAGCGGCAGACATAGTCTTTCCTCTCCCATTCATACACAGGGGTAGCCTTCATTTGTTACTATATGTAACGCCAAGTGTCGGTCATGCTATTAGTGAGCATGGCCGACACTTGGGTGTCCGCGTCATCCAGTGTTTAACCGGACCAGCGGCCTACGTTTTGATTCCATTTTTGAAATTTACGCGGAAACCTTTCCCCGGGCAAGAGAGGGGAGCCACTTCACTTAATTTTACACGTCAATTCAGGTAATTCTAGACTTAGTTTGTCTGTTAAGCAGCTTCGGCCATGCTCTCATTCAGGCGCATGTACCCGTTCTGGTAGTCATCGGGGTCAAGGACACAGCCCCACCAATTGCGCCCCATCGCCTTGGCCTGGACCACAGAGGAGCCGGATCCGGCGAAACAGTCGACGACGCAATCCCCGGGAACAGTCATGGCCCCAATCAACTCACGAAGGAGACCCGCCGGCTTCTCGGTCTGATGGAATTCATTCTTAGTGTTGGGGTACTCGAAGTGGTCGCAAATGGCATCGTACAGCACAGGTTTACCCTTGGTGGCATAAATAATTTTTTCAGTAATGGGGCGAAGACCACTGATAAGAGACCCCTGCGTGTGGTGAGACTTCTTCCACACAGCGACCCCCTGGTAGCAATAACCAGCACTCTTGATAATGTTAATGAAGTCCGCCAGCATCTTGTCGCCACTGAACACAACGATATACGAATCATCCTTCATCTTGGGATAAAGCTGCTCAAGGCTTTCTTTAAGGATACGCGTGGCATCCTCAGGATTGTCGTTGGCAATGGTCCGATTAGTCCTGTCAGAAATGGAACGAAACGTACAACCATAGGGAGGATCAGTCAGCAGGAGGGCAACAGAACCATCAGGAATTTCATGGATATGCTCAAGGCAATCACCCTCAATCCAAGAGGCCATTTCCTTGTTGTTGCCATTCATAACGGATTTGCAGTGTTTGACAATATTACGGAAATCAAGGCGTTCACGGCCGAACTGGTCAGTTTCAACGCCATGCTCAGAAAGCCAACTATGAAGTTCATTTATATTGCCAGCTTCAGGATTGTTTTCATAGAACTGCTTTAGACGATTCAGCTCCTTAAAAACAGGGTCAATGAGATGGAAACTCGTAGCCTTCGCCATAGACAACGCAATAATCTTCTCATAAGGCAAGAAGGCGTCGATCCACTCTTCGCTATTTTCCATTTCCATAACCTTCTTCACGAGACGAATACCTTTCTTGAGATCGGGGGTACCATACTTGCGGTTGACAACGATCTTGGACAAACCCAACCAAGACCGATCATTGAGATTCTTGAAATCGCACAAAACAGTAGCCTTGCTGCGAAGTTTCATCTTTTCATCGTAGACAAGTTCAGGCTCGATGTGCTTGTAGACTTTGGCCCCATCCCGGTACAGCCGGACATTCTGGGGGTGCTTACGGATCTTTTCGGCATACAGGGTGAGGTCGCTCTTGTTGCCCCGGCCACCGACACGGGACTCAAACCCAAGGGCATGGAGACCGATATCCAGGGCGGTCATCTCCTGGCACTTGTTCTCGTTGATCAGGGCCATATAAGCTTCATCGTCATCCATTTCCACCACAATACAAGGAAGTTCTTCGAGATTCTCCTGCCTAGCAGCTTCAAAACGAATGTGACCATCGATAATTTCAAAGATGTCATTGGGAATCTGGCGAACCTTGAGGGCATTTTCGGGTTTAAGGCCGTTGTTTTGCCGAATGCTATTGCGGATAAATTCAATCAAGTCCTGGTCCATGACAGCACGAGAGTAACCAGAATTAGGAACGATGTTCGCCATAGCAATGAAAGTGATGGTGTTCATGTCGTGGCTCCTTTGCTTTTGCGTTCAAGCTGGAGCCAATGCTAGGCGGGATCGAACACCCGAGGGGGATCAACGAAGGAATGGCGGCGGATCCCTTTCTCAAAGTCCACGTAAAATCAGGTTGATAGGGCCTCTGCGGTGACCTCCGTCAAACCATTCTCCATTTTCAACCCACCCGGCCCGTGATATCCCCACATGATTACACCCGTCGCCTGGAGGAATGCGCTTATGCCTGCAAATGCACAGCCCTCATCGGAAATGAACCTGGGTTTCGCGCGCTTTTCGTTTGCCAAAGACCGGTCGATGACGTCCGCCATCCTCTTTGGCCCGGACAGGGTCCCCGCACACGACGTGACCGAAGCTGAGGTAGAGGGAATTTCCCACGCCTCGACAATGGAATTACTGGCAAAATTTCCATTTGAAATTTGCTCCAAGCTCGTCACCATAATGGGAAAGGATATTGAAGCAGAGGCAATTTTAAATGGCAAAGATAACGATATTGATGGATTTTATGAGTATTGTACTCTTCAACTTCAGAAAGTTTTGTTTTTGCTCAATCCATCTGCATTTCCCGTAAGAAGTGCCGATCCCGCTGAACTTCTTTTGCTATTAAGTGAGTACATAATATTACTAAACCATCTCGCAGCCACTTTCGAGGTAAACACTGATGGTTACTTTGAAATCCCATCGCAAGAAACAATTATCGAAGAAATTAAACATATTAAAACGCCATCATTTGACATGGTTTTCTCATACGAATTTATGCGATTTGTCTGTTTCTATTATTCAATATTTATTGGAATCGAAGAAGGCGATGTTGATGGTGCGAATACTTCAAAGGCCAAAGATAAAGATGTGTTAGCTGATTTTCTCGGTCATATTTTTATTGGCAAGGATAAAAATTCATACAATATTGTGCCCGTGAGTAATCCAGATGCGCCCTATACAACCATGATAAATTTTAACAATACTGGATCAATCAATATTTTGGCGAAGTTCTCTTGCAAATCTCAGGAGGCTATAAAACATACAATTGTCCAGTCACTTATAAGCCTTGAGGAAAAAATAAAGGCAAAGTGCGCGAGGATATTATATTACTGGCACAGGTTCATTATTGAGCCACGAGAACTTCAGCCAACAGGCGTCTTGCGCCTCACTGCGTGGTGGGAATCCATTTTGTCAGACACTATTTTTTCCGAGCAACTTTGCAAATTTAACGCACTTGTAGGGCGGCTAAGCGTAATCGGTATAGAAACGCATTCGGATAGATTTCAGGAGCTTGGCCAGGAAACCATTGATATTTATAAAGAATATAATTCCATTATTGAAGGGAAACTGCCTTCCCGAATGGATAGCACAGTTCTTCCAAAAGCCGAGGAAGAGGCCGCGTTGCTTTATAACGCTATGATTGGAAAAATTCGTCCTGAATACGACTCTAGGCGTTATTCGGCTAAGAAGTTATCATCATGCAGCAAAGACAGAAGAAAGAGGATGCGTGATTTTTATCATGCCAACTCCGAGCATTTTGTAAAGATATCCCTCCAGCACATCGAAAGACTTACGCTGGAATACCTTAAGCTTGACAGGGAGTTGTATAAAGATCTCTTGTCTCAAGTGGCAAACGAATATGGGTATAGTCGGATCTCCAAGAAAACCATTGGGCGATGGATTGCTACTTACAAGAAGAAAAAGCGGGCCGCCAATTAACCATTTTCGAAGGCGCTCCTGGCCCACGAAAGGGACCCGCTGAAGCTTGCAATCGGGGCCAACGGGCCGTCGTCTCCTGGTCTAAAGTGGGGTCATTGACAACAGTGATCCCACTACAAAAACAAGGAGAGCGACATGAATGGCGCGCATAGCGATTATACTTTCGATATTGTTGATGGCTGTATCTCCCATGTTCACGGTGATAGCGACAACAGTATCAATCTTTGTAACTTTGCGTGTAAAATAATCGAAGAGCGTACCGTCTCCAATGGCATCATCTCTAAGATTGAATTCCTTATCGAAGGGTACTTTAGCGACGGCACGCTTCTCCCCACTGTCTCCGTTCCTGCCGAAAAGTTCAATTCGCTCGGGTGGGTGAGTCAGTACGGTTCCCGCGCCATTATCTATCCCGTCAAGCAGGTTAAGGACCTCCTGCCCATGGCGATTCGGATGATTAGCGGGGTCGTGCCGAAGAAAACGGTCGTGAGCCATACCGGCTGGGTTGAGTCCCCCCATGGGCACGTTTACATGACCAATGGTTCGGTGATTGGCACCGACGGGGACGAAGCTCATTTCGAAGTTGCCATCGAGGATCCCCATCTGCGTAAATTTTCCATTAATCCCGGCGAGGAAGACCACGAGCTTGAACAGTCGCTCCGGGCCTGCCTGGCGCTTGCGCAGATGAACCCGAGCCAAGCGATCCTTCCCCTTATTGGGGCGACTTTCCTGGCTCCCCTCCAGTGCTTCATTCCCCTGGACTTTTCCGTCTTCCTCCACGGCGTGACCGGTTCCTTCAAATCCCAGCTGACCATGCTCTGCCAGAGCCACTATGGCCGGCAATTTCACAACAGCTTGCCCGGCAACTGGGCCTCTACCGAAAACGCCCTGGAAATTATGACGTTTCTTGCGAAGGACGCGGTTTTTGTCATCGACGATTTCACCTACCTGCGCAACGAGCGGTCTTCCTTGGGGTACAAGGAACTCGAAAAAAAGGCGGAGCGAATTTTCCGTGGGCAGGGGAACTCCACCGGGCGGCAGCGGATGGGACGCAATGATTTGGCCCGCAGCTACCATTCCCGCGCCATGATCATGACCAGCGGCGAAACGCTGCCGAGGGGGGACAGCCTTCTCGCTCGCCTTTTTGTCGTCCAACTCAGCAAGGGGGACATTGATTCCAGCGAGCTTTCCCAGATGCAGCAGTACGCGGCGGCTGGTCTCTTTGAAAATGCCATGGCTGGTTATATTAAATGGATTTCTGTCAATTACGACCGGCTAAAAGATCATATCCCTGCTGAGCTTGAGCGGCTTCGTGACCATTTTTCTGATCTTCGTTCCGTGCATTGTCGTACGCCTGAGAATACCGCCAAGCTCTTCCTCGGTTTCGGAATGTTTGCTGATTATATTAAAGCTCAGAATATTATTTCTGAATCTGAGGCTGCCGCCATGCTGTCTCATGCTAAGGATGTCTTTCTTGAAGTTGGCCGCAACCAAAACAAGGTTTTCTTCTATGACGACACTGCGGATCTCTTCTTCGATCAACTGGCTGACGCCATGACTCAGGGTGATGGCTATTTTGACTTCATCAACCCTAATGAATTCCATTCTTTTGAATCGAAGGATTCTATCGGGTGGACCAATATCAACGGAGAGTGGCATAAGAATGGGCTTCGCTTCGGCTGGGTTGCCGGCGAAAACTTGTATCTGCTCCCGGCTATCAGCTACGACGCTGCCCACAAGCAGACCAAATCCAAGGGCTTTACCCTTGAAACCCGGGGTCGCCTTTGGAAGCGTCTTCATGAGCAGGGCCTCATTCTGAGCAGTGACCCCGACCGCATTGGCACCCGCAAGTACGTCAATGGGGTCCACCACCGGGTTGTCCATCTGGATTTCGCCGAGTGTTTCAAGGACACCTTCCGCCGCCGTGGCGAGGGCGACGACAATAGGGTGGGCAACCCTGGAAATCCGGAACGGGCGGGCCAGGAACACGGGAACAGCGTTTGTCCTTCTATTGGCGCGACCGGGACGGACGATCTTTACGCCGACCTTTAGTTTCAGATCCTCCCAACAACGACAGCCTCTGGCCGCTCATGGCGGTCCAGGGGCTGTTTTGTTTTCAGGCTCCTCCTGATCATTGGGGCTACGTGCGATGTCCCGCCACCCGGGCCATTTTCTGCGTGTACGCCACGCTCAGCGGCGTTCCCATGGCTGGGGGCATTGGCACGCTTTGCGAATAAAAACTCCCTGAGAGCCTCCCTAGGCCGAATATGGGCCATCTCGGAGCTGGGGCGCGGCTGGCCAAATCGTGCCGCCTTACCCGAATAGTGCTGTTCGCCTTTCCCTTGTTGCCCCCGACCGTGGCGGGGTGGGGCACCCCCTTTCGAGAAAGCGGGCAAATGGTCACCTCGGGGTCCCATCTTGTCCGGCGACGGGGTAGCCCACAACTGCGGACCCATTTCACGCGCTGAACGGGGCCGCCTTGGGCCGGATTTTTCGACTAGGATGTCCTCTATTGGGGGAACATCTCCCGGCAAATGGAGGAGTTATGGATGGTCTCGAGGAGAAACTTGGTCGGAAAATAAGCTACGTGGAGTTGGCAACATTTTTAGGCGTTGATCGAAAGTGGGTTTTGGAGCATGCTCATGAACTGGGTGGAGTACGCATCGGTAAACGCCTGCTGTTCTTTGAAAATATAGTTACAGAGAGCATCCGGAGGAAAGCTGATGCCGTACAAAAGAACACAGAAAGGACTGACGAAGTGGGTCGCGCAGGTGCAAGTCAACGGCGAGCGGAAGTGCTCGATCTTCACGAACAAGGCGGAAGCCATCGCCTGGGAAGTGAAGATGCGCAGCGGGAACGGACTTCCGCCCAAGAAGCAATCGCACGAGACCGGTACGGACTCTTTGCCAACCTTGGTGACGTGGGCTGAAGAATACCTGGATTTCTGCCAGAAGTTCAGCTCGAAGGTTGTTGAAGAAAAGATTGCCGTCTTCCGCCGGTTTTTCCAGTACGTTGACCCCACGATGCCTGTGGTCGAACTGAAGCCCAAAATGGTGCTCGACTACTTGCGCATCCAGGGGACTCAACGGACTGGAAACGCTGCCAACAAGGAGCGTAAAAATCTCGTCGCGGCGTGGAACTGGGGCATCAAGTACCTTGATTTCCTCGAGAAGAATCCTTGCCGCGTCGACAGGCTCCCGGCGCAGAAAAAACCGCGCTACATCCCTTCCGAGGAGGACTTCTGGAAGGTGTATGCGGTTGCGGAAGGGCAGGACAAGGTTATGCTCCTCGCCTTTTTACACTTGGCGGGGCGCAAGAACGAAATCCTGCGGCTGCGGTGGACCGACGTGGACTTCAGGAACCGCCGTGTCTGCCTGTGGACTTCCAAGCGAGCCGGGGGCGACAAGGAATACGATTGGCTTCCTATGACGGACGAGCTGTTTGAAACCCTCTTCAAGCACCGCCAGGAGGTGGCGGGAGAGTGGGTTTTTCCGAATCCCGTGACGGGCGTGCCTTTCGTTTCCCGGCAGCACTGGATGAAAGAACTGTGCGGCCTGGCTGGGGTCAAGAAGTTTGACCGGCATTCCATCCGCCATTTGTCTGCATCCATTTTGGACGCGGCAGGGGTGGAGTTGACCCTCATCCAGGCCATCCTGCGGCACAAGTCCGCGACGACCACCGCCCGCTACCTGCACCAGCTTCGTGGGGTTCGGATCGTCCTCAATGACGTCTTCTCGAAAAAGGAAAAGCCGACCAGAGCTGGAATCTCTGGTCGGCCATCCGTAAGGCTTGTACAGAACGGGTAAGCAGCTACCTACTCTGGAACCTACTTACCTACTCTCCAAGAAGGCTACAGCAGTCGTAACCCTTTGAATTCTTTGGCGTCCCCAAGGGGATTTGAACCCCTGTTAGCGGCGTGAGAGGCCGCCGTCCTAGGCCACTAGACGATGGGGACCTAATACGAGGCTGGTGGGCCGTGCTGGGCTCGAACCAGCGACTCTCTGCTTAAAAGGCAGATACTCTACCGACTGAGTTAACGGCCCACACGGGAAGAATGTCTCTATGCCCAAGGGCCGGTTCTGTCAAGCGACATCTTTCCGATTTGGGAAAAATTCGCCTTGCCGACAAAAAAGCCATGTTGCGTCAGCCCGCTTCCCAAACCGCCCCGGCCGGACTATACCTCACGTCCCATGGATATCGCCCACATCTGGCAGGCCCTTGGCTGGCCGCTCCTGCGTTTGCTCGGTTCCCTGGCCCTGGGGCTTTTTGTCGCCAACCTCATCGAGGCCCTCAACTGGACCCGGTTCCTGGCACGGCTGGCCGCGCCCATCATTCGCGTCGGCCATCTCAAGGACGTCATCGGCGCAAGCTTCTCCATGGCTTTTTTCTCTGGCGTGGCCGCCAACTCGCTTCTGGCCGAAGCGTATGGCCAGGGCAAGCTCACCGACCGCGAACTGGTCCTGGCCAACCTCTTCAACAGCCTGCCCACCTATTTCCTGCATTTGCCGCAAATGTTTTTTATTACCGTGCCCTTTATCGGCCCGCGCGCCGCCGCGACCTACGTCGGCCTGACCTTGGCCGCCGCCGTGGCCCGTTCGGCCGCCATTCTTGTCTACGGCCGGCTCGTCCTGCCGCCGCTGCCCGACGGCTGCGTGGTCTGCCATCTGACCGACGACGCCTTTTCTTGGAAAAAAGCCCTGTCCAAGGCCTGGAAACGCTTCAAGCGCCGGCTGCGCTCCATGGTGCTTTTTACCGTGCCGGTTTACGTGCTGTTTCACTATCTGGCCGTGTGGGGGGCTTTTACGGCCATGGAGCGTTTCCTGGCCGCCCATCTGGGCTTTTTGTCCTGGATGACGCCCCAAGCGGTCAGTATCGTGGTGTTTCAGATCGCGGCCGAGACCTCGGCCGGACTGGCCGCCGCCGGGGCCATGCTCGGGGCCGGCGACCTCGACCACCGGCAAGTGGTGCTGGCCCTTTTGGTCGGCAATATCCTGTCCACGCCCATGCGGGCCTTTCGCCACCAGTTTCCCTACTATGCCGGCATCTTCAAACCCAAGGTCGCGGCCCGGCTCATCGTCCACAACCAGGCCCTGCGGGCGGCAAGCCTCGTGGCCGTGCTCATCGGCTACGCCGCCCTGGGCTAGGTCCTGCCATGTCCGACATGTCCGACGCTGCCGCCGTTCGCGCCGCCGGGTTGCTTGAACGTCTTCCGGGCCTTGGCAGTCCGGTCAGCCGGTCCGGAAGGCGGCGAGTTGGGCGTTGCGCCAGATCGGCAAGCGCGACGAAGCCTTGCGCCGGGCGGCGCTTGTGACGGCGGCGAGACTTCTGGAAGAACGTTCGCAGGCCGCCTGGGCCGCCCGCGACGCCATCGCCGAACTGCAGCGGCTCTAGGCCCGCTGGCCTCCTTGCCCCCCTTCTTCAGATGGGGGGTCTGGGGGCCTCAGGCCCCCAGCCGCCGGAGGCCTCTCCTTCTCCTCTTTCTACTTCTGCTTGCGCTTATATTCCACGTAGCCGGCCCGGGGGTTGTCGCCGCCGGAGGAGAGGTAGTAAAAGACCATGGCGTCGGGGCCTTCGAGCTTGCCCAGGCGCAGGGCGTCCTTGTGGCCGACGAAGTAGAATTCCTCACCGTTCTTGTCGATGACGCCGGAGATGGTGTCCTTGCCCGTGACCTTGCCGGTCCAGCTGACCTCGCCGGAAAACACCCGGCCGTGTTGTTCCTTGATGACCAGGGTGGCGGACTGTTTGTCGCCGGTGACGAAGCCGTTTTTCGTGTCGTGCATGGCGAAGCCGGCGGTTTCCCAGGTCCCGACGAGTTGCGGGATGCCCTGGCTCTGGGCCTGGGCGGAAACGGCCGGGGCGGCCAGCAGCAAGGCAAAAAGGACGAGCAAGGCGCGGCGCATACGCATGGCGGACTCCTTTGGGGTTGGTGGAGTGGGCGCGGCCAGGGGCCACGGAACCATACTACCCAAGCGGAGCCGGAATGCAACGGGAGGGAGCGGGTTTTCGCGCCAGAAACGTCATGCCCATGGTGGCCGGCGAACTGGCGTAGCCCGAGGGGCCGAGGCAGACCACGTCGGTAAAGCCGCTTTGCCGAAGAAGAAGCGCAAACGCCGTTTGCGACACAGCCCCTCCCTTTCAGGTGAACCAGGAGGCGACCATGGCCGCATGGTCTTGGGGCGGCGGCCCCAGGCGGATCTGGTCGGACACGGCCAGCCGCCCGCCCGGGCGCAAGACCCGGAAAGCTTCAGCCAGGGCCGCTGCCTTGTCCACCACCAGATTGAACACGCCATTGGAGAGGGCCAGATCGAAAGCGGCGTCGCCGTAGGGGAGGGCTTCGGCCGATCCCAGGCAAAAGGCGACGTTGCCCAGGCCGGCGCGGGATCGGTTGGCCTCGGCCCGTCGGGCCAGGGCCGGGGAATATTCCAAGCCGGCGACGAAACCGGCTGATCCGACGAGCAGGGCGGCCAGCAGGGCATCGACTCCCGTGCCGCAGCCGAGTTCGAGGACATGTTCCCCGGGGCTGGGCGCGCCCGGGGCGAGGGGATTGCCCACACCGACGAAGCCGTCCAGGACATCGGCCGGCAGCCGGTCCGTCAAGGCCAGATCGTAGCCCAGGCCGGCCAGACCTTGGCGGCCCACGGGGTAGCGGAACTGGCCCTGGGGCGAGCGGGCCACCTGCTCGTATTTGACGAGGACGGCCTGTCGGATGCGGACGCGATCCTCGGGCGAGACGTCGGGGCAAAGGGACGGCATCATCTTTGTCTCTTTATCCTTCCGCGGCTGATCGAGGGTTCCGATACGGGGACGCGGCGTCCGGTAAACCCGCCGCCTACGGTCGTCTATTCGAGCAAAATCGGCAAGATGGGCGCGATGGATGCGGCTTGTAGGGCCGCCGGAATGAAGATTCTGGGGAGGCTGCCGTCGGACGGACAGGTGGTGGTAATGGACGGACTGCCGGCCAGAAGGCGCGTCAAGATGGCGTTGACGGAGTCGTTTGGCCGGTTCTGGCGCAGCAGCGCCCAGGCTCCGGCCACGTGGGGCGTGGCCATGGACGTGCCGTTCCAGGACTCGTAGCTCGTGTCCGAATCGCCTGTGGAGGAATAAATGCTTGAGCCGGGGGCGAAGATGGTCTGGAGCGTGGGATGCCAGTTGCTGAAAGCGCTGCGAGCATCGGTCGAGGTGGAAGCGCCCACGGCGATGGCCGAGGAGATGCAAGCCGGCGCGCCGATGGAGCTACAATAATAGTCGTTGCCTGTGGCGATGGTGGTGGGGATGTTGACGGCCCGCAATTGGTCGATGGCGGTCTTGCGTGATTCGCCCGTGTCGCAGGCGCTGGAATAGGAGCCGCCGCCGAGGCTCATGCTGGCGGCGGCGATGCTGTAGGTGTTGCGCAAGGAATAGACGTAGTTGAGGCCGTCAAGCTGGTCGCTGGGATAGGAGCCGACCCAGGGCGAGGTTGATGGATCGATGATCGAAAAGACCTGCACGGCTATGAGGTTGGCGTCCTTGGCCACGCCGGCCACGGAGCCGTCGGCTTTCTTGCCGGCGGCGATGCCGGCGCAGTGGGTGCCGTGGTCCCAACCCTGGAGGCTGCTGGAATAATGGGCGGCGCTGCCGGTCCCGTAGGCCGAGGTCGTGCCGCCGGGACAGTTGGCGGCGGCACTGAAGCAGGCCTCGACAATGGTCTTGCCGGCAAAAAATTCATGGGTGCGGCGAATGCCGGTGTCGAGGATGGCCACATGCCAGCCCTGGCCGGTGTAGCCCCGGGCCCAGGCCGTATCGGCCCCGATCTTGGGCGGCCCCCAGTTGAGGTTGGCGCTCGGCAGATCCACGGAGTCGCTTGCCGCGTCGTCGCCCTTGGCCTGGCTTTCCGGCACGGGCAGCGGCAGGGGCACGGGCGCGTCCACCTCGATGGAAGTGACCTTGGGATTATCCCGCAAGGCGGCCAGACCCTCGGGGGTCACGGACAGGGCGGCGTAGGGCAGGGCGGAATAGGTCCGATGGACGGTATAGGCCTTGGCCGGCAGGTCGGCTATGACGGCGTCGGCCCCGCGCCGCACGGCCCTGGCCAGGGCGGCGTCGGCAGCCAGGGCGGCGTTGCGGGACAGGCCGGCTTCTTCGGGCGTCACCACCTTGTGGCTGCGGGAGGCGGTGGCCAGTTCGTCATAATCGGTCACGGCGAAGCCGACGATGACCCTGGCTTGGCCATTTTCCGTCAGGCTCGCAGTGGGCAGGGCGTTCCAGGAGAGGTCCTTGCCGCCGGCCAGAGCCGAGGAGCAGACGCCAAACAGCCAAAAGACGAAGAAGGCGGCCAGAACGGCCCTGGAGTTGCGGCGCAGGGGGGGCATGGACGTATCCTCACTGGCGGGGCGGAGGTTATGCTTGGCTCGCGGTTGTTGGCGAAGGGAAGGAGCGCATCCGCGCCGTTGCCGCAAGACGTTCTTGGACCTTTGTTAAGCCAAATACTGGCCGACGAAAAGCGAAAACATATGCTGCGTTTGAGCGGGCAATGGAAAGTGAATATACCAGTTTTTTTCTGACTGTGGCCATTAAAAAGGCTTCGCTCTCAATGCGTTTTTTCTGGGTGAATGAATGTCGGTGGACAGTAGTGTGGAAAGTAAACAGACGCAACGTCCGCTGCAGGTTGGCTCAACGCCAAGAAAAAGGGGGGCTCCAGCCCCCCCCCTTGCCTTTGCTTCGATGCCGACGTCGTCGGCCTAGACGTCAAAAAGCGATTCCAGGTCGGTGCGCGTGAGGGACTTGAAGGCGTCCTGGCCGGGGATGACGGCCTCGGCCACGTCCTTTTTCTGTTCCTGGAGCTTGAGGATCTTTTCTTCCACCGTGTTCTGGCAGATGAGCTTGTAGGAGAAGACCTGGCGCAACTGGCCGATGCGGTGGGTGCGGTCCGTGGCCTGGTTTTCCACGGCCGGGTTCCACCACGGGTCGTAGTGGATGACGTAGTCGGCGCTGGTGAGGTTAAGCCCCGTGCCGCCGGCCTTGAGGGAGATGAGGAACACCTTGATGTCCTCGGTCTGGTTGAACTTGTCCACCTGATCGAAGCGGTCCTTGCTGGAACCGTCGAGGTAGCAAAACGGCATCTGGCTGATGCTCATCCAGGACCGGATGATATGGAGCATCTGCACGAACTGGGAAAAGACCAGCACCTTGTGGCCTTCCTCGATGCAGTCCGTGATGAGGTCCTTGAAGGCATCGAACTTGCCCGAGGGCAGGTTGGTGTTGACGCCGGGCAGGTCGAGCTTGAGCAGGCGCGGGTGGCAGCAGATCTGGCGCAGCTTTAACAGCGCGTCGAGAATCGACATCTGCGACTTGGCCATGCCCTTTTCATCGACGGTGGCCAACACCTGTTCCTTGAGCTTTTTGGCCAGGGCGGCGTAAAGCTCCAACTGCTCGTCAAGAAGATTGCAGTAGTAGGTGTTTTCCACCTTGGGCGGCAGATCCTTGGCCACCTCGTTTTTGGTGCGCCGCAGGATGAAGGGTTTGACCCGGCCGCGCAGGTAATCAAGGGTTTCGGCGTCGCCGTCCTTGATGGGCTTGACGATGCCGCGCTGGAAGGCGTTCTGGCCGCCGAGGAAGCCCGGCATGAGAAACTCGAACAGCGACCACAGCTCGAAGAGGTTGTTCTCGATGGGCGTGCCGGACAGGCAAAGCCGGGTCTTGCCGGCCAGACGCCGCACGGCCCGGGCGGTGATCGTATTGGGGTTCTTGATGTTCTGGGCTTCGTCGAGGATGATGGAGGCGAATTCGTATTTGAGCAGCTCGTCGAGGTCCCGGCGCAGGAGCGCGTAGGTGGTGATGACGAGGTCGGATTCGGCGATGCGCCTGAACATGTTTTCGCGCCGTGCCCCGTAGATGATGAGCTGCTTGAGGTCGGGCACGAATTTCTGGGCCTCGCGCTCCCAGTTGGGCAAAACCGAGGTCGGCACGACGATGAGGTTGGGGCCAATGGCCCCGCGCTCGACGTTGTGCTGAATGAACGACAGGGTCTGGACGGTCTTGCCCAGGCCCATTTCGTCGGCCAGGATGCCGCCGAAACCGTATTCGCGCAGGAAATTGAGGTAGGAAAGCCCCTGGACCTGATAGGGCCGCAGGGTGGCGTTTAAGCCCTTGGGTGGCCGCACCTGGACGATCTCGCGGAAGCTGTGGATCTTCTGGCGCAGGTTGTTCCAAAACGAGTCGGTGCGGGCCTCGGGCATGTCCTCCAGGAGCTTGTCCAGGACCGGGGCCTCGAACTGCTTGAACTTGGTCTGGGGCGGCTTGTCCGTGTCGTAGCCCAGGGCCCGCAGCTTGTGGGCGAGCTTTTCCAACCACGATTCGGGCAGGCTGGTGTAGGAGCCGTCCTTGAGCTGGACATACCGCTTGCCTTGGGTCCAGGCCTTCCAGATCTTCTCGATGGGCACACGCTGGTCGTCGTATTGCACCTGCAAGTCGAGGTTGAACCACTTTTCCTCTTCCTTGGACTCCACTTCGGCCACGATGACCGGGGTGGACAGGCGTACCTTGTAGCGGGTCAGGTTCTTTTCGCCAAAGACCCGATACTTCTCGATGAGTTTGGGGTAGGCGTCGAGCAAAAAGACAATGGCTTCCTCGGTTTCCAGGAACCAGTTGGCGTTGTTTCTGGCCTGGAAGCGCATTTCCGCCAGCATGGAAATAAGCGCCTGCTCCTGGTCGCAGTCCCGGGCGATGAGATACGATTTGCCGTCGTGGAGATACGAGGCGGTCATGAGATCGGGGTTGGGGCCGGGGACCGTGATCTCGCCGTGCTCGGTCTGGTAGACGTTCTGGATTTGCAGAGTAAGGAGGCTTCCTTCCTCGTCGAGGAAGATCTTCGGATCGAAGTTGGCCGGCACGAAAAACGGCTGCATTTTGACCAGGAACTCTTCCTGGCCGTACAGGTCGGTCATGGGCAGATGGGTCCACACCCGGTCGAGGAATTCCGACACGTCGGCGGTGGGGATAAAGGGCGGATTTTGCGTCATGTCCGACACGAGCTGGGGCGGCAGGCCGGTCTGGACCGGATAGAAGGCGTTTTTCCAGCACACCCAGATGGGCATCTGGCCGTAGAAATAGACCTCCTGGCCGAGGATGGAAAAGGGCGACTTGCCCGGGCTGCCAAGCAGGATGTCAAAGGACAGGCCGTCTTCCTGGAGCCTGGGGGCCAGCTGCAGGCGCATGGTCTTGGACTCGATGCGCACGGGCTGTTCGGTGTCGCGCCAGTAGAGGTAGTATTCCTTGCCGATGGCCCAGAAAAACCAGGCCAGCAGTCCGGGCGGAATTTCCACCCGGTGGCCGGCGTAGTCGAGGTGGTGCTCAAGCATCTCGGCCACGACAGGCAGGGTGGGGGACAGCTCGGACCAGTCCGGGTTCTTGATGATCTGCTCCAGGGTGATCTCGGAGTGGACCTGGGAGATGCCGGACTTGTTCTGCCTGGCCCGGAAAAAGGCCACCTGGAGCCGGCCGGGCTCGGGGTGGAAGCGGAAGATGAGGTAGTGGCGGCCGGGTTCGGGCTCGGGCTCGGTGGAAAAATAGGTGCGGAAGGTCTGCCGCCATTCTCCGCGTGCGGCGTGGGCTGCGCTGTCGGACGTCTCTCCGTCGCCGGAGGCCTCGTCCAGGGTGCGCAGGCATTTGAGCGCCGTGGCCCCGACATGGCGACACACGCCGGAGAAGGAATCCGGACAGTTGCAGAAAAAGTTGATGTTGCCTTCACGCAGGTTGACCGAAAGTTCCGAGGCGTAGACCTGGAAATCGTCACCCTGGACCTGACCTTCCACATCCCAGAAGTTGTCGTGCCGGTTGACCGTGAGCTTCTGGATGCCGCCGCCGGCCACAATGGCGTGGGCGCCGTCCAGGATGTACTCGGGGACGGTTTCGCGAACGAATTCCCCGAGCAACGCTTTGATTTTGGTTTCGTCGTTTCCGTTGGCCATGGGCCTTGGACTCCTTGGTGCGACTTGCCGCGCCGCATCTCGCGACGGCTGCTGCGCAGGCCGGCACGGGGCGGACGGGTTCGGGCCGATTACCCGATTTCAGACCGTTTTGGAACGGAAATATTGCCGACGCCCCAAGGGCCGGTCCGGGTCGTGGGGGCGCGGGAAAAAGCGCTTTTGTTTTTGGGTGGCTCCGTATATGCAGTAGGGGCACGAGGCCTTGCGCATCCGCACCAATACGGTGTTTTGGGCGGTCGTAGCAAGCAAAAAGGAGAACTATGCGTCCGGCGCACGCGGCATTTCTCGTCCTGGTCCTGGGATCGCTTCTGCTTGGCGGCTGCGACGGCCCGTCCAAGCCGGAGGAAAAAGCGGCCAAGTCGGCCGCGGCCTCGGCGACGGCACAGACGGCCGCCCCTCAGCCGCCGGCCGCGCCGGCCGGCCAGCCCGAGACCGGCGGCCGCATCGTCATGGCCACCATCGGCGAGCCGTCCAACCTCATCCCCTACCTGGCCTCGGATTCGGCCTCCCACGAGGTGGCCGATCTGCTCTACGTGTCGCCCTTGCGCTACGACAAGGACATCAAGCTCGAGTGCTTCGCCGCCGAGCGCTACGAAGTGGCCGAGGACGGCAAGCTCCTCAAGTTCTGGCTGCGCCCCGGCATCCGTTGGACCGACGGCGTGGAACTGACCGCGCAGGATGTGGAATTCACCTACAAGCTCATGATCGACCCGAAAACGCCCACGGCCTACGCCGAGGATTACAAGGTCATCTCCAGCTTCACGGTCACCGGCAAGTATTCCTTTGAGGTGCGCTACGCCGAGCCTTTTGCCCGGGCGCTGGTCACCTGGGCCGGTTCCATCCTGCCCAAGCATCTGCTGGCCGGCCAGGACATGATGACCACCAAGTACGCCCGGGAGCCCATCGGCTGCGGCCCCTATATCCTGGACAAATGGGAGCCGGGCAAGAGCCTGACCCTGCGCTACAATCCCGACTACTTCGAAGGCCGGCCCAACATTGATCAGGTGGTCTACCGCATCATCCCGGACACCTCGACCATGTTTCTGGAGCTTAAGGCCGGCAACCTGGACATGATGGGCCTGACCCCCCAGCAGTACCTCTACCAGACCACGGGGCAGGCCTGGGACGCCGACTGGCGCAAGTACAAGTACCTGTCCTTTGGCTACACCTATCTGGCCTACAACCTTAAAAGCCCGTATTTCACCGACGCCCGGGTGCGCCGTGCCCTGGCCCAGGCCGTCAACAAGGAAAGCATCATCAAGGGCGCGCTGCTGGGCCTTGGCGTGCCCACCATCGGCCCCTACAAGCCCGGGTCCTGGGTCTACGACACCACCATCACCGACTACGCCTACGACCCGGCCAAGGCCAAGGCGCTTCTGGCCGAGGCCGGCTGGACCGACCGCAACGGTGACGGCGTGCTGGAAGACGCCTCGGGGCGGCCCTTTTCCTTCACCATCCTCACCAACCAGGGCAACGAACAGCGCATCAAGGCCGCCACCATCCTGCAAAGCGAACTGGGGGCCATCGGCATAAAGGTCGGCATCCGCACCGTGGAGTGGGCCTCGTTTCTCAAGGAATTCGTGGATAAGGGGAACTTCGACGCCGTCGTGCTGGCCTGGTCCATCGCCCAGGACCCGGACAATTACAGCGTCTGGCATTCCAGCAGCGCCGTGCCCGGGGGACTCAACTTCATCGGCTACAAGAATCCCGAGGTGGACGCGCTCCTGGAGCGCGGCCGGCGCACCCTGGATCAGGCCGAGCGCAAGAAGGCCTACGACGCCTTCCAAAAGATCCTCCACGAAGACCAGCCCTACATGTTTCTCTACACGCCCTACAGCCTGCCCATCCTCACCGCCCGCATCCAGGGCGTGGTTCCGGCCCCGGCCGGCATCAGCTACAACTTCACCAAGTGGTGGATTCCCCGCGACAAGCAGACCTTTCGTCTGGAATAGTCACCTTTTCGGGCGCGGCGGCGATTTCGCCGCGCCCTCCCTCACCCGTCTGGACCGCCGCCTGTGCGCGAGGCCATAAGCACCATGATCCGCATCAACGAAATACTCGACAAGACCAGCGCCTACCTCAATGAACAAGAGCAGGCGATCATCACCAAGGCCTACGTCTTTTCCGCCGCCGCCCACGCCGGACAGGTGCGCCTTTCCGGCGAACCCTACCTGTCCCATCCCCTGGAAGCCGCCGGCATCCTGGCCGACATGCGCCTGGACGCCGCCTCCATCGCCTCGGGCCTGCTCCACGACACCGTGGAAGACACCAAGGCCACCGTGGACGAGATCGAGGAGCTTTTCGGCGAGGAAGTGGCCGACATCGTGGACGGCGTCACCAAGATCAGCCTCATCCCCTTCGAGACCAAGGAAGAGGCCCAGGCCGAAAACATCCGCAAGATGATCCTGGCCATGGCCGAGGACATCCGGGTGGTGTTGGTCAAGCTGGCCGACCGCCTGCACAACATGCGCACCCTGGAGTTCCAAAAGCCCCACAAGCAGGCGCTTATTGCCCAGGAGACCATGGACATCTACGCGCCCCTGGCCAACCGCCTGGGGTTGCACCGCATCAAGACCGAGCTGGAGGACTGGAGTTTTCGCTACCTCAAGCCCGACATCTACGCCCAGCTCGTGGAAGGCGTGGCCACCCACCACACCGTGGACGAGACCTTCATCGAACGGGTCATCGGCCACTTAAACGAGCTGCTTGGCCCCAACAACATCAAGGCCCGCATCGTGGGCCGGCGCAAGCACCTGTGGAGCGTGCACAACAAGATGCGCGTCCAGGGGCTGACCATCGACCAGGTCCACGATCTTGTCGCTTTCCGGGTCATCGTGGAGACCATCCGCGAGTGCTACCACGTGCTGGGGCTGGTCCACTCCTTGTGGAAGCCCGTGCCGGGGCGCTTCAAGGACTACATCTCCATGCCCAAGGCCAACATGTACCAGAGCCTGCACACCACGGTGGTGGGGCCTGGGGGCGAGCGCATCGAGATCCAGATCCGTACCGAGGAGATGCACCGGCTGGCCGAGGAGGGCGTGGCCGCCCACTGGAAGTACAAGGAGCGTGAGCGGGGGAAGTTCAACCCCAAGGACGTGGAGCGCTTCCAGTGGCTGCGCCAGATCATGGACTGGCAGCGCGAACTCAAGGACTCCCGGGAGTTCGTCACCAACCTGCGTTTCGACCTGTTTCAGGACGAGGTCTACGTCTTCACGCCCAAGGGCGACGTCAAGGAACTGCCCGAAGGGGCCACGGCCGTGGATCTGGCCTTCCTCATCCACACGGCCGTGGGCGAACACTGCGCCGGGGCCAAGGTCAACGGCAAGCTCGTGCCCCTGGAGACGCCGCTCAAAAACGGCGACACCGTCGAGATCATCACCGACAAGAACCGCCGGCCCAACCGTGACTGGCTCAAGTTCGTCAAGACGGCCAAGGCCCGCACCCGGGTCAAGCATTTCATCCGCACCGAGGAGCGCGAACGCTCCATCGTCCTTGGCCGGGAGATGCTCGAAAAGCAGGGCCGAAAAGATGGCGTCAACATCAACAAGGCCATAAAAGACGGCTCGTTGCTGGCCCTGGCTCACGACATGTCCCTGGTCGGCGTGGACGACATTCTTTCGGCCGTGGGCTATTCGCGCATCACACCCAAAAAGATCATCGGCCGGCTCATGCCCAAGCGCGAAGGCGAGGAGGCCGAAGCCGCCCTGGCCAAGGCCGAGGCCCACGCCGCGCCGGAAACCGGGGCCGGCCCCAAGGGCAAGCCCGGCGAGGGCGTGCGCATCCAGGGCGTGGACAACGTGCTGGTGCGTCTGGCCCAGTGCTGCAACCCGGTGCCCGGCGACGCCATCGTGGGCTACATTTCGCGCGGACGCGGCGTGGTGGTGCACACCCACGATTGCCCCAACGTGCGCAACCTGGAGTCCGAACGCCTCATGCAGGTGAACTGGGAGGGCGAAAAAGAGCAGCCCTATCCGGCCGGCCTGTCCATCCTGGCCAAGAACCAGAAGGGCGTTTTGGGCAAAATCTCCAACATTCTGGCCGACGAGGGCGTCAACATCGACTCCGGGGCCATCCATTCCAATGTGGACGGCACCACGGCCCTGGTTTTCCGCATCGAGGTGCGCGACGCCAGCCACCTCTACCGCACCATCGAACGGCTGCGAAAGCTCGATTCGGTCATCGACGTCAAGCGCCAGGCCGTCAACGACGACCTGGGCGCCTCCCTGGGCACGCCAGGACCGGGGACGGGCGAGGCGTGATCCGCCGGCTGACGCTTGTGGATTTCATGGCCCACGGCCGCACGGTCATCGACCTGCCGCCTGGGCTGACGGCGCTCACCGGCCCCAACAACTCCGGCAAGTCGGCGGTGGTGGAGGCCCTGCGCTGCCTGACCGAGAATCCGCCGCCCAGGCACTGCATCCGCCACGGCGCGGCCGAGGCCCGGGTCGAGGCGGAACTTGCCGATGGCACGGTCATCGCCTGGGTGCGCCGGCCCAAGTACGCCCTGTACGAAGTGCGCCGACCCGGAGCCGAGGAACCGGAAACCTACGCCAAGATGGGGCGTGGCGTCGTGCCCGAGGACGTGCGCAAGCTCCTTCGCCTGGGGCCGGTGGCCGTGGACGGCGGCGAGACCGTGGACGTGCATCTGGGCAACCAGCGCGAGCCGGTGTTTCTGCTCTCGGACAAATCCGGACCCAAGCTGGCCGCCTTTTTCGCTGCCGCCTCGGAAGCCGCCCACTTGATCGCCATGCAGGCCGCCCTGTCCAAACGCACCACCCAGAAGAAAGCCGAGAAAAAGCGCCTGGACAAGGCGCTTGGTGGCCACACTCAGGCTCTCGACAAACTTTCCCCTCTGCCGGCCATCGAACTGGCCCTGGACCGGGCCGCCGAGCTGGAAGCGGCCCTGGCCCAGGGGCAGGCCGAGGCCGACCGGCTGGCCGGTCTTCTGGCCGAGCGGAAGCGTCTGGCCGGGCGGGCGGCCGTCCTTGGGCAGCGCGCCCGGCGGCTGTCCCGGCTTTCGCCGCCGCCGGCCCTGGCCGCGACCATTCCTCTGGCCGAGACGGTTGCCCGGCAGCAGACCCTTGGCCGGGCCGTGGCCCGGTTCGCCGCCCGGGTGGCCGCGCTTTCGCCGCTTGGCGCGCCGCTGCCCCTGGCCCCCACGGCGGAACTGGCCGGGCTGGCCCGGGCCGTGGCCGAGGGGCGTTTGGCCCTTGGCCGGCAGACCCGCCGGGCCGCCGCCCTGGCCGGGCTGGCCGCGCCGCCCCAGACGGCCGACACGGCCGCCCTGGCCGAGTTGGCCGGTAGTCTGGCCGACAGCCTGCCGGCTTTGGCCCGGTTGATCAGCCGGCGGCGGGCGCTAAGTGCCTTGGCCGAACCGCCGTCGCCGGCGGCCACGGATGAGCTGGCCCGGCTGGCCGCTGCCGTGGCCGCGCTGCGCGGCCGGGCCGCCGCCCTGGCCCGCCGGGGCGAGACTCTGGCCCGCGTCCTGCCGCCGCCGGAAACCGCCGACGCGGCCGCGCTGTCCGGGCTGGGGCGGACCGCCGATAGCCTGCTGGCCGCACGCCAAACCCTGGCCGCCAAACAGGCCGAGCTGGCCGACCGGCAGCGGATGCTCGACACCTTTTCCGCCCGGGCCGCCGACCGGCTGGCCGCGCTTGGGGCCTGTCCCCTGTGCGGGGCGTCGCTGACGGCCGAGGCCTTTTTCGCCGGCGGCCACGTCCATGACGCGGCCGGGGACGACGGAGGCGCGTCGTGAGCCTGCCCGTGCGCCGCTGCCGGGGGCTTTTTTGCATCCCCGATCCCCATGTGGCCGCCACGCCCCCCATGCAGCGGCTGGATTCCTACATGGACGACGTTTTGGCCAAGCTCGCCGCTTGCCTGGAGCAGGCCGCCGCCAGCGAGCTTGTCCCGGTGATTCTTGGCGACCTCTTCCACTGGCCGCGCGAGAATCCCAACGTCGTCATGGTGGCGCTTATTGACCTCTTTCGCAGCCACCATCCCTACGTGCTGGTCGGCAACCACGACAAATACCAGGCCCGGTTCACGGCCGACACCTCCCTGGCCGTGCTGCGGGCGGCCGGCGTGTGCGACGTGCTGGACGAACCCGGGCTTTTCCTGCGTCTGGAGACGCCCACGGGCACGGCCGTGGTCGGGGCCTCGCCCGACGGCTCGCCCTTGCCGACGTCTGTTGCCAAGGAGCCGGACGAAACCAGCGTGTGGCTCACCCACCACAACGTCGGGTTCCCGGATTTCGAGGAAAAGCAGATCAAGATTCGGGAGATACCCGGCCTGGATTGGCTCATTAACGGCCACATCCACCGGCCCCAGCCGACGGTGGCCGCCGGGGGCACGCGCTGGGCCAATCCCGGCAACGTCACGCGGCTCAAATTTTCCCGCCGCTCCATGGCGCGCATTCCCGAGGCCGCCATCTGGCGGCCGGGCATCGACGACCTGGAAAAATGGCCCATCCCGCACCGGCCCTTTGCCGAAGTCTTCCCGGACCAGGAGCTGCCGCCCGAGGAGGCGGCCGGCCCGGCCGAGGTCCGTTCCAACTTCCTGGAGGGCCTGGCCAGGCTGGCCTGGAAGCGCACCCGGGAAGGAGCCGGACTCAAGGACTTTTTATCCGCCAACCTCAACCCCGAGCATCCCGAGACGGCCCTTGTCTGGGATCTGTACCGCGAGGTCACCGACCATGGCGACGCCTCTTGACCGCCGGGGGAGCGCCCCTGCCCCCACCCATGACGCCGACGCCCGGCTGCAAAACGAACTGGCCGGGCTCAAGGGCGAATACGAGCGCCTGCGCGACGCCAAGGTGCGCGCCGAACAGGACCTCAGTCACCTGCAAAACCAGTTGGCCGAGCTGGAAGCCAAGGCCGTGGCCGAGTACGGCACGGCCGATCCGGGGGAGCTCACGCGGCTTCTGGAAGAGAAGCGGGCGGCCAACGCCCGGCTTGTGGCCGAGTACCGCGAGCATGTGGCCGGAGTGCGGCGCGAGCTTGAGGCCGTGGAGCGGGATTTTGGCGGCAATGGCTGAGACCGGCCCGGCCGCCGAAGTGGCCGTCCTGGCCGCCGAGCGCTGGGAGCTGACGCGCCGGCTGGATCGGTTGTCCGGCCAGGCGGCGGCTATCGTCGCGGCCCATGGGCAGGCGCGGCGGGAGCTTCTTGACGTCGAAGCCTTCCTTGACCTCGCCCCAAAAGCGGCGGCGCGGCTGGAGGAACTGACGCAGGAACTTTTCGGTCAGGTGCTTGATGAGATCGAAACCGAACTCACCCATGCCGTGCGCGAGATTCTCGGCCAGAACCGCACGGTCAAGGCCCGGCGGTCGCTCAACAAGGGCAAGCTTTCCATTGAGTTCGAGATGGAGCAGGACGGCCAGGCCGAGGACATCCTGACCGGGCAGGGCGGGTCGGTTTGCAACATCCTGTCCGTGGGGCTGCGGCTGATTGCGTTGTCCCAGCTTGACCCGGACGAGCATCGGCCGTTTCTGGTGCTGGACGAACAGGATTGCTGGCTGCGGCCGGACCTTGTGCCGGGCTTTGTGCGGCTGGTGGCGGCCATTGCCGACCGCCTGGGCATTCAGGTGCTCTACATCAGCCACCATCCGGTCGATCTGTTCGCCCTGGAGGCGCGGCGGGTTTACACGTTGCGGCCCGGCCGGGAGAACGGCCCGAGCCTGGAAATCCTGACCGACCGTCCCGTCGAGGCGTCCGCCTCGGCCGATATTCCCGCCTTCGAAGCCGCCGCCACTTCCCCCGGCGGCGAATAGTCTCCCTCTCCCCATTGGGGGGGGCCTGGGGGCCTCAGGCCCCCAGCCGCCGGAGGCATCTTTTTCTTTATATCTTCGCTTATTATCCACACCGCACGCAACTGCAACTCGGGCAGGCCGGGCAGCCGCAGCCGATGCAGCTTTGGGGATTGACGGCGAGTTCCTGGCTGTAGGCGGTGAAGGCTTCGGCGGGCATGGCCCGTGAGAGAACGAACAGCGACGCGGTGAGCATCAGGGCCAGGGCGGCGCAGCAGGCGGCAAGGCGCATTGTGTACTCCATACGAAGGGACGGTGTGCGAAGACGCATCCCCTTTACGATTTTCTTCAATCGGGGGGTCCGGGGGCCTCAGGCCCCCGGCCGCCGGAGCAACGGTGTTCTGAGTCAACCGATAATCAGGGATCTACGCCGCGTGTGCGTACTGTCCCCACGGTTGCCCGGATCGCACCATTGCATTCAAAATCGTTATCAACTTTCGCATCGAAGCAACTGCGGCGACTTTATGTGGTTTGCCGGCTTCCTTGAGGCGATTGTAAAAATCACGTATGACGGGATTGTATTTTTTAGCTGACAAGACAGCCATATATAATACAGATCGAACATCACTTCGACCTCCCCATACACGACGTTTTCCTCGACGCTTTCCGCTGTCACAATTCAAAGGGGCAACCCCAACAAGAGCAGCGATCTCCCGACGATTCAACGTTCCAAGCTCAGGCAGATTGGAAAGGAGCGACCTTGATAGGACATCTCCGACTCCAGGGACGCTCCGGAGCAAATTGTCTCGCTCACGCCAAATCGGACTCGCTCGTACTACTGTGCCAAGATGCGTGTCGATCTCAGACAATCGTTCCTCAAGCCAGTCAATATTCTTCTCTATATCTGCTCTTACCGAGCCATAAGCACGAGTAAAACGATTTTTTTCCATGACAAGCATTCGAATGAGTTGGTTGCGCCTGGACATTAGCGAACTCATTTCTTGCGCTTGCTCGTCCTTCAGAGGGCGTACTTCAGGCTCCATCTGCTTGCCAAAAAGAGCAAGAATCTCAGCGTCAATCTTGTCTGTTTTAGCCAGCCGTCCTTTAGCTCGCGCAAAATCCCGAGCCTGGCGGGGATTGATGACTACAACGGGGAATTTCTTGAGACTCAATGCCGTGGCAACAGGAATTTGAAGGCCGCCAGTCGCCTCGATGATAATAAGCTTTGGACGAAATTTTGAAAATTTCCTGCAGATAGCTTTTATACCATCGGGGTCGTTAACAAATTGAAAGTCATTTCCGTCAGGAAGCGTGTGGACAGCAAGAGTTTCCTTAGAGACATCAATTCCGATGAAACAGTCAGCAGCCATGTACATTCCTCCAGTACCCAGCCTTGTGATACGGGCTCTTAGCCCAAGCAACGGTTCGGGCTTCATGGAAGAAGGGGACGACGATCATGGCTCCGGCTCGAGCTTAAAACTCAAGGCAATTTCGACCTATCGTCCCCTTGACCCCATCAAGCTAACCTCGATGGGGAAACATACAAGGCATCTTCTCTTCTATTTCAACCGTGCTTGCGGCCGAGTAGTTCGAAGCCGGTTTCGGGGTCTTTGGCGCGGGCGAGGTCGGTGCCGGTGATTTCGATGACCACGACTTCGAAGATTTTCCAGACATCGAGGCCGGGGCGTACGCAGCCGGTTTTGGTTTCGCCCTTGCGGCCCAGGGCGGCGTGCATGTGCAGACGCGGGGTGCCGTCCGGGCCGGGGAAGAGGGTGCCGACGGCGGCGGCTTCGTGGACGGCGTCGATGGCGGTGAGCATGGCGGTTGGCGGCATGGTGCGGCCGTCTTCGGGGCCGGTGACGAGGCGGCCGTTTTCCAGGCCGCCCAGGGCGGCGACGAGGGCGGCTTCGACGCCCCGGGTGCGGGCGAAATCCTCGATGGCGTCGGGCAGTCGGTCGCCGTCGCCCAGTCGCAGCACGAACACGCGGCCGAGGCGGCCTTCGGAAACGATCATGGCGGCTCCTTTAGCGGATGCGGATGGTCGCCGGGGTGGCGACGGGCTTTTGTAGCGCCGGGGCCGGCGGCGGGCAAGGGCGGGGGCGACCAATAAAAAGGGGCCGCCCCAAAAGGACGGCCCCTGCCATTTCTCTTGACGTAAACGCGGTCGTTATTCGCCGACGCGCTCGTTGATCAGCTTGCCGATGGTGCGGCCCATCTCCACGCAGACGGCGAGCTGCTCGTGGGTGGGCACGAAGAGCAGCCGCACGGGATCGACGGGCATTTCCATGCCCATCTCGCTAAGCCAGCCGGCGATGTCCTTGACCGCTTCGCCGCTCCAGCCGTAGGAGCCAAACGCTCCGCCGAGCTTGCCCTTGGGCTTGAGGCCCTTCATGTAGGTCAGCATGTCCGCCACCTTGGGCAACATGCCGTTGTTGTGGGTGGCGGAACCCACAAACACCGCCGCCGCGTCCCAGACCTCTTCCATGACGTCGGAATGGTCAAAGGCGTGGAGGTTCATGAGCTTGAACGACACGCCGTGTTCGGCCAGCCCGGTGGCGATGGCGTGGGCCATGCGCTCGGTGGAGTGCCACATGGTGTCGAAGACCAGCACGGCCTTTTTCTTCTGCTTCTGGGCGGCCAGTTCCTTGTAGCGGGAAATGACCCAGGCGACGTCTTCCGGGGTGCGGAACATCAGTCCATGGTCCGGACAGACGGCGTTGATTTTCAGGCCCATGGACTCGATGGTCTCGATGGTCTTCTGGGCGATGGGGCAAAAGGGCAGGACGATGTTGGCGAAGTAGCGGTCGAGCTGCTTTTGGAGCAGATGCTTGTCCACTTCGTCGGCGAAGCGCTCGGAGGTGGCCCAGTTCTGGCCGAAGGCGTCGGAGGAGATGAGCACGCCGTCTTCGGGGATGAACGTGGCCATGTTGTCGGGCCAGTGGAGCATCCGGGTTTCCAGGAACTGCAGGGTACGCTTGCCGAGCGAGATGGTGGAGCCGGTCTTCACCACTTCGATGGGCCAGTCGGCGCAGTCGAAGTGGGCCTTGAGCGCCCGTTCGCCCATGGGCGAGGTGAAGATCTTTTCCGGCTTGGTGCGGGCCACGAGTTCGGGCAGCTCGCCCGAGTGGTCCATTTCCACGTGGTTGACGATGAGGTAATCGACGTCCTCGGGTTTGACCAGATGGGCCAGGCGGCAGAGCATTTCGTTGCCGTGGCCGGCCTTGACCGAATCGAACAGGGCGATTTTCTCGTCCTTGACCAAAAAGGCGTTGTAGGTCGTCCCGGTGGGGGCCGTCATGTAGCCGTGGAAGTCACGGCATTCCCAATCGACGGCTCCGACCCAGTAGACGCCCTCGCAAATGGCGACAGGTCGCATGTACATCCTCGAATCGCCGCACTAAAAAAGCGGCGCAGGCGCGTTAGGCTTTGTTGAATTCGCTTTTGGGCGCGCCGCAGACCGGGCAGACCCAGTCCTCGGAGACGTCTTCGAACTTGGTGCCGGGGGCCACGCCATTGTCGGGGTCGCCGGCGGCGGGATCATACACGTAACCGCAGATGCTGCACTCGTATTTATCCATGATGTTCGTTCTCCGTCATTGAGGTTGGCCGGCTTGGCGATCCTTATTTGCCCTCAGCGCCGGGTCCGCCGTGAAGGCGCCCTTGCCTGAGCGGCAACAAGGTCATGTTTCCGGCGGCGCGACTGAAGCCTTGGGGCCAAACGCCACGGAATCGCGTCACGGATCGGCCTTGCCGACAGGACGCGTGACCGAAAATAGCGGTCACGCACGGACAAGTCTATCCTTTAGTTTACCCCAAATTGTCAAGGCCGGCCGGCCCGGAGGACAGCCTTTTGACGGCATCGTTTTTGTTTTGTGGCCGCCCCTGTCCTTGTGCCGCGTCCTGGCAAGGCGCGGAGCCGTTTGAGGGACAACCGATGAAAGGCTCTGTGTTTCCTGAAAATACGATCCTCTTGGTGGACGCGGCGCGGCCTAGCCCTCCCGGAACTGTTCCACGAGTTTGGCCAGGTGGTTGGCCATGGAGCGGACTTCGCGGATGCGCTCGCCGGCTTCGGCGATGCGGCTGGTGAGGTCCTGGGAGAGTTCGTTGATGTGGGCCACGCTGGACGAGACTTCCTCGCTGGTGGCCGACTGCTGTTCCGAGGCGGTGGCGATGTTGCGCACCATGTCGGCGATGCGCCCGGCCTGATCCACAATGCGCCCGAGCACCGCGCCGGAACCTTCGGCCATGTCGGCGGTGCGCTCCACCCGGGCCTTGGTTTCGTCCATGCCCGAGACGGCCTGCCGGGTGCTGGTCTGGATCTCGCCCACGGCGGCGGCCACTTCGGTGGTGGCGTGCATGGTCTTTTCGGCGAGCTTTCTGACCTCGTCGGCCACCACGGCAAAGCCGCGTCCGGCGTCGCCGGCCCGGGCCGCCTCGATGGCGGCATTCAAGGCCAGCAGATTGGTCTGGTCGGCGATGTCGCCAATGACCGAGAGCACCTGGCCGATGTTTTCCGCCCGGGTTTCCAGCTGGCCCAGGGAGGCGGCCAGATCGGCGGTGCGCCGGGAGACCTTGCGGGTTTCCTCCACGGTCTGCTCCACCTCGCGCCCGCCGGCCGAGGCCTCGCGGCTGGCCTCGTCCGAGGCCCGGGCCGTGTCGCCAGCGTTTTTCGCCACTTCCATGACCGTGGCGTTCATTTCCTCCATGGCCGTGGCCACGCGTTCGGTTTCCCGGGCGGTGTTGGCCACGCCGGTGGTCAGCTCCTCCATGCGGGCGCTTAAGACGTCCGAGGCGTCGGACAGCTCCCGGGCCACCGAGGTGACCTCGTCGGCTACGGTCAGGAGCTTTTCGCGCTGGGCCTTGATGTGGTCCTTGTCGCGTTCTTCCTGGGTGAGGTCGATGAGTACGCCGATGACGCCGACCACCGCGCCCGAGGCGTTTTTGAGCGGCGAAATCTCGTAGTGCAGCGGAAAAACCTGGCCGTCGGAACGGGTGAACCGGGTGAACCCGCTGGCGCACTGGCCGGTTTCGAGCACGGCGGCGCAGCCCGAGCGGCCGTCCTCGCGCATGAAGCTGTCGGTGACGGGCTTGCCGAGCATGGCCGAGGCGTCCTTGCCGAGGATGCCGGTGAGCGGCGTGTTGACGAATTCGAAACGGCGCTCCCGGTCGGCCACGAAGATGGGGATGATGACGCCGTTTAAGATGCCTCGGTTGTATTCGAGCTGGTCCTTCATGGCCCCGACCATGGCCGAGAGATTGGCGGCCAGGGCGGCGATTTCGTCCTTGCCCGGATCGGCGAAGGTGAGGTCCAGGGAGCCGGCGGCGATTTGCGAGGACAGGCCGGCGATGTGCTTGACCCGGGTGACCACGGCGAACTTCATGAAAAGGAGCAGGGCGGCCAGCAGGGAGACCAGCCCGGCCACTGAGACGCCGGCCGCCTTCCACTGGTCGCCGGCCAGCCGGGCCATTTCCGGGCTGACGTCCTGGACCACCACCATGGCCCCGAGGATGGGCTTGGACGCGCCGTGGCAGTGGTGGCAGGCCGGTTCGTTGGTGACGGAACTCACGGCCACGAAGGAAGGCTTGCCGGCCCAGGGAAGGATCTCGCCGCCGTGGTAGTCGCCGGCCAGGGCCTTTTTGACCATGGCCGCGACAGCGGCGTCCGGGGCGAGGCGGTCCATGTCCTGGCGCGCGGCGGCCGGGTCGGTGGCGTAGGTCACGTTGCCCCTAAAATCGGTGAGAAAGGCCCGGATGTCGGCGTGGGCGCTGGCGGTCTTGGCGAACTGGGCGGCGGTTTCGGCGTTCTTGCCCAGACGCATGGGTTCCTCGATGGCCATGCGCAGCATGTCGCTGGTCTTGCGGGCCGAGCGGTCGACCATGTCCACGGTCCCCTGGCGCTGCCAGTGGGCGTTGGCCAGAAACAGGCCGGCAAAGGCGGCGATGGTCAGACCCGAGACCAGGAGCAACACCTTAAGACCCAGGGAGCGCGAAACCACGTCGATCATTGCCGGACTCCTTGTGTGGCGGTCCCGGCCGGCGGCGGCCGGCGACGGGACGGGAAGGGGACGGTTGCGACGGCCCTGGCGGGCCTGCCCGGCCGGATCAGTGCGCCCCGGCAAACAGCATGGGCTTGAAATTAAACGAGCGCACCCGCTCGGCGTTGTGGCAACGCTCGCACTCGCTCATGGCCAGCTTGGACCGGATCAGCCCCGGATCGCCGCCGGAATCGGCATGGGCCGAACCCGGGCCGTGGCAGACCTCGCAGCCGGCGTCGGCCAGTTCCGGGGTTTTCTCGAAGCTCACGAAGCCGCCGGGCTGGCCGTAGCCTGTGGCGTGGCAGGCGAAGCAGCCGTTTAATTCCTCGGGCGTGAGCTTGGGGGCCATGATCTTGACCGACTGGGAGGAATGGGCTTTTTTGGAATACTTGGAATAGGATTCGTATTCCTTGGGATGGCAGGCCATGCAGGCTTTGGAACCGACATAAGTCGCCTGGGCCTGGGCGGCGGCGAGAGGGACAAACGTTGCAGTTCCGATTGGGCAGGCGCATAGACCCGCCGTGAGCAATGCCAGAGTCCAGGCACGCCAACGGACCATTGCGGTCTCCTCGTGTTGAGGTGGGAAGATTACCGCTTAAGATAACAGAGGAACAGCAAAGAGGCAATACGGTTTTCAGAATGGCGGGGAAGTCATTGGCCGGCGGCAAATCGTGTTTAAGGGCCAAACGGCCGCAGCCGGCCCTTTGGCCAGGCTCGGCCGACCCGCCGGGCGGCGGTCGGCGCGACCCAAGGGGAGGGCAGCCCGTCCTTGGCGGACCACGAAAAAACGCCGGGAGAGCGGCTCTCCCGGCGTTTGGCGTGTCAGGGGGCTAGTGTCGCGTCCGCGAAAAGCGCATGTAGCAGTTTACTGTTAAATGACTAAAACCATTTATTTTTCTTAAAAAATACTGTCGTATTTTTTAAGGGACGCGACACGAGGGGACCGGCTACCAGTCCAGGGTGGCCTTGAAGGCCCTGGCCAGCTCCTCGGCCGGTTCGGCGCAAAGGACTGCCTTGCCCCGGCGAAGGGTCAGCTCCGGGGCCTGGGTAACGCTCCCGAGCAGGCCGCAAGGCTGGCCGGCAAAGAGCGTCTCGAAGGCGGCCTGGTTTTCCGACGCGACGGTGACCACCAGACGGCTGGCGGATTCGCTGTAGAGCAGTTCCAGGTCGGTCAGGCCGCGCGCGCCCGGGGCGGCGTCGCAATCTAGATCGGCCCCGAGCCGGCCGCCGATGGCCATTTCGGCCAGGGCCACGGCCAGACCGCCGTCGGAGCAGTCGTGACAGGCCGAGACCAGACCCGTCATCATGGCGTCGTGCAGCGTCTTGTAGCGCCGCCGGGCCGAGACGGCCTCGACCTGCGGCACGTCGGGGGAGGTGAACCCCAGCTCGCCGGCCAGTTCCGAAGCGCCGAGTTCGGCATGGGTCGCGCCCAGCACATAGACGAGATCACCGGCGTTCTTGAAGTCGGAGGTGACCACCCGGCTGACGTCGGGCACGAAGCCCATGACGGAGAACAGCACCGTGGGCGGAATGGAGATCTTGGCCCCGCCGCCGGAGTAGTCGTTTTTCATGGAGTCCTTGCCCGACACGCAAGGCGTCATAAACGCCCGGCAGAAGTGGGCCAGGGCCTTGTTGGCCCGCACCAGCTGGGCCAGCTTGTAGCGGCCGTCCGGGGTCTTTTCGGACTCGACGGGGTCGCACCAGCAGAAGTTGTCCACGCCGGCCAGCCGGTCGGGGTCGGCCCCGACGGCCACGGCCCCGCGCACGGCCTCGTCGATGGCCGCGGCCATCATCCAGTAGGCGTCGATGTCCGAATAGCGCGGGCAGATGCCATGGGACAGGGCTACGCCCTCGGGACGCGACAGCACCGGCCGCAAGACGCCCGCATCGGACGGGCCGTCGCGGCGCACGCCCACCATGGGCTTGACGGCCGAGCCGCCCTTGACTTCGTGGTCGTACTGGCGAACCACGTATTCCTTGCTGCAGATGTTGAGCCGTCCCAGCATCCGTTTCAGCAGCGCGCCGTGGCCCTCGGCCGGCAGCTTCGGCTCGGTGCGGGCGATGACCGGACGGGTCCATTCGGCTCTAAGCGCCATGCGCGGGGTGCCGCCGTGGAGGAAGTCCATGTCGATGTAGGCGACAGTGCGCTGGCCGTAGTAGACGCGCAGATAGCCGGAATTGGTGAAGTTGCCCAGTTCCGTGGCCTCGACGCCCATTTCCTTGGCCAGCCGCATGAAGTCGGCGAACTTGTCGGGCGGCACGGCCAGGGTCATGCGCTCCTGGGCCTCGGAGGTAAAGATCTCCCAGGGGACGAGCCCGTCGTACTTGAGCGGGGCGCGGTCGAGGTAGAGCTCGCAGCCGCCGGCGTCCTGGGCCATTTCGCCCACGGAACTCGACAAACCGCCGGCCCCGTTGTCGGTGATGGCGTTGTACAGCCCCATGTCCCGGGCGCGCATGAGGCAGTCGTACATGCGGCGCTGGGTGATGGGGTCGCCGATCTGCACGGCCGTGGCCGGGGAGCCTTCGTGGAGCTCCTCGGAGGAAAACGTCGCGCCGTGGATGCCGTCCTTGCCGATGCGGCCGCCGACCATGACGATGTAGTCGCCGGGCAGGGCCTTCTTGACGTGGCTGGGCTTGCCGTTGATGGTCGCCGGCAACATGCCCACGGTACCGCAGAACACCAGCGGCTTGCCGAGGAAGCGCTCGTCGAAAACGATGGAGCCGTTGACCGTGGGCACGCCGGACTTGTTGCCGCCGTGTTCCACGCCCTCGCGCACGCCTTCAAGCACCCGGCGGGGATGGAGCAGGCGCGGGGGCAATGTACCTTCGTGGAAGGGCGAGGCGAAGCAGAAGACGTCGGTGTTGCACAGCAGATTGGCCCCGATGCCCGTGCCCATGGGGTCGCGGTTGACGCCGACGATGCCGGTGAGCGCGCCGCCGTAGGGGTCCAGGGCCGAGGGGCTGTTGTGGGTCTCCACCTTGATGCACAAATTGAGGTTTTCGGTGAATTTGACCACGCCGGCGTTGTCGGAGAACACGGACAGGCAAAAGTCGTTTTCGCCCAGGGCCGCCCGGATGTCGGCGGTGGAGCGCTGGATGTAGCTCTTGTACAGGCTGGAAATGACTTCGGTCCGGCCGGTCTCGTTGTCGACGTAGGTGATGTCGGCGCTAAATATCTTGTGCTTGCAGTGCTCGGACCAGGTCTGGGCCAGGCATTCGAGTTCCACATCGGTGGGGTTGTGGATGAGTCCCCAGGACACGCGGCGAACCTTGAAGCCGGGCAGGCCGAAATAAGCGCGGATGGCCCACCACTCGTCCAGGGACAGGGCGAGCGTGCGCTCACGGCCCAGGGTGAGCATCTGCTCCTCGGTCATGTTGAACAGGTCAGGCACTTCCACAGTGGAATCGGCCTTGCCCGTGACCTTGGCCGTGCGGGCCGGGAACCCCGGCTCGGCGGTCCACTGCGCGGCGGATTTCACGTCATGGCGCTGGAGCAGGTCGTTGGCCAACAGGTCCAGGGCCACGTGTTCGGCGGCGGCCTGGTCGGCCAGGCCGGCGATGTGGTATTGGACGCCGGTGTAGACGGCAAGTCCCTTGCGGCCGGCCTCGTCCAGGCCCAGGGCCAGGGCGATGGCTTCCTTGGCCGTGCGGGCCTCGTTGTCGGTGACGCCGGGGCGAAAGCTCACCTCGATGACCCAGTCGGCCGGGACGGCGGGGGTGATGGGCGCGGCCGAGGCGGTTTGGACCACGGGATCGTGGAGCACGCCGGCCGCGATGACGGCCTCGACGGCGCTGGGGTCCAGGCCGTCGATGGTGAAAATCTTGACGATGGAGACGGCGCTGACCGGCAGGTGGAGTTCGCTTTGGATCTTGCCGGCCACGCGCTGGCCGACCACGTCCCGGACGCTTGGGCGCAGGCCCACGGCGACGCGACTGAGCATGGCGTTCCTTCCGTTATGAGGTCAAAGGTGAGCGGACAGGCCGGCGGACGCGGTCCTATTTGTCCCGGGCGAGCATGGGAGCCAGGACGTCGCCGATCAGTTCGGCTTCGGGGGAAGGCGGGAACTTGGCCAGGGCGGCCTGGGCCTTGGCCAGGGATTCGCCGGCCATTTCCCGGGTCTTCTCGGCATGTCCGCCGGCAACGACGTTGCCGCGCAAATATTCGATGTCCTCGGCCGACAGCTGATCCTGGCGGAAGTCCTCGGCCAGCCGGCGGCGCTCCTCAAAGGGTAGGCCTTGCAGGTAGAGCAGCAGCGGCAGGGTGACCTTGCCTTCCTTGAGGTCGCCGCCCGTGGGCTTGCCCGAGACCGTGGCCGGGGAGGTATAGTCCAGGGCGTCGTCCACGAGCTGGAAGGCCACGCCGATGTGGTGGCCGAGGTCAGCGGCAGCCTGGATCAGCCGCGGCGAAGCGCCGGCCAGCACCGCGCCGCACTGGCACGAGGCCTGGATCAGGTAGGCGGTCTTGCCGGTGATGATGGAAAAATAGGTATCGAGCGGCAGATCGACGTCGCGCAGGTGGGCGATTTCGAGGATCTCGCCGGTGGCGGTCTGGAGCAGGGCTTCGGAAAGGAGTTTCGTCAGCTCGGGATTGTCGTATTCGGCGACCAGGCGGTTGGCCAGGGCCAGCAGCACGTCGCCGGCCAGGATGGTGTGGGTGGAGCCGAACCGGACATGGGCCGATTCGCGGCCCCGGCGCAGTTTCGCGCCGTCCAGGATGTCGTCGTGGAGAAGCGTGGCCGAGTGGAGAAACTCCAGCGAACAGGCCAACGGATAAACGTCGTCGGCCCGATAGCCCATGGCCCGGGCGGTAAGGATGGTGAGCAGCGGACGCAGGCGCTTGCCTCCGGCCAGCAACACATGGCGCACGACCGGCTGGACCATGGGATTGAGCGTCTCGGTGGCGCTTTCCAGGTACCGGTTGATGGCCGGGACTTCCCGACTGACAATGTCCGCGATATCGCTCATCCGCCGGGCTTTATCAGCAATCCTCCGGGGCTGGCAAGGGGGTCACGGCCGGGAAATGGCGTCGCGACGCCCTATTTGCCCGCTTCGGCCAGCCCGGCCAATCGGGCCAGGGCGGCCCGGCCAAGCTCGCCCATGTCCAGGCTGAGTTCGCCCACATAGGCCTTGATATGGGCGTCGATGACCTGCTGGTCGATTTCCCGGGCGAAAAGTCGCACCAAGGGCGCGACCAGGCCCGGTTCCTCCCGGGCCGTGATCAGGCTTTGGCGAAGAAGCGCGCCCAGGGCCGCGATGCGCTCGTGTCCCAAGGATTTTCTGGCCAGGATGACGCCCAAGGGCACCGGCACGTCGGGCATTTGCCCCTGCCACCAAACGCCGAGGTCCAGGGTGACGGCAAGGCCGTGGCCGGCGGCGGCCAGGGCGGTTTCGTGGATAAGCAGTCCGGCCTCGGCCCGGCCCGAGGCCACGGCCTCGACAATGCCGTCGTAGCGCACCGGCAGGAAAGCGGCGTCGGGCACGGGCAGCCCGGGCCGGTCCTCGGCCAGGGCTGCCCGCAAAAGCGTGGCGGCGGTGGTGCGCAGTCCGGGCACGGCCACGGTCCTGGGCCGGCCGGCAAAGCCCTTGGCCGTGACGAGCTTGGGGCCGGCCCCGAAGCCGAAGGCCCCGCCCGAGGACAGCACGGCGTAGTCCCCGGCCAGGGGCGCGGCCATGGCCGCCGAGACCTTGACCACGTCGTAGGTTCCGGCCAGGGCGGCCTCGTTTAAAGTCTCCACGTCCTCGAAGGCAAAGGTCGCCCGGCGGTCGGGCAGCCCGGCCCGGCCGAGGATGACGGCCCCGAATATGACCACGTCGTTGGGGCAGGGGGAAATGGCGAAACTGACGGCGTCCATGGCGGCCTCGCGGTGCGTCCCGTAAAAAATACGACAGTATCTTTTATGAAAAATTACTGGTTTTCGTCTGTTGCCCGAGAAAGGCCGCAAGCGCTTTTCATGGACGCGACACTAGCCAAGGAGGATGGCAACGGCCCGGCCCAGGGCGGCGAAGGCTCCGGGCAGGTCCCAGCTGTCTGGCGGGCGCGCGCCCACGCGGTTGGACACGCTTCGCAGCTCCAGAAAGGGCAGGCCGGCGCAAACGGCTGCCAGGGCCGCGCCAAAGCCTTCCATGGCCTCGGTAAGCGGGGCGTAGGCGGCGCGCAGGGCCGCCTCTCGGGCCGCCGAGGCCGTGACCCCGGCCACGGTGAGGCAGGCCCCGGCCACGGCGCCGGCCGGCAGGGTCAGGCCCATGGCCGTGGCAGCCCCGGCCGGGTCGAGGTCCAGGCGGTCGTACACGTCGCAGCCGTCGATGACGGCCTGGGGAAAGGCGATGCCCCGGGCCTCGACCCCGTTGTCGCCGCGCAGGCCGTATTCGGGAAAGATGGCGGCGTTTGTCGCCGTCACGGCCCCCAGGGGGGCGGCGGCCAGGTCAAAGCTGCCGCAGATGCCGAGGTTGGCCACCCCGGCCAGCTCGCCCCGGGCTTCGCCAATGGCCCGGCCCACGGCCATGGCCGCGGCCACCGGCCCCACGCCCGTGACCAGCACGAGAAAATCCCTGCCGCCGCGACGCCAGGGGGCGGCGCGGCCGGGCGACGGCGGGGCGGGCGCGCCCAGGGGCGACAGCGCGGCGCGGTATTCCTTGGCCGTGGCCAGGGCCAGGAGCACCGGGGCGGCCCGGAAACGGGAGACGCCCCCCGGACCGCCTTGGCGGTCCCGGCCAGGGGCCGGGGCGCAGGGCTGACCGAGGGGCGAAACGGATTGGGGCATGGGGCCTACAGCCGCCAGTAGCGGAAGCCGGCCGCCTCGGACGCGGCGCGTTCGTGGATGCCCTTGACGTCGATGAGGATGGGCGTGGCCGTGGGCCGAAACCAAGTGGCCAGCTCTTCCAGGGACAACGCCTTGAAGGCGTCGTGGTTGACGGCGATAATCAGCGCGTCAAGGTCGCGCAGCTCTTCCTGGCCGACCAGGGGCAGGCCGTATTCCTCCAGGGCTTCCTCGGAGGAGGCCATGGGGTCGTGGACCAGGACGTGCATGCGGAAATCGCCCAGCTCGCGGATGATGTCCACGACCTTGGTGTTGCGCAGATCCGGCACGTTTTCCTTGAAGGTGAGTCCCAGCACGCCGATGCGGGCGCAGCTGGCCCGGCACTCGGAGCGGATGAGCATCTTGATGGCGACTTCGGCGATATGTTTGCCCATGGAGTCGTTGATGCGCCGGCCGGCCGGGATCACCTGGGGATGCAGATTGAGGCTCTGGGCCTTGTAGAGCAGATAGTAGGGGTCGACGCCGATGCAGTGGCCGCCCACAAGCCCCGGGCGAAACGGCAGGAAGTTCCATTTCGTTTCAGCGGCGCGAAGCACGTCGACGGTGTCGATGTCCAGGCGCTCGCAAATAAGCGACAGCTCGTTCATCAGCGCGATGTTGATGTCGCGCTGAGTATTCTCGATGACCTTGGCCGCCTCGGCCACCTTGATGGACGGGGCCTTGTGGATGCCGGCCGTGACCACCGAGCCGTACAGGTCGGCCAGCAGATCGGTCACTTCCGGGGTCTGGCCGGCCACGACCTTGACCACGGTGGAAAGCGTATGGACCTTATCGCCGGGATTGATGCGCTCAGGCGAATAGCCCACGAAAAAGTCCTTGCCGCAGGACAGGCCCGAACCTTTTTCCAAAAGCGGCACGCAGACTTCCTCGGTCAGTCCCGGGTAGACCGTGGACTCGTAGACCACCACCGATCCTTCGCCGATGTGCTGGCCCAAAAGCCGCGACGCGCCGACCAGCGGGCCGAGGTCGGGCACGCGGTTGGCGTTAATGGGCGTGGGCACGGCCACGATGAAGACCTTGCAGGCGGTCAGATCGGCCGGATCGCAGGTATAGCGCAGGCTGACCTCGGCCATCTCCTCGGGCGAGACTTCCAGCGTGCTGTCCCGGCCGGCCTGCAGTTCGGCCACCCGGGCGGCCTTGACGTCGAAACCGACCACGTCGAAATGGCGGGCCAGGGCCACGGCCAGGGGCAGGCCGACATACCCGAGGCCGATAACGGCCACCGGGGCCTTTTTGGCGCGAATATCCTCAAAACTGATCAATGGGGTTGCTCCTTTTTAGGGAAGGCCCAACGGGCCAGATGCCGCGATAGCGCAAAGCGCCGGAGCCGGCAAGACGCACGGCTTTACATGTCGCGGCCGAAAACGTAGCTTTGGCGGATGGAATTCGACTGGAAACTCTTCCTCACCGGCCTAGGCCTCGCCTTCATCCTGGAAGGGCTGCCGTATTTCCTGGCCGCCGAAAAAATGCCCACCGTGCTGCGCGCCCTGTCCGAACGCAAACCATCCGAACTGCGGGGACTGGGCTTCACCGCCATCCTGTCCGGCCTGGCGCTGTTGTTTTTTTTGCGTGGAACGGGTGGATAGAAAAGAGAGAAGAGGGAAGATGCCTCCGGCGGCCGGGGGCCTGAGGCCCCCGGACCCCCCATCGCTTTTGCGGCGCGCGCTGTTTCTGCCCTGGCCGCCGGAGGCATTCTTATTTTTTCACTCCCGCATGTAAAAACACGATACCGCCGGCCATGGCGCGGTAGTCCACGGAGGCGAAGCCGGCCTGGCGCATTTCTTCGGCCAGCACGGATTCCTCGGGAAATTCGCTGATGGTGGCGGCCAGGTAGCGGTAGGCTTCGTCGTCGCCGGAGATGAGTTTGCCGATGCGCGGCAGGATGTTGCGCAGGTAGAAGTTGTAGAGTCCCCCCCACATGCGGCGTTTGCCGGTGCCGAATTCGAGGATGGCCAGCCGGCCGCCGGGTCGGATGACCCGGGCCAGTTCGGCCAGAGCCTCGGGGCGCGGGCGGATGTTGCGGATGCCAAAGGCGATGGTGGCCCCGGCCACCGAGGCGTCGGGCAGCGGCAGCACGCGGCCGTCGGCCACGGTGGGGTGGATGCGGCGGCCAAGGGCTGTGTCGAGCTTGCCCAGGCCCGCCCGCAGCATGGGTTCGCAGACGTCGGCGGCCAGGATGGGCCGGTCGCTGCGGCGGGCGATGGCGATGGAGACGTCCAGCGTCCCGGCGGCCAGATCAAGGATGGGGCCGGGCGGCAGTCCCGGGGCCAGAAGCGCCCGCACCATGGCCCGACGCCAGGCGATGTCCAACCCCGCCGAGAGCAGGTGGTTGAGCAGGTCGTAGCGGCCGGCCACCCGGCCGAACATGCCGGCCACCCGGCGGTTGTCCCCGGGAACGGGCAACTCAGCCATTGTCCTGTCCGCCTTTGGCGATGACCCGCACTTTTTCGCGCGTCTCCCCGGCCGTTTCGTTGCGGCTGATGACCCGCAGCACCTCTTCGTAGATGGGGCCGAAGTGTTCGGTGAAGTTGCCGGGCGAGATGCGGCCGGTCTCGACGAACTTGACCACGATTTCCTTGGTCACTTGCAGGGCCATGTTCTCGCGTTTTTCCATGGGTGTCGCGTCCTTTGGGGCGGGCACGCGGCCTGCCGCCTATGGTGACGGGAAGGCTCCCGTTTGCTGGCGCAAAAACCCGCCCGGTTAAAGGGGAAATGGCCTTGGACCGTCCAAGGGCAAAGGGCCGGGCGGGAAAAGGGAAAAACCAGGGTAGGCACTCCCCTTTTTTGCGCTGGCCCTAGCACGGCGCGGCCGGCGCGTCGAGGGGCGGGGCAGGGGGCTGGGCCGTCGGCCGGGGCTGGCTGGAACGGGTGAAACGTCCGGGGCCGCTGTCGCGGCCAATGCCCATGTCGCTGGCCGGCCGCGTGAGGCGGCCGGGTCTCCACCTTGGCGCGGAGTCCGTTTGCGAGCCTTTTTCGTTGTGATGGCTCCCATATTTTCGTATAGAAAGGGGGAAATCCGCAGAATAGGCCGCCGCAAGGCCTGCGAAAGCTTCCGTGCCCTCGCGGCCGGGAAGGGAGAGACGTTTCCTATGTCCCCAGTCATGACCCTGGCCCCGGGCGAGGCCATCCCTGGCCCGTGGGGCCTTGTCGAGGCGTTGCTCGTGCTCACCTTCGCCGCGCATATCCTGGTGATCAACGTGGCCCTGGGCGGCACGCTGTTGACGCTTTTCGCCCCCGGGGCCGGCCGCGAGACGGCCGTGGGGCTGGCCAAACGCCTGCCGTCGGCGGTGGCCATCGGCGTCAATCTGGCCGTGCCGCCCTTGCTTTTTGCCTCGGTGCTCTACGGCCAATACCTCTATACCGCCGCCATTGTCTCGGCCGTGCCCTGGCTGTCGCTTTTTATGGTCGTCATGATCGCCTACGCCCTGCTTTACGTGTACCAGCCCCGGGCCGGCGCGCCGGGGGCGGGGCTGTTGTCGGCCGCCTCGGCCGTGTTGCTGCTGGGGGCCAGCCTCATTTTGGTCAACGTCTCGACCCTGGCCGTGCGGCCGGACTTGTGGACGGGCTATTTCTCTGCCCCGGCCGGCCTGGTGACGGCGCTGTCCGACCCCACCTTCCTGCCGCGCTGGCTGCATTTCCTGGCCGCCTCCCTGGCCGTGGGCGGGCTTTATGTGGCGCTTTTTTCGCGCAAGGCGGCCGACGCCGGGGCCGGCGGGCGCAGCCGCACGGGCCTTGCCTGGTTTATCGGCGCGACCCTGGCCCAGATTCCCCTCGGGCTGTGGTATCTGCTTTCCCTGCCGCGTCCGGTGATAGAACGGTTTTTCGGCCTGCATACCGGCGGTTCCCTGGCCTTCGTGGCCGGGCTGGGGCTGGCGGCGGCGGCGCTTTGGGCCGCCTTTCGGGGCCGGCCCGGCCGGGCGGCCTTTTTCACGGCCCTGGCCGTGGTATGCATGGCGACTGTGCGGTCGGTGGCGCGGTTGGGCTATCTGGCGCCGCAGTTCGATCCGGCCACCTTGCCCAAGGATTTCCAGATTGGACCGTTCGTCTTTTTCGTCGCAAGCACGGTTGTCGTGGCCGCGGCCTCGGTCTGGGCCGTGGCCGCTTATCGCCGCACGGCCAAAAGGGGTTAGGACATGGATTTTCCCGTCTGGCAACTCGGAGCCTTCGGCGGCGGCTTCTGGATCATTCTTATCGCCGTGTTGCATGTGTACGTGGCCCATTTCGCCGTGGGCGGCGGGCTGTTTCTGGTCCTCACCGAGGCCATGGCCCGGCGGACCGGCTCGCGGCCGCTTCTCACCTACCTGCATCGCCACACCCGCTTTTTTCTGCTCCTCACCATGGTCTTCGGCGGCCTGTCCGGGGTCGGCATTTGGCTGACGATCTCGCTGCTCTCCCCCCAGGCCACGCTTATCTTGGTGCGTTCCTTCGCCTGGGGCTGGGCGGCCGAATGGGCCTTTTTCGCCGGCGAGATCGGGGCGCTGCTGATTTACTACTACGGCTACGACCGGCTGGACCCCAAGCGCCACATGCTGGTCGGCTGGCTCTATTTCGCCTTTGCCTTCCTGTCGCTGTTCACCATTAACGGCATTATCGGCTTCATGCTCACCCCGGGCGACTGGCCAGCCACCCGCGACTTCTGGGACGGCTTTTTCAATCCGACCTTCTGGCCGTCTTTGGTGTTGCGTTTCGCTTTGGGGTTGATGCTGGCCGGACTGTTCGGCTTTGCCACGGCCCTGGGCATCGGCGACGAGGAGGCCCGGGAGACCATGCTGCGGGCCTCAAGCCGCTGGGCCGTGGCCGCCGCGCCGGTGCTGCTGGTGTCCGGCTGGTGGTACGTGGACGTGCTGCCCGAGTCCGTGCGCGACTTCTTCCTGCGCCGGGCCAGCGAGATGGCCGCCTACCGGGCCGCCTGGCCGGCCATGCTCCTGGCCGTGGCCGTGGGTTCGTTGGCCCTGGTTTCCCGGCTGCCGCTGCCGCTTCGTCGGGCGCTGGCCGTGTGCCTGTTGCTGGTGGGCCTGGGGCTGGTCGGGGCCTTCGAGACCATGCGCGAGGCCGCCCGCAAGCCCTGGCTCATCGAAGGGATGCTGTGGGCCACGGATATCCGTCCGAGCCAGGCCGCGCCCTACGAAGCGCCCATCCTGCCCCGGGCCAAGTGGGCCAGGACTCATGACGTAACCCCGGACAACGCGCTGGCCGCCGGAGCGGACCTCTATACGCTTGAGTGCCTGAGCTGCCACAGCATCGACGGTCCGGTGCGCGACATCCGCAAGTTCACCCGCCACGTGGGGGCCGTGGGCCTGGAAGCCTACCTCACCGGCCAGGGCAAGCTTTTCACCCACATGCCGCCCTTTCTCGGCAGCCCGGCCGAGCGGGCCGCCCTGGCCGCCTACATCGCCCAGGATGTGAACAAGATGCCCCCGGCCAAGGAAACGCCGGTCGAGGTGACCCCGGCCGAGGTGGCCATCCCGGCCTTTGACCCGGAAAAGGCCAGCCACCTGGTGCTGGCCGTTGGCGAACTCGGCGTGGTGGCACTGGCCGGCTGCGACGGCTCGTTTTCCCTGGCCGTGCCGGGCAATGGCTTGCGAGCCGTGGTGGTCAAGCGCGACGTGCTGCCGGAAGCGGCCACCGAAGGCCTGACCGTGCGCTACGCCGCCCCGGACGGGGCCAAGGACCCGGCCGCCCGGCTGGAGTTCTGGAAATACGCCAAGGCGCTTGTGGGCAAGGAACTCGCGCCCAATGTCTCGGTCACGGGCCTGTCCCCGGACGGGACCATGGCCGTTTCCGGCAAGCTTTTCACCGCCGCCGGCATCCCGGTCTCGCCCTATGAGGCCTCGGGCAAGGTGAACCCCTATCCGGTCTTCACGGTGACGGCCGCCGACGCCTCGGGCGCGACCGTGGCCGAAACCAAGGTCCCCCTGGGCGTGTCCACGGAAATGGGCTGCAAGACCTGCCATGGCGGGGACTGGCGCGAGGAAGGCGACTCCGGCGTCGCCAAACCCACGGCCCAGGCGATCCTGGCCGTCCACGACAAGCGAAACGGCACCACCCTGGCCGCCCAGGCCGCCTCAGGCGCTCCCGTGGCCTGCTTTGGCTGCCATCCCGACGCCGGGCCCAATGCCGCCGGGTTGGCCGGACGCAAGGAACTGCTGTCGCTGTCCGCCGCCGTCCATGGCTTCCACGCCTCCTACATGGCCGGTCTTGGCGAGGAGGCCTGCAACCGCTGCCATCCGACCGCGCCGACCGGCGTCACCCAGGCCCAGCGCGACAACCACGCCGCCGCCGGCATCGGCTGCCCGCGCTGCCATGGCTACATGGAAGATCACGCCATCTCGCTTTTAAATTTCGAAAAGGCCGCCGGCAAGGCCGCCGCCGCGCGGCTGCTGGCCCCCCTGGCCCCCCGGCTGGTGGCCACCTCGGCCGCTGTCCAGCCCCGGGCCGCCTGGACCCAGCTGCCCGATTGCCTGACCTGCCACAAGGATTTCACCCGTCCGGCCAAGGACGCCTCGGCGTTCAACGCCTGGACCAAGGACGCAGCCGGGCTTTTCCGCAACCGCACCGAGGACACCGGCAACATCCCCTGCGCCGCCTGCCACGGACCGCCCCATGCGACCTATGTCGCGGTCAACGACTACGGGCTTGACCTCAACAACGTAGCGCCTATGCAATATATGGGCGCGCCCGGGGTGGTGGCCTCGGGCAAACGCTGCGACGTCTGCCACACCATCGAGATGGACGGCGACGTCCACCATCCCAACATGAGCAAGTAGCGGCCGCGCCCCGCCGTCCGACTTCGTGCGGCGGGGCGCTCCCGGCCCTGGGGCCGGCGGTGTCGGCCGTGGCCGCCGCGGGCAACGCGAAAGGAGGATGCGGGCATGAAGACGCGCGCCATGATGCTGGCGGCGGCCTTGGCCCTGTTGACGGCGTCCCAGGCCGAACCTGTCCGGGCGGCCGGCGGGGTGGCCGTGACCCCGGAAATGCGCCGGGCCATGCAGGGCAGCATCGAACAGGACTGTCTCAAAAAAGAGGCGGAGTTCACCCGACAGGGCTATACCAAGGCCCAGGTGGCGGCCATCTGCCGCTGCGCCGCCCAGCAGACGTCCGCCTTGCTCAATTCCCAGACCGTCAGCCACATCCTGACCCATGGGGCCATGCCCGAGGACATGCAGCGCAAGGTGGCCTCGGCCACGGGCGGCTGCATTAAATCCAGCCGGCAACTCAAGAAATAAGGAGCGATGGTTGGCGACATTGTCGCGCGGGAAAAATCCCATTGCTCCATGAGATCAGTTTGTGTATATCTCCTTTCGCGAGGAAGGAACATGACGGCCAACGAGCTTCAGGAGGCAATCTGGAGGGTGGACGGGATTCGCGTTGTGATTTTCACGGACGCGGTCACGCCATTGCCTTTCGGCCAGGCCTGGAGCGACGCGTTTCCCGGCGACAGGACCGTGGCCGAATACCGGCAGGTCCGATTGCAAAAGCTCACCGACGCCGGCATCGGCTACGCCATCCTTGATGGGGCGCTCGAAGCGCCGAGCAATAAAATAGTCCTGCAAGACCTTCGGGCTTCTTATAAACGAAAGGGAGCCTTCGGCTGAGACCGTAGGCTCCGTTTGTTATGCAGTCTGCTTGCCAGAGCGTCAGGGCACGCTCTTTTTCTTGAAGTATCCCGCCGCATCCTGCAGACGCCGCGAGGTGAGTGTCGCGTCCACGAAAGCGCAGAGGGCATTTCGTGGGCAACATACTAGAACCATGAGTTTTTCTTGAAAAAACTGTCGTATTTTCAAGGTGCGCCATACTAGACGCGCACCAGTTCGTATTCCGGCCGGCCCAGGCCCACGGCCGCGCCGTGCACGAAGGTCATGTCGCCGCGCGTCCACTGCCACAGGGCCGTGAACTTGTCCTCGCCCGAGTGGATGCCGTGTTCGAGCTTGCACTCGGGACAGGCCGCCTGCTCGTTGACGAGGTCCAGGCAGGCCTTGTCCAGGGCCACCGGATCGGTGGAGGCCAGAAAGCCGATGTCCGGCACGATGGGCGCGTCGGACCAGGGCACGCAGTCGCAATCCGGGGTGACGTTGACCAGGAAGTTGACATAGCCCACCCGGCCGGTTTTGCCGGTCACCGCGCCCAGGGCGTATTCCACCATGCGCTCCATGAAGGGCACGATCTCGGTGCGCCAATCGATGCTCATGGCCTTTTTGGGGCACACGGTCAGGCATTCGCCGCAGCCGATGCAGGTCGCCTTGTCGATGACCGCCTTTTTCCCCTGCATTGTGGCCGCGCCCACCGGACAGACGGCCACGCACTCGGCGCAGCCGATACACTTCTTGGGTTCCACCACAAACCGCACGCAGTGCTGGTCCTGCTTGCCGGCCCGGGGGGCGCAGCCCATGGCCAGGTTTTTGACCGCGCCGCCAAAGCCGGCCAGCTCGTGGCCCTTGAAGTGAGACAACACCAGCAGGGAGTCGGCCCGCACGATGTCGCCGGCGATCTTGACCTTCTCGAAATGCTTGCCGCGTATCGGCACTTCCAGGACGTTGGTGCTGTCCAGGCCGTCGGCGATGATGACCGGCGCGCCGAGCACGGCGTAGTCGAAGCCGTGCTCCACGGCCGTGAGCAGATGGTCCACGGCGTTGTGGCGGCTGCCGGAATACAGGGTGTTGGTGTCGGTGACAAAGGGCCGGCCGCCCTGGGCCTTGACCAGTTCCACCACGGCCCGGGCGTAGGTGGGGCTTATGTGGGTGTCGCAGCCGCGCTCGCCGAAGTGAAGCTTAATGGCCGTGAGGTCGTCCTTTTTGACCACGTCGCCAAAGCCGGCGGCCTCGAAGAGTTTCTGGATCTTGGCGGTGCGGTTGCGGCCGGCGGCCCGGGCGCGCAGGTCGGCGAAATAGACCTTGGCCGGCTGGGGGGCTTCGTCCTTTGTCATGGCATGGTTCCTTTGTCGGGTTCGTCGCCTAGCCTGGCCGGGCGGCCGGCCAGGCGTTGTTCCAGGGCGTCCAGGCGGCTGCTTACGGCGGCCAGCAGTCGGGCGGTCTCGGCAAAGTGGGGCGCGGCGAGATGTTCCAGAGCCGGGGCCGTGCGCAGGTGCAGGTCGGTCTGGGGAAAGGCGATCTCAATGCCGGCTTCCCGGAACAGCCGGTCGATGGCCGTGCGGATCATGGACAGGGAGCTGACGGCATTGTTGACGTCGGCCAGCCAGACCCGCAGCTTGAAGTCCAGGGTGCTTGGGCCGAAGTCCCAGTGGAGCACGGCGGGAGCGGGATTTTCCAGCACGGCCGGGCACTGTCCGGCGGCGGCCAGGAGCAGCTCGCGCACCTTGTCCGTGTCCGAGCCGTAGGCCACGCCGATATTGATGTCGCGGCGAACGCTGGGGTCCTTGTGGCTCCAGTTGACGATGCGCCCGGAGACCAGTTCGGAATTGGGCACGAACACCGTGGCGTTTTCGCGCGTGAGCACCTCGGTGTTGCGGATGTTGACCTCCTTGACCACGCCCTCGCCCTCGCCGATCTGGATGGTGTCCCCGGCCTGGATGGAACGGCCAAAGAGCAGGATCAGGCCGCTGACGAAGTTGTTGACCGTTGTCTGCAGGCCAAAGCCGATGCCCACCGACAACCCGCCGGCCACCACGGCGATGCTGGTCAGCGACAGCCCCAGCACCGACAGGGAAAAGACCGCGTAGAGGCCCCACCAAAAGTAGGTGCTGACTCGAAGCAGGGTGGACTTGGCCCCGCGCTCCACGGCTCGCCTGCGGCCGGCGATGTCGGCGATAAAGGCGGCCGAAAGCGCGATGACCGCCCGGGTCACGTAAAAGCCCAGCAGGAGCAGCACGAGCTTTTGCAGGCTGATGCCCACCGAATCAATGCGTGTTTCGGTGTTGAGCACTTCCAGGAACACGTTCTCGCCGCCGTACTGGTTGGAGAGCAGCCACAGGAAGAGAAACAGGAAGGCCATGAAGAAAAAGGGGAAACCCGCGCCGGTGAGGATGCCGATGTACAGCGGCGGCCGGCCATGGGCGCGCTCCACTTCAAGGCTGGCCAAAAAACGGACGGTCAGCGCGGCAAACCGCAGGGCCAGGGTCACATAGAACAGCCCTGAGGCGCACAGGATGGCGGTTTGGGGCAGGCCCAGCAGGGAGCACACGGCCAGGGGCGGCAGGGCGTAGGCCAGGATGGCGGTGATGGCCCGTTCCAGGGGCAGGTCCTTGGGCGTGGCCCGGTGGCGTCGCAAGAACCCCCGGGCGGCGAAAAGCAGCACCACGGCCATGGCCGGGCCGGTGACGCTCTCGGGGTAGCGGCCGGCCTCCAGCAGCAGGCCCAGGGCGAAAAGCCGCCAGGTGGGCCACAACACGGCCGGCCGGCGCAGGTCGCGGTCGCGCAGGGCCAGCCGCGACAGGTGGACCAAGGCGGCGGCGTAGAGGGTTTCGCTGACGGAAATAAGCAGGGTGAAGAGGAAAAACGGCGCGTATTGGGCCAGCACCATGAAGCCCACGCCGCCGGCGGCGCAGGCGCCAGCCCGGACAAAACTGGCCTGGGCGCGGGCCGACAGGCCGTGGCGCGCCCCCAGCCGCCGCACGGCCAGGGCCAGGCCCATGACCACAAGCGCGGCCACAACGCCCACGCCCGCGCCCTGGGCGGCCATGTCCAGCATGGCCGGGGTGCGCAAAAGCTCCAGGCACAAGTTGCTCCAAAGCAGCCAGTCCTCGATGTCCTCGCCCAGGAACCGCAGATAGGAGCCGGAGAACAACGACGGGTTGGCGTCGGTGTAATAGGCTTTCCAGGCCGGGGCCAGGGAAGATTGGAGATTGCTTTCGGCTTCCTTGAGCTGTTCGCCGAGCTCGCGCAGGGGCGTTGTTTCGTCGGCCAAGCTGTCGCGCAGGGTGGCTATTTCCGTGCCGAGGTCGGCGAGCTGTTTGCGGGTGGGGGCCAGGTTGTCGCGGAAACGCTCGGGCACCTCGCGGCGGGTGATGTCGTCGAGCTTGTCGCGGAAGGACTCGATGAGGGCGACGTTTTGTTCCAGGGCAGTCCAGGCCTGCTGGGGCCGTTGGGAGAGATGGTCCACGTCGCGGCGCAGCCGGGCCAGGCCGGCCATGACGGTGCGGATTTCCCATGGGTCCGAGGCTGTGGCTTGCCACAGGGCCAGCCTGGCTCGGTCGCGCAGCAGATGTTCCAGTTCGGCGCGGGAGGCGGCGATTTCGAGGTCGCGGCGAGCCTTGAAGGCTTCCAGTCGGCCGCGCATGATCTGGCCCTGCTTGTCCAGGGCGTCGAGGACCAGGGTCCAGGACTGGTCGCTGTCGCCGATGCCCGCCGCCGGGGCAGCGGCCCAAGACCCGGCCGCAAGGGCCAGGATCAACCAAACGGCGATGAGTGCGCTTTTTAAGGGCATATCGGCCCTGATACGGATTTGTCCGGCCCCTGTCCATGGGGCCGGCGTCAGTCGGCCCGGGGCTTGTCCCGGCCCGTCCCCAGGGCCCATTTGATCTGGCGGCACACGCCCATGAGCAGGTTGAATTCGTGGCGCTTAAGGCCCACCCGGTCGATGAAACGGCGCACGGGCAGCATCCAGTAGTCCGGGTTGTCGGCCTTTAAAAAGTCGATGGCCAGCAGGGATTCGCGAAGCGCCGCGAAAAGCGACTCGCGTTCGGCATGGGTGGCCGCCCGGGACGGCGAAGGCTGATCGACCTCTTCTTCCAATCCCTTGGACGCCTTGAAGATTTCGTAGCACACCACGAGCACGGCCTGGGCCAGGTTCAGGGACGTGGCCTCGTCGGCGGTGGGGATGTTGACCAGCCGGGAGCACAGCTGGGTTTCCTGGTTGGACAGGCCGGCGTCCTCGGGGCCAAAGACCACGGCCACGCCGCCGCCGCCTTGCAGCGTCTTGACCGCGCCGCCGGCGGCCTGGCCCGGCGTCAGCACGCTCTTGCGCCAACCGCCGAGCCTGGCCGTGGTGCCGTAGACGGTTTCCGCTCCGGCCACGGCCTCGGCCAAGGTGCCGCATATTTCCAACCGGTCCAGTACCAGCCCGCCCTTGCTGGTGGCCATGGGCCGGGCGCGTTCCATATCGAAGGCCGGGGGATCGACCAGCACGAGCCGGCCCACGCCCATGTTGGCGCAGGCCCGGGCGGCGGCCCCGACGTTTTCGGAAAACTTCGGCCGAAACAGGACGATAGTGAGATTATTGAGCATACGCCGTTTGTGGGGAGGAAACCCCCTTTTTGCAAAAAGGGGGTTTCCTCCCCACGCCCCTCCTTCCCCCAAAAACTCTTATCGGATTGGGCCGATTACCCCGGCATCCTTCCCTAACCCTTGACTTGGGAGCGGCGTTTGGCCGGCGGCAGGGTCTTCCCTGCCGCCGGCCAAACGCCGCTCCCCCAATCAGGGGGTCCGGGGGGGTACCCCCCCGGCCGCCGGAGGCATCTTAATTAAAAATTACACCCCTTCGCGCAGCCATTCGCCGAAGTCGGAGAGTTCGCCGGGCCAGCCGGGGCTGAGGCGGATGGCCAGGAACTGGGCATAGAGCGCGTCGAAGAAGCTGGTGCATTTTTCGATGAGGAACATTTTCTCCAGCACCTTGGCGTCGGGATCCTCGCCTTCCTCGCTGCGGGTGTCGATCTTGGGCGGCCGCAGGGCGTTTAAGGTGAAGTCGTCGGCCTTGACGGTGACGGTCCAGGTTTCGCCGTCCTGTTCGAAGCGAATCAGCGCGCGGTCCACGCGTTTGCCGCTTTTGACGCCCAGGCGGGCTTCGGCGAACTGGGCGTGGGGGCCGGAGACGGTGGCGGTTTCGGCTTCCTCGCCCACGCCGCCGCGCACGGAAATTTTCTGCTCCAGGTAGACGTTGACTTCGGAGTCGTCGGGCAGCTTGAAGAGCCAGCCGCTTTTTTCGCTTTTAAACCACAGCCAGGTCAGGAAGTCCTGTCCGAGCACCGGGTTTTTGGCTTCGGCCATCATCGAGTCCATATTTACTCCATAACCGCGTTGGTCCGTCGTTGCGCCAAGGGGCGCGGCCCCGGGGTGGGGGTCCGGGGGGATGATCCCCCCGGCGGGGTCCAGGGGGGTAGTCCCCCTGGCGGAGAGGCCAGGAGAGGCGGCGCCTCTCCTTAACCGCCGAACTGGCTGGGTTCGAGGTGTTCGATGGCCAGGCCTTTTTCCACGCCGACGATGCGTTCGGCCAGGTAGGCCGGGGTCTGGGGTTCCAGGTGCATTTCAAAGGTGGAGGTAAACAGGTCCTCGAAGAGTTCCTGGATCTTGCCGTTGGTGGTGCACAGCCAGATGACCTGGTCGATGGTGTTCCAGATGATTTCAAAGACGGCGGGGATGGGCAGGGCGCGGGACATGAGGGACAGTTTGACGCGCTCGGCGATTTCCTTTTTGCGGTCCTTGGAGACGAAGACCTTGCCTTCGTCCTTCATCTGTTCCTTTTCGTGGTCGATGGCCAGGCGCAGGTGTTTTTTGAACACGGCCGGGGAGATGCGCCGGGTGTCCAGGCGCAGGGCAAAAGCCAGGTAGTGGCCTTTTTCCGGCGGCGAGCCGCGCCATTCGGTGTCGAGGTAGTCCTCGAAGGAGGTCCAGCCGAAGGAGCGTTCGTCGGCGGTGTTGTCGATGTCCACGAAGGCGTATTTTTTGAGCCGGTCCGGCGCTTCGCGCAGGGCCTGCTTGTTCACTTCGCCCACGATGCGGTAGCGGGTGAATCCGCCGCTGGCGGCTAAAAGTCCCAAGGCGTCCTCCTTTTCGCGCCGCTTGGCCGGCGCGTCCTGGCGATGGGGTCCGGCACGCTCATAGATCAATTCGCGGCGTCGCGCCAGGGGCGGGGCAGGGGCGGGGCAGGCCGACGCGCCGGCCGGGTCGGGGTGCAGGCGGGGGCGAGGAGGCGGGCGGCGCGGGGGAGCGGGAGGGGAAGAAAAACAGTTGGCATCATCACGACTTGGCCGATTTTGCCCTGGCCCGTCCTATGCAAGGTGAAAGGGAAACGGAGGTGTCGACCATGGCCGTGTGGAACGTCAACCATAGCGACGGCAAGATGCGGTTCGGCTCGTACACCCGCAAGGCCACGACGCCCTCCGGGTGCAACGAGCCCTTCAAGAACGCTTACTGGTGTCCCAAACGCAAGTGGTTTTCCAAGGAACCGTGCCCCTTTAGCAATCGTTTCGAGTGTATGAGCTTTGCCCGGCTGTGCGGCGGGGTGTAGCGAAAAAAAGACCGCCGCGCCGAGCATGGGCGCGGCCAACCAGCCGACACGCGGCCGGAATTGCCCGAGACAGCGGGTATCCCGGCCGCTTTTTCATGGCGTTGGCCGACTGAAGCGGGGGATTTTGGCGCGGGGGACGTATAAAAGTGTCGGGACCGGCGCAAAATTGTCGCTCCGGCGAACATTTTCGCTGGGGGTAACGGCCGGCCATGGCCTGCAAGCGCCTTTGCCCTCGGGCCGCTTTCGGGCGGAGCGTCTTGGGAGAGACGGCGGCCCATGGGACTCGTCGCCCGGCGGCGCAACCGTTTGGGCTGCTCGTCCGACCAGGGCCCCAGCGAAAGCGGTTTGGGGCCTGGCCGTGGCCGGAGGGGCGAAGCTGCCGGCGATTCCTGACAAAATGGAAGGTTGGCCTTCTGCGGTCCGCCCGATATACTTTCCAGATGTAACTTTTTGCACGTCGGCTGCGACGTGCCGGTGCGACGCCGGCAACGGCCGGCGACGCTCCAAGGCCATCCCAGCACAAACGAGGATTACCTGCGATGACGATACGACACGAGGAACCACGGCCGCGCCGGCCCCTGCGCTGGCTGTTCATGGGGTTGGCGGCGATAGCCGTGGTCGGGTTTTTTTGGCGGCAATACGGCGGCGACGGGCTGGCCCAGCCGGGCGGGCCGCCGCCGGGCGGACCTGGCGGCATGGGGCCGCAGGTCGTCTCGGTGACCACCGCGCCGGCCCGGGTCGGCACGGCAGCGGTGACGCTTTCCGGCATCGGCACGGTGACGCCCTTGCGTACGGTGACGGTCAAAAGCCGGGTGGACGGCGAGCTCATGGAAGTACTCTTCGAGGAAGGCCAGCTGGTCAAGGAAGGCCAGCTCCTGGCTCGCATCGATCCGCGTTCCTACGCCGCCCAGCTCGACCAGTACCAGGGGCAACTGGCCAAGGACACGGCACTGCTGGAAAACGCCAAGGCCGACCTCACGCGCTACGACAACCTGTCCAAAAAAGACATGGTAGCCGGCCAGACCCGAGACACCCAGGCCTCGCTGGTGCGCCAATACGAGGCGGCCATCCGCACGGACAAGGGGCTGATCGACAACGCCAAACTGCAGATCGAATACAGCCGCATCACCGCGCCGGTGACCGGCCGGGTGGGGCTGCGCAAGGTCGATGCCGGCAACATGATCAAGGCGGCCGATTCCACCGGCCTGTGTGTCATCACCCAGGTGTCGCCCATCAGCGTGCTCTTTACCCTGCCCGAGGACCAGCTGCCCCAGGTGGCCACGCGGCTTCGGGCCGGCGAGAAGCTGCCGGTCACGGCCTATGACCGCACCATGACCAAGGCTCTGGCCAAGGGAACCCTCGCCACCCTCGACAACCAGATCGACACGGCCACCGGCACGGTCAAGCTGCGGGCGATCTTCGACAACGCCGACGAGGCGCTATTTCCCAACCAGTTCGTCAACGCCGAGCTGTTGCTGGAAGAGCGCGAGGGCGTGCTTCTCGTGCCGGCGGCGGCGGTGCAGCGCGGCCCCAAGGGGGCCAGGGCCTATGTGGTCGACGCGTCCGGCCTGGCCGCCTCGCGCCCGGTGACGGTGGGCTTGGCCGTGGGCCAGGACGTGGTCATCGAGTCGGGGCTTAAGGCCGGCGAGGTTGTGGTGGTGGAGGGGGCCGACCGGCTGCGCGACGGAGCCAAGGTGGAGGCGCGCAACGCCGGCGGAGCGGTGGCCGCCAAGCCATGAACCTGTCGCGCCCGTTTATCCTGCGGCCCGTGGCCACCACGCTCATCATGGTCGCGGTGGTGCTGGCCGGCCTGACGGCCTATTTCCAGCTCCCGGTCTCGGCCCTGCCCCAAGTGGACTATCCCACCATCCAGGTGCGGACATTTTATCCCGGGGCCAGCCCCGACGTCATGGCCTCGGCCGTGACCGCGCCGTTGGAGCGCCAGTTCGGCCAGATGCCGGGCCTGACCGAGATGACCTCCGTCAGTTCGCCCGGGGCTTCGGTCATCACCCTGCAATTCGCCCTGAGCTTAAGCCTCGACGTGGCCGAGCAGGAGGTCCAGGCAGCCATCAACACGGCCACCAGCCTGCTGCCCGACGACCTGCCCACGCCGCCGGTCTACAGCAAGGTCAATCCGGCCGACGCGCCCATTATGTCCCTGGCGCTGACCTCCGAGGCCATGGAGCTGACGGCGGTGCAGGACCTGGCCGACACGCGTCTGGCCCAGAAGATCTCCCAGCTTTCCGGCGTGGGCCTGGTCAGTGTGGCCGGCGGCCAGCGCCCGGCCGTGCGCGTGGAGGTCAACCCCACGGCGCTTGCCGCCTACGGCATTGCCGTGGAAGACGTGCGGACGGCCATCGCCGCGGCCAACGTCAACAAGGCCAAGGGCGGCTTTGACGGGCCGCGCCAGTCGTCGATTCTGGAAACCAACGACCAGCTTTTGACCGCCGACGAATACAGGCCGCTTATAATCAGCTACCGCGACGGCCGGCCGGTGCGCCTGTCCGACGTGGCCAGCATCCGCACCGGCCCCGAAGACGTGCGCCAGGCCGCCTGGGTGAACGGCAAGCCGGCCATCGTGCTCAACATCCAGCGCCAGCCCGGGGCCAACGTCATCGCCGTGGTGGACCGGGTCAAGGCCATCCTGCCCCAGCTGCGCGCGGCCCTGCCGGCCGCCGTGGACCTGTCCGTCCTGACCGACCGCACCGTCACCATCCGGGCTTCCATCGACGACGTGCAGATCGAGCTGCTTCTCGCCGTAGTCCTGGTCGTTGGCGTCATTTATCTGTTTCTCCACGACGTGCCGGCCACCCTCATTCCGGGCACGGCCGTGCCGCTGTCGCTTATCGGCACCTTTGGCGTCATGTATCTCTTGGGCTATGGCCTCAACAACCTGACGCTTATGGCGCTGACCATCGCCACCGGCTTCGTGGTGGACGACGCCATCGTCATGATCGAAAACGTGGCCCGCCATGTGGAAGAGGGCACCCCACCCCTGCAGGCGGCGCTTAACGGCGCCGGCCAGATCGGTTTCACCATCCTGTCGCTGACCGTTTCGCTGGTGGCGGTGCTCATTCCGCTGCTGTTTATGGGCGACGTGGTGGGCCGGCTTTTCCGCGAATTCGCCGTGACCCTGGGCGTGGCTATCCTGTTCTCGGCCGTGGTGTCGCTGACGCTGACCCCCATGCTCTGCGCCCGGCTCCTGGGCCGAGCGGGGCACAAGGGGCAGTCCGGCGGGGGCCTTGTCGCCCGGAACTTTGGCGCGGCCTTCGGGGCCATGACCGCCTTCTACGACCGTACCCTGGTGGTGGTCCTGCGCCATCAGGGCGCGACGCTCCTTGTGGCCGTGGGCACGGTGGTGGCCACGGTCTGGATGTACGCCGCCGTGCCCAAGGGCTTTTTTCCGGTCCAGGACACGGGCGGGCTGTCCGGGGTGTTCGAGGCCCCGGCCGCCGCCTCGTTTGCCGCCATGGGCGAGTCCCAGGCCGGGCTGTCGGAAATATTGGCGGCCGATCCGGCCGTGGCCTCCACCGCGATCTTTGTCGGCGTGGACGGCGTCAACCCCAGCCCCAACGTGGGCCGCATCGCCGTGGAACTCGTGCCCAAGGCCTCGCGCAGGGCCGACGCCGCCGGCGTGGCCCGGCGGCTGGAAGAAAAGACCCGCAGCCTGCCGGGGATGAGCGTGGCGCTTTCGCCCGTCCAGGACCTGACCGTGGACGCCCGGGCCGGCCGGGCCCAGTACCAGTACGTGCTGGAAACCCCCAGCTCCCGCGACCTGGCCCTGTGGACGCCGCGCTTTGTCGAGGCGCTTAGCGCCCGGCCGGAAGTGCGCAACGTCTCCCACAACCTGGCCCTGGGCGGCAAACGCCTCAATGTCGTCATCGACCGGGTGGCCGCCGCCCGCTACGGGCTGACCCCCGAGGACATCGACAACGCGCTCTACAGCGCCTTTGGCCAGCGCCAGATCTCGACCATGTTTACGGAACTGAGCCAATACCGGGTGGTGCTGGCCATGGACCCGTCCATGGCCACCGGTCCCGAGGCCCTGTCCCTGGTGCGGCTGCCGACTTCCGGCGGCGGCCAGGCCCCGCTGTCGGCCGTGGCCACGGTGACCGAAGGCGAAGCGCCGCTCGTGCGCAACCGCCAGTCCCAGTTCCCGGCCGCCACGGTTTCCTTCGACGCCGCCCCCGGGCATTCGCTCGGCGACGCCGTGGCCGCCGTGGGCGCGGTGTCGGGCCAGCTCGGGATGCCTGCCAGCATTGCCGGGGCGTTTACCGGCGCGGCCAAGGCCTTTGGGGAGTCGCTGAAAAACGAGCCGCTGCTCATCCTGGCCGCCCTTATCACCGTCTACATCGTCCTTGGCGTCATGTACGAGAGCTTCATCCACCCGGTGACCATCCTGTCCACCCTGCCCTCGGCCGGGGTGGGCGCGGTGGGGGCCTTGTGGCTGTGCGGCGAGGATCTCGGCATCATGGCCGTCATCGGCATTATCCTGCTTATCGGCATCGTGAAGAAAAACGGCATCATGATGGTGGACTTCGCCCTGTCCGCCGAGCGCGAGCGGGGGCTGTCCCCGGGCGAGGCCATCTACGAAGCCTGTCTGCTGCGTTTTCGGCCCATCATGATGACCACCATGGCGGCGCTTTTGGGCGCGTTGCCCCTGGCTCTGGGTTCGGGCGTGGGCAGCGAGCTGCGCCGGCCGCTGGGCATCGCCATCGTGGGCGGCCTTATCGTCAGCCAGGCGCTGACCCTTTACACCACGCCCGTCATCTACCTCTTCTTCGAGCGTCTGGCCGGCCGCCGCGAGACGACCCCGCCCGTGGCCGCCGGGAATAAAGAAGCCGGAACCGTATGAATCTGCCGGAAATCTGCATCCGTCGCCCGGTCGGCACGGCCCTTCTCACCCTGGCCCTGATGCTGGCCGGGGCCATCGCCTTTCGGCTCCTGCCGGCCGCCGCCTTGCCCCAGGTGGATTTTCCCACCATCTCGGTCCAGGCCCAGTTGCCCGGGGCCGAGCCCGAAACCATGGCCACGTCCGTGGCCGCGCCCCTGGAACGCCAGTTCGGCCGCATCGCCGGGGTGACGGAAATGACCTCCACCAGCGGCCGGGGGTCGGTGCAGATCAACCTGCAATTCGATCTGTCGCGCGACATCAACGGCGCTTCCCGGGACGTCCAGGCCGCCATCGCCGCCGCCCGGGGGGAGCTGCCCTCGACCCTGCGCCAGAATCCGACCTACCGCAAAATGAACCCGGCCGATGCGCCCGTCATGGTGCTGGCGCTGACTTCGCCCATGGTGTCGCGGTCCGCCATGTACGACGTGGCCTCCACCGTGCTCCAGCAAAAGTTGGCCCAGGTCGAGGGCGTGGGCCAGGTGTTCGTGGGCGGCGGGGCGCTGCCGGCCGTGCGGGTGAGCGTCGATCCGGCCAAGCTGGCCCAGCAGGGCCTGAGCCTGGAAAGCGTGCGCGGGCTTATCGCCAAGACCACGGTCAATAAGCCCAAGGGCCGGATCGAATCCGGCGACACGGCTTACGAGATCGACGTCAACGACCAGCTCCACAAGGCGGCCGAGTATGAGCCGCTTATCCTGTCGTACAAAAACGGCGCGGCCGTGCGCCTGTCCGACGTGGCCACCGTAACCGATTCGGTGGAGGACGTGCGCACCGCCGGGCTGGTCGGCGGCACGCCGGCCGTCATGATCATCGTGTTCCGCCAGCCCGGGGCCAACATCATCGAGACCGTGGACAACGTCCGGGCGCTTTTGCCCGAGCTTGTCGCCTCGCTGCCCGGCGACGTGAACGTCTCCGTGGAGATGGACCGCAGCCCGCCCATCCGGGCCTCCCTGGCCGAGGTGGAGTTCACGCTGGCCCTGTCCTGCCTGCTGGTCATCGCCGTGGTCTGGGTATTTCTGGGCAGCTTTCGGGCCACGCTTATCCCGGCCGTGGCCACGGTGGCCTCCCTGGTCGGCACCTTCGCCGTCATGTATTTGTTCGACTATTCCCTGGACAACCTGTCGCTCATGGCCCTGACCATCGCCACCGGCTTTGTCGTGGATGACGCCATCGTGGTGGTGGAAAACGTGGCCCGCTACCGGGAAGCCGGCATGGACCCCAGGCAGGCGGCCGTGGTCGGCTCCCGGGAGGTGGCCTTCACCGTGGTGTCCATGAGCCTGTCCCTGGTGGCGGTCTTCATTCCGATTTTCTTCATGGGCGGCATGGTGGGGCGGCTTTTCCGGGAATTCGCCGCCGTGCTGTCCATCGCCATCCTGCTGTCGCTGGTGCTGTCGCTCACAGCCACGCCCATGCTGTGTGCCGTGGTCTTTGGCCGGGGGGCCGGTTCCCTCGGTCATGGACAGGCCCGTCCCGGACTTTTCGCCCGGGCCTTCGCCGCCCTGGCCCGGGGCTACGCCCGGGCCCTGGAAGCGGCCCTTGGGCATCCCAAAACCATGCTGGCCGCCACGGCCGCCGCCCTGTGCGGCGCGGTCTGGCTCTACATCATCATTCCCAAGGGCTTTTTCCCGGAACAGGACACCGGCCGGCTCATGGGATTTATCCAGGCCTCCCAGGACAGCTCGTTTCAGTACATGGAAGGGCGGCTGGCCGAGATCGTGGCCGTGATCAAAAACGACCCGGACGTGGAAAGCGTCACCGGCTTTACCGGCGGCGGCGGCGGACCGGGCGGCGGCTCGGTCAACTCGGCCCAGATGTTCGTGACCCTCAAAGCCCAGGACAAACGGCCGCCCATCCAGGTGACGCTCATGCGGCTGCGCAAGTCCCTGGCCAAGCTGCCCGGAGCCCAAGCCTTTCTCATGCCGGCCCAGGAACTGCGCCTGGGCGGCCGGCCAGGCAAGGCGCTCTACCAGTTTTCGCTTCTGGGAAACGATTTCGCCGAGCTGACCCAATGGACGCCCAGGGTCGAGGAGCAGCTGCGCAAGCTGCCCCAAGTCACCGACGTCATCGCCGACCAACAGGCCCGGGGGCTTATGACCTCGGTGACGGTGGACCGCGACGCGGCCTCGCGCCTGGGCGTGTCCATGGCCGACATCGACGCCGTGCTCTATGACGCCTTCGGCCAGAGCCTGGCCGGGGTGTCCTATGCCGAGGTCAACCAGTACCGGGTGGTCCTGGACGCCGACCCGCGCATCTGGGCCTCGCCCGAGGGCCTGCGCCACGTCTACGTGCCCGGCAAGGACGGCAAGCAGATTCCCTTGACCACCATCGCCAAGGTGGAGGACAAGCTGACGCCCTTGTCCGTTTATCATCAGGGCCAGTTTCCCTCGGCCACCATCTCGTTTAACCTCGCCCCAGGCGTGTCGCTCTCCCAGGCCTCGGACGCCATCGGCCAGGCGGCGGCGGGCCTGGGGCTGCCGGCGACCATCCGCACCACCTTCGCCGGCACGGCCCAGGCCCTGGGCGATTCGCTCAAAAACCAGCCCCTGCTCATCCTGGCCGCCCTTGTCGCCGTCTATATCGTCCTTGGCGTCCTCTACGAGAGCGCCATCCACCCCATCACCATTCTGTCCACCCTGCCGTCGGCCGGCCTTGGCGGCGTGGCCGCGCTCATGGCCTTCAAGCTCGATCTGTCCATCATCGCCGTCATCGGCATTGTGCTGCTCATTGGCATCGTGAAAAAAAACGGCATCATGATGGTGGATTTCGCTTTGGAGGCCGAACGCGTCCGAAACCTCGGCCCGCGTGAGGCCATCACCGAGGCCTGCCGGATGCGCTTTCGGCCCATCATGATGACCACCCTGGCCGCGCTTCTGGGCGCGCTGCCGTTGGCCTTCGGCCACGGCGCGGGCTTCGAGCTGCGCCGGCCGCTGGGCATCGTCATCGCGGGAGGACTGGTGGTCAGCCAGATCATGACGCTTTTCACCACGCCCGTGATCTATCTCTACCTGGATCGGCTGCGGTGGCGCTTTGGCGGCCAGCGCGGAAACGCCCATAGAGGTCCAGGAGCGGCGTCCGAAGAAAATGCACGATAGGATTTCTGGTATTTTGATTGTCAGTCCAACGGAGTAAAGCTTTGGCTTGCCTTGCGTCGCCTTGTCGGCATACAGTTTCCGTCTTGCAGCATTTTTCATGAACGGTGCTGTTACGCCGCAACAATAAAGGACGACCCATGTCGGGCCGTGAAGCCATTTTCGATACGACCAGCCGTGCCGGCAAAAGCCCGGACGCGGCTTGCTGCTCGCCCTGTGCGGCAGACGTTGCGTCTGTCGCCGTCAATGCCGCAGCACCGGACGACGTCATCGCCTTGCGCCGCCGCCTGTCGCTGCTGGAACGCCACGACGGCACGGCATTTCTGGTCTTCGACCGGGAGGGGCGCATACGCGAAGCCAACCCTCGGGCCCAGCGCGCCTTGGGGCTGGATCCGGCTCCTGCGGTCGCGGCTCATTTACGGGACATCGCCGCGCCCGGACAGCCGGGACAAGCCCTTGTCCCCGAGTGCCCGGACGGCGACTGCGGCCTGGTCGTGCCCTGGCGGCTGCGCCATGCCGACGGCGACTGGATCGCCACTGACGTGCTGCTGGGCCGTCTGGCCGGCGGCGAAGCCGGGCTTACCCTGGCCGTGTTCGAGGACCAGACCGAGGCCCGGGACCTCATCGCCGCGCTGGTGGCGGCCAAGGAGGCGGCCGAGGCGGCAAGCCAGGCCCGGGACGCGTTTCTGGCCAACATGAGCCATGAGATCCGCACGCCCTTAAACGGCCTGCTGGGCATGCTCCAGTTGCTGGAAGGCACGCGCCTTGACGACGAGCAGGGCGAATTCGTGACCACGGCCCTGGATGCCGGGCGCGGGCTTTTGGGCGTGATTAACGCCATCTTGGATTTTTCCAACGCCGAGGGTGGGGCGCTGTCCTTTTGCCGCGAATCCTATTCGCCGCTGTCGGTGCTGCGCGAGGTCGTGGGCACCTTTGAGGCCCAGGCCCGGGCGGCGGGGTTGGCGCTGACCTTTTCCGGCGACGCCGCCCTGGCGCAGCCGGTCTGCGGCGACGCTGCCCGGCTGCGCCAGTTGGCCGCCAACCTTGTCTCCAACGCCGTGAAATTCACGCCCAAGGGGTCGGTGGCCGTGCGAGCCGAGCGTGTGGACGCCCCGGAGACCGGCCCGATGCTGCGGCTTACGGTGGCCGACACCGGCATTGGTATTCCGCCCCACGCCCTGGAACGCGTGTTCGAACCCTTCACCCAGATCGACGACACCCTGACCCGGCGCTATCAGGGCACGGGGCTGGGGCTGGCCATGGTGCGGCGGTTGGCGGCGCTCATGGGCGGCACGGTGCGCCTGGACAGCGTTCCCGGAGTCGGCACCACGGCCGTTGTCGAGGCCCCCCTGGCGCCGCCCGCCAAGGCTGTGGAAGCGCCGGAACCGGCGGCCGGACGACGGCTTCGGGTGTTGGTGGCCGACGACGAGCCGGTCTGTTGTTTTACGGCCAAACGGTTGGTGGAATATCTCGGCCACGAGGCGGATTGCGTGTCCTGCGGCGCGCAGGCCCTGGACCGGCTTGCCGAGGCGCGCTTTGACGTGGTGCTCATGGACGTGTGCATGGCCCGCATGGACGGCCTGGACGCGGCCCGGCGCATCCGCGCCCTGGGCGGCCCGGCCGGGGCCGTGCCCATCGTGGCCCTGACCGCCCGGGTGCTGCCCGCCGACCGCCAGGCCATCGCCGCCGCCGGCATGGACTATTTTCTGGCCAAACCCGTGGACGCGGACGAGCTGGCCCGGGTGCTGGCCGCCGTGGCCGCCGTCCCGGCCTAGCCCAAAAGCGCCCGCACTTCCCCGGCCGTGTCGCAGGCCAGGGCCTTTTGGGCCAGGGCGCGGCAGGCGGCCAGATTCGCGCCGCGCACCGCCTCCTTGACCTCGGGCACAAGCCCGGCGCTCATGCTCAGTTCGACCAGCCCCAATCCCAACAGCAGCGGCGCGGCCTTGGCCTCGCCGGCCAGCTCGCCGCACATGCCGACCTCGATGCCGGCGGCCGCGCCGGCTTGGCACGTGCGTGCGATAAGGCGCAGCACGGCCGGATGCAGGCTGTCGCACAGTCCGGCCACGGCCGGATTGCCCCGGTCGGCGGCCATGACGTACTGGGTCAGGTCGTTGGTGCCGATGCTCAAGAAATCGCACAGCCCGGCCAGCTTGTCGGCCATGGCCGCGGCCGCCGGCACCTCGATCATGATGCCGGTCTTGACCTTGGCCGGCACGTCGATCCCCTCGCCGGCAAGCTCCCGCCGGGCGGCCTCCTGGGCGGCCAGTACGGCCCGCAGCTCGGCCACGTCGCTGATCATGGGGTACATGATCCAGATGTCGCGCCCGGCCGCCGCCCGCCAAAGCGCCCGCAACTGGGTGCGCAAAAGCGCCGGCCGGGCCAGGCAGAACCGCGCCCCGCGCTGGCCGAGAAACGGGTTGTCCTCGCGCGGCGTGTCCAGATAGGCCACGGGCTTGTCGCCGCCGATGTCCAGGGTGCGGATGATGACCGGACGCCCCGCCATGGCCTCGGCCGCCGCGACGTAGGCGGCGTATTGTTCGTCTTCGCTGGGCGCTGACTCGCGCTCCAAAAAGAGAAATTCCGTGCGGAAAAGCCCCACCCCGTCGGCTCCGGCGGTGAGTGCCCGGGCCGCGTCGGCCGGGCCGCCGATGTTGGCCATGACCGGGATCACTGTCCCGTCGCGGGTGGCGGCCGGGGCGGTTCCCTTGGCCCGGGCCGCTTCCCGGGCCGCCGTCCAGGCCCGGCGTTTATCCTGGGCCGCCCGGCAGGCGGCATCGTCCGGGGCGGTCAGCACCGTGCCGGCCTGGCCGTCCAGGACGAGCATCTGGCCCTGGACCACCGTCCGCAACCCTTGCCCCAGGCCCACCACGGCCGGGATGCCCAGGGACCGGGCCAGGATGGCGGCATGGGCGGTGGCCCCGCCGGCTTCGGCGGCGATGCCGAGAACCAGGGCCGGATCAAGTCCGGCCGCCTCGGACGGCGACAGCTCGCCCACCACGAGGATGGACGGCCGGGCCAGACGGATGGGCGCGGCCGTTTCGCCGGTCAGCAGACGCAGCACCCGCGTCCCGCTGTCGAGGACGTCGGCAGCCCGGGCCTGCATGTAGCCGTCGGAAAGTTTGCGGTAAGCGGCGGCGGTTTCCTCCATCACGGCGTTCCAGGCGTAGGCGGCCTCGACCTTTTCGGCCTCGATGCGGGCAACGGCCGCCCGGCGCAGGTCGTCATCGCCCAGGAGCAGGGCGTGGACCTCGAAAATGCCGGCCGCCGCCTTGTCCGAGGCGCGTGCGGCCCGGTGCGAAAGCGCTTCCAGTTCGGCCCGGGCCTGGGCCAGGGCCGCGTCCAGGCGGGCGATTTCCCGGGCCGGGTCGTCGGTTTCCCGGCGCGTGATCTCGGGCAGCCCCGCCCGGTGGACGTGGGCCGGCCCCACGGCCGGGCCGGCGCTGGCCGGCGCGCCGGCAAGGACGCCGTCGCCGGCCGGCTGGGGTGCGGTTGGGGGCGCGGCCGGGGCCTCGGCAACGTCCTCGTCGCGTTCGCCGAAATGGTCGGCGTGCAGGGCGGCGATGGCGGCCAGGGCCGCTTCGGCGTCTGGACCGGCGGCGGCGATGATGATGTCGTCGCCGCGTTTGATGCCCAGAAGCGCCACCTGGTTGATGCTCTTGGCCGAGGCGGCGGCCTCGCCTTTTCGCACGACGATGTCGGCGGCGAAGCGTCCGGCCGTGGCCACCAGGGCGGCGGCCGGGCGGGCGTGGAGGCCGTTTTTGTTGGCGATGCGTAGGGCCAGCGTCCGTTCCTGGCCGGCGGCCGGGGCGACAGGAGCGGGCGCGCCGGCCGGGGATGGGGTCTCGGGAGCCTCGCCGGTCAGCGGCGCGAGCTGGGCGATCTTGACGCCAAGGGCGGCGCGCGCCTCGGCGCTGGCCTGGGCCAGGGACGCGCCGACGGTGGCCTGGACGGCGGCGGCCACGGTTCCTTCGACCACCGGGGCCGAACACAGGAGCACCTTGGCCCGCACGGTCTCGTCCAGGAAATCCAGGGCGGTTTCGGCGCTTAAGAGCGCGCTGCCGAGGTCCATGAGGACCAGCACCCCGTCATCGGCCGTTGCGGCCACGGCTTCGATGGCGGCCAGCACCTGCATGGGATCGGTGCCGATGGGGTTGTCGGGGTCGTCGATGCCGCCCACGGCCTGCATGGGCACGGCTCCCCGGGTCATCTGGGAGGCCAGTTCGAGGACGCCCTGGGCCAGCTTCTCGCTATGGGAAACCACCACAATCCCGATCATCTGTTTCTCCTTGGCCCCCCTTCACCCAATCGGGGGGTCCGGGGGCCTCAGGCCCCCGGCGGAGAGGTCCAGGAGAGGCAGAGCCTCTCCTGGCCGCCGGAGGCATCTTCCTCTTCTCGTCTCTTCCTATCCCAACGCCTCTCGCAACGTCTGCAACATAAACAGCGACGAAGTCGCGCCGGGGTCGGGGTGGCCGATGGAGCGTTCGCCGAGGTAGCTGGCCCGGCCTTTGCGGGCCTGGAGCGGGATGGTGGCGGCCAGGGCGGCCTCGGCCACGGGCAGGGCGGCGGCCACGACCTCGGCCAGGGGTGTGGCGTCCTCGGCGGCCTTGACGGCGGCCAGCACCGGCCCCCAGAGGTCGTACATGGTCTTGTCGCCAAGCTCCGGCCGGCCGCGTTGGACGATGCCGCCGACGGCGGCTTCGAGGAAGGCCTTGAAGTCGGCGGTGGTCATTTCGGTCTTGCCGTCCAGGGCCATGGCCCCCTTCATCCAGAACGTGCCGTAGAGCGGGCCGCTGGCGCCGCCGACGCTGGACATGAGGGTCATGCCCACGGTCTTGAGGATGGTAGGCAGATCCTTGTCGGCCACGGTCGGGAGCTTTTCCATAACCTTGGCGAAGCCCCGGTTCATGTTGATGCCGTGGTCGGCGTCGCCGATGGCGGCGTCGAGGTCGGTGAGGTATTCCTTTTTGTCGCAAAAAACGGCGTTCTGTTTGTCGATCCAGGCTAGCAATTGGGTTTTGGTCATGGGCATGGCAGGGCTCCTGGGGCTGATTGGCCGGCGGGCCGGCGGGCTGCAACAAAAGCGCGGGCGTGAAGAGGATGCTTCACGCCCGCGCCGGGTCATGCGTATTTCCCGCAAAAGCGCGAACGCCTCATATGGGCAGCGCTCTCGTGTTGCGTCCACGAAAAACGCATAGGGCATTTCGTTGATAATACATTGACACAACAAGTTTTTCTTAAAAAAATACTCTCGTATTTTTTAAGGGATGCTCCACTAGCGGACAAAGCCCGGGGTCTTGGCCGGCGCGTCCCAGAATTTGAGGATCTCGTCGTCGGCCTTGAGCAGGGTGATGGAAAAGCCCTGCATCTCCAGGGAGGTGATGAACGGGCCGACGAGGTTTCGCACGATGGTCAGGCCCTTGGCCTTGCAGACTTCGTCGAGCTTTCGGTAGACGGCGTAGAGTTCCGAGACCGGGGTGCCGCCCATGCTGTTGACGAAGGCGATGACCTGATCGCCCTTGGCAAAGGGGGCGTCGGTGAGGGTTTTTTCCGCCCAATCCTGGCCGTCCCATTCGCGCACGACGCGGGTGTAGGCCGGGTCGTCGATGATCTGGGCGGCGGCGTAGGCGGTCATTTCGTCCACGGATTTGATGGGCATGCGGTGGGTGCCGGGTTCGCCGTGGATGCCGATGCCCATTTCGACTTCGTCCTCGCCCAGGACGAAGGTGGGTTTGCCGGCGGCGGGCACGGTGCAGGAGGTGAGCGCCACGCCGAAGGAGCGGCCGTACTGGTTGACCTTGCGGCACAGGTCGGCGCACTGGTCGAGATCGTAGCCGGCCTCGGCGGCGGCTCCGACGATCTTCTCGGCCAGCACGGTGGTCCCCACGCCGCGCCTGCCGGCGGTCCACAGGCTGTCCTTGACCGCCACGTCGTCGTCGATGAGGATATTTTGGACCTTGATGCCCTCGGCGGCCACGAGTTCGGCGGCGGTCTCGAAATTCATCACGTCGCCGGTGTAGTTTTTGACGATGAACAGCACGCCCGCGCCGCCGTCCACGGCCTTGGCGCATTCGTACATCTGGTCCGGAGTGGGCGAGGTGAAGACGGCTCCCGGGCAGGCGCCGTCAAGCATCCCCTTGCCGACGAAGCCGCCGTGCATGGGTTCGTGGCCGGAGCCGCCGCCGGAGACCAGGGCGACCTTGCCTTTTACAGGGGCGTCGGCGCGAACGACGTAGCAGGGATCGAATTTCACGGTCAATTCGGGATGGGCCAGGGCCATGCCTTGGAGCTGTTCCTGGACGACGTCTTCCACGTTGTTGATCAGTTTCTTCACAGCAACGATTCCTCCGGTTCAGGGTATCCCAGCAGTGCGGACAGATTACTCCAGCGCAAAACCATTGTCGATGGTAAAGTTCTGTATTGCGGGGACTTGTCCGAACATTTGATCGTTTTATGTTCAAATGTTCGTCTTTGCGGCGGGCGTTGCAGGGGAAGGCGGCTGGCGCGAAGGGCTGTTACGGAGAGGCGAGTGCTGGCGCGCCTGGGTGCAAGACGCACGGGCAGGGAAAGGGAACGCGTCCGGCCGCCGGCGCAACGGTGGTACCCGTCACGCGCCGTCCACAGTCATTTGCCCCTTCCAGGCGACAGAGAGCCAAGCCCCGCCGCCCCCCCTTGAAACTATTCTCCAAGTGGGGGGTCTGGGGGCCTCAGGCCCCCAGCCGCCGGAGCATCTTCTCTTTATTCTTCTTAACCGATTTCTTCATCGTCCAACCGCACGAAGGTCAGTTCGTGCTTGTTGGCGCTGAGGTGCAGCAGCCGGCTGCCGGGCACTTCAAGGAAGCGGTCGAGAAGCGCGGGGTCGGTTTCGCCTTGGAGTTTGACCGTCAGCACGAAGCGGCGGCACTGGCCCAGGGTCAGCCAGCGCGAAAGCCAGTCGTAGAGCCGGTCGGGGTAGCAGATGACGTCGGAGAACAGCCAGTCCACGGCTCCGGCGTGGCGCGGGTCCAGGCCAAAGGCGCTGCCCGGGCACCAGGAGACCAGCGGGTGTTTGTCCACGTTGTCGGCCAGGGGGGCCTTGTCGATGCAAAAGACCCGCGCCCCAAGGGAAGCCAGCACAAAGGACCAGCCGCCGGGGCTGCCGCCCATGTCCAGGCAGAGTTCCCCGGGCCGGGGGGCCGTGCCCAGGCGCGTGAAGAGTTCCCACAGCTTGAGGTAGGCCCGGCTGGGCGGGCCGATCTTGTCTTCCTCGAAACGGTAGACGCCGTCGGGCACGGGTTCACTGGTGGTCGGCGAGGCGAGCAGCAGGTTTTCGTCCCACAGGGTGAAGGCTCCCAGTGGCGCGGTGGGCAACGGCCGGCCAAAGGCCAGGGGCTTGGCCGACACCCGGGGGAGCTTTTGGGCGACAAGCGCCGCCCGGCGGAAAAGGCCGCTAGGGACCAGGCTCCAGTTGCGCTGGACGGAGGCCAGCTTGCGGGCGGCGTCGCCCACGGATTCCACGGGAATAAAGGCCGGGTCGGTCCAGACGTTGGCGGCAAAGGCGCAGGGGCGCGGCGGGCCGTCGGCGACGACCAGGGGATCGCGCACGGCGGTGACGGCGTCGCCGAGCTCGCGCACGAGTTCGGTCAAAAGCCCCGGCGGGGCGTGGTAGACGGCAAAGGGCATGGGTGGGTGTGCGGGGTTGGGGTTGCAGAACAGACGGCGCAACGGCCGGAGGCGGGTCTTTACGCTTTCGGCCGGATGAATTCCACTCCCAAAAGGCTCAGGTCGTCGCGGGGCGGGGCGGCCTGGCGGAAGTCGTCGGCGGCCCGGCGCAGGGCGGTCACCAGGACGTCCACCGGCTCCTGGGCCTGGGCGGCGGCGATGGCGGCTATGCGTTCCTCGCCAAAGGATTCGCCTTTGGCGTCACGGCTGTCGGCCAGGCCGTCGCTTATGGCCAGGAGCTTGTCGCCCGGGGCCAGGAGCAGCTCGCCGGGGGGGATGGGGGGCAAGCCGGCCAAGCCGATGATGGGGCCGCGTTCGGGCAGCTCGGCCATGGGGCCATCGGCCGGGATATGCCAGGGCGCGGGATGGCCGGCGTTGCCGTAGATGGCGCGCCCGGTGCGCAAATCGATGGTCATGTAGAAGATGGTGAAAAATTTCTGGAACTTGGTGAAGGGGAATTCGTCGTTGAGCCGAGAGAGCACGGTCTCGGGGGGCACCACGTCGATGGCCCCGCCGGAGCGGTCGACCAGGGTCGAGCGCTGGTAGTGCATGAAGTTGTAGACCGAATGGGCGACCAGGGACGAGGCCACGCCGTGGCCCGAGACGTCGAGCATGTAGAGGCCCACATGGTGGGGGCCCAGGGGAAAGACGTTGAAGATGTCGCCGCCGATGTTGTGGCAGGGCACGAACTCCCAGGCGAAGCGCAGGGCGTCGGACATGGTGAAGCGCCGGGGCAGCAGGCTTTGCTGGATCTCGGCGGCGGCGTCGAGGTCTTTTTGGTGGCGGTTGTGCTTCTTGACCAGATCCTCTTTTTGCTTCTCGAAAAGGGTCATGTCCTGGATGTTGAGGATCAGGTCGCCGGAGGGCATGGTGGAGAAATGGATCTGGCAGGCCCGGCGCTGGCCGTTTTTGTCGGCAAAGGGGTAGAGCCGTCGCCAGACATGGCCCGGGGCCGGGCGCTGGTGGAAGATGTCGGCCAGATCGTCCCGGGCGGCCAGGTCCGGGAAGACGATGTCCAGCCAGCGGTCGGCGGTGGTGTAGGTGTCGGCCGGCAGACCGAAGATGCGCTCCATGCCGGGGGAAACGAACGTGAAGCGGCCGTCCGGGCCGGCCACGGCGATGCCGTCGTGGGAATATTCCAGGATGGCGGCGATGTATTCCTTTTCCGCCTTGATTTCGCGCTCACGGGCCTTGCGGGCGTCGATGGCGGCCTTGAGACGCAGGGCCGAGTCCACCCGGGCCAGCAGCTCGGGCTTTCGTGGCGGTTTCTGGATGTAGTCCATGGCCCCGGCGGCAAAGGCTTCGGACAGACTGGCGTCGTCGTCGGACACCGTGACCATGATGACCGGCACGTCGGCCGTGGCCGGATCGGCCTTGATGCGGCGGGTGGCTTCCAGGCCGTCCATGACCGGCATGATGAGGTCCATGAGCACGAGGTCCACGGGCGGCTGGGCCGGATCGGCCAGGGCGACCAGACAGTCGCCGGCCGTGTCGAAGGCGGACAATTCGCCCCGGCCGGCCAGCAGGCCTTGGAGGTAGGCCCGGAAGGTCTCGGAGTCGTCGACGACGGCGATGCGCATGGCGGACATCAGGCCCCGGCCGGGCCGGTTGGCGGGGCGTCGAAATAGTCGGTCAGGCGCAACATGGCCAGGAGCTTCTTGATCGGCGGCGTGGGATTGGCCAGGGACAGGGTCTTGCCGTGGTCCTGGCACAGCCGGCGCAGGCCGATAAGGAATCCCACCCCGGAACTGTCCATGAAGGCCACGGCCGAGAGATCCACCACCACGGCCGGGGCGGCGGCGGCCAGGGCCAGATGTTCCACCTCGGCGCGGCATTCGGTCACCGCGTCCATGATGATCTCGCCGGAAACGCGCACCACAAGGGCCGCATCCGTCTCCTCGCACGTCAGCTGCATGACAAGGCTCCTCCGGGCCGCGCGGGCCGCAGACTTCTACGGGAAAGCTAGCAGCCTTGGCGGAAAAAACCAACGTCTTCGGGGCGACAATCCCGCCTGCCCGGCGTCGGGCGCGAATCAGCAGGCCGGCTCGGGCCGGTCCCCGCCCTCGGCCAGTTCCCGGGCCAGCCGGCCCACGTCGGCCAGGGCCTGTTCGATGCGCGGCGTCCAGGCATTGCCGTAGCTTAAGCGCACGAAATGCTTGAACTGGTCGCAGCTCGAAAAGATGTTGCCCGGAGCCAGGCCGATGCCGAGTTCCCGGGCGGCGTAGAACAGCGCGATGGAATCCACGCTGTCGGGCATCTGGACCCAGACCACGCTGCCGCCCGAGGGATGGGTCACCCGCGTGCCGTCGGGGAAATGGCGCAGCACCCGTTCCTCGATCATCCGGGCCTGGCGCTCCAGCACTCCCCGGGTCTTGCGCAGGTGGCGCTCGAACCCGCCCTGGGCCAGATACAGCGCGGCGGCGACCTGGGTCGGCGTGGCGCAGCAGACGTTGGTGGTGGCCTTGAGCTCGAAGGCCTTGGCCGCGTGCCTGCCGGGCAGCAGATAGCCCAGGCGGTAGCCCGGGGCCAGGGTCTTGGAAAACGACGAACAGTGCAGGACGTTGCCCGTGGCGTCGTAGGACCGCAGGCAGCGCGGCCGGCGCTCGGCGAAGTGCAGGTCGCCGTAGACGTCGTCCTCGATGACCGGCACGCCGCGCTCGGCCAGAAGCGCGGCCATCTCGGCCTTGGCCTCGTCCGGGATCATGGCCCCGTCGGGATTGTTGAAATTGGGCGTGAGGATGACGGCTTTGAGATCGAAGCGGTCCAGGGCCGAGCGCAGATCGGCCGGGCGCACGCCCCCGTCGGGATAGGACGGCAGCTCCACGGCCCGCAGCCCGAAGTTTTCCAGCAGTTGCAGGAAACAGTAATAGGTCGGGGCCGGGATGGCCACGTTGTCGCCCGGGCGCGTCACCGAGCGCAGGGCCAGATACAGCGCCTCCATGGCCCCGGAGGTGATCATCACCTCGTCCGGTCCGGCCTCGATGCCGGCCTCGGCCAGCCGCCAGGCGATCTGACGGCGCAGTTCCAGATTGCCCTGCACGCCCTCGTAGCTCGTCACCCGTTCGTCTCCGGCCGCCACCTTGGACAGCAGCCGGGCGATCTGTTTGGCCGGCAACAGCGACGGATCGGTCAGGGCCACGCCCAGGGGCACGATGTCGCGCCGGCCCATGCCGTCGAGGACTTCGCGGATAAGCGCCCCGCGCGCCACCGTGGCCGGTCCGCGCGGCGGCGCTTCGCCCCGGCTGGGGGCGGGCCGCTTGATGGGCGTACGGCGCACGAAAAACCCGGATTTGGGCCGCGCTTCGATGATCCCCTGCTTTTCCAGCTCCAGATAGGCCTGGTTGATGGTGGACACGCTGACGCCAAGGCGGCCGCCCAGCCCCCGCAGGCTTGGCACGCGGTCGCCCACGCGCAGCTCGCCGGACTCCAGAAGCCGCAAAATATGTTTCTCCACGGCCATATAGCGGAAAATGCCGGAATCGGTTTCAGGCAAGGTCATGGCGGCCTCCGGGCGTGGGCGCGGCCCACATCTGTTATGGAGGTTTTTTTTGAAAACTGTGTCTGTGATGGTAACAGACAATATGGTCCAAGGGAAGCGCGCCCGGGGCCGTCCCCGGGCAACGCCCCGGCCCGCGAGGCGGCCGGGGATCACGAGCCAACCAACGCTTCAGGCGTGCCGGGCGCGACGGATGCGGTCGCGGACACGCCCCAAGGAGGCTGCCATGTTTGTGGATCGCTTACGGGAAGACCGGCTGCTGGCGACGACGCGCACGGGAATCATCGACGAATGGCTGTCGCGCTGGCGCGACAGCCGGGTGCTGCGGGCCATGGCCGAGGCCGGGGCCAGGATCTTCACCCCGGGCCGCAGCCTGTCGGTGCGCCTGGGCCAGGGCAAGCATCTGGCGCTGACTGGCGTGCGCTACTGCCGGGTGACCTGCGCCAAGGGCGTGGTTTGGGTGACGGCGGCCGGCGACGGGCGCGACATCGTGTTGACGCCGGGGCAGAGCGTGACCCTTGGCCGTTCGGGCAAGGTGGTGGTCACCGGCCGGGGGGAAGGCTCGGAAGTGAAGGTGCGCTGGGATTAGGCCGCCGGTCTCGCGCCGCTTACGGTCTTCGCGGCTGGTCCCGGCGCGAAGGCCGGCCGGCGTTGGTCGGAAAGCAGGGCTGCCGTGCGGCGCGACAACGGCGACGGACGCAAGGGCGGCGCGGCGATTTCGCCCCCTCGTCGCCGGATCGTGTTGCCGGCTGGGGGGCAAGCTGGTAGTTTGGTGGTAAGGAGCGTGCCATGGAAGACTCTTGCCCCATTGCCCCGGCCGATACCGCCATCGCCTCGCTTGGGCCGGCCAAGATCCCGTCCCCCTTGCCGTATTGCCGTTTCGTGGACGACAATTTTCGGGTCTCCATGGAGCTCGACGCAGCCGATTTCGGCGGCGTGCCCGGCCCGTGCCGGGCCGAGTTCGAAGTGGCCGGGCCGCGCGGCAACATCTACTACGACTCCTCCAAGGTCAAAGTCGCCATCGTCACCTGCGGCGGCCTGTGCCCGGGCTTAAACGACGTCATCCGGGCCATCGTCATGGAGTGCTGCCACAACTACCACGTGGCCGGCGTGCTCGGCATCCGCTTCGGGCTGCAAGGCTTCATCGAAGCCTACGGCTACGAGCCGGTGCCTCTGACGCCAAACGCCGTGTCCGACATCCACCAGTTCGGCGGCACGGTGCTGGGGTCCAGCCGGGGGCCGCAAAAGCCCGAAGAGATCGTGGACGCCCTGGAGCGCTTAAACGTCGGCATGTTGTTCGTCATCGGCGGCGACGGGTCCATGAAGGCGGCCCGGCGCATCCAGGAGGAAATCGCCCGGCGGCGCTCGAAAATCAGCGTCATCGGCGTGCCCAAGACCATCGACAACGACGTCAACCTCGTCACCAAGTCGTTTGGCTTCGACACGGCCGTGGAAAAAGCCACCGAGGCCATCCGCTGCGCCCATACCGAAGCCATCGCCGCCCTAAACGGCATCGGCGTGGTCAAGGTCATGGGCCGGGAATCCGGGTTCATCGCCGCCCAGGCCACCCTGGCGCTTAAGGAAGTCAACTACGTGCTGGTGCCGGAATGCGATTTCGACCTGACCGGGCCGCGCGGGCTGCTGCCGTCCCTGGAAGAACGCCTTAGCGCCCGGCGACACGCCGTCATCGTGGTGGCCGAAGGGGCCGGGCAGAAGCTTCTGCCCGACACCGGCGCGCGCGACGCCTCGGGCAATCCGGTTCTGGGCGACATCGCCCAGTATCTGTGCGGGGAGATCGAAGGCTATTTCCGCAGCCGCGACATGCCCATCACGCTCAAATTCATCGACCCCAGCTACATCATCCGGTCCGTGCCGGCCAACGCCAACGACCGGGTGTACTGCGGGTTTCTGGGGCAAAACGCCGTGCACGCGGCCATGGCCGGCAAGACGGGCATGGTGGTGGCGCGGCTGTTCGACCGCTACGTCCATCTGCCCCTGGACCTCGTGACGCTGCGGCGCAAAATGCTCAACATCGCCTCGGACTACTGGCGCTCGGTGCTCGAATCCACCGGCCAGCACGCCGTCACCCCCTACACCGGCGACCCGTCAGTGTTCTGCCCGGTGTAAGAGGGAAGAGTGCCTCCGGCGGCCAGGAGAGGCTCTGCCTCTCCTGGACCTCTCCGCTGGGGGCCTGAGGCCCCCAGACCCCCCACATGGGAAAGGGGGCGGCTGGCATTGGCCCAGCCGTCTCCGCCGACCCAATGCCCGCCCCGCGCCCCAACCCCCTTTAAACATTTCTTCATTTGGGGGGTCCGGGGGCCTCAGGCCCCCGGCCGCCGGAGGCATCTTCCTCTTCTCTTCTCTTCTCTTCTCTAATAATCCCACTTCCAGTTGACGCCCACGCCTTGTTTGTTGTCGACGCCCACGCGGCTGTCCACGGTGATGTTGGGCGTGACCTGCACTTCCACGGACACCGCGCCGCTTTGCGCGCCCATGCCTTGTTCGACGCCCACGGTCACGCCCTTGAAGATCTCCTTGCCGGCCTTGAGCACGCTGCCGGCCATGCCGGACTTGCCGGTGACGATGGAGAGTTGGTCCAGGCCCAGGATGCGCCGGGTGCGGGCCAGGATGCTGGTGGGCGTGCCGCCGGCGTAGATGGAGGCAGCGGCCTGGGCCAGCTGGGCGGCCTGGATGGGCGAGAGCGAGCCGGCGTTTTGGCCGAAGAGCAGTCGCGAGAGGATTTCGTCGCGGGGCAGTTGCGGCGTGGAGGTCAGGGTGATGACCGGGGCGTCGGCGTCGCCGGTGATGGCGATGCCGGCGGTGACGTTGTCCTTGGTGGTTTCGGCCCGCACGTCGAAGGTCGGGGCCGTGGGCGCGCCGCCGCTGAACGTCAGTTCGCCCTTGGTGATCTCCAGCGTCGAGCCGAGGAGGTCGAGGGTGCCCTTGTCCACGGCGTAGCGGCCGATGACGATGGGCGCGGCGGCCGTGCCGGTAACGGCAAGCGCGCCGGTCCAGCGCGACTCCAGGCCGAGGCCGCGCACGTAGACGGCCTGGCCCAGGGAAATCTTGAGGTCGAGGTCCACGTGGCGGGCCACGGCCGGCGGCGCGGCCTTGGCGGCCGGTTTTTTGGGCGCGGCCGGATCGTTGATGTAGGTGACCGGGATGACGGCCACGTCGGGCGGCAGGGAGGTGGGCAGGTTCACGTCGGCCGGGCCGATGACGATGTTGCCGCTGGCGCGCAGGCGCGAGAGTGTGCCGGTGACGGCTATGGTGCCGTCGGCGGCGGCGGTGGCGATGTCCAGGCCAACGACGCGAAGATGCGCCAGGGCGAGTTTCAGGTCCACGGGGCCGTTGACCGGATCGGCGATGCCGACCGTGCCGGAGAGCGTGAAGCGGCCGCCCCGGCCGTCCTCGCCCGAGGCCGAGGCGATGGTGAGCCGGCCGCCCGAGGCGTCGGCCTTGAGCACGACGTTGGTGAGGACCAGTCCGGCGTCGGCGTTTTCCAGCCGGCTGGCGGCCAGGGCCAGGGCGCCGGTGGCGGCCGGGGCGCTGAGCGTCCCGCCAAGGGCCAGATCGGCGGTGAGGCGGCCGACGATGCGGGTGTTGACCCGGGCTAAAAGGCCGGCGAAATCGGCCAGATCGGCGTCGGCGGCGATCTGGCCGGACAGCGCGCCGCCGGGCGGCAGGTCGCAGGCAAAGGGGGCCAGGGACAGGCGCATGGGCAGGCCGGCCGTGACGGTGACGACGTCGGCGGCCTTGCCGGCCTTGGGGTCCTTGGCGTTTTTGCCGGCCAGCCCGGCCGTGACGTCCAGGCGTGCGCCGTTGCAGGCGGCCTTGGCCCACAGGCTGACGGGCGGCAGGCTCTTGCCCTGTTCGGCGGCCAGCCGCAGCCCGGACACGCGGGTTTCGGCCGCGATTTGCGGCCGGGCCGGCGTGCCGGAAAGGGTGGCGCTGGCGGTTGCCGTGCCGTCGATGCCGGCCAGGCCGAAAAGCCCGAGCAGCGGCAGGGGAAAGTTGTCCACCGTGGCCTTGCCGCTGGCTTCGTTTGGCCCAAGGGTCCCGGAGGCGGTGATCTTGGCCTTGTCCAAGGCGAGGTTCACGCCCTCGACGCGCAGGGCGTCGTTGCCCAGGGTGACGGCGGCCGGTCCGGCCAGGGAAAATTTGCGGCCCTCCAGGCTGCCGGCCAGGGACTGCACGGCAATGCGGCGCTTGCCGGCCTCGGCCGGGGGCAGGCTCAGGCGCAGGCTGGCCTCGACAGCGGTCTGGCCGGCGAGCTTGCCCTTGGCCTCGGCCGAGACGGCCATGGCCCGGCCGTCGCCGCTGGCGGTGGCCGAAAGGGCGGCAAGGGACAGGCCTGAGGCTTCCAGTCCGCGTCCGGTGAGGTTGGCCTTGCCGCGCGGCGCGCCGGACAGGTCGTCCAGGGCGGCGTTGACGGTCAAACTGCCGGCGGCCAGCCCGGGCAGGCGCAGGTTGGCGGCGCTGAGATCGACGGTGAGGGATTGGGCAGCCCCTTTGCCCGGGCCGGCGGCGGCCGAGGCCGTGAGCTTGAGCGAGCCGGCCAGCGGCAGGCCGACGAAGCGGCCCAGGCCGGCCAGATTGCCGGCCTGTCCGGCGAGCTTGCCAGAGACGCGGCCGGTTGCCGTATCGATGTCGGCTTCGCCGGCAAAGGCGGCGTCCGGGGCGGCCAGCTTGAGGCCGGTGAGACTCAGGCGCGAGCCGGTCAGGGCGTAGGCGGCCTCGGCCCGGGCCGTTTCGCCCTCGCGCACGGCGGCGATGGTCGCCTTGCCCGAGGGACGGCGGGCGCTGTCGGCCAGACTGGCCTCCAGGGACGCTTCGGTGAGAACCAGTTCGCCCAGGCTCAGGCGCTTGGCTCCGACCGCGACGTCCAGGCGCGGCGAAACGGCCGGGCCGGAGATGGTCAGCTTGGCCTCGGCCGCGCCGGCGCAGGGCTGGCCCAGGGCGGCGGTCAACAGGGTCAGGTCCGGCGCGTCCAGGCGCACCTTGGCGTCCAGGCTGTCCGAGGCGGCGGTGTAGCCGCCCGTGCCGGTGAGCGTGAGGCCCTTGCCGGCCAGGGACAGCTCGGTCAGGCGCGCGCCCTGGGCCGAGAAGGCGGCCGTGAGATCGAGCTTGGGCGAGGGGCCAAGCAGGGCGGCCACCGAGGCGTCCAGGGAGCTTGCCGTGGCCGGGGCGGCCAGCTTGGTGAAGGAGGCGGCAAGGCTCGTCGTGCCGTGGCCGTCCGGGGCGGTGGTCACGTCCCCGGCCACGGCCGCGCCGCCGGTCAGGCGAAGGCCGACAAGCGAGGCCGCGCCGGCCAGATCGGCCAGGGAAACGGCCAGCCGGCCGCGCACGTTGCCGCCGTCGATATGCACCTGTCCCAGGGTCACGGTTCCGCCCTGGCCGGTCAGGGCGGCCTGGTCCACGTCCACGATCCAATCGGACGTCAGCATGCCTTTGGCGTCGAAATCCAGATTCTGGCCGGCCAGGGTGGTGCCGTCGGGGCCGGCCAGGCCGGCGAGCTTGCCCTGGGCGGCCAGGGTCGCGCCCGGGAAGCTGTTCGTGATGGGGGTGACGACCTGGGCCGAGGCCTTGATGTCGCCGTCGGCCAGATGCACGGGGCCGGCCCGGAAGCCCCGGGCCGTGGCGTCGGCGCTAAGAGACGGCCGGGACAGCGGGCCAGCGATGGTGAACGTAGCGCCGAGCCGGCCGCCCAGGGCCGAGGTCGCCAGGCGCGAGGCGTCGCTGATGTCGATGACGCCCTTGGCCGACAGGGCGTCGGCGTCCGGGTCCATGGTCCCGGACAGGGATACGCTGCCAAACGCCCCCGAGACTTCGAGGGTAGAAAGCTCCAGGGCGGAATCGGCCAGCCCGGCCCGGCCGGCCAGGACCAGCCGGCAGCGCGACCCCAGGAAATCGTCGAAAAAGGCAGGCAGCAGGCCGGGCGTGGGCCGCAGGCCGAGATCCAGGGAAAAGGCGGCCCGGGCGTCCTTGGCCAGGGGGATGCCCAGACCGAGGTCGGCCACGAGGAGATCGGCCGCGCCAAGGCGGGCGGACAGGCGGCCTTTCCAAGTGTCAAGCGGGCCGTCGCCCAGGGCTTCCAGGGCAAAGGGCGTGCGGTCGTCGCCGGCCAGGGCCGAGGCGATGAGTCCCCCGGGCGCGTCGGCGAGGCTCGCTTTCACGGCCAGCCGCCAGTCGGCATAATTGAGCGCCGCGCCGACAGACAGCGTCAGCGGCGCTTCCCCGTCCAGACGCTTGGCGGCCAGCATCAGGGCGGCCGCGCCCTGGCCCGACTCGGCCAGCCGGCCGGACAGGCTGATGATCGCGGCCTGGCCGGCCAGTTCCTTGTCGAGGATGACGCGGTTTACGGCCAGTCGGTCCAGCAGGAGGGGCGGCAGCCGGGGAAAGCGCGGCGGCCATTCGAAGGTGACCGGGACGCGGTGGGTTTCGGGGATGTCCGGGGCGCGGCGCAGGCGCACCACATCGGCGGCGATTTCGTGGATGACCACCCGGCCGGTCAGCAGGGCGGCCGGGGACCAGGAAAAGGCGGCGTCGCTGATAACGAGCCACGGCCCCTTGGCGTCGGCCAGGGCGAAGCGGCCGACCTTGAGGGAAAAGGGCAGCGTGCCCGAGACGTTGTCGATGCGGGCGGCAAAGCCGCTGCCGGCGGTGATGGCGCGCTCGGCCACCCAGGCCGCGCCGTCAAGCCCCCAAGGCGTCAGCAGCGCCAGCCACAAGGCGACAACCAGACCGGCCAGCCCGCCCAAACCCAGGCCCAGCCGACGCGGCCAACGCCGTCCCGCCCCCGGGGCCTTCCCCCCATCCTGATCTACATCGTTCCCCATACCCTGGCTCCCCCCGTCACCCCTTTGGGGGGTCCGGGGGCCTCAGGCCCCCGGCCGCCGGAGGCATCTTCTTCTTTCTCGTTACTAAAAAGATTGCCCGATGCTGCAATAGAACTGGGCGATGTCGTCGATGTCCTGGCGGCGGGCCAGGGGCGTGGCCACGTCCACGCGCACCGGGCCGACCGGGGTGTAGACCCGAAGGCCCAGGCCCGCGCCGAGCATGATGGGTTGGTCATAGGGGGGCAGGGCCTTGCCGAAGGCCGTGCCGCCGTCGAGGAAAGGCACGATGCCGACGAGGTCTGTGACACGCCAGCGCAGTTCGGTGGAGAAGGTGAAAAGCGACGCGCCGCCCACCGGCGTCTTGCCGCGCATGGGCCCCACGCTCTGGTAGGAGTAGCCCCGGATGGAACCGCTGCCGCCGGCGTACCAGCGCAGGTCCGGGGTGACGTTTTCGCTGTCCGTGCCGATATTGGCGCCGCCCACGGCCCGGGTGGCCAGGACGAGGCCGGGCTTTTCCAGGATTTTCAGATAGTGGGCCAGGGTGAATTCCGGGCGCAGGAAGTTGTCCGCGCCGCTTAAGGTCCCCCAGTAGGGGGCCAGGGAGGCGGTGGCGAGCAGGCCCTTTTGCGGATCGAGCACGTCGTCGCGGCCGTCATAGCCGAGTTCCACGGGCAGGAAGACGAAGCCGTAGCGGGCGTCGGACTCCCAGGGGCGGGACTCGTCTTCCTCGATGCGCGAGGCCCGGTAGCCCAGGCCCACGCCGCCCGAGACCGCGTCGGTGAACTGGCGGCGAAGCGAGGCCGTGGCCGTGGCGTTTTGGCCCTTGTAGGCTTTCTTGTCTTCGTTGGCGACCCGGGCCTTGGCCTTGAACAGGTCCTTGGGCGTCAGCGCATCGGGTTTTTCGAAAGCGGCCTCGGCGAACTGCTCGATGCCCGAGGCGCTGCCGGCCACGGCGAGCTTTTCTCCGCCGCCGAAAAGATTGCGGTGTTCCCAGCCGAGGTTAGCTCCGGGGCCTTCGTCGGTCTTGTAGTCCACGCCGCCCTTGACGGTGCGGTGCTTGCGTTCGGTCAGGGAGACCTTGATGGGGGCCTGACCGGTTGCCGGGTCCACGGCTGCGGTCTCCACCTGCACGGCGGCGAACAGCCCGGTGGCGTTTACGGCGCGGCGGTAGGTTTCCACGTCCTTGGCGTCGTAGGGCTGACCCTGTTTCCAGGGAATCATGCCGGCGAGATAGCTTTCCTTGACCGTGGTCAGCCCGGCGAAGCTGGTCGGGCCGAAGGTGGCCTTGGGGCCTGGGGAGACGGTCCAGACCACGGACACGGCGTGGTCGGCGAAGTTGGCCGTCACCTGTCGGTTGTCCACCTTGACGTCGGGCCGGGCCTCGTCGCGCAGGAGTTCGGTAATTTTCGTTTCGGCGTCGAGGATGGCCTTGGCGGTAAAGGGCGAAGGCACGGTCAGCCCCAGGCGCTCGGGCGTGGGCAGGGCCGAGGCGTCGCCGCCGTCCGGGGTTTTGAGGACCACCGAGCGCAGATCGAACTGGGGCCCGGGATCAATGGCGTAGGTGAGGACGGCCGGCGTGGCGGCGCTGTCCAGGGAGACGGCGACGGTGGCGGCGAAGCGGCCGCGCGACTGGAACACCTTGGCGAAGGCGGCCTTGTCTTCCTCGGCCCGGCGTTCCAGGAGCAGGGCCGAGTCCGGCGGCGCGTCGCGCAGGGCCTCGGCCTTGGAGACCTGATGCAGCAGGTCGAGAAGCTCGGGATCGAGCTGGCCTTCATAGCGCACGACATAGGCCAGTCCGGGCGGAACCTTGGCCTGCTCCACGCGGGTGCCCGCCCCGGCCGGGACAGCCAGACCGGCGACAAGGGCCAGGAGCAGCACAAGTCCGGCCAGACCCTTTGAAAAACGCTTCGTACGCATCATGGAAAACGCAGTCGCTGCCACGGTTCGATCCGTAACACGCCCCCCCGGCTCAAGCAACCGGGGCGGCCGGCAGCCGCCCGGCTTCCAGGCGTTTTTGGAGCTCCACCAGGACAAAACCGGCCGCGGCGGCGGCCAGGATGCGCAGCCAACTGGCCGCGCCAATGGGCGCTGCGCCAAAAAGGCGTTGCATGAAGGGCACGTAGGTAAAAAAGGCCTGGAGCACCACGGCCAGGGCCACGCCGGCCAGCACCCAGCGGTTGCCGGAAAGCGGCATGGCCAGGGCGGAGCGGGTAAGCGACCGGCAGTTGAAGAGATACAGCGCCTCCATGGCCACGAACACGTTGACGGCCACGGTGCGGGCCGCTTCCCGGCTGGCCCCGGCGGCCAGCTCCCATTCGTAGAGTCCGAAGGCGGCCACGAGCAGGGCCGCGCCCACGAGGAGCACGCGGCGGATGAGCAGCCCGTCGAGGATGGGCCGGCGCGGATCGCGCGGGGCGCGCTCCATGATGCCCGGCTCCCGGGGTTCGAAGGCCAGCATGAGGCCGAGGCTGCCGGCCGTGGTCATGTTGATCCACAGGATCTGCACCGGCGAAATGGGCAGGTCCACGCCGAGCAGCACGGCGGCCAGGATGACCAGCCCCTCGCCCAAGTTGGTGGGCAGGGTCCAGACGATGAATTTCGAGAGATTGTCAAAAACGCCGCGCCCTTCCTCCACGGCGGCCTCGATGGTGGCGAAGTTGTCGTCGGCCAGCACCATGTCGGCGGCCTCCTTGGCCGCTTCGGTGCCACCCAGGCCCATGGCCACGCCGATGTCGGCCTGCTTGAGGGCCGGGGCGTCGTTGACGCCGTCGCCGGTCATGGCGCACACGTGGCCGAGGCTTTGCAAGGCCTTGACAAGACGCAGCTTTTGTTCGGGAGAAACCCGGGCGAAGACGTGGGTCGCCTCGGCCAGGGCCGGAAGGTCGGCGTCGTCGGCAGCCTCGATGTCGCGGCCGGTCATGGCCCGGATGGGGGCGTCGCCGGAAAGGCCGAGCTGGCCGCCTATGGCGGCGGCGGTGGCGGCATGGTCGCCGGTGATCATCTTGACCATGATTCCGGCCTTGCGGCAGGCGGCCACGGCGGCCTTGGCCTCGGGGCGCGGCGGATCGATCATGCCGACCAGCCCCAGGAAGGTCAGGCCTTCGTCGCGGCTGCCGGGTTCGATGACGGCCGTGCCGGGCGGCAGCTCACGCCGGGCCAGGGCCAGCACCCGCAGCCCGCGCCGGCCCATGGCCTCGATGTCGCGGCGCACGGCCTCGGGGTCAAGCAGGCCGCCGGCGGCGTCGCGGCAACGCGGCAGGGCGGTCTCGGCCGAGCCTTTGAAATACAGCGTCGGCGGCACGCCCTCGCCCTCGTGGTGTAGCGTGGTCATGAACATGCGTTCGGACTCGAAGGGTTCGTCATAAAGGCGCGGCCGGGCGACGGCCAGGGCGTCCAGGGACAGCCCGGCCCGGCGGGCGGCCAGGAGCAGGGCGGCCTCGGTGGGGTCGCCGGTGAAAGTCTCGCCGTCCTCGGCCAGGGTCGCGTCGTTGCACAGGGCGGCGGCGGCCAGGGCCTCGGCCAGGGCGTCGCCGCTGTCCGACGGGCCGGCAAAGGTTTCGCCGGAAAGCGTCCAGAGGCCGGAAGGCAGGACGATTTCCACCACGGTCATGCGGTTTTGGGTCAGGGTGCCGGTCTTGTCGGTGCACACGACGGTGGTGGACCCCAGGGTCTCCACGGCCGGCAGCCGGCGCACCACGGCGCGGCGGGCGGCCATGCGCGAGACGCCGATGGCCAGGATGACGGTGACGGCGGCGGGCAGGCCCTCGGGGATGGCTCCCACGGCCAGGGCCACCGAGGCCATGAACATGTCGGTGGGGCTTTGGCCTCGGGCCACGCCCACGGCAAAGGTCAGGCCGGCCAGGGCCAGGATGCCGTAGAGGACGATGTGGGAGAATTTGGCGATGGCGCGGGTCAGCGGCGTGGCCAGTTCGTCGGCGGCGGCGGTCAGCGCGGCGATGCGGCCGATGGCGGCGGCGTCGCCGGTGGCCGTGACCACCCCCGTGCCCTGGCCGTAGGTGACGACCGAGGCGGCGAAGGCCAGGTTGGCCCGGTCGGCCAGCAGCGTGTCCTCGGGCAGGGCGGCGGCGGATTTGTCCACGGGCACGGATTCGCCGGTGAGCGCCGATTCGTCGATGCGCAGGCTTTGGACGGTGAGCAGGCGCAAATCGGCCGGGACCTTGTCGCCCGAGCGCAGGCGCACCACGTCGCCGGGCACGAGGTTTTCGGCGGCCATGACCTGCCAGCCGCCGTCGCGAAGCACTGCGGCCTCGGTGACCATGGACCGGGCCAGGGCGGACAGGGCGGCCACGGCCTTGGCTTCCTGGAAATAGCCGATGACGGCGTTGACCAGGACCACGCCCAGGATGACCGAGGCGTCCACGGGCTCGCCGAGCAGGGCCGTGACGGCTCCGGCGGCCAGCAGGATGTAGATCAGCGGCTGGTGGAACTGGAGGGCGAAGCGCTTTATCGCGCTCATTTCGCCCTTGGCGGTGAGCGCGTTTTTGCCGTAGCGGGCCAGGCGGCTGGCGGCTTCGTCGGCGGCAAGCCCCGTATCCTTCGACGCCAGGGCGTCCAGGGCGTCATTAACCGGCAGGGCGTGCCAGGGGCGGGTCGGCGGGGATTCAGGCATGGGTGCATCCTTGTGGGGCTGTCCCGAAAAGGGGGACGATGCTCCCTATGTGCCAGGATTCGCGGGGCGCTTCAAGCCCGAGGCGGGAAACAGCCCGTCATTGACGGCATTGCCGTCTTGACCCTGGCCGAACCCATGGCCTACTATGCAAGGCGATATCCTGTTGTCGCACATTGGTGAAAGGCTGGTGATCGTGGATACGCCCAAGCGCATTTTGGCTATTGACGACGAGCGCATCAACCTCCGGGTCATCGGGGGGTTACTGCGCAACCTCGGCCATGAGCCGATTTTGACCGAGTCTTTTGCCGAGGCCCAGCCCCTGCTCGATGCGAGCATCGATCTGGTGTTGCTCGACGTCATGATGCCCGAGACCGACGGGTTCACCGTGGCCCGGCACATCCGCGAGATGCCCGGGGTTTCCGACGTGCCCATCATCATGGTCACGGCCCTGACCAGCAAGCAGGACCGCCTCAAGGCTGTGGAAGCCGGGGCCAACGACTTCATTTCCAAGCCCATCGACCTCACCGAACTGCGGGTGCGCATGGGGTCGTTGCTGAAGATGAAGGAATCCCAGGACGAGGTGAAGCGCTACCAGGCCGAGCTGGAAGAGATGGTGGCCGTACGCACCTCGGCGCTCAAGATGGCCCTGGACAACGTCCAGGAATCCCAGCGCACCATTCTGGCCGCCCACCTCGAAACCATCCACCGCCTGGCATCGGCAGCGGAATTCAAGGACGAGGAGACGGCCGACCACATCCAGCGTATGAGCCGCTACTGCGCTCTGCTGGCCGCCCGGCTCGGGCTGCCCGACGCCGAGGTCGATCTCGTGCTTCAGGCCAGCCCCATGCACGACATCGGCAAGATCGGCATCCCGGACAGCATTCTGTTAAAGCCGGCCAAGCTCACCCCCGACGAGTGGGAGATCATGAAGCGCCACACCATCTACGGCGCGCGCATCCTGGGTGAATCGAATTTCGAGCTGCTGCGGGTGGGCGAGATCATCGCCATGTCCCACCACGAAAAATGGGACGGCTCGGGCTATCCCAAGGGCCTTGTCGGCGAGGACATCCCGCTCTACGGCCGCATCTGCGCCGTGGCCGACGTGTTCGACGCCTTGACCAGCCGCCGGCCCTACAAGGAAGCCTTTTCCAACGAAAAATCCCTAGACATCATGCGGGCCGGACGGGGCAGCCACTTCGATCCGCGCATTCTGGACGTCTTTTTTCATGATTTCGACAGAGTCGAGGAAATTCAGCGGGAATTCGTCGATTCCTAGCCCAAGGCCACGCCCTCCGTATCCATGAGCGCGCAAGCCAACAAGCCTTCGGTTCTCATCGTTGACGACGTGCCGGCCAACATCCGCTTGCTGGCCGACTGCCTGCGGGAGGATTACGCCATCCTCGTGGCCACGGGCGGGGCCGAGGCCCTGGCCCTGGCCAGGCGCGGGCGGCCCGACATCATCCTGCTCGACGTGGTCATGCCCGACCTTGACGGCTACGAGGTCTGCCGCCGGCTTAAGGCCGACCCGATAACCGCCGACATCCCCGTCATTTTCGTCACCGCCAACCAGGCTCCGGAAGACGAGGCCCATGGCCTGTCGCTGGGGGCCGTGGACTACGTCGTCAAGCCGGTCAGCCCGGCCGTGGCCCGGGCCCGGGTGAAAAACCATCTGGAGTTGCGCGCCGCCCGGGAGGCTCTGGCCCGGCAAAATGAGGCGCTCAAGGAGGCGGCCCGGCTGCGGGAAGACGTGGACGGCATCATGCGCCACGACCTCAAGGCTCCGCTGACCGGCATCATCGGCCTGCCCCAGATCATTCTCGACGAGGGCGGCCTGAGTGAGTCCCAGGCCATGTTTTTGCGGCTGATTGAAGAAAACGGCTACAAGATGCTTTCGATGATCAACCTGTCGCTGGATCTGTTCAAGATCGAGCGTGGAACCTACCGGCTTTCGCCCGAGCCGGTGGAGCTGTTGGCTCTGGTCCGGCGGCTTTTTGTGGAGTTCGCGGCCTTGGCCGGGCCGCGCAAGCTGGCGTGCGCGCTGACCGTGGACGGTCGGGAGGCCCGGCCCGAGGACACGGCCTATCTGTGCGGCGAGCGGCTGCTGCTCTATTCCATGTTGGCCAACTGCGTGAAAAACGCTTTGGAGGCCTCGCCGCCCGGCGGGCGGGTGACGGTGGACGTGGCGCCCGGCGAGCCGACGGTGTTGCGGGTGGTCAACCGCGGCGTTGTGCCCCCCTGTTTGCGGGGACGCTTTTTCAGGAAATACGCCACGGAGGGCAAGCCTGGGGGCACGGGCCTTGGGGCCTATTCGGCCCGGCTCATCGCCGAGACCCATGGCGGGAGCGCGCGCATGGAGACGTCCGACGAGGCCGACTGCACGGTGGTGACCCTGACGCTGCCGCGCGGCAATCTGACGGTGGTGGGGGAGACGCCGGCCGGCGTGCCGGTGATGGTCTGCCCGGCCTTGTAGCGCATCGCGCGGCGGGCCTGAACGGTTTGGCCATGACGGCCGCTCACAGTTTTTTTTGCCGTCCAACAGGCCGACAACGGCGATTCCCAGCCTGAGGCGGGCTGCAACCGCCTGCACTGCCAACCCACGCCAAAGCCCCCCCAACCCCTTTCCCCTTATCGGGGGGTCTGGGGGCCTCAGGCCCCCAGCCGCCGGAGGCATCTTCCCGTCTTTTCTTCGCTTTTCTTTCGCTATGCGGTGAGATTCAGCACAGAGCCCTTGGGCTGGTTGGTCTGGCCAAGGGGCAGGCTGCCGAGGTCGGCCGCGCCGTAGTTGGCGGAGAGGTAATCGTTGGCGGCCACGATGGCTTGGCTCAGGCCCTGGCGGGTGGAGCCCTGGTCGGTAAAGTTTGTGGCCAGGATGTCGGCCACGGTTTGGGCCGCGTCCGTGCCGAATGCCTTGGCCACGTGGGCCAGGGTGGAGGAGACGACGCCTTGGGCCTGCTTGACGGCTCCGGTTGCGCCGTTGGCGGCGTAGAATTCTTCCAGGTGGCCGTTTTGATAGTAGTCGTTGACTGCTTCGTTGAGCGCGCCGTTGAACTTGGCCATGGCCGCGTCGCCGGCGGCGATGCCGAAATTGCCGTCGATGAATTTGAGCGCCGAGACCAGGGCGTCGCCGAGCCTGTCCTCGCCGCCCGAGCCGTCGCCCACTTCCTTGAACATGATGCCCATGACGGCGGTGGCGGCCGCGTCGCCATGCTGTTTGCGCACGTATTCCACGGCGTCGGCCAGGGCGGCCTGCAAATCCCCCGAGGCGGCGGCGTTGACCCCGGCTCCGGCGTTGCTGCCCAGGGACGCGTTGCTGGCGATGGCGGCGTTGCTGGCCACCGTCGCGCCTTCGGCCAGGTTGATGCGGCGCATGATTTCGGCGGCGAACACGTCGGAGGTGGTGGACGGGGCCTTGGTTCCCGCGGTTTCCTTGGCCTTGTCCCCGGAGCCGAAGGTCAGCGAAAGATGGCCCGAGGCGGCTTGGCCGGACTTGGCCGCAGCCGACCCGTCCATGGGGGACAGGCTGGTGGAAATGCCGTGGGTATTGAAGGCGATCTGCATGGCCGACCTCGCTGACGTGGGCTTGCACGAAACTTATCGGCCCTTCCCGCCAAGGCTTTAGGGCGCATTGCCCATTGCCTCGAACCGGCCCGGCTGCTACCTCCCGGACGGAAACGTTTTACGATGCCGCTTATGGAACATCCCACCGCCCATATCCTTTTTTGCGACCTGTCCGCCGGGGCCTGTCGCCGCGAGCCGCTGGACCCGGAACTGGCCCGGCAGGCGCCGGGCGGCCGGGCCTTGGCTGTAGCTCTTTTGGCCGCCCGGCCCCGGGCCGTCTGGGACGCGCCGGACGCCGCCGTGGTCCTGGCTCCCGGAGCCTTGGCCGGGTTCGATCTGCCCGGGGTCTCCTTTGCCGCCCTGGCCGGGACCAATCCGCATACCGGCGGCGTTTTGACCGTCGCCGTGCCCGGCGGGCTGGGCCGCGCCCTGGCCCGGCTGCACCTCGCCGCCGTGGTCGTGTCCGGCCGGGCGGCCGCGCCCACGGCCTTGTTCCTGGACGTCGACGGGGCGCGCCTGCTCCCCCTTGGCGCGGCGGCGGGGCAGGGGACATCGGCGGTTATGGCCTCTATGCCGGCCCATGACGGCGCGCTGGTGGCCGGTCCGGCCGCCCTGGCCGGTTCGACCCTGGCCGGGCTGTGGGCCGACGGCCTGCATCCTGTGGGGCCGGGCGGCGCGGCTTTGCTGCTGACCGCCAAGAACTGTTTCGCCGTGGCTGTCCTGGCGCAAGGGGAGGGGCCGGTTCCGGCCGATCCCGTCGCCCTGGCCGGGGCCAGGGCGGCCATGGAACGCCTTGTCGCCGCCGCGCCGGCCCTGGCCGGGCCGTGCGGTTTCGGGCGCTACGGCACGGCGGCCCTTTTGGACCTCACGGCCGGCCGACGGATGCTGCCCACGCGCCATTTCCGGGAAACCGTTTTCGAGGCGGCCGGGCGGCTGTCCGCTCCGGGCCTGTTTGCCCGGCTTTCGCCGCGCGCCGCCGGCTGTCCGGGCTGTCCCACGCCCTGCCGCCACGTCACGGCCAACGGGACGGTGCTCCCGGACGGCGACGCCTGGTCGCATCTGACCGCGCTTTTGGGCCTGGCCGATCCCGATCTGACCGTGGCCGCTTACGCCGCCTGCCGCCAAGCCGGGCTTTTCGCCCCGGGCGCGGCCGCTCTCCTGGCCGGCCGGGCCGAGGCGGCCGGGCGCGATCTGGCCCCGGACGCCTTGCTGCCTGCCCTGGCCGCTCTCGTGGCCGAAGGGCCGAGCGTTTCGCCCTCGGCCATGGCCGTCAAGGGCGTGGCCCTGCCGGCCTTTGATCCGCGCGGGGCCTACGGCCTGGCCTTGTCCCTGGCCGTGGGCACATCCGGCCCGGACGCCTGGGGCGGGCTGTGCCTGGGCCATGAGCTGCTGCGAAAACCCGTGGCCACGGACCGCTTCAGCTTCGCCGGCAAGGCCCGGGCCGTGTTTCTGGGCGAGAACGCGGCCGCCGTGGCCGCTTCCCTGGGCGGCTGTCCGCTTTATGGGCTGGCCGTTGGGCTGGAGGAATGGGCGCTGGCCCTGTCCGCCGCCCGGGGCGAGGCGGTGGGCGCCGCCGAGCTGGCCGGCCTTGGGAAGCGCACGGTGTTGGTCGAGCGGACGATAAATGCACGGGCTGGCCTTGGCGTCGCCGATGACGACCTGCCAGCGCGTTTTTTTGCCGAACCCGGCTCGTCCGGGGAAGGGATTGTGGTCGCGCCCTTGCCGCGAGAGGAATTTCTGGCCGCCCAGGCCGCCTACTACCGGCTGCGCGGCCTGGACGCCGACGGCCGCCCCGCCGCCGAGGCCGCCGCCCTGGAGTCGCCATGGCCGATCTGACCGCCGCCCTGGCCCGGCGCTTTGCCGAAAAGCTCGCCGCTGCCGGCCTGACCGATCCCGGCGCGGCCGTGGCCGCCTGTCTGGACGACCGCCTGGCCTTTTCCCGGCCTTCGCCCCACGAGGAACTCCTGGCCGGGCTGGTGGATCGCCTGGGGGTGGGCTGCGTACTCCTGGCTCCGCCGGCGCAGCCCCACAGGACCATCCTGGAATTCCTGGCCGGGCGCGAAGCCCCGGCCATCCGGCCCCGGGACTGCGAGACGCGCACCTTTTTCCACGACATCCCGGTCATCGCCGAACCGACGGTGGAAGCCGCCGCCGCCGCCCTGTCCCGGCGCAAGGGGGCTTACCTGCCCGGGGTCGGCATCCTGGCCCATGGCGCGCTTTCCCCGGAGCAGGCCTTTGTCACGGTATCGTCCGTGGCCTTTGCCGGGTTCGTCAAATTTTTCGCTGATTTCCTGGCCGCCAGCCGGGCCGGGACCGTGGACGCGGCCTATGGGGCCGCTTTTGCCGCCGCCTGTCGGAACCTGCCGCCCCCGCCGACCGTTGTGCCGCACCTGGCCCGAGGGCCTTTCACCGACCGTGATACCATGCTCGCGGCCATGGCCCAGGCCGGCCGGGCCACGGTGGAACTGGGGCTGGTCGATTCGGTCTTTGGCAATATTTCCTATAATCTTGACGGCGTGCTGGCCATCAGCCAGACCGGCGCGGCCTTGGACGACCTGCCCGGAGCCATGGACCTCGTGCCCCTGGACGGTTCGTCCTGCGCGGGGCTGACCGCCTCCAGCGAACTGGCCGCCCATGCCGCCCTGGCTGCCCTGGATGGCCGCCAGGCGATTCTCCACGGCCATCCCCGGTTTGCCGTCATCATGTCCATGGATTGCGAGGACCTGGCCACCTGCCCCCGGCGGGAGCGCTGCCATGTGGACTGCGCCCGGGAGCGCTACGCCGGGGCCACGCCCATCGTGCCGGGCGAGGTGGGTTGCGGCCCGCGCGGGCTGGTCCACACCATGCCGCCGGCCCTGGCGGCCGACGGCGGCCGGTCCGGAGTCATTGTCTGCGGCCACGGCGTCTTCACCATGGGCGCCCACGATTTCGGCGACGCCCTGGCCGCCCTGTGCGCCATTGAAACTTCCTGCCGCGCCCGCTACTTTGCGGCCCTCGGCATTCCCACGGAGACCCCATGAACGAATCCCACGCCGCCTGTCCCATGACCGTCAGCGTCGTCATCCCGGTTTACAACGAGGCCGGCACGTTGCCGACGCTGCTGGCCAAGGTGCTATCCCGGCCCGAGACCACCGAGGTCATTCTCGTGGACGACGCCTCCACCGACGGCAGCGGCGACTATCTGCGCACCCTTGATGGCGAGCCGCGCATCCGCATCCTGTTTCACGCCAAAAACCAGGGCAAGGGCGCGGCCCTGCGCACCGGGTTCGCCGCCGCCGTCTGCGACATCGTCCTTATCCAGGACGCCGATCTCGAATACGATCCCGACGACTACCCGGCGCTGTTGACCCCGATCTTCGAGGGTAAGGCCGACGTGGTCTACGGCTCGCGCTTCCTGGGCGGCCCCCACCGGGTGCTCTATTTTTGGCACTCCGTGGCCAACCGGATGCTGACGCTGTTGTCCAACATGTTAAACGACATCAATCTCTCGGACATGGAGGTCTGCTACAAGGCCTTTCGCCGCGAGGTGCTGCAAAAAATCCGCATCCAGTGCGACCGCTTCGGCGTGGAGCCGGAGCTGACAGCCAAGGTGGCCAAGATGCGCCTTCGCATCTATGAAGTGCCGGTCTCCTACTACGGCCGCACCTACGACGAAGGCAAAAAAATCGGCTGGCGCGACGGTTTGGCCGCCTTGTGGTGGATCATCCGCTTCGGCCTTTACCCGCGCTGACATGGTGCTTTTGTATAATTTCTTCGCCCGCAAGCGGGCCGCCGCTACGGCCGAGGGGCAGCCGGGCCAGGCCGGTCCCGAAGCCGCCGCGATCGGCGACGGGAGTAGCCACGTTTTCGTCTACGGCACGTTGCGCCGGGGATTTTCCAACCACCGCTACCTGGCCGGAGCACGGTTCGTCGGCCCCGGGCGCACCGTGGACGCCCACGGCCTCTACCTCGAAGCCGGCATTCCGTATCTGGCCGCCGGGGAAGGGCGCTATCCGGTGGTCGGCGAGGTCTACGCCGCAGACGCCGCCACCCTGGCCGGCCTGGACGAGCTGGAGGAACATCCCCGGGTCTACACGCGCCGGCCGGCCCCCATCGTCCTTGGCGACGGCCGGCGGCTGACCGCCTGGGTCTATTTCGCCAACGAACCCCAAGGCGCGCCCCTGGCCTCGGGCGACTTCGCCGACGCCGGCTGCGCGTCCTCGAAATCCGCGCCAGCCAATTCCGAGGACAACGCGCCGGATTGATGCTTTGGGCGGGGGGAGGGGCTAATAGGCTTTGAACAGCCAGGCGTAGACGACGTAGAACCAGCCGAGCAGGCCGTGGATGATGGCCCAGCCGATGGATTTGTTGAGGGCAAAGGACACGGACATGGCCAGGGCCGAGCCAAAGCCCACGCCGTACTTGATGATGGTCTGATTGGCATAGACAGCCATACGTTCCTCCTGGGAGTTTCCCCTTCCTACCACGAAGCGTCGTCGGGCGCACCCCTTGGCCCGGGCCGGCGCGCAATTGACATTTGGCCGGCCGCCGCGCACATTGCCGGTATGGCCGGCATGACGCGAACCGCCCGATTTTTTGGACATGTGGCCGCCTGGCTCGGTCCGGCGGGGCTGGTCGCGTGCCTTGTTTTCGCCGCCCCGGCCCTGGCCGGAGGGACGGAAGCGGGGCCGGACGTGGTCCAGGCCGTAAACCGCCTGACCTACGGGCCGACCCCGGGCCTGCTCGACAAGGCTGCGACCATGGGCGCGGCGGCGTTTATCGACGCACAGCTCGCCCCCGAGCCTCAGCCCGAACCGCCTGAACTTGAGCGCGCCCTGGCCGGCCTGCCCACCTTGCAAAAAGACACCGTGCGGCTTTTCCGCGAATACGGCCCTCCGGCCGAGGAAGGCCGGGCCGAGGGTCCCGAGGCCATGCGCCGCACCTTCGACCGGGCCGACGCCGTGGCCCTGGAAGCCGCCAAGGCCCGGCTGCTGCGGGCCGTGGCCTCGCCCAACCAGCTCACGGAACTCATGGTCGCTTTCTGGTGCGACCATTTGGGCCTTGGCCCCAAAAAGGGCCTCAGCCACCTCTGGATCGGCTCCTACGAACGCGAAGCCATCCGCCCCCACGCCCTGGGCAATTTTTTCGACCTGCTCGCCGCCACGGCCATGCACCCGGCCATGCTCATGGCCCAGGACAACTGGAAAAACGTGGTCGTGCGCGAGGCCGGCAAACCGGCCAGGGACAGCATCGACGCCACCTACGCCACCGTGCTCTTAAACCGCCAGACCCTTGGCCCCGGCGGTCCCCAGAAGCCCGCCGACGTCCAGGCCCTGGCCCGCATCCTCACCGGCTGGCGTGTGGGCGCGGCCCGGGCCGATTCCGACACCGGCGGCTTCTATTTCGACGCCGAACGCCACGATCCCTCGGACAAGGTTCTTCTCGGGCAACGCATCAAGGGCACGGGTTTTGGCGAAGGAGCCGCCGCCCTGCGCCTTCTGGTCGAACATCCGGCCACGGCCAAGAATGTAAGCCGCAAGCTGGCCGTCTTTTTCCTGGCCGACGATCCGCTCCCGGCCCTGGTCGCCCGACTGGCCGACACCTTCCAGAAAACCGGCGGCGACATCCGCCAGACCCTGCGCGCGCTTTTTACCAGCCCCGAGTTCCAGGACGACAAGTACCGGGGCGGCCGGGTGAAATCGCCCCTGCGCCAGGTGGCCTCGGCCCTACGCGCCCTGGGCGCGTTTCCCGCCGACGCCGCCGGGCTGGTCGGCGTCCTGGCCGCCCTGGGCCAGCCCCTGCCCGGCGACGCCGCTGAGGGTGCCCTGGCCCCGGCCGCCCAATGGGCCAAGGCCGAAGCCCTGCCGCGCCGGGTGAGCTTGGCCGGCGATCTGGCCGCCGGCCGCATCGCCGGCTGCACCCCGCCAACCATCGATCCGGCGGCCCTGGCCCAAACCCTCGGCCCGACCCTCTCCCCAGCCGCCCGCCAGGCCGCCGAACGCGGCGGCGTGGCCGTTATTTTGGCTTCGCCGGATTTTGTGAAGTATTGAAAAGAGAAGGCAAGATGCCTCCGGCGGCCGGGGGCCTGAGGCCCCCGGACCCCCCATATTGGGAAAAAAGGGGGGGCGCGTCGGGCCGTGGAGAATTTTTTGGGTGAAGTTTAGGCGGGGATCGTCCCGTGGAGATGACGGAGGAAATCTGGTGCGACGACGCGACGCGCTGCGTGTGCTGGCCGGCCTTGGCGCGCTGAGCCTGGTTCCGGGAGCGGCCCTGGCCAAAAAGGCCGACCGCAAAGGCGAAGCCAAGTCTGACGGCAAAAGCGAAGGCAAATCCGGCGGCCGGGAACCGGCCAAACTCTCCTGGCGCGAGGGCAAGCAACTCGTGGTGGTGCTGCTGCAAGGCGGCCCGGACGGGCTGTCCATGGCCGCGCCCACGGCCGACCCGCTGTACGCCGTGCTGCGCCCCACCACGGCGCTTACCGCCGAGGCCGGAACCGACCTCGGCAACGGTTTTCGGCTCCATCCCGCCTTGACCCTTCTGGCTCCGCTTTACGCCCGCAAACAACTCGCCGTCATCCCGGCCTGCGCCATGCCCGGCCAGGGAGCGACCCACGCCGCCGCCCTGGCCGATTTCGCCGCCGGCGCGCCGGCCGCCCAACGCAAGGGCAAAACCGGCGCGGCTGGCTGGCTGGGCCGGCTGGCCCTGGCCCTCGGCGGCGAACGCTCGCAGATGGTGGTGGCCAGCCAGTCGGAGGCTTACGACGGCGCGCCGCACTACGCCATGCTGGCCCCCGGTCGCGGCGAGTCCCTGCCGGGCCTGCCGGTGGAAGACCAGACCCTTTTCGACGCCGCCGTCAAGCTCTACGGCCAGACCGGCGGTTCTCTCGGCAAGGCCTTCGCCGCCGGCCGGGAAGCCCGTCAGGAACAGCTGGCCAAACTCCTGGAAGAATCCCGCCGGGCGGCGGCCGGAGCCGTGCCCGCGCCGCATTTTGCCGAATTCGGCCCGCGCTTGGGCAAGGAGCTGGCCAAGCGCCGCGACGCCGCCTTGGGTTTTGTGGCCGTGGGCGGCTTCGACACCCACAGCGGCCAGGGTGCGGCCAAGGGCTATCTGGCCGACCGCTTTCGCGACCTCGGCCAAGGGCTGGCCGGGATGCTGGCCGGTCTGGGGCCGGCGGCGGCGGACACGGTGGTCGTGGCTCTGGGCGAATTCGGCCGCACGGCCCGGGAAAACGCCTTTGGCGGCACGGACAACGGCCTGGGCGGGGTGATGCTCGTCCTGGGCGGGCCGGTGGCCGGCGGGCGAGTGGTAGGCCCGTGGCCCGGGCTGGCCGGCCACCGGCTGGCCGGCGGGCGCGACATCGCGGCGGCCACGGACTGGCGCGAGGCCGTGGCCGCCATTGCCGTTACCCATCTGGGGCTGCCGGAAAAACGGATTCCCGACATCTTTCCGGGGTTGGCTCCGGGACAGATGCTTGGCGGCCTCATGGGGTAGTCAAGGATCGCCATGGTAGTGTTTTGGGGGCCGTTGCTGCGGCATTCACGGCGCTTGCGGCAGTGCCTGGGCTGGGATATCAGGTGGTGGCCGTCATGGCGGTCCCTCTATGAGAATGCCAGCCCACCCCGTTGCAGTGTTTCGAGGCGCGTGCTTGCTGTGCGCTTGGCTGTTCCTGACGATGCACCCCGGCCTTGTTTGGGGGAAAGATCGGAAAAACGTTCTCGTTTTACATAATTTCAATCAGGATTATCCCGCCGTTGCCGCATTCGATCTGGGGCTGCGCGAAACCTTTGCCGCAGACGCCCGCTTTGACGTGCGGTTTTTCGCCGAATACCTCAATATTCAGGCATACGAAGATCTGCCGGCCTATCAGCCGGAAGCCGCCCGGTATCTGCGCCTCAAATACGGCCACGTCCGACCTGACGCGGTTTTTGCCGACAATGCCGTGACGCCCATGATCGCCCGCCATCTGGACGGGCTGTTCGCTGGCGTGCCCTTGCTCGTGCAGGCGGAGAAGGATGCTCCGGGCGGCGTGGTCGTGCCCGGGATGACGCCCATGCCCTGGGCCGTGTCCGAAGAGGCCATTGACCGCAATTTCCAGCTGATCGAGCGACTGCTGCCCCAGGTCAGGCGGGTGGTGGTGGTGCTTGGCGCGTCGTCGGCGGAGGCCCGCATGGGCGCGGCCGTTCGGGCGGCCGCGGCGCGCCATGCCGGGCGGCTGTTTGTGGAAACCACCCAGTCCCTTGGACTCGACGCCATGCTTGACAAGGTCGGTTCCCTGGAGCGGGACACGGCGGTGCTGGCTGTCCGGTTTGGACGCGACGCCGCCGGGAACAGCCATATTCCGGCGCGGGTCCTGCGCCAGGTCGCCGAGCGCGCCAGCGTGCCGGTCTTTGGCGTGGACCGGCATGTGCTCGGCAACGGCATGGTCGGCGGCTACAGCCACGCGCCCCGGCTGGCCGGCCGGCTCGTGGCCGCCTGGATGATCAGCCATTTTGACGGCCGTGGCGACGCTAAAGTTCCGGAGTTAAATGATTTCTTGATCTATGCCTTCGACGCCCGGGCCCTGGAGCGCTGGAACATCCCGGAATCGGCCCTGCCGCCGGGCAGCGAGCTGCTCTATCGCCGGGAAAGCCTGTGGGAGGGGTATAAACCCTATATTTTGGGCGGCGGCCTGGTGTTCATGGCCCAAAGCGCCCTGGTTGTGGGGCTGGTGGTGAATCGCCGGCGTCGCCGCCGGGCCGAGGCTGCCCTGGCGGCGCTCAACGCCTCCTTGGAAGCGCGAGTGATGGCCCGCACCCGGGAGTTGCACGAGGCCAACGAGGCGCTCCATGACGCTAAGGAAGAGCTTGAAAACCTCAATGCCAGTCTGGAGCGCCTGTCGCGCACCGACAGCCTGACCGGACTGCCCAACCGCCGCCGGGCCGAGGAGGCGCTGCACGAGGCCCTGGTCCGGTTCCGGCGATATGGCCATGGTTTTGTGGTGGCCATGGCCGACATCGATCATTTCAAGCAGATAAACGATGCCATCGGCCATGACGCCGGCGACGCGGCCTTGCGCCACGCCGCCCGGGCCATGGCCGGCAGCCTGCGCGAGACCGATCTCGTCGCGCGCTGGGGCGGCGAGGAGTTTTTGCTGTTTATGCCGGATACCGCAGAGGCGGGGGCGAGGCGTCTTCTGGCCCGGATTTGCGACTGTCTCGCCTCGGATGGCCTGAGTTGCGCCGCGCTGTCGGCTCCGCTCACGGCGACGTTCGGCGCAGCCGCCATACGCCCCGGCGAAAGCCTCGACGAACTGCTCCGCCGGGCCGATCAGGCCTTGTACCGGGGCAAGGCCATGGGAAGAAACAGGGTCATCTGGGACGGGGAGGACGGGACTGAAGCCGCCGTTTGCTGAGCAAGGCGTTTTTGGGCCTGTTGACCCTGAAGCGCCTGCCGGCGGGAAGCGAGGCCGGGAGCGTTGCGGAATGGACGGCAGATAGGGCGTCGCCGGCCAGGGGGGCGGCGCAAGCAGTTCGTGACAGCGGAGTGCAGCCAACGGCATGGAGTGCGGCGGCCGGAAGCGTGATCGACGGGACGCCGGTTGCGACGCCGGGACGGGACAGGGCGAAACCGCGACGCCAAAGTCCTTGAGGTTTGGGGTCCGTTTCAGGAGGCCGGCGGGTTCGCGTCCGCCTTTGTGGCCTATGCTTCGCGCCACGTCCGTGCGCGCGTGGTTGGCGGTACGCGCGTGCGGCCGTTTCGCCCTGTCTCGTCCGGGCATCTCCGGCAGGGAGATGGCAGGCATGGCGGCCTCTGGGGCCGACTCGCCGCTTCCCGTCGCGGCGAAAACATGCTAGATAAATCAGTTGCGCCGTGACTTGCGATTTTTTTCACATATGCGGCAAAAATGCAACTCATGCGGCCCGTGCAACCTGTTGGAATTGCACGGGCCGTTTTTTTATTTTCGCTTCGCCCTGTTTTTAGGAGGGGGGGCCGGGGGCCTCAGGCCCCCGGCCGCCGGAGCATCTCCCTCTCTCCGCCTTAGGGCGGCGGGGCGATGGTCACCAGCACACGCATGTCGGTGATGGAGCGGATGCCGTGGGGTGTGGCGATGGGGCACACCAGCACGTCGCCGGTCTTGGCCGGGATGGTGGCGTCGTCCGCGCCAAGGAACTCGCCTTCGCCGGAAAGCACCACGATGGACAGTTCGCCGTCCACGTCGTGGGAGTGCACGGCCAGCTGCTGGCCGGCCTTGAAGTTGAAGTTGACGATGCGGAAATTGGCCGAATCGTGGACCCACAGCGTGCCGTGGCCGGTGTCCTTGAACGGGCCTTCCTCGATGATGTTGATCTTCTTCATGACCGGCTCCTTGCGTTTGCGGTCAAAGGGGGGCGGCGCGGACGCTCCGCGCCGCCGGGCAATGCAGGGGAGTGAGTGAGGGAGGCAGGGAGGCCTCCGGCGGCCAGGGCTTTGCCCTGGACCCACCGGGGGGATGATCCCCCCGGACCCCTGCAATGGGAAAAGGGGTTAAAGGGCTTGGGCTTTTCCGTTTGCGTGTCCCGCGTTTGGCGGCGTCTTAACCGCCGAAGGGGGAATTGCCGATCTTGACCGGCTGCATCCCGAGCACTTCGCCGCGACGGGAAATGACCACCTGGGTCACGGGCACGTTTTTGCCCGAGGCGGCCACGGCCAGGGCGGCGATGCGCGACATGCCCGAGCAACACGGCACTTCCATTTGCAGCACCGTGATGTCCTGGGGCGCGCTTTCCCGAATGATATCGGCCAGCTTGTCGACGTAGCTCTGGGCGTCGTCGAACTTGGGGCAGCCCAGAAGCGCCACGCGGCCCGGCAGGAAGGCGCTGCCGTAGGCCGGGAAGGCCGGGGGCACGCAGTCGGAAGTTAAAAGCAGGCGCGCGCCGCGCAAAAACGGCGCCGTGGGCGGCACCAGGCGCAGCTTGATGGGCCAGGTGGACAGGGCCGAGCCGCCGGCCGCAACCTGGGCCGTGGGCGCATTGGCCGCCTGGCAGGGCGATATGGACATGGGCGCGCTGGACGGGCAGCCGCAGGGGGAAGGCTGCTTTTTCAGCTCGGCCAAACGCTCTTCCACGGCCTGCTCGTCAAATTCCGGGGCTTCGCGTTCGATGATTTGCAGCGCGCCGGTGGGGCAGTGGCCGATGCAGGCCCCCAGTCCGTCGCAGAAATGGTCGGCCACGATCTTGGCCTTGCCGTCGATGATTTCGAGCGCGCCTTCGGCGCAGCCGGTGACGCACTGGCCGCAGCCGTTGCACAGTGCTTCGTCGATTTCGATGATCTTGCGTTTCATAACTTTTTCCTGGGCGGGCGGCCCATTGCAGGCCGCCCGCAGTGCGTGGCGAAGGCTAACTAGCCCAGGATCGCCTTAAGGTCTTCGTCCGGGGTGCTGATGGGCTTGATGTCGTAGTTGGCGACCAGGAAGTTCAGCACGTTGGGGGTGAGGAACGCCGGCAGGCTGGGTCCGAGGCGGATGTTTTTCACGCCCAGGTGCAGCAAGGTGAGCAGGATCGCCACGGCCTTTTGCTCGTACCAGGACAGGACCATGGACAGCGGCAGGTCGTTGACGCCGCAGTTAAACGCGCCGGCCAGGGCGACCGCAACCTGGATGGCCGAGTAGGCGTCGTTGCACTGGCCCATGTCGAGCAGGCGCGGGATGCCGCCGATGTCGCCGAGCTGCTTGTCAAAGAAGCGGAACTTGCCGCAGGCCAGCGTCAGCACGATGGTGTCGGCCGGGGCCTTCTCCACGAACTCGGTGTAGTAGTTGCGCCCGGGCTTGGCCCCGTCGCAGCCGGCCACCAGGAAGAAGTGGCGGATCTTGCCGGCCTTGACCGCGTCGATGACCGTGCCGGCCACGCTCATGACGGCGTTGCGGGCGAAACCGGTCATGACGGTGCCCTTGTCCTCGTCGGCGGCGAAGCCGGGCATGGCCAGGGCCTTTTCGATGACCGGGCCGAACTCGCCGTTTTTGACGTGGACGGCTCCGGGCCAGCCGACCAGACCGGTGGTGAAGATGCTGCCCAGGTAGCTCTCGGCGGGCTTCTGGATACAGTTGGTGGTCATGAGGATCGCGCCGGGGAAGGCGGCGAATTCCTTGTGCTGGTTCTGCCAGGCGGTGCCGTAGTGGCCGTGGAAGTGGGGGTACTTCTTCAGTTCGGGATAGCCGTGGGCGGGCAGCATTTCTCCGTGGGTGTAGATGTTGATGCCCTTGCCGGCGGTCTGTTCCAGGAGCTGCTTGAGGTCCTTGAGGTCATGGCCGGACACCAGGATGGCCTTGCCGGCCTTGTGGCCCAGGGGCACGACGGTGGGCACGGGGTGGCCGTAAGCGCCGGTGTTGGCGGCGTCGAGAAGCTCCATGGCCCGCAGGTTCACTTCGCCGCACTTGAGCACCAAAGCGACCCAGGCTCCCAGGTCCTTGTCGGTGGTGAAGGTGGCGGCCATGCCTTCGTAGAGGAATTCGTACACGGCCGGGTCTTCCTGGCCGAGGATGGCGGCATGGTCGGCGTAGGCGGCGATGCCCTTGATGCCGAAAATGAGCGTATGCTTGAGCGAGCGGATGTCGTCGTTGGTCTCGGGGATATCCTTGAGGCCATGGATGTGGCCCTGGGCGATGAGGCCGGCGAGATCAAGGGCCGGGACGTAGCTGGCCGGGCCTTCGGGCAGCTGGGCCTTAATCAGCGCGGCCAGGGCCTTGCGCTTGGCCACGGCTTCGTTGATCAGGGGCACGAAGTCGGCGGCGTCGAAATTGACGTTGGTGAGCGTGGAGAACATGGCCTTGGCGAAGTAGCGGCCGGTTTCCAGCGGCACGGCCACGCCCTCGGCCTTGGCGGCCACGGCGGCTTGGGCCAGGCCGGTCAGGGCGTAGACGAGGAGATCCTGCAGATCGGAGACGTCGGGCTGCTTGCCGCAAACGCCGATTTTGTCGCAACCAAGGCCTTTGGCGGTCTGTTCGCACTGGTAGCAAAACATATGTCGTCCTCCGTTTGGGTTGGGGTCGGTTTCCCGTTTCGTTGGTTTCGGGTTTACGCGGGCCGGGCCGAAAGCGGTTTGACCTAAGTCAAAAGGGCGATTTTTTTTCGACAGGTCCGCTTTTTTTTCGGCGACGCGAGACGCGGGGCCACGAAGCGGGAAGCCGCGACGGTGTGCCGGAAACGGCGGCGGAGCTTTGAAAAGACGCCGCCGTCCCCGGGCAGGAGACCTGTGAGGGATGGTTTCAGTATAAACCGCGAGAAAGGAAAAAGGTCAAGCTGCGTATGCCCCGAGGCCTGGCTTGGGCCGCGTTGGGATAGGCCGGGGGGAGTGAAGAGGAGGGGAGACGACGCTAAACTCTTGGCTTGGTCGGAGCAGGTATGCCGCTTGGTTGTCTTGTAATTGCGATGTTCCCAGGATACTGTGGTTGGTAAAGGCTGGCGTTTTTTTGCCTGTGACGCACCATTATTCATGCTGTTTACCGGAGGCGCGCATGTTTCAGGATTGGCAGTTGCGTAACAAGATTCTCTTCCCTATCGCATTGGTATGTATTGCGGTGTTTGCCGCCATTTTGTTTGTTGTCCGCACGGGGATCGAGAATAACGCCGCCGTCGAAACGCGGCGTCTGGCCGAAGAGGTGAGCGCCCGTTACGCGGCTGTGGTGCAGGGAGAATTAAACGCGGCCATGGATGCGGCCAAGGTGTTGGCCGCCGGGGTGGCCAGCGAACGCGCCGACGACGCACCCAGAAGGGCGGCTGTAGCGAAGTTGCTGCATAAAACCCTGGCCGCGCTGCCCGAGGTGTTTGGCGTGTGGACGGCCTGGGAGCCGGACGCCTTTGACGGTCGGGATCGCGAATTCGTCAAGGCCGACGCCCTGCACGAGGAAACGGGCCGGTTTTTGCCCTACGTCATCCGGGGCGCGTCCGGCGTGGAGGAGACCCACACCACGGCCTCCTTGTCCACCAGCAGCAGCGCCGAGGATAAATGGTACTCGCAGCCGCTGAAAACCAACAAGTCGCTCCTCGTCGAGCCCACGGAATACGAAGTTGCCGGCAAGAAGCGGATGATGGTGAGCGCCTGCGTGCCCATGACGGACAAGGGCAAGGGCGTGGCCGGTCTGGACATCAGTCTGGAGGGGCTCCAAAAGCTCGTTTCGGGCATCACGGTCTTCGGCACGGGCTATGGCGTGCTGCTGTCCGATTCCGGCATGATCGTGGCCCACAAGGAAAAGGACATCATCGGCAAGCAGGCGGCGGACCTGCTTGACGAAGCCAACCGCAAGCCTTTGGCCGAGGCGGTGAAGGGCGGGAAGAACCTCATTTTTTCCCAGAAGTCGCCGGCAAGCGGCGAGGAGATGCTCTACAGCCTCACCCCGGTACGGTTGGAAGGCGTGGACGGGGCCTGGAGCTTCATTGTCGGCCTGCCCAAGGACGCCATGATGGAAAACGCCCGCCATATGCAAATGGTGCTGTTGTGGCTGTGCCTGGGCGGGTTGGCGGTGTTGATCGCGGCGGTGTTTCTCATCGCCCGGGCCATCGTGGGGCCGGTGACGGGGCTGGCCCGGGCCGCCCAGGCCGTGGCCGGGGGCGATCTGGAGCATCCCATCGCCTTGCGTCAGCGCGACGAGATCGGCCGGTTGGCGCAGGCCCTGCGGGGCATGGTGGCGAGTCTTCGCGGCATGATTGCTGAGGCCGACGAAAAGACCCGGCTGGCCGGCGAGGAATCGGCCCGGGCGGCCCAGGCCGGCCAGGCGGCCGAGGCGGCGCGCCAGGAGGCCGAGCAGGCCAAGACCGACGGGATGCTCCATGCCGCCGCCCGGCTCGAAGACGTGGTGGACATCCTGTCCTCGGCTTCCGACGAGCTGGCCGCCCAGGTCGAGCAGTCGAGCCGTGGCTCGGAGGAGCAAAACGCCCGGGTGGCCGAGACGGCCACGGCCATGGAAGAAATGAACGCCACGGTGCTGGAGGTGGCGCGAAACGCCGGCCAAGCGGCCACCGCCGCCGAAAACGCCCGGACCCGGGCCGAGGACGGGGCCGGCATCGTGGCCAACGTCATCGCTGGCATCGGCAAGGTCCAGACCCAGGCCACGGGGCTTAAGGCCGACATGACGACCCTTGGGCAGCAGGCCGAGGGCATCGGCAACGTGCTCAACGTCATTTCCGACATCGCCGACCAGACCAACCTGTTGGCGCTCAATGCCGCCATCGAGGCGGCCCGGGCCGGCGAGGCCGGGCGCGGCTTCGCCGTGGTCGCCGACGAGGTCCGCAAGCTCGCCGAAAAGACCATGGTCGCCACCAAGGAGGTCGGCGACGCCATCCGTTCCATCCAGGAGGGAGCGCGCAAGAACATTGGCAACGTGGAGCAGGCGACGGTCGCCATCGACGGGGCCACGGACCTGGCCCGGCAGGCCGGCGAGTCGCTGCAGGGCATCGTGGCCCTGGTGGAGACTACATCCGAGCAGGTGCGTTCCATCGCCACGGCGGCCGAGCAGCAATCGGCCACCTCCGAGGAGATCAACCGCTCCATCGAGGCGGTCAGCCGCATTTCCTCGGAAACGGCCGACGCCATGAGCCAGTCGTCTCGGGCCGTGACCGAGCTGGCCGAGCAGGCCCAGGCGCTCAAGGGGCTTATTGCCGATATGAAGGGCGAAAGCGGCGGCGCGGCCCTGCCGGCGGGCGCGGGCCGACGGCAGGCGCTGCCGGGCGGAAGGTAGGGCGTGGCAGACTGCGCGAGCGCGGTCTGCCGCCCGGCAGAGGCTCGCGGCCCCGCAACACGTCCGGCCTCTGAGCGCTGAGATGTGATTCCCCAACGCCGCCCATAAACAAGCCCGCGCTTCCTCGAAAGGAAGCGCGGGCTTTTGCTGGCCTGGACGCTTGGGAATGCCCTCGTGCCGTGCCCGCGCCAAACCTCTCCATCGTTTCGGTGGAGACACGCGAACATCCGGGAATTTTTGAAAATACTCGCGTATTTTAGCGGTGCGACCCTAGGACCGTTTCTGGTCGTTTTGAGGATCGACCGGTGTAATGTCCTTTTCGCCCATGGAGTCCTTGAAGCCCCGGATGGCCTTGCCCAGGTCGTGGCCCAGGCTCGGCAGCCGGCTCGGTCCGAAGATGATGATGACGACTCCCAAGACCACCAGCCAGTGCCAAATCGAAAACGCGCCCATGGGCTCTGCTCCTGTTCAAGTTGTATCCTGGGGCTCCTATAGTGCCGATCAGGCGACAAAGGAAGGGGCAAACACCGCAGCCACGGTTTCAATGCGGCAAGGCTTTGGCCTGCCTCAAATTCGCGCCACGCCCAAAAACACCGCGTGCAGGGCCACCACCAGGGCGAAAAAGGCCTGGCGCGCCGCCTCGGGCGACAGCCCCGGAAACCGCAACCCGATGCGCCCGCCCGGACAGGCGGACAGGCAGTCGCCGCACAGCGTGCAGGACAGGCCCGGCCGGCCCTTGTCCAGATCGGCCGGAGTCAGCGCCAGATAGCGGCAGACCCGCGAACACCGGCCGCAGCCGTCGCAGCCCTGGCCGATGCGCACCCGCCAGGGGCTGATCTTCCCGAGAATATTCCCCAAAAGCCCGATGGGGCAATACATGGCGCAATGGACCATGACGCCGGCCTTGCGGGAAAAGGTCGCCATGATCCCCAGGCCCACCAGCCCGAAGACGGCCGCCGCCGTGACGGCGACGCCAAGGGGAACCTCCAGCCAGCGCAGGACAAGCGCGCCGCCGACGGTAAGCGCCAAGGTCGCCGCCCGCCACCATGTCCGTCCGGCCGGCAGCCGCCTGGGCACGGGCCGGCCAAGCCGGGCGCAGGCGTCGTCGGCCGCGCCGATGTAACACAGGTGCGAACACCAGCCCGGGCCGACCAGCAGCACCGTGGACAGATAGAGGATGGGCATGAAATAGCCGCCCCCCCGGTAGGCCGGTCCGGCGGCAATAAGCGCCGGCACGGGCAGATGCAGCGCCCCGGTCATGAGAAAGACCGTGGCCCCGGCCAGCCCCAGGGCCAGCTGGCCGAAAAACACCAACGAAAAGGCACCCCAGTAGCGCGACCGCAAGGGGCCGGTTCGCGGCGCGGCCAGCATCAAGCCGGTCAGCCAGGCGGCGTAGAGGCCCAGGGCCGTGATTTCCAGCCACCCCCAGCCAGGCGCAAACCGGTCCAGGAGCAGGATCGGAAAGTCGACCTTGGCCCGGGCCACGGCCAACAGCGTGACCGCGATCCAGAAAGCCGCCGCCCGGGGCGCGACGTTTCCCGGGCCGCGCCGGCCAAAGGCTTCCCCCCGGCGCGTGAAGGCAAAAAGTCCGCCAGCCAGGCACACGGCCACCACCCCGGCCATGATGCCGGCCAACCGCAACCAGGGCAGCCCGGCCGCCAGCCGAAAAGCGACCATGTCGCGCCCGGCCTCGGCAAAGATCAACCCGGCGGCCAGCAGGGCCGGACCGACCAGCCACCGGGCCAGGTCGCGCCGGGCCGCCAACAAGCCGGCCAGGACCAGGACGGAGGCGCACAGGCCCAGATCGCCGCCGCGCAGGCTGTGGGCGGCGAAGACGAGCAAGCCCAGAAACTGGAGCGCGACGCCAAGGGCCGTCATGCCAGCGCCCAGGCCGGCAGGCCCGGCAGGCCGCCCGGAAAGACGAGATCGGCAAATCGCAGCCCCGGGCGCATGTCCCGGGTAAAGACGGCCAGGGTCCGACGGGCCAGTTCCACGGCCTCGCGGGGAGCGAGGCGGCGGCTAAGCTCCGTGCCCAGGCGCGGCCGGCGGCCGAGACGGCCGCCCAGGAAGACGCGGTAGGCCACCGGGCCGCTGGCGATGGCCCGGCTTGGGCAGACCCGGGCGCAAGCGCCGCAGCCCAGGCATGTGCCCTGGTTGATGACCGCCTTGCCGGCGGTGATCTGTATGGCCGCGTCCGGGCAGGCCTCGGCGCAGGCCCCGCAGCCGTGGCAGGCCTCGGGATCGACGGACGCCTCGCGTACGGCGATAAGCCCCAGATCGGCCACCTGGGGGCGCACGCAGGCGTTGGGACAGGCCGAGACGGCCAGCCTAAACTGTTCGTGGCGGCGAAGCGGCCGGGCCAGCTCGGCCAGGGCCACGGGCACGGCGGCGCAGGCGGCCAGCTCCACCAGCTCGGCCAGGGTGTTGGCGGACAGGGGCGCGGCGTGGGGACAGACTCCCGACGTGACGCCCCGGCAGGTTTCGAGTATGACGACTTCCGCAGTCATGGCGCATCCTTTGGCGGTTTTTTACCGTTTAAGGGAAGAGGGTTCGGCCAGGGTGACAGGGGTCGCCCGGCCGCGCCTTGACTTACGTCAAGCGGCGTCAACAGGGAGGAACAGTCGTGGACACCATCCAGGCCGTGGCCGACATCAGTCTGTTTTCCGGGCTTGGTCCCAAGGAGCTGGCCGCCCTGGCCGCCGTGGCCGAGGTGCGGCGCTACGGGCGGGGGCAGGACATTTTTTTCTCCGGCGATCCGGCCGAGGGGTTTTTCTCCGTGGCCTCGGGCAAGGTGCGTATCTACCAGACCTCGCTGGCCGGCAAGGAGCACATCATCCACGTGTTCGGCCCGGGCGAGGTGTTCGCCGAGGTGGCGGTCTTTGCCGGCGGCGTCTATCCGGCCAACGCCCAGGCCATGGAAGAGGGCGATTATCTCTTTTTCCCGCGCGAACGCTTCCGCAAACTGTTGGCCGACGACCCGGACCTGGCGCTGACCATGCTGGGCCTGCTCTCCATCCGCCTGCGCCAGCTGGTGCGAAAGCTCGAAGACTTGAGCCTTCGCGAAGTGCCGGCGCGCCTGGCCTCCCATTTGCTGCTCCTTGGCGCGCAAAGCAAAAAACGCGTGCTGCCCCTCGACCTGCCCAAGGGCCAGCTGGCCGCCTACCTCGGCACCATCCCTGAAACGCTTTCCCGGGTGCTGCGCCGCTTCGTGGACGAGGGACTCATCAGCCTGACCGGCAGCGCGGTGGAGATTCTCGATGCCGCCCGCCTGGAAGCCCTGGCCGGCGCGCCTACGGCGTCGGCGGGGGCGGCGTTTGGGGAGAAGATGCCTCCGGCGGCCGGGAGGGGGTAACCCCCTCCCGGACCCTCCCTGAAAGGGGGGTATGCCTATGATAAAATATAACGACAGTTATGTTTTATCAATATCCAATCATATCAACGCTTCATTTGTCCTGTGGTTTCGCTTTAGCAAGAGAATTGGCATTAGCTGGTCGGCAGGGGTTCAGGCAGGGGGCATTGGGTGTCGTTTTCCGAGGCGCAGCCGGCCACGGCCACGCGGTTTCGGCCGGCATTCTTGGCCGTGTACAGGGCCGCGTCCACCCGGGCCATGAGTTCTTCCACCGATTCCCCGGGCTTGAGCTCGGCCACGCCCAGGCTGATGCTGCCGGCGATGCCGTGGGGAAAAGGCTTGCCGGCCACGATGAGCCGCAGCTTTTCGGCCAAAAGCGCGGCGTTGCCCAGGGCCGTGTGGGGCGCGGCCACCACGAATTCCTCGCCGCCGTAGCGAAACAGCCAGTCCACGCCGCGCGTGGCCTCGATCACCCGCCGGGCCAGCTCCCGCAACATGTCGTCGCCGGCCCCGTGGCCGTAGGTGTCGTTGACCACCTTGAAATGGTCGATGTCGAACATGACCACGGACAGGGCCTCGCCGTAGCGGGCGGACCGGGCCACCTGGGTGTGCATCACCTCATTGAATTTGAGCCGGTTGTAGGCTCCGGTCAGCTGGTCGGTGACGGCCAGTTCGGCCAGGGCGTCATTGGCTCCCTGCAGACGTTCCCGGTCGGCGCAGATGCGGCGCACCATGGGCCGGAAAATAAACAGTCCCGACGCGGCCAAAACGGCCATCATGCCCAGGGCGGCCCCGCTTTCCAGCCGGCGCAGCACCGTCAGCCGCGACATGGCCAACTGCTGGTAACGCTGGATGACAAAGCCGAGGTCGCGCAGCAATTCGTTTTCGCCGTAAGCCAGCAGATTGAGGAACGCCTCGTCGGACAGGGACGGCCGGGCCGCTTCGGAGGTGGCGAAGGCCCGGGCGTTTTTGAGGAAAAGGCGCATCCCCTTGTCCAGGTCATAGGGCGGCTTGAAGTAGATGTCACGCAGGTCCGGGGCGGCGGCGGCCAGGGAGGCGGGATCGTCGAGGTCGGCCAGCAGGCGCTGGTGGTTGACCTGCAGGGCGGAAAGGGCTTGCCCCAGCCGGGCCTTGATGTCGCGCCGGGTTTCGTCGTCGTCGGCGGCGGCCAGGAGCAGACACTGGGCCAGTACGCGTTGGGTAAGCAGGCGCTGGGAGCCGGACACGGCGGTGACGGCGGCGGCGCGGTCCACGGCGGCCATGATGTGGCGAAAAAGCAGATAGGAGCAAAGGGCCAGGACGGCGGCCAGGGCCAGGGCGATGAGGTAGCGCAGGGTCAGACTGCGTTTGTAGCGCCGGTTGGCGGCGGCGATGGCGTCCTTGGCAGGAATATCCATGCTTTGGCTGTAGGCCAGGGCCGGGAAATAGGCAAGGCCGGGAGCATGGCGCGTTTTGGCGCTGTGGGCTGGTTGCGGGGCGTCCCCGTGTCGCGTCCCTTAACAAATACGAGAGTTTTTTAAGAAAAATTAATGATTTTAGTCTTTTTTCTGCGAAATGCGCGATGTGCTTATCGTGGACGCGACACTAGCCGTAGGAGAGCACGGCCCACAGCGGGGCCAGCCGCAGGATCTCCAGACGCGGGTTGTCCGACGGCGGGGCGGCGTCAGTCCCGCCAGTAGCACGCCAAGGCCCACATTGGGGCCAGAGGCTCTATTTGCAGCAGGCTGGTTCCCGGCGGCGGCGTGTCCATGTCCTGCGGCGGGGCGTACACGAAGCTGCTGCGCGACGATGTCTCAATCTCTATGACAAATTCCACACGATAGCCGGATGCGCTTCTTGAACACAAGACAGGATAGTCCATGGGCACAATGTGGCCAAGCGCTGGCGGCAGCGTGACGGCTTCTGGCGTCTTGTCGGAACAGGACAGGACGCCATTTTGCAAGAGATCGACGATATGCATTCTCTCGGCGTAGAACTGCTTGAAATAGGATGTGTAGTTGAGCTTCCAGAGTACCCCCGACAACAAGAAGGCTAGCGAGGAAATATACACGACAATGGGCAGCAGGGACAGGAGCGGGGCGCGGCGAAAGTGTTTGATGCCGGTTCCGACGTTCCTGAAGAAGAGCCAGAAGAAGTACCACGTCGCGCCTTCGGCGATGAGGCGCTGCGTCTGTTGCGGCATGCGGCAGGTCAGCACCAGCCCGCTGGCGAAAAAGGGGGCGGCAAGCGTGACAAAGGCCAGCGTTGCCCGCAACGCCCGCAGGCAGCGCCGGCGGGCCAGGAATGCGGCGTGCTTCCGGGAGGTTGTTTTCGCGTTCGTTGTCAATGGCACCCCGGGCGTCAGTTCTGTATTTTAAGGATAGGAACTTTGGACACAAGCGGACGCTTGTGCATGACGCGATGGTAAAAGGGTATGGCGTGACCAGGGACGTTGTGAAGAATATACTCAAATCGCTGGATTGAGGAATGTTTCCTAATATTCGAGAAGCGCCCATCCTGGCCCCATGCTGATGGACTTGTGCGTTCCGTCGTCATAAGTGATGTTCTCTGGGGTGAACTTCTCATTGTAGACAAACCGTGCCTTGGATGGCGGTTGGCCATCGGCAAAGAAATAGAGCGTGAGGCCGTCCTCGTCGTTGGTGTAGCCGATGTTTCCGGACGGATAGGAGGTGTGGGCAAGCGCTGGCGGGAGCTTCTCGATGCCGACGTCGAGGGTGTAGTCGGGCAGTTCACCCGATTGGACGCGTTTTATGACGTCCAGTCTATCCGCGTAAAACTGTCGAAAATAGTAATCAAGATTATACCGCCAGGGATCGGCATGGCGTGTCGCGATTGCCAGCGTCAGGTAAATGAGCATTGGCAGCATGGCGAGCAGCGGCGCATGTCGCATTTCCCTGATGCAGACAACCAGGGAACGCAGGAACGCCAGAACCAGAAAGGCCGTGGCGTTGGCCCAGGCGAAGTTGCCGAGGTCAAAAGGCGCATGGCAGGATAGTACAAGCCCGCAATAGGCGAACGGCTCATAGAGCAGCAGCGAGGCCAGCGTCGTTCGCAATGCCCGCAGGCAACGCCGCCGGGCCAGGAACTGCCGCTTGGCGCGGCGGGCGGCGGGTATATCGGCTGTCGCGTTGGCCATGGTCAGGACGCGTATCATGTCGCCGATGGACGCGCCAGGGGCGGCGGCGTCAGTCTCTCATGACCTACAATATGCCAAGTGTGCAATCTGTGGAGTCAGTATTCAATATAGTACCACTGCGGCGTCATGAACTCCATGTATTTGTAGGCTTCCTGGGGAGGAGAATGGTCTTTGCTATATTCTTTATTAAAGGCAAATCCTTGGTATGCTTCCAGAACGTTCCAGGAAGTATAAAAAAATATGGTGTAGCCATTGTCTCCCCGGGTGTAGGAGACACGCCCAAATGGAAGTGATGTATGCGCATAAGCTTCTGGCAAGGCAACGTTGCCTTCCCGGGGCGTAAATCCCGGAAAATCGCCGTTCTCAATGTGTTTGATCACGGCCAGGCGGTCAGGCAGGAACTGGTTGAAGTAGGTGTCGCGACGGATTTTCCAGGCCTGGCCTGGGGGGTAGGCAACGATAAAGACCAGGTTGACGAGCAGGGGCAGGACGGCCAGGAGCGGTGTGAACCAGATGTTTCGCAACAGCGTAAAAGCGTTGCGGAAAAACATCCACCATTCGTAAAGAAGGATCAGGTCGGGCAGGCCGCGCTGCCATTCCGGCGGCATGTGGCAGCAGAGCAGGAAGCCGAAATAGCAAAAAGGCGTGACCACGACGATGAACGCCAAGGTGCGGCGCAGCGCCCGCAGGCAGCGCCGCCGGGCCAGGAACCGACGCTTGGCGCGGCGGGCGGCGGGGGTATCGGCTGTCGCGTCGGCCATGGCCAGAACGCGTATCATGTCGCCGATGGACGCGCCAGGGGAAGACCGCGCCGGGGGAGGGTTCCCCCGGCGCGGCGGCGTTTGGAGGGCCGGCTAATAGTCGCCCGTGGCCTGGCGGAAAGCCACGATGTCGGCGACGCTGACCAGCGGGAAATCATGGGTCGCGGCAAAGGCCGCGATCTCGTCGCCCTTGGCCATGGTGCCGTCAGGGTTGGTCAGCTCGCACAGCACTCCGCACGGGCCGTGGCCGGCCAGCCGGCACATGTCCACCGTGGCCTCGGTGTGGCCGCGACGGGTGAGCACCCCGCCCGGGCGGGCAACAAGCGGAAACACGTGGCCGGGCCGGGCCAGATCGCAGGGCTTGGCGTCTGCGGCGGCGGCGGTCTTGACCGTCGTCACCCGGTCGGCGGCGGAAACGCCGGTGGTCACGCCCTTGGCCGCCTCGATGGTGACGGTAAAGGCCGTGCCGTTTTTGCAGGTGTTGACCGCGACCATGGGCGGCAAATCGAGCTGACGCGCCTTTTCCTCGGTCAGGCACAGGCAGACGATGCCGCTGCATTCGCGGATGAGCATGGCCATCTGCGGTACGGTGAGGGTGTCGGCGGCGAAAATGAGGTCACCCTCGTTTTCGCGGTCCAGATCGTCCACCACCAGGATGCCCCGGCCCTGGCGCATGGCTTCGATGGCGGCCCGGGTGCGGGCGATGGCGGCATCGACATTGGAAAACGGCTGATTCATGGCTTTCTCCGAAAACAAAGTTTGGGCCAGAATCAGGGCGGACAAAGAGACGACCAGACCGGATGCGCGCATCCGGCCGGCCACGCGCCGGACGCTCCGGCGGCGGGGAATGCCGTCTTTCCTCTTCCTTCCGGACTGTGACCGTCGGCCCTGGCTTCGCACCAGGTCTGCTGACCCCGCGACACGGATGCGTCGCGGGCGCTCGCGGGCTCCCCGGCCAAGCCGGGATACCGCCGGTGGGGACTTCCACCCCGCCCTGAGGACAACGGCCGCCTTGTAGCGCCGGCGGCAGGCGATGGCAAGACCGCCTAAACCGCCGGCTCCTGCGGCGTCATCCAAAAGAGCCTGTGGTGGTATTGGACAATAGCCTAAAACCATTGGCTATTCTTGAAAAATACTGTCGTGTTGTTTAAGGGGCGCGGCGCTAATCCCCAGGCCAGACCCGCTCTTTCCCCGGCGTGCGGTCGGAAAACCAGACCCGGAAGTCGTTGCCCGGCCCGCCGGAAAGGGACAGTTCGCTGCGGCCCGGCGGCACGGCCACGGACGGCAGGTTTCTGGCGTCCAGGACGGCCTCGATGGTCATGCGATCGATGGGGCGTGTGGGCGACCAGAACTCGGCCGAGGGTTCGGCCACCAGCGTAAAGCGGACGGTGACCTGGTTGGCCGGCTTGGGCAGGCGCACCCGGGCGAAGCGGCGGTCGAACATCCGGTTCCATTGCTCGTCGTGTTCGGCCTCGGCTGAAAGGATGGTCGTCAGCGGGCCGCCGTCGGCCGCGTAACTGACCGTGCATTGCCGTTTGGTCCCGGCGTCGCCGTACAGGCGCGGATACGCCATGACGCGCAGTTCGGTGACGGGAAAGGCCGACACGAACACGTATTCGAACCAGCAGTCCGTGCCAGCCCGGCAGCGCACGCCGCCGGCATAGCCCGGGTAGGAATCCGACGCTTCCATGTTCAGGGAATGAGCGGTGGGGCGGTCGGTGAAATCCGGCGGATCGAAATCCGGGCTGAAGGACAAAAGCCCCTGGCCGCCGGGGGTCAGGCGCGCCACGGTCCCGTCCGGGGCGGCGATGGGCACGGGAACACGCGCGTCGCCAACGGTCAGGACCGGGGCGTTGATGCGGCCGTCCAGGGTCAGGGTCTTGACCGTCAGGGGCGCGTCGCCGGCAAGCTCCAGCCCGGTTGCCGGCGACGCGTCGGACAGGGGCGCGCCGCCGCGGCCCGGCCCCAGGGCCGGGTCGGCCACCACCACGGCCGGTTTCCCGGCGGCGTCGGGCAGGACGTAGGCCGGGGGCGTGTCCGGGTTGGCGGCGCTAAAGGCGGCCAGGGCCTCGGGCGCATTGACCACCGCGCCGCCGGGCAAGGTTTCGGCCAGCCCGGCCTGGTCCGGGGCGGCGAAGACCATGGCCCGGGGGCCAAGGAAGGTCACGTTGGGGGCATAGGCCGGCGAGGCGCAGTTGCGGGCCAGATTGGCGGCGTAGAAGGCCAGGCCGCCGTCCGGGACCGGGGCCAGCCCCGTGCCCGTGACCGTGACGCCGGCCAGGGCGAGCAGGCCCTCGCTGGTTCCCGGGAGATAGCGCACCCGCAGCCGGACCGAGCCGGTCGCGAGGTAGGGCGTCAGATCGACCTCGGTCCGGGCCGTGCGCACAACACCTTGATAGAAGGGCACTTCCTCGTAAAATCGCCGTTTCTCCAGGCGCGGCGTGCCGTCGGGCAGCAGGAAATCGTCGTGGCCAAGGGTTGCCAGCGGCGTAAATGTCGCGCCGTCGGCGCTGGCCTCGATAACCAGTCGCGAGTCGGCCGGCAGGCTCGGGTGGCGTTTGTAGAGAGCGGCCTCGACCACGGCCGTGACCTTGGGGGCCGGGGAACCCGGGGGCAGATCGAAGCGCCATGTGGCGGCGGCCGGCTGGCTGGAGCGCACGGGGCGAAGCAGGCTCACCTCGGCGTCGGCGACCATGTTTTGCAGGGAAAACGCGTCGCGGTAGGCCTTGTGGTCGCGGAAATCGTCGGCATAGCCAGCCGCGCCCGAGGTGTCGGGAACAAGCAGCAGCGGGGCGCGGCTGGGAAAACCGGCCAAGGCCAGGCGCGATTGCAGACCGGCGGCGCTCCAGGAGGCCAAAAGCGCCCCTTCGGGCGCGGCCCGCAGGCGTTGGCCGGGGGCGAAAATCTGGTCGGCGACCAGTACGCGGCGGTAACCCGGGCGGTCGAAGTCGCCGGGGCCGGCCATAGCGTCGCCGAGGTGCCAGCGGGCGGCGAAAGCCCGAGCGTTTCGCTGCCAGCCGGTGAAGGTCAGGGCGGCTTCGGGGCCGGGGGCGCGGCTGACGGAGCGGAAAAAGTCCCGGTCGTTGGTCAAGGTGCGGCGGGCGTATTCGCCAAGCTGCGACAGCGGGCCGGCCAGGACCAGGCCGGCCAGCGCCCCGGCCACGACCAGCGCTCCGGCCGGGGCCAGCCGGGAAGGCAGGGGGCGGGCGAAAAGCCCGCCCAGACGCGAGGCCCCGGCCCCGGCCAGAATGGTCACAGCCGGCAGGGCGGCGATAAGATGTCGCCAGTTGATGATGCCGCGCAGGTCGGACCGGCTCGTGAGAAGGGTTGCGGCCGGGACGGCGGCGCAAAGGATAAGCAGCAAAGTCGTGGCGTTGCGGCAGGTGAGAAGGCCCAGGGCGGCCAGGATGAGGACGCCGGCCACGGTGACGGGCGAGGCGGCATAGCTGCTGTGGAAAAAACCTCCAAGGGTGTCGGCGATAAAGCCGAAGGTGAGGCCGGGGGTCAGCGAAGCCCCGGGGTTGGCCAGAAAGCTTTGGAGGATAAAGGGGCCTTGGGCGATGGGCAGCCAGGCGGCCGTGGCTACGGCCATGGCCAGGGCCACGGCCGCCAGCCGGGACAGCCGGTCCGGGTCGTCGAAGGGAGCCTTGCGGCCCACAAAGAGGGCTATGACCCAGAGTCCTTGGGCGGCCAGGATGGGCAGTCCCTGGTAGCCGGTCCAGAGCATGGCCGCCGTCACGGCCGCATAGCCGGCCAGGAGCAGAGGCCGGCGGCGCGGTGCCGAAATCGCCTTGGTCAGCAGCAGCATGGAAAAGACGGAACAACAGAAAAACGTCGCATAGAGCTTGATGGCCCGGGAGATGTCCACATGAAAAAGCGACCCGGTGCACAACAGCGCAACCACAAGGCCGGCCCGGCGGCCGGCGCAGGCCGCGCCCAAAAGGGCCAGCCCCAGGATGGAGGCCAGCCCGGCGGCCAGGGAGGGGAGACGGGCGGCCAGCACGCTGTCCTGGACGGCCAGGGCGGCGCGCAAGAGCAGGTAGTGCAGCGGCGGCTGGAAGTCGTAGATGGTGTCGGCCGGCCCGAGTCTTTGCTGGACGGCGATAATGGCGTCAGCCGGCAGGGCGGCCCGGCTTAAGTTCAGGTAGTCGTCTTCCCATAGTTGGGGCGTGTCGAGCTGCCACAGCCGCAGCCCGGCGGCCAGGGCCAGGATGGCGGCAAGCAGTATCCAGAACATGCGCCTGGACGGTTCGGCGCTGGCAGCGGCAGGGGTGACGGATGGCGCTTGCATGGTCCGGGGCAGGGTAGCAGCCGGGCCGGAACGAGGCAACCAGGGGGCGAGGGGTGTCACGGCGAAAGGAAACAGGGGCTAGCTGACGCCAAACGGCCGCCGCCCCGGGGCAGGGGCGACGGCCGTTTGGGGGAGGAGCGTTGCGTAAAATTATTGCTTGGCGGCTGGGACCGGCGGCGTCGGCGCGGCCGACGCGGGGGCGGTGGCCGGGCCGTGTTCCTTGGCGCCGTGGTCCATGCCGCCCATCATCATGCCCATACCCTGGCCCTTGTCCTTGCCCATCATCTTGCAGTCCATGCCGCCTTCGCCCATGCCGGCCATCATGCCTTCATGGCCGCCGCCGAGGTGCAGGGTCTGGCGGATGGGCGTGCCGGTTTCCTTGGCGTAGCGCAGGCGGAAAAGCACGGTCTGTTCGGCCAGCTGGCCGCGAAGGGCGGCAAGGTCGCCGGCAAGCTTCTTGACGGCCGCTTCGTCGCCGGGCTTGGTGGCGAGCAGAATCTCCAGATCGGCCTCGCGGGCCTTGATCTTGCCGCGCAGTTCAGCGGTCTTGGCCGTGAATTCCTGCTTGAGCAGGTAAGCCTTGTCGGGGTCCACGGCAGGGGCGGGGGCGGCGGGCTTGGCGGGATCGGCGGCGTGGCCCCCGTGCTCCTGTGCGGTCAGGCCGATGGCGGGCAGCGAGAGGAGCATGGCGGCGGCCAGGGCGGCCGGAGCGAAAACATTGATGCGCATGGGGGAACCTCCTTGATGCGATGTTCTCCCTTGAGCATAGGCCGTGCCAGCGGCGAGCGATTTCAAATAGATCTGGAAATCAGGCCGCTTGGATTTCTGTGGCTGATTTCAGACCGCTTTAGGCGACAATAAAATATACAGATGCAGTATGAAAAGCGGTCAATAATCATACGGCTGTCGCCAAAATGCCCAGGGCGGCCGGCAGGGAAGGATGGATCAGCGTTCGGCCGCCGCGGCCGCCGCCGGGGCGTCGGCCGGCTCCACGCCGAAACGGGCCTCGAACTCCTTGCCGAAACGGCACAAGGCCTCCAAGATGGGAATGATGCCCCGGCCCAGATCGGTGAGCGCATACTCCACCCGGGGCGGCACCTCGGCAAAGACCGTGCGGGTGAGTAAGCCGTCGGATTCCAGTTCGCGCAACTGCTGGGTCAGCATCTTCTGGGTGATGGCCGGCATGGTGCGCCGCAAGGCCGAAAACCGCAGGGTGGGCGTTTCGCGCAGATGCCATAAAATAAGCGGCTTCCACTTGCCGCCAATCACGGCCAGGGACAGCTCCATGCTGCACGAATATTCCTTGCCCAGGCAACGCTTGCGGCCGCAAATGGTTCCGGGTTCGCCCATGACGCCTCTCCTTTTCATGGTATCCAAAAGGATACTACTGAACTTAAATGTGCCTACTTGCTTTTTTGGGCATACTGGCAGAATTTCCCCCTAGCGTAAAGCGGAAACTGACAAGGAGGCCCCATGGACCTGTTCGAAGCGCTCTACACCCGGCGCAGCATTCGGTCGTTCACCGACGCGGCCGTGGCCGAAGCCGATCTGGAAACCCTGCTGCGCGCGGCCATGGCCGCTCCCAGCGCCGGCAACGCCCAACCCTGGCATTTCGTGGCGGTGACCGAGCGCGCCGTCCTCGACGCCATCCCCGGTATCCATCCCTACGCCGCCATGTGCAAGACGGCCCAGGCGGCCGTGGTGGTGTGCGCCGAACTGGCCCTGGAAAAATACCCCGGCAACTGGGTCCTCGACTGCGCCGCGGCCACCCAAAACCTCATGTTGGCCGCTCGGGGGCTGGGCATCGGCTCGGTGTGGTGCGGGCTGTATCCCCAGCAGGAGCGCATGACGGCCATGGCCGGTCTGCTGCGGCTCCCCGAGGGCGTCGCGCCCCATGCGCTGGTGGTCCTTGGCCATCCGGCCCAGGAATTCAAGAAGATCGATCGGTTCAAGCCCGAACGCATCCACCGCAACGGCTGGTAGGCCGGCCAAAGGAGTTTTGCATGAAAGTTTCCATCGGTTCCAAGACCATGGCCCTGCCCACCCCGGCCTGGCTGGTCGGCACCTATGACGCCGAGGGCAAGCCTAATCTCATGACCGCCGCCTGGGGCGGCATCTGCTGCTCCAAGCCGGTGTGCGTCACCGTCTCGCTGCAAAAGCCCCGCCACAGCTACGCTGCCATCATGGAGCGCAAGGCCTATACCATAAACGTCGCCTCGGCCAAGGACGTGGCCAAGGTGGACTACTGCGGCATCGTCTCGGGCAAAAACGCCGACAAGTTCGCGGCCTGCGGCTTCACGGCCGTTGCCAGCGAATTGGTGGACGCGCCCTACGTGGCCGAATGTCCGCTGGTGCTGGAGTGCAAGGTCATCCGCGTCGAGGACCTCGGGATGCACACCATGTTCGTGGGCGAGGTCATGGACGTGAAGGTGGACGAGGCGGCCATGAAGGACGGCAAGCCCGATCCGCTTTTAATCGACCCCATCGTCTACGCCCCGGAAGACCGGCACTACTATGGCCTGGGGGCCAACCTGGGCCTGGGCTTCTCCATCGGCAAGGAGCTGAAGTAGTATGGAAAAAGTGCGCCTTGACCCCAACCAGCTGCCGCCCATGCCCGTGGCCCTGGTCGGGACGCTGGCGGAAGGCCTGGCCAATTTCATGGCCGCCGCCTGGATCACCCGCGTCACCATCAAGCCGCCCCGCATTGGCGTGGGCATCAACCACCGCCAGTGGACCCACGGCCGCATCCAGGAAACCGGGGCCTTTTCCCTGTGCTTTCCCGGGCCGGATCTGGTGGAAAAAACCGACTACTGCGGCCTGGCCTCGGGGCGAAACGCCGACAAGTCGGCGGTCTTCGACGTCTATTACGGCGACACGCCCGGCGCGCCCCTGATCCGGGAATGCCCGTTGTGTTTCGAGGTGGTTCTTGATCAGGCCGTGGACTTGGCCACCCACACCTTTTTCATCGGCGAGATCAAGACGGTCTGGGCCGACGACGCCATTGTCGCCGACGGCAAGATCGCCGTGGAAAAATGGAATCCCCTGCTGCTGACCATGCCCGATAACCGCTATTGGACCCTGGGCAACCACGTGGCCGACGCCTGGAGCGTGGGCAAGGCCCTGAAGAAAGGAGAGGCAAAATGAAAGTCCTGGCCATAAACGGCAGCCCGCGCAAGGGCGGCAACACGTTTCTCATGCTGCAAAAGGCCCTGGAGCCCATCGCCGCCGCCGGCATCGAGACCGAACTGGTGGAGCTGCACGGCGTCAATTATCTCGGCTGCATCGCCTGCATGAAGTGCTGGGAGAGGCAAGACGGCCACTGCGCCATCAAGAAAGACGGTCTCAACGACCTCATCGACAAGATGCGGGCCGCTGACGGCCTCATCCTCGGTTCGCCGACCTATTTCGCCAACGTCTCCACCAACATCAAATCCATCATCGACCGGGCCGGCATGGTGGCCCTGGCCAACGGGGGCTTTTTCGCCCGCAAGGTCGGCGGCTCGGCCGTGGCCGTGCGCCGGGGCGGCGGCATCGCCGTGTTCGACGCCATCAACCACTTCTACCTCATCAACCAGGTGGTGGTGGCCGGATCGAGCTACTGGAACCTCGGGCGCGGCCTGGCCCCCGGCGACGTGTCTTCGGACGAGGAGGGCATGACCACCATGGAAAACCTGGGCAAGAACATGGCCTGGGTGCTGGGCAAGCTCCACGCTTAAAAAGCGGGCGCGCCCGGGAGGGGGGAGCCTTTCAGGCGCGCCGCGTCTTGCCTTTTGCCGCCGCCTCGTTGACAGTGGCGAGGCTGGCCGGTTTCGTTTTGCCGGCCGATTCAGGAGGTTCCCATGCTGCGTATGGCTGTTGGACACGCCAATTGTCTGGACGCCGCCTGCGCCGTGCGTGGCGCGGTGGAGGCCTGCCGGCGCGGCCTTGGCGGGGCCGAGCCCGTGGGTCTGCTCCTTTTCGCCGGGGTGGGCTACGACCACGGCGAGTTGCTGCGCGGCGTGGAAGCCGCCTTTCCGGGCGTCCCCCTGGCCGGGGGAACCTCCTGCGGCGAGCTGTCCTTGGCCGGCGGCGTCACCGACGATGCCGTGCTGCTGATTGCCTTTGGCGGCGAGAACGTCCGGGCCTCGGCCGGCGTGGTCCGGGATTTCGCCGTTCCCGGCGCGGATCTCGGCGCGGCGGTCGCCCGGGCGGCGGGCGAAGCCCTGGCCGCTCTTGGCGGGGCCGCTCCCGTGCTGTGCCTGGTCTTTCCCGATGGTGGCCGGGGCGGGGTGGAGGATCTAAGCCGCGCCCTGGGCCAGGCCCTTGGCTCGGACTGTCTGGTGGTCGGCGGCGTGGCCGGCCGGCAGCTGGCCGACCGGCGGCCGGTGCGCCAGTTCGCCGGCCGTGAAATCCTGCTCCACGACGCGCCCTTCCTGCTCCTGGCCGGCGACATCCCCCTGGCCCTGCGCCTTTCCAAGGGCTGGCGGCCCATCGGCGACCGGGCGCGGGTCACCGGCGTGTCCGGCAATGTGGTCAGCCGCATCGGCGAGCGCACGGCCCTGGATTTCTACCGCCGCTACCTCGGCCCCCATGCCGAGCCGGCGGTGGAGCTGCCCCTGGCCGTCACCTGCGAAAAATCCGACACGTTTATTTTGCGCGCCCCGGCCTTTTACAGCGAGGGCGACGGCAGCATCCAATTCCCGGCCGGCGTGGCCGAGGGGGCCATGGTGCAGCTGGCCGAAGCCACGCGCGGCGACATGTTGGCCGACATCAAGGCCATGGCCAAGGGGTTGGCCGCCGACGGCCGGGCCATGCGGCCCGGGCCGGCCGGCGTGCTGCTGTTTTCCTGCTCCACCCGCAAGGACATCCTGGGCACCAAGTCGTCGGAAGAAATCGACCGCCTGGCCGCCGCCCTGCCGCCGGGAACGCCCGTGGCCGGCTTCTCCTGCCACGGCGAGATCGCGCCCTCGGCTCCGGGCCTGCCGCTGCATCTGCAAAACGGCTCGTTGGTCGCCGTGCTGCTGGGCGGCGACCGCCCCGAAGCGGCCGCTGGCGCACCTTTGGAAGAACTGCCCTGTCCGGCCGGCGAGGCCGAGGCCCTGGCCCGGGAAGTCCGTTCGCTGACGCGCGCCCTGGACCGGGCCACCCAGGCCCGCTCGCGCCTGGAGGCCCAAAAGGAGCGTTCCCAGGCGCTCATGCGCTCCATCAATCAGGAGATTAACGAAGCCAAGCTGGAGATTCAGCGCAAAAACGAGCTGTTGCGCCAGGCCCTGGCCCTGGCCGAGGAAGTGCAGCGCAACCTGCTGCCCCAGGCCGCTCCGGGCCTGCCCGGCTTCGACATCGCCGGCACGAGCCTTTACAGCGACGAAACCGGCGGCGATTACTACGACTTCATCCACGCGCCCAATGAGCAGGAAGGCCGTTTCGGGGTTATCATCGGCGACGTCACCGGCCATGGCATCGCCGCCGCGCTGCTCATGACCACGGCCCGGGCGTTTTTGCGGATGCGCTCCTTCCAGCCCGGGTCGCTCGCCGCCGTCATCGACGACGTCAACCGCCTCATGTGCGCCGACCTGGCCGATTCCGGCCGGTTCATGACCCTTTTTTATCTGGCCATCGACATCGAGAAAAAACGGCTGCACTGGGTGCGGGCCGGCCATGACCCCATCATGCTCTACGACGCGGCCACAGGCCTGACCGGCGACATCCCGGACAAGGGCGGCCCGCCGCTCGGCATCGTCACCGAGGCCCGCTACGCCGAAAACAGCGCCGCCGGGCTGGTCCCCGGGCAGGTGGCCCTGCTGGCCACGGACGGGCTTTGGGAAGCGCGAAACGACAAGGGCGAGATGTTCGGCAAGGACCGGGTGCGGGAGCTTTTGGCCCGCCACAGCGGCAAGCCCGCCGCCGACATCGTGACCGCCGTCCTTGCCGGGCTGCGGGAGTTTCTTGGCGAGGTCGAGCCCGAGGACGACGTGACGCTGGTCGCCATCAAGGTCCTGCCCGATCCGCCGGCCGCGTAACCTTTCCCGTCTCCCGGTCCCCCGTAAGGCCATACGGGGGACCGGGACGACCGTCCCTCCATAGGCCGCCAGAGTAACGGCGTTTCCCGTCAAGCGTCACCAACGGGCTTTTGAGCTTTCCGGCCGACAAAGCGCTAATCCTCGTCGAACCCCCTTTAAACCTTCCCCCATTTGGGGGGTCCGGGGGCCTCAGGCCCCCGGCCGCCGAGGCATTCTTCCTCTCATCCTCTTTCTCCTCCTTCTCCCCCTCACGCTGTCGCAAGAACGCCCCGGGCGTCGCGCCGAACATGTCGCGGAAGGCGGCCACGAAGGCCGACACCGAGGCGTAGCCGCTCTCCAGGGCGGCGGTGGTGACGTTGTCCCCGGCTTCCAGCCGGCCCAGGGCGGCGAGCAAGCGTTGGCGGCGTCGCCAGGCTCCGAAGCGCAGGCCGGTTTGGGCCTCGAACCGACGGGCCAGGGTGCGGCCGCTCATGCCGGCCTGTCTGGCCAGGGCGTCCATGTCCCGGCCGTCGTCCGGGGCGTCGCGCAATTCGCGGCACAGGGCGGCCAGGGCGGGATCGGCCGGCCAGGGGAGGCTTAAGTCCGCTTCGGGCAGACCGGCCAACTGGTCGAGGAGCACCCGGGCCAGCCGGCCGGCCGAGCCGTCCTCGTCGTAGGCTGGCGGCAGGGCGGCGGCGGCCAGGATGAGTTCCCGGGCAAGCCTCGTCACCCGCAGCACTAGGCAGCGTGGCGGGCAAAAGATGGTCTGGTCGGCCCGGATGTAGAGGCTGCGCATGGCGGCCGGCCGGGTGGTGGTCACTTCGTGGAGCAGCCCCGGCGGCACCCACACGGCTCGGCGGGGCGGGGCCACATGGCTGCTGACGGGGGTGGTCACTTCGATGACCCCTTCGCCGGCGTAGGAGAGCTGGCCAAAGGGATGGCTGTGGGCCCGGGCCAGGGAGGCGGCCGGCAGGGCTTCGCTGCGTCCGAAAACGAGCCGGGGCAGTTGGGTGAGCTGCGGGGGGGTGCGTTCGCGCGGCATGTCCGTTTCTCGCTATGAGTTGTCATTTTGGCGCAAGACGGACCCGGCGTCCAGGGCTACAAGACCGTCACCCAAAGCAAGGAGCGGGAACGATGGTCGGCAAACTGTTGCGCAAGATGGCTTCGGATTGGTTTTTGGCGGGGATGCTCACGGCGGTGCTTCTGGCGGCCGCTTTTCCGAAATTCGGGGCCGCCGGCGGAGCCATGCATGCCGACGTGGCCAGCGACGTCGGCATTTTCGCGGTCTTTTTCCTGCATGGCCTGGCCCTTTCCACCCGGTCGCTTCTGGCCGGGCTGGCCAACGTCCGGCTGCATCTGCTGGTGCAGGCCCTGACCTTTGTTGTTTTCCCGCTGCTCTACATCCCGTTTAAATTCGCCTTTGGCGGGCTGATTCCCGAGGGGCTGATGCTCGGGTTTCTCTATTTGTGCGCCTTGCCGTCCACCATTTCCTCGTCGGTGGCCATGACGGCCATCGCCAAGGGCAACGTGCCGGCGGCGATTTTTAACGCCACGCTGTCGAGCTTGCTCGGCATCGTGCTCACCCCGGCCATCATCGGCCTGGCCATGGAAGGCGGGGCCACGGGCGGGCTGTCGCTGGGGCAGGCCATGCTCAACATCGCCACGCTGCTGCTGTTGCCCTTCGTGCTCGGGCAGGTGGCCCGGCCGATGATCGGCGCCCTGGCCGCGCGCCACAAGAAGTTCATCAATACTTTCGATAAGCTCGTGATTCTGATGCTCGTCTACAGCTCGTTTTGCGACTCCACGGCCTCGGGGCTGTGGCGCGACAACGGCCTGGGCGTCATCGTCCTGACCCTGGCCGGCGCGGCGGTGTTTTTGGCGGCGGCGCTCATGATCTCGTCACGGGTTTCGAAGTGGTGCGGATTTTCGGAAGAGGACCGGATCACGGCGATTTTTTGCGGCTCCAAAAAGACCCTGGCTTCCGGCGTGCCCATGGCCCGGCTGCTGTTCGGCGCGCATCCGGCCTTGGGGCTTATCGTGCTGCCCATCATGTTTTACCACCAGCTCCAGCTCTTCGTGTGCTCCATCATGGCCGGCCGGTTCGCCGACCGCTTCAATACTGTTCCCCACCCGGCTCCCGACGCGGGCGGTCTGCCCGAGCCCCTCCCGGCCCGCGCCGGGAGCTGAAGGCGGCCGGCCCCGAAGCGCGAGCTTCGGGGCCGGTTTGCTTTTGGGGCCTATTTTCCCAGGCCGTTGCGGAAGATCCAGTCGTTGATGAGATACAGCCCGTCCTTGCCCACCGGCGTAAAGCGCACCGAGCGCTCGTTGCGCACCTCGCCGGCCTCCACAAATTGAAAGCCCACGTATTTCTTGCGCAGCGGCGGAAAGTCCCGGATGCGCTTGGCCTCGGCCCGGATGCCCAGCCACAGGGGGGCGGCGTTGGGCTTGCCGGCCAGTTTGACCTGGACGAGCAAGGGGTGGTCGCGGCTGTCCTCGGTGAAATAGGGGCAGGCCGGCGCGTCATGGTGGATTTCCAGCAGCATTCCTCCGGCCGAGAGGTCCTTGATGCGGCAGTGCCCCAGGCTGTCGGGGATGATGCAAAACGGGCGCGGCCATTTCTCCAGGGAATTAAACAGATTCCAGTCGGCGGCCGGAGCCGGGGCGGCCATTTCGAACAGGGCCACGGCGTCGGGGTCAACGGGCAGGCGCTTGTGGTTGCGGCGGGTGAGTTCGAAAGTGGCCGGGATGGAGAGCTCCACCAGGCAGTGGCTCTCGTCCGGGCAGGCAACCGACACCACCGTGGTGCGGAAATCGCAGTAGGTGCTTTTCTTGTTGGCTCCGACCACGGCGAAGTAGCCGCTGACTTCCTGGCCCGGGGCGGCGTCGTTTAAGCGGTTGCCGCGCGGGGAGACCACGGTCATGGAGTCGTCGTCCACGCCGCGGATATGGCAGGGGTTGATGGCCGTGTCGGCGGGATCGGCGAACAGGTTGAAATAGAGGATGCTTTTCTGGTCGGCGGCAGCCAGGAGCACGGTGCGCTCGGCCACCTTGAGGCCACGGGAGGGCACGGTTTTTTTTTGCTGCTCCTCCTTGACTCGGGCCGGGGTGCGGCGCAGCCAGATCATGGCCGCCACCCGGTTGGCCACGCCCTGGGGCGGCTCGGCTCCCAGGCGCAGGCGTGATTCCGGGCAGTTACGGCTGGTTTGGCGGTCAAAGGCGGCCAGAAGCCGGCGCAGCAGTTCCAGGGAGCTGGCCTCGCCCGTCACACCCAGGGGCTTGGCATGGTCGGCCAGGGTGAAGACCTTGGGAATCTCGCCCATGACCAGGGCGGCCTGACGCTCCGGGCTGCCCGGGGTCCGGGCGGCGGCGGCGAAAAGCGCCTTGAAGGTGTCGAGGATAAACGTGGTCTTGTATTTCGCTTCGAGCAGCCGGGCGGTGTAGTCGAAGACCGGCCTCGCCGCCAGATCGACCAGACAGACCGTGCCGATGGAGCGCAGCCGCCAGTGGACGGCGTCGTCGGTTTTGCCCGGGGGCGCGATGATGTTGTCCCCGAGTTTGATGACGTGGTCGAAGGTGTTGAGTTCCAGGCAGTAGCCGTTTTCCCGCAGTTCGTTGGCGCAGCGGATGGGAAAATGGCGTTTGTCGTCCTCCCGCGTCCACAGCCAGCGGTGGTAGAGCAGTTCGTTGCTGAGAAAATCCAAAAACCGCCGACGATTGAACGGATTGGCCAGAAGTGCGCGCACCGAGGGTTCAAGCTGCTGGCGGTCGTTGTCGCAGGTCACCAATCCCCGGTTGACGAGCCAGGCCGGCAAGGCCTTGTCCTTGGCGAACACGTGGCGCTGGACCAGGGTGTCCACCGGGCAGTCGGCGGGCACGGCCAGGATGTTCTCGGCAATGCGCCGCATGAGCGTGGCGGCGGCCTGGATGAGCTGCGGGCGGCTGTCCGGGCCGGAAACAAGCGGAGTCAGCCGGCCGAAATGCAGGTCCAGACTGGCTTGGATGACGGGCGCCAGGGAATCGTTCATGCGAAACAACCTGCATCGTTGATTGTGGCGGCGATGTGGACAATCGATACCAGACTGACGTCAATTGGCAAGGGCGTGCCGCCGGCCGCGAAACCTACGGCAGGATGGTGACAATTGTATCGCGGCGGACCCAGCCCACCACGTCGTCGTCGGTTTCCAGACGCACGAAGCCGTTGCGGGCCGGGCCAAGGGCGACGCGGCGGCCGGGCGGCAGCACGAACAGGATTTCGGCTCCGGCCTCGGGGGCGCAGGCCAGGGGGGTGGCGGCGGCGACGGCAACCCTTGGGGCAAGGTTCGGCAACAGACGCCGCCAACCAGCCGGCTCGTCGGCCACGTCCCCGGCCTCGGCCCGCCGGCCCGGGCTGGCCGGAGCGTCGTCGGCCTGGGGGGAACCGGGCGCGGGCGCGACGATCAGCACCAGTTCCGGCCCGGCGGCCACGCTCCAGGTCCCAGCGGCCGGATCGAAGACCGCCACTGCAAGGCTCGGCAGGGTGTAGCGGTCCGGGGCGGCGGCCATGAGGCCATAGTGGAAGACGCGGCGTCCGGCCGCGCCGTCCGGGCCGGGCGTCAGGGCGTCCTCGTTCCCCAGGGCGCGCAGGAGCAGCCCCGGGGGGACGGCCAGCGGGGGCAGGGCCGCTCCGGCCAGATTGCCCCGGCCCGTCAGCGTGACGGTCAGGCGCGTCTCCTCACCCACGGCCAGGGCGGCCGGGGCCAGGGCGGCCGTGAGTTCCAGGCGTCCGACCAGCCCCGAATCGGGAAACCCGTCCGGCGGCGGCGGAAGCGGGCGGACCTCGGCGGCCAGGGCCGGTCCGGCGACCGTGAGGGGGGCCGAGGTTCCGGGCAGGCCGACGAGCCTGGCCTGGGGCGGCCCCAGGGGGAGGCGGCCGGCGCGTTTGGGGGTCAGGGCGTAGGCCACGCGGCTGACGACATACCGCTTCCCGCCGGCGGTGAGCTGGCCGTCGTCCTGGCCGGGCAGGGGGGCGGCGTCAAAGCCCTCGAAGGGTGGCGGGGTCACGGACAGGCCCGAGGCGGCCACGGAGCGGTACAGGGTCAGGGCATAGACGGCGGTCTGGCCGAGCCAGGGGTTGGGCGGAGTCAGGGTGGCGTCGAGAAAAACCGTCTTGCCGGCCAGCCCCGGCGGCGCTACGGCCGGCGCGGCAGGCCCGGGCGGAACCTGGGCCATGGCTGACCCGAAAAGGGCCAGGACCACGGCCAGGACCAGCGCCGCCGGCAGCCGGACGGCAAGGCCGAAAGCGCGCCTCACCAGTCCTTCTCCACCGTGGGCCGGGCATAGACCGGGGCCACGGGCTGCCCGACCAGATCCGGGATGCGCCCGAGCACGGGATCGTCGGCCGCGCCCGGGGCGTTCGCCCGACGCTGACGGGTTTCCTCGCCGTCCCGGCCGGCCACGGGCAGCCGGGCCTCGGCCGCCTTGTCGCCGGCCCGGCCGGGCGTCGGCGAGGCCGTCTCGCCGGAAGGCTTTGTTTCGCCCTGTCCGTCGTCGCCCGGCATCGGGGCCGGAGCCTGGCCGTTGCCCTGGTCCGTGGCTGGGCCCTGGCCGTCCGGTGAGGCCCCGGCCCGGTCGGGATCAGGCGCGCCGTCCTGGTCCGGGGCCGGCGACGGGTTGGTGCGCAGCCAGTCCAGGTTGGCCCGGGCGTCGGCGTCGGCCGGATCGAGGATCAAGGCGGCCTCGTAGGCGGCCATGGCCCGGCCCCGGTCGTGCAGTCGCCAGGCGGCGTTGCCCTGGTTGTAGCGGGCCTTGGCGGCCAGCGCCTTGTCCGGCCCGGCGGCGGCCCGGTCAAAGGCGGCCAGGGACTCGGCGAAACGGCCCAGGCGGTAATAGGCCACGCCAATGTTGAAGAGAATTGTCGCATCGTCGGGATCGCGAGCCCGGGCGGCCAGAAAGGCGGCCAGGGCGTCTTGCCCGTCGCCCCGGGCGGCGGCGGCCAGCCCACGCGCGTTTTGCTCGCCGGCCGTGGTGGCGGCCTCGGCCGGGCCGGCCAGGGTCAGGCTGGCCAAGAGCAGCAGCCCGGCCAGCCGCCGCCCCGGCGGCAGGGCTAGATCGGCCAGGAGCAGGGCCACGGCCAGGGCCAGAAACAGCGCGCCGTCGTCGGTTGTAGTCGTGTCCGGCGTGTTATCGGCCGGGACCGATTTGTCGGCCAGGGCGGCGGCAATGGCGGCGGCCGGCCAGGGCGCGTCCGGGGCCAGGCGGTAGGCCGCGCCGCCGGTGGCTTCGGCCAGGGCGGCCAGGGCCGGATAGTCCACTCCGGCGGCCACCGACGCGCCGGCTGCGTCGCGAAGCGCCTCGCCGCCCGGTCCGGGTACGGTCACCGGCTGGCCGGAACCCACGGCCACGGCATAGACCGGCACGCCCGGCGGCAGGACCGTCCGCGTCTGGCCGGCCGGCTTGACGGTCGCCTCGCCGTCCGTGACCAGGAGCACCGCCGCCGGCCGGACTCCGGCCAGGGCCAGCCCGGCCGCTTCCAGGCCCTTGGCCGGATCGGTGCCGCCCAGGGGCGCGGCCTCGGGAGTCAGGCCGTCCAGAAAAAGCGCCAGCCCGGCCCGGTCCGGGGTGGGCGGGCAAGCCAGCCAGGCCCGGCCGGCGAAACCTACCAGCCCGACATCCAGGCCGGGCAGCCGGGCAAGCACATCGAGCACGAGCCGCTTGGCCGCGCCCAGCCGGTCCGGCGGCACATCCCGGGCGAGCATGCTGCGCGAACAGTCGAGGACCACCATGAGCCGCAGCCGGGGCGGGGCCTTGGAGGCCGCGTCCGGCTTGCCGATCCCCAGGCGCGGCCCGACCCCGGCCAGGGCCAGGGCGGCCACGGCGCAGATAAAACATGTGCTTTTCAGGGCGCGTCGGCCCGGCCTCGCGGCCAGGGCCGGCCAGCCGGCGGCCAGGGCACGGCGACGCCGGCCGGCCGCCCAGGCGAAACCCAGGCACAAGGCGGCCGGGACAAGCAGCCACAGCCAGTCGGGACGGGCGAAGGTCATGGCAGGGTCAGCCCCCGTGTGGCGGCCAGGGCGGCCCAGGCCGTGAGCAGACACACGGCCAGCCTGGCCAGAAGCGGCGTCAGGGACTGGCCCCGGTCCGGTTCGGCCCGGATGTCGCTTGGCGTCAACGTATTGATGGCCGCCGTGGCCCGGACCAGGGCGGCCGCATCGCCGGCTCGCCAGAACGCGCCGCCGCCGGCTTGGGCCATGGCGGAAAGCGCCGCTTCGTCCACCGGCGCGGCTTCGGTGATGATCTGCTTGCCCAGGATCGGATGGGCCACGAGAAACGGGGCCGGCCCGTCGCCGCCCACGCCCACGGCAAAGACCGCCACACCATGCCGGACGGCGGCCTGGGCGGCGGGCACGGGGTCGGTCTCGCCGGCGTTGGACCGGCCGTCGCCGAAAACGACGACCGCCTTGGCCTGTCCCGGGCTCTCGTCCAGCCGCTTGGCGGCCAGCCCCACGGCGTCGCCCATGGCCGTCTTGCGCCCGGCCGCGCCGGTGTCGAGGCTGGCCAGCGCCTGGACCAGGGCGGCCCGGTCCGTGGTTGGCGGCACCACGAGATAGGCCCTGGCCCCGAAAGCCACCAGCCCGATGCGGTCGCCGGGCCGGGACAGGGCCAGCGTTTTCGCCGCCTCGGCCACGGCGGCCAGCCTGGTGATGGTGCGCCCTTCGGCCGGTATGTCCATGGCCGCCATGGACGGCGAGAGGTCCACGGCGAACATCATATCCACGCCCCGGCCGGCATAGGTCGGCGCGTCCGGCGGCAGGCTCGGCCCGGCCAGGGCCAGGACGGCGGCCACCAGCCCCAGGGGCCGCAAGAGGCCGCCCAGGTGCAACGTGAAGGACGGCCCGACGCCCCGGACCTCGCCGGCTCCGGGCAGGGCGGCGGCTGCCCGGCCTTCGGCCCGGCGGCGCAGCCACAAGGCCGCCGGCAAAAGCAGCACCAGCGCCAGCGCCGCCGGATGGGCCAGGGCGATCACGGCCGCCCCCCGACGAGCGCCCGCGCGGCGGCCAGATCGGCCGCACGCTCCCCCGGTCCATACGCCGCCCCGGCATAGCCGGCCGCCTCGGCGCGTTCCAAAAGCGTCGCCAAGGCCCGCCCCAGTTCCGGCTCAAAAGTCGAGGTCGCCAGCCCGGCCGTGATTTCCTCGGCGGTCCTGGCCGTGGCGGCCACACCCCGGACTTCCAGTCCGGCCCGGACCACGGCGGCCAGGCGGAAAGCGAACTCGCGGTCGTCCAGGCTGGCCGCCTCGGCCTCCAGGGCTTTCCAGGCGGCCCGGGCATCGGTCAGAGCCATGGGCCGCCCTGCGGTCTGCCCGCCCTGGCGAAGCCGCCCGTGCCGCCACAAGGCCAGACCGCACACGGCCAGCAGCGCGCCGCCGGCCAGCCAGGGCAGCGGCGACGGTGCGCCCTCAAGCGGCAGCGGTCCCTTGATGTCGCGGATGTCGGTCACGGGCGCGGCCCCAGGCCCCGCCCCCGGGAGGCGCGGCGGCGCAGATAGCCGGCAAGCGCCTCGGCCGGATGCTCGTCCGCCGGCAGGGCCAGCGTGTGGACTCCGGCCCGGGCCAGGGCCGCGCGACCGGCCTCGCGCCGGGCTTGCCGGGCGGCGACAAAACGCGCCCGGGCGGCCGGCGCGGCGCAATCAATGACGACCGGCCGGCCGTCCTCGGGATCAGCCACGGCAGCCAGGCCCACCGGCGGCAGGCAGGCGCCATCGTCCGGGACGATAAACCCGGCGGCCACGTCATGCCGGGCAGCCAGTCGGCCAAGGGGGAGTGCGAAATCGCCGGAAAGGAAATCGGAAAAAAGCAGCACCGCGCTGCGATGCACCAAGGCGGTCTCGGCCAGGGTCAAGGCCGGCCCGGGAGCGGTTCCCCGGCCCTGGGGACGGGTTTCGGCCAGGAGCCGGGCCACGGCCACGGGCACGGCCGGGCCGGCGCGCGGCGGCAAAAAAGCCTCGATGCGGTCGGTGAAAAGGACCAGCCCGACCCGGTCGCGGCTGACGGCGGCGCTGACGGCCAAGGTCACAGCAGCCACGGCGGCGGTCAGATACAGCGGCTCGCGCGGACAGAGGCAGGTCATGGAGGGGCTGACGTCCACGGCCAGCATCAAAGTCAGGCTGCGCTCTTCCCGGAAACGCTTCACAAACGGCCGGCCCAGACGGGCCGTGGCCTTCCAGTCCATGGCCGCCACGTCGTCGCCGGGCGCATACTCTCGGGACTCCTCATACTCCATGCCCGCGCCCGGATACGCGCCGCGATATTCGCCAACAAGCGGCGCGGCGGCGGCCAACCGCGGCGACAGGCGCAACCGACGTGCCCGGGCAAGAAGCTGCGAAGCCTGCATGTTCCCCATGCCGCTCGGTATCAAGCCCCCGCCCCCCCGGCAAGGCCGGGGGGAAAGAGAGAAGAGGGAAGAGTGCCTCCGGCGGCCGGGGGCCTGAGGCCCCCGGCCCCCCCAATTAGTCTGCGGTGCGCGCTGTTACTTTCTTGGATGCTCACTGTTTGGGGGGCGCTTTTTCCTTCAGGCAAGGCCTGAAGGAAAAAGCGCCCCCCAGTCAGGGAGGGTCCGGGAGGGGGTCACCCCCTCCCGGCCGCCGGAGGCTCTGCTTTTCTCTTATTCCATGGCCCGGATGCGGGCGACGGTTTCGCGGGCGTCGGCGGCGCAGGCGAGCATGCCGTGCATGAAGCTGAAAAAGTGCATGACTTCGCTTAAGTCGTAGGCGGCCGGGGCGCGGTCGCGGCGCATGTCGGCGAGTTTCTCCCGGGCCTTGGCCACGGCGGCGTCCAGGGCGTCCACGTCGGGCAGGGGGGCGTTGCCGCGCAGGTGGGCGGCGAGCTTGGTGAGCACATCGGCCCCGGCGTGTTCCAGATCGGCCATTTCCTCGGGCAGGTGGCGGTGCAGCCCCTTGCCGCGCCATTCGGCGGCCACGTGGTCCATGCCCAGCACGTGTTCGAAGAGCCGTTCGCCGCGAAAAAGCAGCATGGCGCGCAGGGCGCTTTCGCCCCGATCGCGGCTTTCGGCGTCGGCTTCCAGGCGCAGTTCCCGGCAGCGGGCCAGGGTGCGCAGAATGCGGTCCTTTAAGGCGAACACGTGGCGCTCGGGGTAGTCCTCGCGGATGCGGCCTTCCACCACCACGGCGAAAAGCGAGGCCACGTCCTCGAAGAGCTTGGCCAGGCCATGGGACAGCGCCCGGCTGGCCCGGGAGGGGAACACAACCACCGAGGTCACAAGCGCCGTGACGATGCCCACGGCGATTTCCAGGAACCGGTCGAAGCCGAGTTCCAGGGCCGGCATGTCGGGGTGGCCGGCCAGGATGACGATGACGGCGGTGATGCCGGCCACGCGTGAGCTTTCCCGCAGTTTGGGGATGGCGGCGCACACGGCCAGGGTGGCGAAGACGGAAAGTCCGGCGGCGGCCACGGTCTGGCCGCCGAAGTGGGAAGCCGCCGCGCCAAAGGCCGCGCCCACGGCCGTGCCGGCTAGCCGGGTCCAGGCGGCGCGGATGGAGCCGCCGAGATTGGCCTGCATGACGATGACGGCCGTGACCACGGCCCAGTAGCCCTGGGGCAGGTTGAGAAAGGTGACGAGCAGTTGGGTGGCCACCACGGCCACAGCCGTGCGCAGGGCGTGGCGCAGGCCGAAACGTCTGGCGAAACGGCCGAGGCGGCCGGCAGTGTCGGAAAGGCTGGTCATGGGGACGGGATGCTCCTTGGCGCGAAGACGGGCTTCCTAACGCCGACGCGCCCGAATGGGAAGCCCCCGGGTGGGATCATTCCCGGGGCAACGGTTGTGTCCACAATCACCCTATGGTATTTCTCACCCCGTTGGCCAAGGGTTTGGATGTCCTCGAACCCTGATGGAGCGAGAGCCGTGCCAGAAGTTGCCGTGCTATTCGTTTTGCCGTTGCGCGGCTGTCCGCCCGGGCGGACGCGCCCATGAGCGGCGCGAGGCTGCTCGTGGCCGGCGGGCCGGACCGGGACGCCGTTGCCCTGGCCGCCGCCCTCGACCGGCCCGGCCGGGTCTGTCGCGCGGCCCTGCCCACTTCCCTGCCTGACATTCTGTCCGCCGCCCCGGCGGATGTGCTCATCATCCCGCTTTTTGGCCTGGGCGGCCCCGAGCCGTTGCCGGAACTGCTGACGCTGCTGGACGGCGTGGCAGCTGCGGTCGTGTTTGTGGCCGATGCCGGGTTCGCGGCTCCGTCCGAGGGCCTGCGCCTGCTGCCGGGGCTGGCCGCCGCCGGCGTCGACACGGTCCTTGCCCTGCTGGCCGAGCGTGACGAAGCCTCTTGTCGTTCCCTGGAAAATCTGGCCTGGAAACGCACGTTTTTAAGCGGCTTCTCCGGTCTGGTCGTGGTTTGCGACAGCCATCGGCGGGTGGTGCGCGGCAATGCCCCCCTGACCCATCGGGCCGGGGCCGATCCGGCCGGCATGACCTGCCATGCCGCCCTGCACGGCCGGGGCGAACCCTGCCCCTGGTGCCCGGCCGACGAGGTACTGGCCGGCCGTGTGGTGGCCATGGAGATCCAAAGCCCCCTGGACGGCCGGTATTTCGCCATGACCTGCGCGCCCCTGGTCCTGCCCGGCCAGGAGACGCTCATTCTCACGCTTTTAACCGACGTCACCGAACGCAACATGGCCGTCGCCCGGCTCAAATCCCTCAACCGCGATCTGGAGAGGCGGGTGTCCGAACGCACCGACGTATTGGCCCGCCAGACCGAGGAACTGGCCGAAGCCAACAACCGCCTCGTCGAACTCGATGCCCTCAAATCCGGTTTCCTGGCCACGGTCACCCACGACCTGCGCACGCCCCTGACTTCGGTGCTGGGCTTCGCCAAGCTCGTGCGCCGGGAGTTTCTCAAGGAATTCATGCCGTTTTCCGATGTCAGCGACAAGCTTCGCCGCAAAGGGACGCGCATTGCCGACAATCTGCGCATCATCGAAAACGAAGGCGAACGGCTCACCCGGCTGGTCAACGATTTCCTTGATCTTTCGCGCATCGAATCCGGCCGGCTGCCCTGGAACGACCGCGACGTGGACCCCGGCGAGGTGCTGCGGCTGGCCGCCGAGGCCGTGGGCGGCGAGTTCGAGCAAAACGAACGTCTGGCCCTGGTGGTGGACGTGGCCGGCCCCTTGCCGGCTTTGCGTCTGGACCCGGACCGGCTGGTGCAGGTGCTGGTCAACCTGCTCACCAACGCCGTGCGCCACACCCGGGAAGGGGTGGTGACGCTGGGCGCGCGCCGGTTGCCTTCGGGCCGGTTGGAACTGCGGGTGGACGACACCGGCCCGGGTATCGACGAAAAGGACCGGGAACGCATTTTCGATAAATTCTATCAGGCCCGCCGGGGCGACACCCGGCCGGAAAAAGTCCGGGGCTCGGGCCTGGGGCTGGCCATCTGCAAACACATCGTGGAACGCTACGACGGCTCCATCCGGGCCGAAGGACGCACTCCCCACGGCACAAGCTTCGTGGTGGAGCTGCCGCCGGCCGCCGCGTCGCCCGCGGCCCCGACCTCGCCCACAACCCGCCCCAACGCCGAGCCGTTGCCGTCATAGCGGGGGGAAAGGGAGAGGAAGATGCCTCCGGCGGCCGGGAGGGGGGTACCCCCTCCCGGCCCCCCAAACAGGCAGGCCCCCGGGGAAAAGGAGCGGAGGTCGCAGACCAATTGGGGGGTCCGGGGGCCTCAGGCCCCCGGCCGCCGGAGGCCTCTTCTGCCTCAAATATCGTTTAAGTCGATGGTCTTGGGCGCGGGTTTGGCGGGCTTGGCCGGGTCTTTGGCTCCGGCCGGCGCGCTGGGCTGGCCGGGCGCGGACAGGTTTGAGCCGCTGTAGGACGGGCTGGACGCGGCGGCGGGAGCGGAGGACGCGGCCGGGGCGGCGCGTTTGGCGCCGCACACCAGCCGCACGCCTTCCAGGCGCGAGCGAGCCTGGGCATTGCCGGCCTCGCGGCGCAGCGCTTCCTGGTAGGCGGCCTGGGCCTTGTCGCATTGGCCTGTCAGCAGTGAGGCGTCGCCCAGGGCCACGGCGGCCCGGGGATCCTTGCCGCCGGCTTTGGCGGCGGCTTCGAGCATGTCGCGGGCGCGGGCGGCGTCGCCGCCGGCCAAAAGCGTCAGGCCAAGTCCTTCCATGGCCGGCGCGGAAGTAGGGCTGGCGGCCAGGGCGGCGCGGAAGGCCACCTCGGCCTTGTCCTGGCCGTCCTTGGCGCAAGCCGTGCCGCCCCGGGCCAGGGTGTCGGCCCCGGCCGAGGGGCCGGCCTTGGACAGTTCGCGGCAGGCGGCGGCGTAATCTTTTTTCTCAAACGCGGCGTTGCCGGCGGTGGCGGGGTCGGCGGCCGGTTCGGACGAGGAAAATTTCATGGAGCCGCAGCCGGGCAGCACGGCGAGCAGGGCGGCCAGGGCCACGGGCGCGGCAAAGCTGCGTATCGACATGAGGGAACCTCCGAAAAAAGCGGTCTTGGATGTCCTGGCTATCCCAAAGCCCGGCCGGATTGTCAAATTGCCGGCCGCCTGGTAGGCGGATAGCATCCCTCCCCTTAAACCGGAGGCCTGCCATGCCCTGGCGTATCCTCTTGGCGTTTTGCCTTCTGGTTCAGGCTTTGCCGGCCCTGGCCGGCGAAACCGTCCATCAGGCCCGGCCCGGCGACCACCCCGTAGCCCTGGCCAAACGCTATCATGTCACCCTGGCCGCCATTTTGGCCCGCAATCCCGGCCTTGATCCCTGTCGCATCATGGTCGGCGACGCCATCGTCATTCCCGATGCGCTGACCGTTCCCGCGCCGTCCCCGACCGGTCCCGCGCCGTCGGCCAAGGCGGCTCCCGGGTCTGGCCCGGCTGTGTCCGCCAAGACCGAAGCTCCAATCGGCGCTATGGCCGGCCCGGCCCTGTTGCCCGACGAAGAGGCGGCCGGGCGCAAGTACGTGGTCGCGCCGGGCGATTGCCCGGCGGTCATTGCCGAGCGGTTCGGCATTCCGCTGGAGGTGTTGGAGAAGGCCAATCCCGGTCTGGACGCCAAGCGGCTGCCGGTGGGTTGCGTTTTGGCCGTGCCGGACGCGGCGGCCTGCGCGCCGCCGCCCGTGGTCGTGGCCCGGCCCGGGGAACCGGTCTCCACCGCGCCGCTGGTCATGGATTTGAAATAACCCCCCTTGCCGGGCGCGCCCGGGGCGGGCATACCGCTTGGCGGAGGGGTTGCCATGCTGACTGCCGAGGAAACGGCCGGGGCGGCGCGCGTCGCCCAGGCCCTGCGCGCGGAGATGGGAAAGGTGCTGGTTGGCCGCGAGGCGCTTGTCGAGCGGCTCCTGGTCGGGCTTTTGTGTCGGGGCCACGTGCTTCTCGAAGGCGTGCCGGGGCTGGCCAAGACCCTGGCCGTGACGACCCTGTCCCGGGTGGTTACGGCCGCGTACAGCCGGGTGCAGTTCACGCCCGATCTGTTGCCCGCCGACATCCGGGGAGCTGAGGTCTACCAGCCGGCCACGGGCACGTTTACCGTGCGCAAGGGGCCGATCTTCGCCAACATCGTGCTGGCCGACGAGATCAACCGCGCGCCGGCCAAGGTGCAGTCGGCGCTCTTGGACGCCATGGCCGAGGGCAAGGTGACCATTGGCGGCGAAACCTTCGATCTGCCGCGCCCGTTTCTGGTCTTGGCCACCCAAAATCCCATCGAGCAGGAAGGGACGTATCCCTTGCCCGAGGCCATGGCCGACCGGTTCTTGCTGCATTTGACCCTGGGCTATCCCGGGGCCGGGGAGGAGGCGGAGATCGTGCGCCGGGCCTGTCTGGAAGAGGAGCCCGAGCCGCGTGCGGTGCTGGACGGGGCCGGGGTACTGGCCTTGTCGCGGCTGTGCGGCCGGGTGCGGCTGGATGCTCGGCTGAGGGAGTACATCGTGGCCGTGGTCGCGGCCACCCGCGATCCGGCCGGGGCCGGGCTGCCCGAATTCGCCGACAAGGTGGCCTACGGCGCCTCTCCCCGGGCGTCCATTGCCCTGGCCCTCACGGCCCGGGCGCTGGCCCTGTTGTCCGGCCGGGATTTCGCCGGTCCGGCCGACGTCAAGGCCATGGCGGCCGACGTCATGCGCCACCGCATCCTGCTCACCTACGAGGGCCTGGCCGAAGGCCTCACGCCCGACGCGGTCATCGCCGCCGTCCTAAACGCCGTCCCCGTCCCCTAACCCCCGTCCAACAATTGGGGGGGCCGGGGGCCTCAGGCTCCCGGCCGCCGGAGGCATCTTTCTCTCTTAAAACAACGCCTTCGGATCAGCCGGCGTCAACTGCGGCGGTGGCGCGCCGGCCTGGGCCGTGGCCGTGGGGTAGCCCGGACCGCGAGCGCTTGGCGGCAGGAATTTGATGGCCGCCAGCACCTGCTTTTCCGCTTCGGGATCAAAGGGAGCCGGCTTGTAGGCGGTAAGCCGCGCGGCCACGCGTTCGAGCTGGTCCGGGGTGAGGCGTTTTTCGAGCACGGCCTTGGCCCGGGCCGCCCGCTGGAGCAGGGCGTCGCCGCCCGGAGCGCGGCTGGCCAGCGTCAGCCAGAAAAGCGCGCTTTCGAAATCGCGCGGCACTACCCGGCCTTCGTAATAAAACCCGGCCAGCATGGCCTGGGCCTGGGCGTAGCCCTGGCCGGCGGCCAGACGGTACCAGCGGAAGGCTTCCTGGGGATCGGACGGCGTGCCCCGGCCGGTCAGGGTCATGGTGGCCACGTTGCTGCGGGCGTGGGCATCGCCGCCCTTGGCCGCTTCGAGCATCCAGCGCAGGGCCTCGGCGTCGTTGACCGGTCCCCCCTTGCCCGTCAGGTACATGAGCCCCAGGTTGAACTGGGCCCGAGCGTCGCCGTGGGCGGCGGCCTGCTCGTACCATTTGCGCGCCTCGGCGAAATCCGGCTCCCCGGCCAGGCCTTTGGACAGCAGCGACCCCAGGGCGAAGCCGGCTTCCAGGTCGCCGGCATTGGCCGCTTCGCGGTAGTAGGTCACGGCCTTGGCCAGATTGGCGGCGCTGGGAAATTCCTCTTCGGACAGGGCGGCGAGCAGGCCCTTGGCTTCGGGCACGCCGGCCTCGGCCGCCTTGGCGCACCAGCGGAAGGCTTCGGCCGGATTGCCGGATACGCCCTGGCCGGACAGGTGGAGCAGGGCCATGGCGTACATGGCCTGGGGCTGTCCGGCCCAGGCGGCCTGGGATAAAAGCGCCGCTCCGGCGGTCGGATCGCCCGGCAGCCGGCCGCGCACCATGCCAAGGCCGAGCAGGGTGGCCGAAGCGTCGTCGCCGGCGGAGGCCGCCTTGGCGCAGAAACGGGCCGCCCGGGCCGCGTCGCGGCGCTCCTGCGGGCCGGCGGCAAAGACGCGGCAAGCCACGCCCGCCGCCCGGTCGTCGGCCTCGGCGGCAGCGTCGTAGAGGGCCACGGCCCGGGTTTTGTCGCGAAAGACGCCTTCTCCGGCAAAATACATGTCGCCGAGTTGGAGCATGGCCGGCACGTGGCCGGCCTGGGCCGCGCGCTCGAAAAGCCGCGCCGCCTCCAGGGGATAGGCCGTCACGCCCTGGCCGGACAGATACATGAGCCCCAGATCGTAGGCGGCCGGGGCGTGGCCGGCCTCGGCGGCCTTGCGCCGCAGGGCCGCCGCCTTGGCCGGATCGGCCGGCACGCCCCGGCCGTCGGCGCACAGCTCGGCCAGCCGGGTGAGCGCCTCGGCCTCGCCGGCGGCCGCCGCTTTCTCGAACCAGGCCGCCGCCTCGGCCGGCGTGCCGCCGCGCCGGTCGCCGGCCTCGGACAGGGCCAGCAGGGTCTGGCCCAGGGCCGTGGCGGCCTGGGGATCGCCGGCTGCGGCCGCCTGGCCAAGCAAAGATAGAGCCGCGTCGATGTCCATGGGGCCGCCGGCCCCGGAAGCCCGCATGACGCCCAGGCGAGCCATGGCCTTGACGTCGCCCCGGGCCACGGCTTTTGCGTAGAGGCCGGCGGCGGACGCGTCGTCGTGGCTGAGGCTTCGGGTCAGGTCGCCGGCCGCGACCATGGCGGCCACGTCGCCCTTGCCGGCGGCGTAGGTGAAAAGGGTGAGCGCGCGGGCCTCGTCGCGGGGCGTTTGCCGGCCGGCGGCCAAAAGCGTGCCCAGCCGGCGCGAGGCGGCCACCGACCCGCGCCCGGCGGCGGCTTCCAGCAGCGGCAGCGCCTCGGCTTCGCGCCCCTGGTCGAACAGCCGGGAGCCACGCTCGGGCGTGAGGCAGCTGGCGGCCACGAGCCACATGGCCCCGGCCAAAAGCAGCGCATAGGCCGTCCCGGCCAGGACGGCGCGGCGGCTTATGCGGCTTGCGGAATGGGGCGGGCGGGACATGGCGGCTGGCCTCCGGCGTGGGGTGGGGTCTGGGACCATCCTTAGGCCAAACCCGGACGGCTCACAATCCCCGGCCTAGAATTGGGGGAAGGCGATGGAAAGATAGGGCTGGCCGTTTAAGGGCAGGGCCATGGCGGCCAGGGCTCCGGCGGCGATGGCCGGGCCGTAGCACAGCCGCTTGCCGGGCTGGATGCGGCCGTGGGACAGGCGCATGGCCGCCAGCCATAAGGCAATCTGCACGCCGCCGGCCAGACTGGTGAAAAGCGCCAGACTGACCAGAGCCGAGGGGCCAAGGCCGGCCCCGACCACGGCCAGAAGCTTCACGTCGCCCGCGCCCAGCACCCGAAAGGCGTACGGGATAAGAAAAATGAGCAATGCCCCGGCCAGGCCGAGCAGGCTGTCGCCAAGACCCGAAAGGCCGTAAAACCAGGCCTGAATGCCCAGGATGAGCACGGCGGCCGGAAAGGTGATCCGGTTGGGGATGCGGCGGGTGGCCACGTCCACGGCCGCGCCGGCCACGACGGCGGCGGCGACCACGGCAAAGAGGGCGAGGGTCGGCGTGGGCAGATCCATGAAGCCTCCGATTTTTCCGGGTGTAGCGGCAAACGGGCGTGATGTCCAACGCCTGCCCCGGCCTTGACGTATACACGCAAACCGGCGAGAAACAGCGAATATAGAGAAACGAGCCGGCCTGTTCCGGCCGCCCGTTTCCGTCGTCGGAGCAGACATGGAGCAGTCGCGCGCAAAGGCCTCCGAGGCCCCTGTGGCAGATGTCGTCGCCGAACGGGACCGCTTGCGCCTGACCCTGGCCGAAGCCGGGGGCATCATCGAGCGCCTGCGGGCCGAGGCCCAGGCCGGCAGCCAGGCCAAGGCCGATTTCATGGCCCGCATGACCCATGAAATGCGCACCCCTCTTTCGGCCATCATCGGCCTGTCCAATCTGGCCAAGCCCTTGGCCGCCGACGCCAAGTTGGCCGACTATCTGGTGAAGATCGCCCAGGCCGCCCGGGGCCTTCTGGAGGTGGTGGACGACATCACCGATTTTTCGCGTTTGGAAAAAGGCCAGGCCGATCTTACCATCGCGCCCTTCAAGCCGGCCGAGGCCCTGGAACGGGTGGCTGGGCGCATCGCCGAGGCGGCCCGCGAAAAAGGGCTGACCCTGGCCGTGCGTCTGGATCCGGCCGTGCCGGCCGTCCTGGTCGGCGACAGCGCCCGTCTGGAAGCCGTGCTCGGGCATCTGGCCGGCAACGCCGTCAAATTCACCGAACGCGGTGGCCTGCGCCTGGAGGCCGATCTGGCCGGCGGCGACGCCCAGACGGCGCAAGTCGCCTTTGCCGTCACCGACACCGGCATCGGCATGGACAAGGCCGCCATCCCGGAAATGTTCGACTCCTTCACCCAGGCCGACGGTTCCTTGTCGCGGCCCTACGGCGGCACCGGACTGGGGCTGGCTCTGGCCAGCCGGGGCGTGGCCCTGCTTGGCGGGGTGCTCGAAGTGGAGAGTCTGGCCGGGCAGGGGACTCGGTTTCGTTTTGTCGTGCCCTTCGCCCGGGCAAGCGAGGCCGGCCGCGAGCGAACGGTCCAGGCTCCCGCCCCGGCTGCGCCAAAGCCGGCCCCGCGCCCCCGGGAGGCCGTCTCGTCGGCCATGCGTCCCCTGTCCGGCACGTTGGTGCTTTTGGTCGAGGACAACGCCATCAACCAACAGGTGGCCCGGGAAACCCTGGAAAGCCTGGGCGCGGCTGTGGACGTGGCCATAAACGGCCGGGAAGCCGTGGAAATGGTCCGCTCATCGCTCTACGACGTCGTGCTCATGGACGTGCAAATGCCGGTCATGGACGGCCTGGCCGCCACCCGGGCCATCCGCCAGCTTCCCGGCACGGCCGAGCTGCCCATCGTGGCCCTGACCGCCCATGCCCTGGCCGAGGACCGCGAACGCTGCCTGGAAGCCGGCATGAACGACTATCTGACCAAGCCCCTGGAGGTGGACCGGCTGCTGGCATCCCTGGGCCAGTGGATCGCCCCGGCCGCCGCCGCCGCGCGCGGCCGCGACGCCGCTCCCGCCGGCGTGGTGGTGTCCGCTCCGGCCCACGGCACGGCCGCAGCTGTCGCGGCCGAGGGCATGGACCTCGCCGCCGCCCGTCGTCGGCTCGGGGGCAACGAACGCCTGCTGGCCAGCGTGGCCGCCGAGTTTGTCCGGGACTATGCCGCCGCCGCCGCCGCCCTGGAGGCGCATATCGCCGACGGCGAGCTGGAGGCGGCCCGGCGGCTGGCCCATACCGTCAAAGGCGTGGCCGGCACCCTGGCCGCCTTGCCCTTGGCCGAAGCCGCCCGGGAGCTGGAAACCGTGCTGGCCGTGGGCGGCCGGCCCGGCCCGGGCGTCCTGCGCGCCTTTGCCCGAAGCCTGGACGCGGCCGTGGCCAGCGCCGCCTCCCTGGCCCCGCCCAAGGAGCCCGAGCCGGCTTGCTCCCTTGGCCCCTGCTGGCGGGTGCTGCTGGTGGACGACGCCAAGCTCAACCGGGCGATTTTTTCCCAGATCCTGCGCAGCGGCGGCCATGAGGTGGTCACGGCCGAAAACGGCAAGGACGCCTGTCGCCGGCTTTTTGGCCAAAAGCCCGACGGTCGGCCTTTCGACCTCATCCTCATGGACATCGAGATGCCCGAGATGGACGGCCCCACCGCCGCCCGCACCATCCGCCGGCTGCTGGCCGCCAGCGTCGCCCCGCCGTGCGCCCCGGGCGTGCCCATCGTGGCCCTGACTTCCCACGACTGCAAGGACGAGGCGGCGCGCTGCCTGGAGGCCGGCATGGACGCCTGCCTGCACAAGGTGTTCGAGCAGGGCGAGCTTTTGGCCATTCTCCAAGGCCTCATGGACGGCCGGGAACCCGCCGGCCAGGAGGTCAGGACGCCCCATCCGGCCGGGGCAAACACGGCTGGGCTGGCTCCGGCGCTGCGGCGTCTGGCCGGACATCTGGCCGAAGGCAACATCCGGGCCGACGAGGACATGGCCGTGGTGCGCGAGGCGTTTATTGGCCGGGTCGCGCCGCCGCAACTGGCCGAATTGGGCGAGGCCGTGGACCGCTACGATTTCACCGCCGCCGCCGTGATTCTCGACCGGCTGGTCGAGGCTTTGGGGTTGCGTCTGAAAGAATAGGCGGGAGGCGGGGAATGCCTCCGGCGGCCGGGAGGGGGCAACCCCCTCCCGGACCCTCCCTGAAAGGGGGGAGGCGGATTGGTGGGTTAAAGGAATTTTCGTGGGATGTCGGGCGTTAGCGTTTGCGGCGCAGCTTGCCGCCGATGTAGACGCCGATGACCAGGGACAGGGCGATGACAATGGCGATGATGGCGTAATTGGCTTCCATGGCTGCCTCCCGGGGTCCGCCTGCTGGCGGGAAGCCTCTGTATAGCCGGGAAGGCCGCCGGGCGCAAAAGCGAAAGCGCCGCAACCCGCGCCGGGCATGATCCCCGGTTGCTGCCGGAGAACACCCATGGGCACGGTCCTTGCCGGGTTGAAAAACCTGGCCGCCAGCTTCACCCGGCGCAAAACGCCGGTCGACCGCGACCAGTCGGCGGCGGTGTTCCGGGAAAAATACAACCGGTTCCAGTCGCTGCTCGAATCCAATACCGAACTGTTGAAAATCTGCTCGGAAATCGAGGAGATGCTGCGCGGGCGCACGGTGTTCGGCATGGCGTTCATCCGGTCGCGCACCAGCCGGGCCATCTTCCACGCCATCCGCATGATCAAGAGCTACGAGGGCCTCTCGGGCCGGCCCCAGCCCGTGCTGCTGGCTCTGGTGGAGCGGCTTTCGGCCGAGATCAAGGCGCTCATCGAGACCCGGGTCAACCCGGCCGGGGGCCGCCTTGTCCTCGACCTGGGCGAGATCACCGCCGAGATGGTGGACCAGGCCGGGGGCAAGTGCGCCAACCTGGGCGAAATCGCCGGCCGGGTCGGGCTGCCCGTGCCGCCGGGCTTTGCCGTCACCACCGCCGCCTTTCAGGCCTTTTTCGAGGAGGCCGGCCTCTACGAAACCATCGCCAGCATCCGCCTGGGCATCGCCCCGGACGATCCGGCCTCCATGGCCGCCGCCGCCGAGGACATCCAGGCCGCCATTCTTCGCGCCCCCCTACCCCAGGCCGTGGCCCGGGAAATCGACGCTGCCGCCGCCCGGCTGGAAGAAACCCTCGGCCCGGGAATGCGGTTGGCCGTGCGCTCCAGCGCCATCGGCGAGGACGGCGAACTCTCCTTCGCCGGCCAGTACCTCACCATGTTAAACGTCTCCCGGGACCGTCTGGCCGCGTCCTATAAATTCGTCCTGGCCAGCCTTTTTACTCCCCGGGCCATGTCCTACCGGCTGCTCAAGGGCATCCCCGACGACGACGTGGCCATGGCCGCCGCCTGTCTGGCCCTTATTCCCTCCAAGGCCGCCGGCGTGCTCTACACCCGGCTGCCCGAGGCTCCGGACCGCGACGAACTGCTCATTAACGCCGTCTGGGGCCTTGGACCCTACGCCGTGGACGGGGTCATCACCCCCGACGCCTATCGCCTGGACCGCCACAGCCTGGAGCCGACGGCCACCGATATCGCCGACAAGCCCCGAATGCTGGTGGCCTCGCCGACCGGCGGCCTGACCGACGTGCCCGTGGCCGAGGAACTGCGCCGTCTGCCCTGTCTGACCCCGGAGCAGGCCCATACCCTGGCCGGCTGGGGCATGGCCCTGGAGCGGCATTTCGGCCTTCCCCAGGACATGGAGTGGGCCCTGGCCGAGGACGGGGCGCTTTGCGTGCTGCAATCGCGGCAACTAACCGCCCTCACCGAGGCCGGGGCCGAGGCCGCGCCGCCGGTTCCGGGCTACGAAGTGGCGCTTTCCGGCGGCCAGACGGCCTGCGTCGGCGCTGCCTGCGGGCCGGTGCGGCTGGTGGCCCGCGACGAGGATCTGGACGACTTCCCGGACGGCGGGGTGTTGGTGGCTCCCCACAGCTCGCCGGGCTTCATGGTGGCCATGAAACGGGCGGCGGCCATCGTGGCCGACCACGGCAGCGTCACCGGCCATATGGCCTCGCTGTCCCGGGAGTTCGGCGTGCCCACGCTCCTGGGGCTGGGCCAGGCCACCACGGTGCTGAGGGACGGCGAGATCGTCACCGTGGACGCCTCGGGCTGCCGCATCTACCGGGGGCGGGTGGAGAGCCTGCTCGATACGGCCGCCGAGGCCCCGGCCTTCATGGCCGGCACGCAGGTCCACGCCATTTTGGCCGAGGCGGCCAAGCGCGTCGTGCCGCTCACGCTGCTCAATCCCAAGGCTCCGGAATTTCGCCCGGAGTCCTGCACGAGCCTGCATGACGTCACCAGACTCCTGCACGAATGGTCTTACGGCTGCATGTTCACCGTCAGCGACCTCGTGGCCGGCCAGGGCGGGGGCACCTACATCCTGGACGCCACCACCGGCCTTGATCTCCACATCATCGACCTGGGCGGCGGCATCCAGCCCGAAGCGGCGGAAAAAACACGGGTGCGCCCGCAGGACATCGCTTCCAAGCCCTTTGCCGCGCTTTTAACGGGACTGGTGCTCAGCGAAGAGGCCAAGGCGCTGCGTCCCGTCAATCTGGGCGGGTTTCTCTCGGTCATGTCCGTGCAGCTCATTGCCCAGCCCAAGGCCGGGGCCGACCGGTTCGGCGAGAAATCCTACGCGATTATTTCCGACAAATACCTCAATTTCAGTTCGCGGGTAGGCTACCACTACGGCGTGCTCGACTGCTACTGCGGGCATACGGTCAACAAGAACTACATCACGTTTTCGTTTTCCGGCGGCGCGGCCGACGACGTCAAGCGCGCCCGGCGGGCCACGGCCATCGGCCGCATCCTGACGGCGCTGGGGTTTACCGTGGAAGCCGTGTCCGACCGGGTGTCGGGGCGTTTCCAGAAGTTTTCCCGGGAGGTCATCGCCGAGCAGCTCGGGCATATGGGGCGACTGTTGCAGTTCACCCGCCAGACGGACATGCTCATGGTCAGCGACGCCAGCATGGACGCCATGGTGGCCTGCTTCCTGTCCGGCGCGCCGTGCTTCGATCCGGCCACCTTCGGCAGCCCGCCCGCCCAGGAAACGCCCTGACCTGTCGCGTGCCCGTCGCCGTCCCGCAACCCCATGTCGGGGGTCCGGGGGGCTGAGCCCCCCGGCGGAGAGGTCCAGGAGAGGCAGAGCCTCTCCTGGCCGCCGGAGGCAAAATCCCGTCGCACAACACCGCAAGGAGCCGCCATGCCGCGTTTTGCCGCCAATCTGACGATGCTTTTCACCGAACTGCCGTTTTTGGACCGCTTCGCCGCCGCGGCCAAGGCCGGGTTCAAGCAGGTCGAGTACCTGTTTCCTTATGACTACGAGGCCAAGGATCTGCGCTGGCATCTGGACGTCAACAACCTGACCCAGGTGCTGTTCAACCTGCCAAGCGGCGACTGGGCCGCCGGGGATCGGGGCATCGCCGCCGATCCTGCGCGGGTGGAGGAGTTTCGCGACGGCGTGCATAGGGCCGTGGACTATGCCCGCAGGCTGGGCGTGACCCGGCTCAACTGCCTGGCCGGCAAGCTGGTCCCGGGCCAGACCGAGGCCGACGCCTTCGACATGCTGGCCGCCAACGTGGTCTACGCCGCCGACGTGCTGCGGCGCGACGACATCGAGCTGGTGGTCGAGGCCATCAACCGCTACGACATCCCGGATTTCGTGGTCTGCCGCACGAGCCAGGTTATGGCGCTTTTGGACGCCATCGGCCGCAGCAACGTGTCCATGCAGTACGACGTCTACCATGCCCAGCGCCAGGAAGGGGAAATCGCCGCGACCCTTGCCGCCAACATCAAGCGCATCGGTCACGTGCAGATCGCCGACAACCCCGGCCGGCATCAGCCGGGCACGGGGGAGATCAATTTCCCCTTTATCTTTTCCGAGCTCGACCGCCTGGGCTACGACGGGTACGTGGGCCTGGAGTACGTGCCCACGCCGGACACGCTAGCCTCCCTGGGCTGGATCAAGGACATGGGCTATTCGTTGTAACGCCTGTTGCGCGTCGCCTGGACGCTGCGACGGGAAATCACCCGGAGGCGGCGTCGGCCGTGGGGCTTGAAGAGCAGGCCCATGGCCGTCCCGGCTTCCCGACGGCCGTTTTGGAGGAAATAAATGCAAAAGATAGGATTCATCGGCCTTGGCATCATGGGCAAGCCCATGTGCCGCAATCTGCTGCAGGCCGGCTACGAGGTCACGGTTTTTAGCCGCACCGCCGCCAATGTCGAGGCGGTCACGAGCCATGGCGCGGTCTTCGCCCCGTCGCCGGCAGCCGTGGCCGCAGCCAGCGAGCTGGTCATCACCATGGTGCCGGATTCCCCGCAGGTGCGCGAGGTGATCCTGGGCGAGGCCGGCGTCATCCACGGGGCCAAGCCCGGAACGTACGTCGTGGACATGAGTTCCATCGCGCCGCTGACCAGCCGGGAAGTGGCGGCCGAGCTGGCCGCAAAGGGCGTGCGGTTTCTGGACGCGCCGGTCAGCGGCGGCGAACCCAAGGCCATCGACGGCACGCTGTCGGTGATGGTCGGCGGCGAGGCGGCCGATTTCGAGGCGGTGAGGCCGGTGCTGTCGGCCATGGCCGGGTCCGTGGTGCGGGTGGGCGAGGTCGGGGCCGGCAACGTGGCCAAGCTGGCCAACCAGATCGTGGTGGCGCTCAACATCGCGGCCATGTCCGAGGCGCTGGTCCTGGCGGCCAAGGCCGGGGTGGAGCCGGATCTCGTCTATCAGGCCATACGCGGGGGACTGGCCGGCAGCACGGTGCTGGACGCCAAGGCCCCGCTGGTCATGGACCGCAAGTTCGATCCCGGCTTTCGCATCAAGCTGCACGCCAAGGATTTGAACAACGTCATGAACACGGCCCATGAGCTGCATGTGCCGCTGCCCTTTACCGCCGCCGTCATGGAAGTGATGCAGGCCATGATGGCCGACGGTTGCGGCGAGGACGACCACGGCAGCATCATCCGCCACTTCGAAAAACTCGCTGGCGTCACCGTCCAGCGCTGACACGCCGACCCATACAGGATGGGGGATCCGGGGGGCCTAAGGCCCCCCGGCGGGGATCGGGGCAGCGCCCCGATCTTCTCTTCCTCCTCAGAACATATACCGCAAATAATAGCCGCAGGTCGGATAGGTCCAAATGCCTTGGCGCAGGGCCGAGGCCGGCAGTCCCTGGCGCATGGCCAGGGCCACGACGTTTATCACTTCCTCGGCGGCGTGGCCCAGGATATGCGCGCCGAGGATGCGGTCGTTGTCCGGCGACACCAGCGTCTTGGACCAGCCCACGGTTTCGCCCAGGCGCTGCCAGGGGAAGCTGTCGGCCAGGTCGTATTCCTTTTTCACGTAGGCCAGGCCGCGCGCCTGGCAGTCAGCTTCGGTCAGCCCGCACATGGCGAGCGGCGGCTGGGTGAAAAGGGCGCTTGGCGTACCCGTGCGGTCGATGGCCGTGGGCGTTCCCAGGAGATTGGCGGCCACGACCCGGCTTTCCAGATCGGCCGTGGGGGTCAGCGCGTAGGGCGAATTCAGGCAGTCCCCGGCGGCGTAAACGTCGGGATTGGTGACGCTTTGCAGCTGGTCGTTGACCGTGACGCCGGAGCGGGTCGCGGCCACGCCGGCCGCGTCCAGGCCAAGCCCGGCCAGTTGGGGCGGCCGGCCGGCGGCGTTGACGGCCATGTCGGCGGCCAGGGAGAAACCCGGGCCGCTCACGCAAAGTCCCTGGGACTCCTTGTCGATGCGCGCCACCGGGGAGTTGAAGCGCACGGCGATGCCCATGGATTCGGTGGCGGCCACCAGCCGGGCCACGAGGTCGGCGTCGAAGCGGCGCAGGGCGGCGTCGCCATGGGTGAGGATGGTCGCCCGCGCGCCGCAGGCGGTGGCCAGATGGGCCAGTTCGAAGGCGACAAAGCCGCCGCCGACAAAGACGATGCGGGCCGGAAGCCTAGTCAGGGCCAGGAAGTCGTCGCTGGTGGCCAGGTGCTCCACGCCCGGGAAGTCGAAGCGCTGGTGGGTGGCTCCCACGGCGATAAGGATTTTTTTTGCCTCGATGGTTTTTTCGCCGGCCCGCAAGGTGCGCGGCCCGGTGAAGGCGGCCCGGGTGTGCAGGACGTCTATGCCGCGCTTGGCGTAGTCGTTCGCCAGCCAGGGGGCCACGGGTTCGGTGAAGGTGCGGGTGAAGGCGGCCATGGCCGGCCAGTCGGGCCGGGGTTCGCCGGCCAGCCCCTTGCCGGCCAGGTGGCGGGCCATGGCTACGGCCTCGGCCGGCCCCATGAGGATTTTTTTCGGGTTGCAGCCGGTGTGGGGGCACACGCCGCCGAGCAGACCTGATTCGATGACGCACACGGACCAGCCGGCCTCGCGGCAGGCCCTGGCCGCCGGGCCGCAGGCCGGGCCGCCGCCGATGACGGCCAGATCGTAGGCAAGGGTCGTCATGGGTACACCTCGTGGGCCGGCCGTCACGGGCCGGCGGTTGGACTTGGGGAGCTTTGGCGTACCATGGATTTGGCGTTTGCCATAGGGGCGGCGGGAAAGGGGCGCGTAGGCCTTGTTGTGCAACCTGTCCTGCCCTGTTGCCGGGCGGTTTGCCTTTCGACCATGGCTATGGCAGGTTTTTTATGCCAATGGTGCTGTAGCCGCCTGCCCTAAGGCGACGTCATGATTGCCGTCGAGGCAAGGGGAGTCCATGTCGCTCAAAAAGATGCTCAAGGAAGTGCCTCTTTGGAGGCCTTTTGGTTATCCGGTGTGGTCTCGCCGCGTCGTGGCCGTGTGTTTTCACAAGGATCTTTCCCAGGCGGCGGCCATGCTTGGGGACTGGTTCTACACCTCGTGCAGCGATTTTATTGTCGTTGATCACAACCACAAGACGCCAAGGGAGATAGCGGGCAATCTTGGTTCCGGGGCAAAGAGCCTGCCGGTGCGCAGTCTTTTCAAGGACAAGTTTCCCCTTGACGCCGATATCGTGATGATTTTTCCCCAGTACGAATGGAGCAAGCTGTCTGCCGGCGTTTGCGCTTTGAAAACATTGGGATTCAATGCCTTTTATGTCTATATGCCCATGCCGCATGACGACAGCACGGCCACGTGTCTGCCAAGGTACTATGAGGAATACAAAAAGGAACTGGAAAGCGTTTTCGAGCTGTTTGACGACAGGGAAAGCCAGGAAGTCTTTGCCTCCCGGGTTCGCGCTTTGACGACAGGCAATATCGGCTGGTTTCGCGTCTCGAATTACAATGAATATTACCATCCCAAAGTTCGTCCCCACAAGGGCGATGTGATCATCGACGGCGGGATATCCCGCTGCATCAATTCGCAGTTGGCCTTTTGCGCCAGTATTGGCGAGAAGGGCTGCCTCTACGGATTCGAGCCCGATCCCATGGGTTTCGTGGACGCCTACAATCAAATCCAAGACCGGGAAGACTGTCGGCATTTTCGGCTGATCCCACTGGGGTTGTGGAGCGAGAAGACATCCGTCAGTTTTGCGTCGAGCGGTTCAGGCTCTCGCGTCAAGGACGACCAGACGGGGAACGTCACCTGCGAGATGACGACCGTTGATGATTTTGTGCGGGAAAATGCCCTGGACAAGGTCGATTTTCTCAAACTCGACGTGGAAGGGGCCGAGCAGCAGGTCTTGCGAGCGGCCGTGAAAACCCTGGCCCGCCACAAGCCCAGACTGGCCATCTCCCTCTACCACTTGCCGGACGACCTGTTCGCCATCCCGCTTTTCATCAAGAGCATCCTTCCGGACAGCCGCTTTTATCTGGGCCACCACACGGCCTGCGTCTTCGAAACAGTGCTCTACGTCCAGCCGCAGTAATGCCTCATATCAAACATAACGACAGTTATGTTTGATAAATATACAATCATATCAACACGCATTTGCCATGTAGTTTCGCTTTGGCAATAGAATTGGAATGACGCACCGCCGGGGGACGCGGCCGACGGGACACGCTCCAAGGAGGCGGACATGGGACACCGGGGACATTACGATCTGGCCGTCATCGGCGGCGGCGCGGCCGGGCTGACCGTGGCCGCCGGGGCCGGGCGGCTGGGCGTGAAAACGCTGCTCATCGAGGCCGAGCCGGCCCTGGGCGGCGACTGTCTGCACTATGGCTGCGTGCCGAGCAAGACGCTGCTTGAGACCGCCCGAGCGCGTCACATGGCCGCCCGGGCCGAGGCTTTCGGCCTGCCGGCCATGGCCCTCCCTCCGGTGGATTTCGCCGCCGTGCGCCGACGCATCGAGGCGGTGATCGCCGGCATCCAGGAGCATGACTCCGTGGCCCGGTTCACGGGCCTGGGCGTCACGGTCCGCTTCGGCCAGGCCCGGTTTCGCGACGCCAACAGCCTGGAGGTGTACGGCGAGACGCTAACGGCCGACCGCATCGTCATCGCCGCCGGATCGCGGGCCGCCGTGCCGGACATCCCGGGGCTGGCCGAGGCGGGGTATGTCACCAATCGCGAACTGTTTTCGCTGCCAGGGCTCCCGGAGTCCCTGGTGATCCTTGGCGGCGGGGCCATCGCGGCCGAGATGGGGCAGGCTTTCGCCCGCCTGGGCAGCCGGGTGACCATCATCCAGCGAAGCGGCCGGCTGCTGTCCAAGGAAGACCCGGACCTGGCTCAGGTGGTCGAGGCAGGGCTGGCCGCCGACGGCGTGCGGCTCCTGTTGGGAGCCAAGGTCGCCAGCGTGGTCGGGCCGGACCCGGCCGGGCTGCGCACGGTCACGGTGGAGCAGGGGGGGGCGCGGGAAACCGTCGCCGCCGAGGTTATTCTCGTGGCCCAGGGACGAACGCCCAATACCGACGCCCTGGGCCTTGACGCCGTGGGCATTGCCCATACAAAAAAGGGCCTTGTGCTGGACGGGCGGCTGCGCACCAACCTGCCCCACGTGTTCGGGGCCGGGGACGTGACGGGCGAGCACCAGTTCACCCATGCCGCCGGCTACGAAGGCGGCGTGGTCCTGGCCGGGGCGGTGTTCCGACTGCCCAGGCAGGCCGCCTACGGCTTCATGCCGCGCGGCGTGTACAGCGACCCGGGCCTGGCCGCCGCCGGGCTGACGCAGGCCCAGGCCGTGGCCGCCGGCATCGCCCATACGGTGGTGGCCGAGCCCTACGCCGGCAATGACCGGGCCAGGGCGGCCGGGACGCCCGAAGGGCTGGTCAAGCTGGTGCTCGGCAAGGGGGGGCGGCTGCTTGGCGTGGGTATCGCCGGGGCCGGAGCCGGGGAACAGCTGGCCCTGTGGCTGGCGGCCAAGGCCGGCAAGGTCGGGCTGTCCACCCTGGCCGGCACGGTGCTGCCCTATCCGACCCTGGCCGAGACCGGCAAACGGGCCGCTGGCCGGCCCCTTGAGGCAAAACTTTTTTCCGGATTGACCCGGCGCGTGCTGCGCCTGCTGTTCGGCTATCGGGGATAAGGAACGACGATGACGGCAAAGCCGGTGCTGGTGATGGTGCTCAAGGGGTATCCCCGGATCTCCGAGACGTTTATTTCCAACGAGATCGAGCTGCTGGAGCGCCAGGGCTTTAGCGTGCGCATCGTGTCCATGCGACAGCCGCGCGAGAACTTCAGCCACGCCTCGGTGGGGCGCATCCAGGCCGAGGTGGTCTATCTGCCCGAGGCCATGCTGCCGGCCCTGGGGCGGCTTGTGGCCGCCAACCTCCGCACGGCTGTGTCCCGGCCGGCCGGCTATCTCAAAGCCGCCGGCCTCATGCTGCGCCACTTTTTCGAAGCGCCCAAATCGGCCACGGTCAAGCATTTGCTCCAGGCCGGGTTGCTGTGCGACGAGGCCTTGCGCCCGGGCGAAGCGCCCCATCTCCATGCCCATTTCGCCCATTCGCCCACGTCGGTAGCCATGTACGCCGGGCTTATGGCCGATGCGCCCGTGAGCTTCACCGGCCACGCCAAGGACGTCTGGACCCAGCGCCCCGAGCGGCTGGCCGAAAAGATCGGCCGGGCCGCCTTTGTCGTCACCTGCACCCAGGCCAACGCCGCGTACCTGAAAAAACTCTCGCCAAACGGCACGCCCATTTTTCCGGTCTACCACGGCATCGACCTGACGCTTTTTGACGGCGCGGCCGCCCGGCCGGCCGCCGGCCCGCCCTGGCGGCTTTTGACCGTGGCCCGGCTCACTGCCAAGAAGGGCCTGGACACCGTGCTGGACGCCCTGGGCCTTCTGGCCCGGGAGGGGGTCGATTTCACCTACGACCTCGTGGGCGCGGGCGAAGACGCCACGGCGTTGGCCGAACAGGCGGCGCGCCTGGGACTGGCCGACCGGGTGCGCTTCCACGGCGCAATGCCCCACGAACAGGTTGTCGCGCTGTACCGGGCCGCCCACGCCTTTGTCATCGGCTGCCGGGTGCTGCAAAACGGCGACCGCGACGGCGTGCCCAACGTCCTGGTCGAGGCCATGGCCATGGGGCTGCCCGTGGCCGCCACCAACGTCTCGGCCCTGCCGGAGCTGGCGATACATGGTGAAACGGCGCTGACGTGCGATCCCGACGACCCGGCCGCCCTGGCCGCCAACCTGCGCCGGCTGCTGGCCGACCCGGCCCTGGCCGGCAGGCTGGCCGCCGCCGCCCGGGAGCTGGTCGGCCGGGAATTCGACAACGTTGCCAACATCCGGCGGCTGGCCGCCGTGTTCGCCGCCCATGCCGGCGATCCGCCGGGGCGTTTCGCCCGGGACGCCGCCTTGTGAACGTCGCCTTTTACGCGCCGTTTAAGCCCTTGGACCATCCCGATCCGTCCGGGGACCGCACCATCGGCCGGGAGCTGGCCGCCGCGCTCACGGACCAGGGCATAAAGCTCACCGTGGCCAGCCGCTTTCGGGCGCGCTGGCTGTCGTGCCGCCCCAGGCTCTGGATCGAGGCCCTTTTCGCCCGCCGGGCCGCCCTGGAGGCGGCCTCCCGGGCCAAGGCCAGGCTTTTTCTCACCTACCACGCCTATTACAAGTCCCCCGATGTCATCGGCCCCTACGTGGCCCGGGAGCTCGGCATCCCCTACGTGGTCTTCCAGGGCGTGTTCTCAACCAAGCAACGCCGCAGGCTCAAAACGCGCCTGGGCTACGAACTCAACCGCCGCGCGCTTCTGGCCGCCGATCTGGTCGTGTCCAACCGTCGGCTGGACGTGGAGAATTTGCAGCGCCTGCTGCCCCGGGAGCGCCTGGGCTACGTGCGGCCGGGCATCGACCCCGAGGCCTTCGCCTTTGACCCCGAGGCCCGGCGGGAGCTGCGCCGGCAGTGGGGCGTGGGGATCCGGCCGGTTGTCGTCACGGCGGCCATGTTCCGCGACGACGTCAAGACCGAGAGTCTGACTTTTCTTTTTGAGCGCCTGGGCGAACTGCACCGGGCCGGACGCGACTTCGCCTTGGTCGCGGCCGGCGACGGCCCGACCCGGGAGCGTCTGACCGCCCTGGCGACGAAAGAACTGCCCGGTCGGGCCATTTTTCTGGGCCAGGTGCCCCGGGAGCGGCTCGGCGCGGTCTACAGCGCCGGGGACGTGTTCGCCTTTCCGGGCCTGCGGGAGTCGCTGGGCATGGTCTACCTGGAAGCCCAGGCGGCCGGGCTGCCGGTGGTGGCCCTGGCCGATGGCGGCGTTGCCGAGGTGGTGGCCGACGGCGAGACGGGCATCCTTACGCCTCCGGCCGATCCGGCCGCCTATACCCGGGCCGTGGACGCCCTGCTGGGCGACCGACAGCGGCGGTTGGCCATGGGCGAGGCGGCCCGGGCCTACGTGCGCGCCTCGCATGACCGGGCCAGGAATTACGGCGTGTTGGCCGGCGTGTTGCGCCGGCTGGCCGGGGAGGGCTGAAAAAGGCGCTGGCCCAACAGGGAGGTTTTGTGGTAAAAAACAGCACTTTTTTGCAGTGATCCGAAGGCGCGAGCCCGGTTTTGGGGCTCTGGGCGGCATTGGTCGCCAAAGACTGTCGAGGTTGCCGTGAACGGCCGATAGCCCAGGGGCAAGCCCTGTGGCTGTGGGTGGCGTTTGGTGCGGGCTTGGCAGGAGGATAACGTCAGTCAGCCTTCCGCTCGCGCGGCGTGGCGGCGAGCGGGCGATGGAGCCGTGATGGCCAAATTGCACGAGACGCCGCTGCGCGATCTGCCGCCCGCCGCGCCCATTACCTTGGGGCTGTGGACCACCGCCGCCCAGGCCGCCCGCACCCTGCTCGGGGCCGGGGCCGGCGAGGCGCTGGTCCTTGACGGCGGCCGCCCCCTTGGCGTCGTCACCACCAGCGGCCTGTCCAAGGTGCTGACCCACAACATCGTCCAGGCCGCCCATCTGGCCGTGCGCGACGTCATGGACCCGGTGGCCGTGTCGCCGGAAAGCGACTATCTGCCCGGGGCCTTGCGCCATCTGCTGGCCGCGCCGTCGCGCCGGCTGGCCGTGGTGGACGCCGCCGGCCGGGCCGTGGGCATGCTCGCGCCCTTTCATGTGGCCCGCCTGGGCGTGGCCCTGGACGAGCTGGCCGAGCGCACCGTGGCCAGCGCCATGACCCGCACCGTGGTCACGGCCCGGGCTGGCGAAGCCCTGCCCATGGTGTTGGCCCGTATGACGCGCCTTGGCGTCGGCGGGGTGGTGGTGGCCAGGGACGACGTGCCTTGCGGCGTTTTCACCGCCCGCGACGCCGTGCGCCTTTTGGCCGGCGGCGCGGACATTCGCGACATGGCGGTGGACGCGGCCATGAGCGCGCCGGTGGCCACGGTGGCCCCGCAACTGCCCCTGGCCGAAGGGCTGGCCGGCATGGACGGGGCCGGGGCCGGGCGGCTGGTGGTCGCCGATCCGGACGGTTTTCTTATCGGCCTTTTGACCTGGACCGACGTGGCCGCCGTGTTGTCGGGCATCGTGTCCGACGCCGAAACGGCCCGGTTGCGCGACCAGGCCGACCGCTACCGCGACCTCTACGACAACGCCGCGACGGGCCTTTTCCGCCTCGACCACCAAGGGCGGCCCGTGGCCGTCAACGCCGCCTTGTCCCGGATGCTCGGCTACCGCGACGTGGCCGACTGCCTGCGCCAGTCGCGCCAGCCTGCCCATCCCCTGCGCCTGGACGGACCAAGCCGGCGCGAGCTTATGCCCCGCGCCCTGTCCCAGGCCGACCCCGTGACTTTCGAGGCGAGAGGACCGCGGCGTGAGGGCGGCTATCGCCGGCTGGCCTGTTCCGTGCGGGCCGTGCGCGACGCCTACGATCAGCCCACGGGCTTTGAGGGCGCCTGTGCCGACGTCCCCCAGGCCGCTGTGCCCGGCGGGCCGTCCGATGACGCCGGCTACCGGTCCCTGATCGAACACCAGACCGAACTCATCTGCCGCTTCGATCCCGCCGGCCGGCTCATTTTCGTCAACGCCGCCTATGCCCGCTACTGGGGCAAGACCCCCGAAGTCTGCCTGGCCGAGAATTTCCAGCCCGCCTTGCATCCCGACGACGCGGCCATGGTGGCCCGGCGCGTGGCTTCGCTGTGTCCCCACCGGCCCACCACCGGCTATGAGGTGCGGGTGCTGCGGCCCGATGGCCGCGCCCGCTATCAGCGCTGGACTCGCCGGGCCATCTTCGACGCCGCCGGCGAACTGGTCGAATACCAAGCCGTGGGCCGCGACATCACCCCGCGCAAACTGGCCGAACAGTCCCTCAAGCGCCGGGCCGAGGAGTTGCACGTCCTGGCCGAAGAGAAAAACGCCGAAGCCGCCGCCTTGGCCGACCGTCTCGGCGCGGCCCTGGCCGATGGCCGGCGGCTGGCCGATGCCCTGCGCGAAAAGACGTTTTTCCTCGACGCCGTGCTTGCCGGCGTCCAGGACGGCGTGTGCCTGCTGTCGCCGGAAATGGAAGTCCTGGCCGTCAACCGGTCGCTACGCGGCATGTACGCCTCGCGCGGCGAGATCGTCGGCCAGCGCTGCCACGAGGTCTATCACGGCCTGTCCGCCCCCTGCCAGGATTGCCCGTCCCTGCGGGCCATGGCCACCCGCAAGCTGGCCATCAGCGTGGTGCCCAAGGACGATCCGGGCGATTCCGCCGGTTGGGTGGAGCTTTTCTGCTATCCCATGCTCGACGCCGCCGGCTCGGTGGCCGCCGTGGTGGAAATCGTGCGCGACGTTACGGCCGGCAAGAAGCTCGAAGCCGAACTGGCCGCCGCCCTGGAGCGGGCCGAGGCGGCCAGCCAGGCCAAGGGCGCGTTCCTGGCCAACATGAGCCACGAAATCCGCACGCCACTTAATGCCGTCCTGGGCTACGTCCAGCTCATGCTGCGCGACCGCCTGGAGCCGGCCCAGCGCCAGCGCCTGGCCGTGGTGGAAGAGTCCGCCGCCACGCTGTTGTCCATTATCAACGACATCCTTGACTATTCCAAGATCGAGGCCGGCCGGCTGGAGATCAAGGCCGAGTCCTTTGATCTGGCCCAATGCCTGGCCGCCGTGGTCAAGGAGCAGGAGGTGCTGGCCCGGGAAAAGGGGCTGACCCTGGACCTGCAACTCGACCCGGGGTTGCCCGGGAGCGTGCGCGGCGACGGCTTGCGCCTGCGCCAGATCCTGCGCAACCTCGTCAACAACGCCGTCAAATACACCGAGCACGGCAGCGTGACCCTGCGCGCCTCGTTGCTTGACCGTTCGCCGTGCCCCACCGGGAGCGGCGAACGCGTCACCTTGCGCTTTGCCGTCATCGACACCGGTGTGGGCATCCCGGCCGACCAGCTGCCCGCCATCTTCGACAGCTTCACCCAGGTGGACGGCGGCCTGACCAAACGCCAGGCCGGCACGGGCTTGGGCCTGGCCATCTGCCGCCGGCTGGCCGGACTCATGAGCGGCGAGGTGTTCGTGGACAGCGTAGCCGGCAAGGGCAGCGTGTTCTGGCTCGAATGCCCCTTCGAGGCCGCCGCCGGCCTGGGCGGGCTGACTCGGCGGGACTTTAGCCCGTCGTCGCGCCGGGAGCCGCCGCCAAGCCTGCGGGTGCTGCTGGTGGAAGACAACCGGGTCAACCGTGTCTTTGCCACCGATCTCCTGGAGAGCCGAGGCCATGAGGTCATCCTGGCGGAGAACGGCCGGGTGGCCCTGGAATATCTCGTGTCCCACGCCGTGGACGTGGTGCTCATGGACATCCAGATGCCGGTCATGGACGGTCTGGCCGCCACCCGGGCCATCCGGGCCGGCCATCTGGACATCGACCCGGGCCTGCCCGTGGTCGGGCTATCGGCCTACGCCATGGATCAGGAGCGCGAGCGTTTTCTGGCCGCCGGTTTCGACGACTACATCACCAAGCCCATTGACGTGGAAACGTTTTTCGCCGTGGTGGCCCGGGTGTTGGCCCGTCGCGGCCGTACGCCGGCGGGGGCGCGGGAGGCGGGCAGGCAGACGCTCCCGTCGCCCATCGACGTCCAGGCTCTGGCCGCCCAGTACCGGGGCAAGGCCGGGCTGCTCACCCGGGTGGGGCGCGAGTTCGTGTCCTCGGTGCCGGATCAGCTGACGTGTCTGCGCGAGGCCATGGACCAGGGCGATCTGGCCGTGTGCGAGCGGGTGGCCCATACCCTTAAAGGCAACGCGGCCATGTTCGGGGCGGCGGCCATGCGCGGCCTGGCCGCCGAGGCCGAGCAGGCGGCGGCGGCCGGCGACGTGGCCCGGCTGGCCGAGCTGTCCCCGACCCTGGATCAGGCCTGCCGGGAGGCGGTCTGCGGCCTGGACGACTATTTGTGCCGCATCGGAAACTGACGGCTCGCCGCAACGGGCCGAGCAAAGGACAAACGCCATGTCGCGCTGCGTGTTTTATCTCCTGCGCCATGCCCCGACCCTGTGGAACCTGGACAAGCGCATCCAGGGCCAGTGGGACAGCGAACTGGCTCCGGTCGCCACGGCCCAGTGCGAGGCCCTGGCCCCACAGCTGGCCGGGCTGGCCCTGGCCCGCATCCTGTGCAGCGACCTCGGCCGGGCCAAATCCACCGCCGGCATCTTAAACCGCAGCCTGCGTCTGCCCGTGACCCTGGAAAAACGCCTGCGCGAGCAGCACTACGGCGACTGGACCGGCAAGCATTGGCGCGACATCCCGCCCGAAGCCATCGCCGCCGCCGAGGCCGCCGGCTGGAGTTTTCACCCCACCGGCGGCGAATCGCGCGCCGACGTGCGCCAGCGGGCCGAACACGCGCTCATTGACGCGGCCAAAGCCAACGGCGGCCGCAACGTGCTGGTGGTCACCCACCAGGGCGTGATCAAAGCCGTGCTTTACCATCTCCTAGGCCGGGCCTACCTGCCCAGCGAACCACCGGCCTTTGACCCGAACCGGGTCCAGGAGGTGGTCTGCCAGGGCGGGCAGCTCACCCTGGGCCGCTTGGACCTGGAGCTGCCCCAGCCGTGAAAATCGCCGTCTACTGCCAGCATGTGCTGGGCATGGGGCATCTGTTTCGCACGCTGGAAATCGTCGCCGCCCTGGACGGCCACGAGCGCCTGCTCGTTGTCGGCGGCCCGGACGTGCCGGCGGCCGTGCCGGAAGGCGTGCGCCTGCTTCGTCTGCCGCCCCTGGCCATGGACGCCGATTTCCGCGCCCTGACCCTGGAAGGCCCGGCCCTGGAGGCGGCCAAGGCCGCCCGCAAGGCCCTGCTGCTCGACGCCCTGGCCGATTTCGCGCCCGACGTCTTTTTCGTCGAGCTCTATCCCTTCGGCCGCAAGGCCTTCGAGTTCGAGCTGCTGCCGGCCATCCGCGCCGTGCGGGAGCGGGGCGGCAAGGTCGTTTGCGGCGTGCGCGATATCCTGGTCGAAAAAAAGGACCAGGCCGCCTACGAGACCCGGGTGCTGGACCGGCTCAATCGCCACTTCGACGCCGTGTGCGTCCACGGCGATCCGGCGCTTTTCCCCCTGTCCGCCACCTTTGCCCGGGCCGGCGACATCACCCTGCCCGTGGCCCATACCGGTTACGTGGCCCCGGCCCGGGCCACGCCCCAGGCCGCCGCCGCCGCCCGGGCCGCCTTGGGCGTGGCCGAAGGCAAGCCCCTCGTGGTCGTCTCGGCCGGCGGCGGCAAGGTCGGTTCCGAGCTGCCCGCCGCCGTGCTGGACGCCTGCCGGGACCACGGCCAACTGGCCGATGCGGCCCTTCGCGTGTTTTCCGGCCCCTTTTGCGACGAAGACGCCTTGGCCGCCCTGGTCCGGGCCGCGGCCGACCTGCCCGACGCCCGGGTGGCCCGCTTCACCCCGGATTTCCCGGCCGTGCTGGCCGGGTGCGACCTGTCCGTGAGCCTGGCCGGCTACAACACCGTCATGGCACTGCTCGCCGCCCGCTGCCGAGCGTTGGTCATGCCCTTTGACCAGAACCGCGAACAGCGCCTGCGCGCCGAGCGCCTAGCCGCCCTGGGGCTGCTCGGCCTCCTCGAACCGTCGCAGCTCTCTGCGTCCCTGCTCGCCCCCCGCCTGGCCGCCGCCCTTGCCGCCCCGTCGCCCCAGCCCGGGCGCATTGACCTCGACGGCGCGGCCAAGGCGGCGCGGTTTATAGTGGAAATACGGTAAGAGAGAAGAGGGAAGAGGCCTCCGGCGGCTGGGGGCCTGAGGCCCCCAGACCCCCCGAATGGGGAAAGGGTAAAGGGGGTTCAGCGGGGAGCGGCGTCAGGGGCGCAGATAAACGGCGTCGCCCGAGGCGATGCGGCCGGCCGGGTCGCGGTGGAAATCGTAGACCCCGTCGAGCATCAGTCCGAAACCCTGCAAATAGGCCGTCAGCTCGTCCAGAAGCGCCTGCCCGTCGTAGAGCGGATAGAGCGCCGCCTCGGCCACCACCGCCGAGACTCCGCCCAAAAGCCCGGCCGCCCCCCGCAAGGCCGGCAATTCGTAGCCCTGCAAATCCAGCTTGATGACGTCGGCCCGCCCAAGCACCGCGTCCAGCCGGACCACCGGCACGTCCACCACCGCCGTCTCCGTCAATTCCTGGTCCGCGTACTTTTCGTGAATGCCCGTGGGCGCAAACAGCGAGGAGAGCGTGGGGCGCGACATCACCGTCAAGGGCAAGACCGCCGCTGTCTCGCCCAGGGCCACGGCATGGACCGTCAGACGCGGCTCGTCGGCGAACCGCTTGGCCAGCTTGCGGGCAAGTATTGGCTGAGGCTCGAAGGCCGCCACCCGGCAGCCGGGCAGGGCGGCCAGAAAACGCGCCGCCACCCGCCCCTTGTTGGCCCCGCCGTCCACCACCACCGGCGCGTCCGGCAGGGCCAGCCCGGCCAGTCGGCCGAAAAAAGCTTCGACGCTCATGCCCGGCCCGGTCTCGCCGGCGCGTGGAGCCCGGGCGCGTCGTCATCGTCGTCGGCCGTGCCCATGGCGGTCTCCAGGGCGTCGGGGTCTGGCCCGTCCGGGTCCTCGGCCAGGGGATCGATGGGCAACTGCAACGTGAAGCCGGCCTCGGTCGCGTGTTGGGCAAAGGTCAGGGAGCCGCCCATGTTTTTGACGATTCTGTAGGCCAGCGGCAACCCCAGGCGTTCGTCGCCTTCCTCGAAGGGCAGAAACAGCACCTCGGGATCGACCACCGGGCGCGAGGGGCGGAAGGTCACGTCCAGGTGGGCGTAGCGGGCGTGGCGCGAGGTGGCCAGTTGGACGGTCTGGCCGGCCGGGCTGCGGCTGACGGCGAAGCGGGTCAGGCTCGTCACCACCTGGGTGAGCAGGTCCGGGTCCAGGCGCAGGTCGGGCAGGCCCCCGGCCAGGTCCGCCGCCGCCACGATCCCCCGGGCGGCGAATTCCGGGGCCAGGAAATCCAGGGCGGCCATGGCGATGGCCCTAAGCGAACACAGGCGCGGCCGCAGGTCCACGGGATGCAGGTAATTGCGGATCTTGTCGAGAATGTCCTCCAGCCGCCGGGCCTCGGACAGGATGATGCCGGCCTCCCGGGAGTCCGGCAGCCGGGCTTGCAGGCGATGGGCAAAACCGGCGATGGAAAACAGGGGATTGCGGATCTCGTGGGCGACTTCAGCGGATATGGCTCCGAGAGTCTTGAGTTTTTCTTCCTGGACCACGAACCGCTCCAGTTCCACCCGGTCGGTGATGTCGACCACGATGCCCTCGATCTGGCGATCATCGCCGCCGTTTTTATCCCGGGCCGAGGGGATGGCCCGCAGCAGGGCGTGGATGGTCGCGCCGTTTTTGTGCAGGAACCGGCATTCCTCGGTGTGGGACGCCTTGCCCGGCCCCAGGCTCTCGCCCAGCCAGGCCGTGACCCGGTCCCGGTCCTCGGGATGGAGCCGGGCCGGAAAAAAGCCCGGCGCGGCCAGGGCTTCGGCCCGGGAAAATCCGAGCAGCGGCCGGCAGAACTTATTGATGAACGTCAATTCCAGGTGCTTGTCCAAAATGAAGACCAACAGCGGCAGGCTCTGGACCAGGGTGAAATAGCGGTTTTCGGCCTGTTTGACGGCCCGGGCCAGTTCCCGGCGCTCCAGGGCCGCCTCCAGGGCGTGGGCCAGCAGATCGAAGCTGACGATGGGTTTTTGCAGGTAATCGGTGGCGCCCAGGCGAAAGGCGCGGATGACGCCGTCGATGCCGTCCTGGCCGGAGATGACGATAACCGGCGGCGCGTCGTGTTCCCGGGACAGGGCTTCCAGCACGCCGAAGCCGTCGCGCCGGGGTAGGCGCAGATCCAGCAGCACGGCGTCGGGCCCGATGTCCGCGATGCGGCGCAAGGCTTCGTCCCCGTCACCGGCCTCGGTGACGGCGTAGCCGGAGATTTCGAGCCAGGCGCACACCGGGCGGCGCACGTTCTCGTCGTCTTCCACCACCAGGATTTTGGCGATTTTGTCGGACATGGCAGGCCTCCCCGGAATTTCGGGCTGGCCCAAGCCTAGCGCTTTTCCAGGAAAGACGCCAGTCGGCAGGCTTTTGTTACGGGTTTGCAACGGGGTCGATTTTGGTGTTGCAAAAATGTCAACGCTGGGCTAGTCAGGAGTTGTCGATGCGGCGGAAAGCGGCCGGCTTGGCCTTGGAGAGGGCCGCGCGGGGCCGTTTGAGGCAACGGACGCGACGACGACGGCAAGGGAATCTTCGACAAAAACGTCATCAGAGGGGGAACCATGAACGCGGCAGATACCGCTTTCGTGCTCATTTCGGCGGCCCTGGTCATGCTTATGACTCCGGGTCTGGCGCTTTTTTACGGCGGCATGGTCCGTACCAAGAACATCCTTGGCACGCTCATGCATTCCAACATCCTGCTTGGCACCGTTTCCGTGCTGTGGGCCATCGTGGGCTACAGCTTGGCCTTTGGCGGCGACATCGGCGGCGTCATCGGCAATCTCGACTTCATGTTCCTTAACGGCGTCGGCACGGCGGCCAAGGAAGGCGTGGACAACATCCCGCACCTGGCCTTCATGATCTTCCAGTGCATGTTCGCCGTCATCACCCCGGCGCTGATCACCGGCGCGTTTGCCGAGCGCATCAAATTCTCCGGCTTCCTGCTCTTCACCACCCTGTGGCTGCTGGTCGTCTACTGTCCCATGGCCCACTGGGTCTGGGGCGGCGGCTGGATGGCCAAGATGGGCGCTCTCGACTTCGCCGGCGGCGCGGTCGTCCACATGAGCTCCGGCGCGTCCGCCCTGGCCGCCGTCCTCTACCTGGGACGCCGCCACGGCTACGGCAAGCAGTCGTTTATTCCGCATAACCTGCCCCTGACCATCCTTGGCGCGGGCATCCTCTGGTTCGGCTGGTTCGGCTTCAACGCCGGCAGCGCTCTGGCCGCCAACGGCCTGGCCGCCTCGGCCTTCGTCACCACCCACCTGGCCGCCGCCGCCGCCGCCTTTAGCTGGATCATCGTGGAGTGGTGGCATCGCGGCAAGCCCACCACCCTGGGCATGGCCTCCGGCGCGGTGGCCGGTCTGGTCGCCATCACCCCGGCCGCCGGCTACGTCGAACCCATGCCGGCCATCCTCATGGGGCTTATTGCCGGCGGGCTGTGCTACGGCGGCGTGCTCATCAAGAGCGTGTTCAAGTACGACGACTCCCTGGACGTGGTGGGCATCCACGGCCTGGGCGGCACTTTCGGCGCCCTGGCCACCGGCCTGTTCGCCACCAAGGCCGTCAACGAGCTTGGCAACGACGGCCTGTTCTACGGCAACCCCGAACAGCTCTGGATCCAGTTCGTGTCCGTGGTCGCCACCTGGGTGTTCTGCTTCGTCATGACGCTGATCCTCTTTAAAATCGTGGACGTGATGGTTGGTATTCGGGTAAGCCAGGACGACGAGATCAAGGGTCTCGACGTCAGCCAGCACAGCGAAGTCGGCTACCAGCTCTAGTCAAGGATAAGGAGCGCGCCATCATGAAAAAGATCGAAGTCATCACTCGTCCCTACAAGCTCGACGAAATCAAGGAAAAGCTGACCGGACTTGGCATCAAGGGCATGACCGTGTCGGAAGTGAAGGGCTTCGGCCGCCAGCGCGGCCACACCGAAGTCTACCGCGGTGCCGAGTACCAGGTTGATTTCGTGCCCAAGGTCAAAATGGAGCTGGTGGTCGAGGACGGCCTGGCCGTCGAGGTCATCAAGGCCATCCAGGCCGCGGCCCAGACCGGCGAAGTCGGCGACGGCAAGATCTTCGTCTCCACCATCGACGAGGTCATCCGTATCCGCACCGGCGAGACCGGCAACGCCGCCATCTAGGCAGTTTGCTGGCAACCCTTCGGGGAAAATGACAAAATAGCCGACCGGGAAGGGGGAACGCCTCCTTCCCGGTCGTTTTATTGATGGGGAGCCTGCCATGCCGTCCGCACCCGACGCGCCGGTCAGCGCCGTCATGCTCGACGAGGGCAAGACCCTGCTGGCCGACGCCCTGGCCGCCGGCCAGTTGGACGTGGCCTACGTCGCCGCCCTGTCCGACGTCTACGACCGCTATTTTCGCCAGCGCCTGCAAGAGTGGGCCGAGGTCAACGCTTCGCAAGCCGACGGCTTCGCTCTGGCCGCTGTGGGCGGCTATGGCCGGCGCGAACTGTGTCCGGCCTCGGACATCGACGTGTTGTTGCTCTTCCCGTCCGAGCCGCCGGACTGGGCCTCGGAACTGGCCCGGTTTCTCTTTTTCCCGCTCTGGGATCGGGGTGTGGAGCTCGGCCACGGGGTGCGCGCCGTTTCCGGCTGTCTGGAGCTGGCCGGCTGCGACCCCAAGGTGCTGGCGTCGCTTGTTGACCTGCGCTTTCTGGCCGGGGAGGCCGCCATCGTCGTGGACCTGACGGCCCGCCTGGAGGCCGGCAGCTTTCCGGCCCATGCCGCTGGCTTCGCCGAGTGGCTGGAGAAGGGCAACAAGGAGCGCGGCCGGACCTATGGCGATGCCGGCGGGATGCTCGAACCTGATCTCAAAAACGGTCTGGGCGGTTTGCGCGACTGGCAGCAAGTCCGCTGGCTCATGCGCCTGGACCCGGGCCGCGAGGCCGACGCTCGCCTGCTGGCCGACGACCTGGCCGCCCTGGAAGACGACGCCCGGTTCGTCCTGACCGCCCGGATGCACCTGCACCGCCTGTGCGGCCGCAAGAACGACAAGCTCTATTTCGAATTCCAGGAACGCCTGGCCGAGGCCATGGGCTTTGGCCGCCGGGGCGACCGCCGGGCCGTGGAGCGCTTCCTGTCGCTGCTGCTGCGCCGCATGGCCGACATCAAGGCCCTGCGCCAGTCGGTCTGGCCGCTTTTGGCCGGACATTTGGGGGCCTTGGATCTGGCCGCCCCGGCCACGTCCGTGGGCGACGGCTTGCAAGACGCCCCCGAGGGCCTGCGTTTCGCCCCGGGGCTGACCGATTTCCAGGCCATGGAGCGGGCCATGCCGCTTTTTGCCGTGTGCGCCGCCCTGGGCAAGGCCCCGTCCCACGAAACCATGGGCCGGCTGCGCGGCCTGGCCGCCGAACTTGGCCGGCTGGCCGAGGTTTCGCCGCGCACCGGCCGGATGCTCTATGACAGCTTAAGCGACATCATGCCGGCCGACGTCTCCGGCGCGGCCCTGGACGCGCTGAGCGCCAGCGGCGTGCTGGAGGCCATCCTGCCCCAGTTCGCCCGGGTCAAGGACAACGTCTCCTACGACGTCTACCATGTCCATCCTGTGGGCCGGCACAGCCTGGAGGCCGTGCGCCTTTTGGCCGAGCTGCGCGTCGGGCCGGCCTGCCGGGCCAGGGAGTTGCTGGACGGCCTGCCCCGGCCGGAGCTGGCTTACTGGGGCCTGCTCCTGCACGACATGGGCAAGGGCCTGGGCGGGGCCCACGCCGAAAAGGGGGCCCAGCTGGCCGAGGACATGCTCTCGCGCCTGTCCGCCCCACCCGAGGCCCGCCACATGATCGCCGCCCTCGTGCGCGAACATCTGCTGCTGCCCGAAACCGCCACCGGCCGCGACCTGTCTGACCGCGACGTGGTGGCCCGGGCGGCCGGCCGGGTGGCCACGGTGGAAGCCCTGGACATGCTCGTGCTCATTGCCCGCTGCGACGGGCTGGCCACCGGCCCCCAGGCCTGGACCGGCTGGAAAGAGTCCCTGGTGTTTGACCTCTACGGCAAGCTGCGCGCCGCCATTGAGCAGGGCCGGCTTTTTGGGGCCGACGACGCCCGGATCATGCTGGCCGCCCGGGACAGCTTGCGCGAGGCCGCCCGGGACCGCTTCAGCCCCGAAGCCCTGGAAGCCCTGCTGTTGGCCATGCCGCCGCGCTATCTCGTCAGCCAGCCCGTGGAGACGATCCTTGGTCATCTGGACCTGCTGGCCGAACTCGACGCCGCCGAGGCCGAGGACCGGCGCATGAAGCCCGGCGACCGGGCCGGCCGCGACGTGGCCGCTCTGACCTACACGGCCCTGCCCGGCGGCGACGGTTTCACGGTCACCGTGGCCGCCCGCCAGGTGCGTGGGCTTTTTCCCACCGTCACGGGCGTGCTGGCCCTGCACGATCTGTCCATCCACGAGGCCGACGTGTTTCGCTGGGAAGACGGCGTGGTCATCCTGTCGCTGCGCACCGGCAATCCGCCCGACGTCATCTACAGCGACGAAGTTTTCGCCCGGGTGTCACGGGCCGTGCGCTACGCCCTGTGCGGCAAGCTGTTCCTGGCCTACCGTCTGGCCCAGAAGCGAGGCGGGTTTGCCCTGTCCCTGGCCGTGGCCGGCCCCAAGTCGCCGCCCGAGGTGGCCATCGACAACAAGGCTTCCGATCTCTTTACGGTCATCGACGTGTCCTGCGACGACCGGGTGGGACTTCTCTACGACATCGCCCGCACCCTGGCCGAGATGGGGCTGGAAACCCATCTGGCCAAGGTCATGACCCCAGCTGGGCGTGTGCGCGACGTCTTTTACGTGCGCGGCCCGGCAGGACGGCGGGTGGAGGACCCGGAGCAGCTGGCCGAGATCAAGGCGGCCTTGTTGCACCGTCTGGCCGACGACCCTTGCACCCTGCGCTAACGGCCGCTTGGAGCCGATATAGGGCCGCATTCGTGGGGGTTGGCCCGGCGTCCGGCCTTGACGCGGCGCGTTGAAGCGGCGATAGAGGGGTTGTGAGAGCCTGCCTGCGGCATGTTGCCGCGGGTCGAAAGGAGCCTGCATGACCGATCACGCTTCCGTATGCGTTCCGCGCATCGGCGAAACGGCCCCGGACTTCGAGGCCGAAACCACCCACGGCATCCTGCGCCTGGAAGATTTTCGGGGAAGCTGGCTGGTGTTCTTTTCGCATCCGGCGGATTTCACGCCCGTGTGCGCCTCGGAACTCATGGCCTTTGCCGGCGTGCGCGCCACCTTGCGCGACATGGGCTGCGAACTGCTCGGTCTGTCGGTGGATTCCATTTTCTCCCACATCGCCTGGGTGCGATCCCTTGAGGAGAAGTTCGGCGCGGCCATCGATTTCCCCTTGGTCGCCGACACCACCGGCGAAGTGGCCCGGCGTTACGGCATGACCATGCCGGCCGAGTCGCCCACCGAACCGGCCCGTGTGGTCTATGTCATCGACGACCGGCAATGTGTCCGGGCGTACATGGCCTACCCCATGACCACCGGACGCAACGTCGCCGAGATCGTTCGCCTTGTGGCGGCCCTGCAGGCCACCGACGCCCACGGCGTGGCCACGCCCGCCGGCTGGAAACCCGGGGACGGGGTGCTGGCTCCCCCGCCGCGAACCCAGGCCATGGCCCAGGAGAGGGCCAAAGCCGCCGGTCCGAACTGCCCGGATTGGTATTTTTGCAAGAGAGAGTTGTCATGATTTCCGACATGTACGACGCTGCTGAAGACACGCCCCAGGTCAAGCCCGACGGAACGCTCACCCAGTCCGCCAAGGACATTCTGCGGGTGTGCGAGCCGCCGGCCACGATGGAGGACATCAGCCGGGCCCTGGTGCGCCATTTTTCCCAGGTTTTGCCCATGGTGCGCGACCTCGTGAACCTGGGGCTCCTGGAAGACCAAAACGGCCGGCTGGCCGTCACGGACTACGGCCGCGAAAAGCTCGGCCGCTGATCCGGCTCCCGGTCCGCGCGCCCGGCGTCGGCAACTGCCGGACGCCGGGCGTCACAGCGGACCTGTGGCCCGGGCCGGGGGGCGGCGACGGGTTGTTCCGGTCTCGGCTTGGGTTCAAGGCCGAAAGACCGTCCGTCATTCCCGACAGGTTATGGTCCGCTTGGGGGCGGACAAGGGGCAAGCAGTACGGCATCGGTTCCAAGCGCCGGGCTTGGCTCTTTACGCTCGCCCCGGGCGGCATTATGGTCTTTCCGGGAGCCGGACGGCCGGGGACGTTGTCCCGGTCTGGCGGCGGCCCGGGAGGTCGCCGTGTCTGCTGATTCCGCCCTGCTCCCCGACGCTTCGACGTCGGACGCGCCTGTCTGCGCCCGGTGCGCCGCCGCCGGCCCGACCTGCTGTTCGCTGACCCCGGGCTTGGAGGAAGTGTGTTTCCCCGTGTCCGAGATGGAGCGAGCCCGCATTGTCGAGGCTGACGGCTTGGCCGTGGGCGGCTTTGTCCACCAGGCCAACACCGAAGCCTTTCTGGCCCAGATGGGGCGGCTTTTTCCCCGCGACCGCAAGATTCTTCCCCGCCTCTTCCCCCCCGGCGGCGACCATCTGCGCCTGGCCGTTGACCCGAAGGGCAATTGCGTGTTCTTGCGGGCCGATGGATGTCGCTTGCCAAGGGATGCGCGTCCGTATTATTGCCGCTTGTTTCCGTTTTGGCTAAACGGCGGGGCCGTCACGGCCTTTGCCGCGCCGGGCTGTCTGGTCCACCGCCAAGGGCGGACCGTGTCCCGGATGCTGGCCCTGCTCGAATATGGCGAGGCCGGCGTGCGCGAACTGCACGGCCGCCTGCGTCTGGCCTGGGGGCTGCCGCCCAAGGAAGGCATGCCCTTCGTCACTCCCTCCCCTGCGAGATACCGTCCGTGAAAAAGTTGCTCATCCTTCTGGCGATCCTGGTGTTCGTGGGCCTCGTTTTCGGCATTGCCGGCGGCGTGGGCCTCTACTACTGGGCGTCCAACGACCTGCCGAGCTTTCGCAAGATCACCGACTACCGCCCGCCGCTGGTCACCACCATCTACACCCGCGACAACAAGGTGCTCGGCTATCTCTATTCCGAGAAGCGCTTCCTGGTGACGCTTTCCGAAATGCCGGACTTTTTGCCCAAGGCCTTCCTGGCCGCCGAGGACGCCACCTTCTACCAGCACGAAGGCGTCGATCCCACGGCCATCCTGCGGGCCATGGTCAAAAACCTCCAGCAGGGCGGCCGCAAGCAGGGCGGCTCCACCATCACCCAGCAGATCATCAAGCGTCTGCTTTTGTCCTCGGAAAAAAGCTACCAGCGCAAGGTCAAGGAAGCCATCCTGGCCTACCGCTTGGAAAAATACCTGACCAAGGACGAAATCCTCACCATCTATTTAAACCAGATCTACCTGGGCTCCCGGGCGTATGGCGTGGAAGCGGCGGCAAGGACCTATTTCGGCGTCCACGTGGCCGATCTGACCATCGCCCAGGCCGCGCTCCTGGCCGGCCTGCCCCAGGCCCCCAGCCGCTATTCTCCGTTTCGTGACTTCGAATCGGCCAAGGCCCGCCAGAAATACGTCCTTGGCCGGATGCTTGCCCAGAACTGGATCAGCCAGGCCCAGCACGACGCCGCCGTGGCCGAGCCGCTGGTCTTTAAAAGCATGCCCGACCCGTCCTGGGAGGTGGCCCCGTTCTACCTCGAAGAGGTGCGCCGGGAACTCATCGATCGCTTCGGCGAAGACCAAGTCTATAACGGCGGCTTGCACGTCCATACCGCCGTGGACCTCAAACACCAGGAAGCGGCCGAGCGGGCCCTGCGCGAAGGCCTTGTCGCTTCGGAAAAACGGCGCGGCTTCAAGCCCAGCCTGGAAAAGCTCGACAAGGACAAATACGAGGAATTCTACGAGCGCTCGGGCGTGCCCGAAGCCCTGCTGCAACCGGGGCGCTGGCTCAAGGCCCTGGTGCAGGAAGTGGTGCCGGCTGGTGCTGTGGTGCGCTTTGGCGACAAGTACGGCCTCATCCCCGCCGAGGACATGAGCTGGGCCAAGGGCAAGGTGGAGCCGGGCGATCTGGTCTGGGCCTCGGTCACGGCCCTGCCCGACAAGGCCGGCCCGGACAAGGCCGCCCCGGCCGCCAAGCCGGCCCCGGCCAAGCCCGGCGAGGCCAAACCGGCCGAGGCCGCCGCCAAAAAGCCCAAGCCCGGCGAAAACCCGCCCCCGGCCGCGCCGGCCAAGGCCGCACGCCCCATGTGGAAGCTGGCCATGCAACTGGAGCCGCGCATCGAAGGGGCCATCGTGTCCATGGAGCCACGCACCGGCGATGTCGTGGCTTGCGTGGGCGGCTTTTCCTTCGAAAAAAGCCAGTTCAACCGGGCCACCCAGTCCTTCCGCCAGCCCGGTTCGTCGTTTAAGCCCATCGTCTACTCCGTGGCCATGGACAACGGCATGACCCCGGCCACCGTGGTCATGGACGGCCCCTTCACCTACGTCGATCCCTGGAGCAAGCAGACCTGGAGCCCGGGAAACTACGAAGGCGACTACGGCGGCCCCATGACCATCCGTTCGGCCCTGGCCAAGTCCAAAAACCTCGTCACCGTACGGGTGGCCCAGCAGGTAGGCATGAAAAAGATCGTGGAGCGCGCCCAGGAACTGGGGCTTCGCGGCGATTTCGGCCCGTTTTTGCCGGTCAGCCTCGGGGCCGTGGCCGTCAATCTCCTGGACATGGTCAAGGCCTACTCGGCTTTTGCCCGGGACGGCTCCACCATCACCCCGCGCTTCATCCTCGACGTCAAAAGCCCCTGGGGCGAGGAAGTCTGGGTCAACAAGCCCGAGGTCAAACAGGTCATGTCGCCCCAGACCGCCTACGTCATGGACTGCCTGCTCAAGGAAGTCGTGCGGGCCGGCACGGCCACGGCGGCCAAGGTCCTGGGCCGTCCCCTGGCCGGAAAGACCGGCACCACCAACGATTTCCAGGACGCCTGGTTCATGGGCTTTTCGCCCTATCTGCTCACCGGCTGCTACATCGGCTTCGACCAGCCCAAATCCATGGGCAAGGGCGAAACCGGCGGCCGGGCCTCGCTGCCCATCTGGCTCTCCTACCGCAAGGCCGTGGAAGACGACTACCCGCCCGAAGACTTCTCGCGTCCGCCCGGCGTCATCATGGGCACCGTGGACGGCGTGCCCATGGCCTTCAAGGAAGGCACCGAAAAGGGCGTGGCCAGCATCATGGACGAAGAACAGGAAAAAGCCTTCTTCACCGACCCCAACGCGCCGCTCGGCAAGGGCGAGGATTTGTTGAAGCAGATGTTTTAGGGGAGACAGGAAGAGGCCTCCGGCGGCTGGGGGCCTGAGGCCCCCAGACCCCCCGACTGCAGAAAAGTGTAAAGGGGAGGGCGGCGGGGGCCGGGCCTTGGTTGGGAGGCGAAGAAATCGTTGGTTGTTTGGTGGGATACACGAGGCTTTGAAAGCCGGGCAGAGGATCCCGCCACACCCTGCGCATGGGGAGAGGGGGCCGGGCTGTCTTGTGGGGATGCGCGCGAAATAGCCGGTCAATCTGGAAATTCGGGCGGTTAGAGCGGGTTGGTTTGGGTGAGTAACGTGCTTAAATTATTGTTCATTAAAGCGCGAAAAAGCGAGGCTGCCTTGACGCGGCCCAGGCTTTGGACTAGCTGTCAGGTTCGGGCAGTCGTCGGGCCTCCCTAGCCGGAGGCCGCCGCGTCGCCAGCCATCGTCCGGACGCCGCGCGTCCGGTAAACCGCGCCCGCGCTGTCGGGCCCCAGGCCGGCCGCCGATGCCGGCAAGCCAGTATGCCGCAAAGTCTTTTCTCCGAACTTTCGCTCATCTACGTCTCGTTCTCCGTGCTCGCCCTCTATGCCCCGGCCGTGCTCGGCGCGTTGGCCCTGGCCTTTTTCCTCTACCGCCGCCACAGCCGGCTGGAGCGTCGTCAGCAAAAACACGCCCGCCTCCGGCGCGACATCGCCCAGCGCGGCCAGGCCCGGCGCAAGCGCCTGCTCCTGGCCAGCCAGCGCGGCAACATCCGCGAACTCGCCCGCCTCGTCCACGGACAGCTCAAAACCCGTGAGCGCGAACTCACCCCCTACCAGGCCCAGCGCACCTCGGCCTTTATCGAGCGGGCCGTGGTCACCGTGGACTTCGACCGCCTCTACGCCCTGCACGTCATTTTCGACAGCAACGACGCCAAACAGGTTTCCCCGGCTGTGGAAACCTTTTTCGAGCATACGAGGTAACCATGCCCCTGCCGGAAAACATCGCCCGGTTCGTCGCCCGGCTGATCAACACCATGAAGACCGAGTCCGCCGACTGGCAGATGGCCCATCAGGCCGATCTGGACAAGCTGCGCGAGGAAAAGCTCGTGGCCGAGCAGGAGCTGAAGCAACGCCTGGAGCTTATGGAGATACGCTTCAAGGAGGAGTGCAAACGGGCCAGGCTCGAAGAGGAGCGGCAAACCGAGAACTTCACGGAATTTTTGGCCAGCATCGACGATATGAAGGCCAACATGCTCGAATACTACGGCGCCATGCCCAAGCCCATGGCGCTGATGATCCACCACCACGCCGCCGAGCTTCTCAAAGACGCCTGGCACAATCCCGACGCCCGGGAACGCCTGCGCAACCAGTCGCGTTTCACGAACCTCATGCTGGCCGTCACCGAAGATCTGACCGACCTTTCCCGCGACGGCGCCCAGCCCAAGGCCCTGCCCGAAAAGACCATCGCCTTCATGCAAAACAAGATCGAATAGCCGGCGGCGTGGCGGCCGTTACTTGGGCCGTTCCCCCTGTCTGGCCTCGGTGACGCAGTAAAGGCCCTGGCCCGAGCGGGCCGGGGCGAAGCAGAGATTGTCGCCCACGCAGGACGCCGGAGCAGTGTCGCCGGCCTGCCAGCGGGCGATAAGCCCGGGTTCGCGGATAAACGGCCGGGACATGGCCACCAGCTCGGCGTCGCCCGAGGCGATGATGTCCTCGCACGTGCCCAGGCTGCGAAGCCCCCCGACCAGGATCACCGGCATGGTCACCCCGGCCGCTTTGACGGTCCGGGCCGTGTCGCGGTACCAGGCTTCGCCGTCCGGGATGGCGATGCGGCCCGGGCGCGAGAAATTGAGCCGCCCGGATTCGAACACCCCGCCCGAGAGTTCCACCGCGTCGAGCCCCGCCGCTTCCAGCCAGCTCACGACCTGGACGCACTCGGCCGAAGTGAAGCCCCCGGCGATGAAATCGTCGCTGTTGATCTTGGCCAGCACCGGATACTCCCGGCCGATGCGGCCCCGGATGGCGCCGAGCACTTCCAGCAGCAGTCTGGCCCGATTTTGCAACGAGCCGCCATACGCGCCAGTGCGGCGGTTGGTGCGCGGCGAGAGGAATTGGCTCAGGCCATAGCCGTGGGCGGCATGAATCTGCACGCCGTCGGCCCCGGCATCGCGGCAAAGGGCCGCCGCCGTGCCAAAGGCGGCTTCCAGCCGGGCCAGATCCTCGGCTTCCATGGCTTGGCCTGCCGTATCATCCTCGGGAACCGACGGCCCAAGCGGCGCTTGACCGGTCACCTCCGGGTCGGCCCGCAGCCCGGCGTGGGCCAGCTGCACCACAAACCGGCCGCCGTAGGCATGGACGATGCGGGCCAGCCGGGCGATGCCGGCCTCCATGTCCGGGCTGTGCGCGCCAAGTTGGGAAGCCCGGGCCTGGCCGCGTTTTTCCACATAGGCGTGGCTGGAGACGACCAGCCCCACCTCGCCCTTGGCCAGGGTCTTGAGCAGCGCTTCCAGCCGGTCCGAGGCCGAGCCGTCGGGGTTGGCCATCCCTTCCCCTGTGGCCGAACGCACGAAGCGGTTTTTAAGCCGCATCCCGTTGATGGCGATGGGCGAAAAGACCTTCATGGAGCCTAGGCCGCCTCGAAGCGGTCAATGAACCGCTCCAGGTCATTGGGATCGCCGTCCCGATAGTCTTCGGGGTAGAGCAGGGCGCTCATGAAAAACGGGCTTTCCAACTGCAGGGCCAAGGCCGCCCGGCGGGCGAAATCCTCAAGCCCCGAGAGCAGCGCGCCCGATCCGTCAACGGCGTTGCCTTTCAGGACCTCGTCGGCTTCGTCAGGCAGCCCTTCGAGCACCAGACATTTTTCCGTCATCAGGCGAAGGTACCCGGCCTTGTCCCCGGCCTCGTGGAGCAGTCGGCCGGCCTCGGCCTCGATCTCGCGGATGCGTCCCGCCGCTTCCCGAACCACGCCCAGGGCGGCGGCCGGCGCTTTACGCTTGGTCATTGTTCCTCGTTCCTCCAAAGCCTTGGACGGGCAAACCACTTCCCGTCGTGAACATAGTATGTACAATCCGGCCGGCCAAGGCAATCGCTTCCCTTGTAAGACGCACTGCTTTTCCGGCCGGCCCCTTGACGCGGACAGGGGGAAACGGTAGTCATATTGTGAAAAATAAGACAAGTTTATGACGAATACCATGCCCCCGGATCAGGGGATTCCGCCGCTGCCCGAAGCAAACGCCAGCGCCCACGCCCTGGACGGCGTGCCGCGCTCGGCGCTCTCGCGCCTGTGTTTCGACGCCGGCGATTACGAACTGCTGCGCATCGTCAACGACGTGCTGGCCCGGCGCGGCTCATCAAGCATGAAACGCCTGCTTGCGCCGTATCTGCATCCCCACGGCATCAAGGAAATGGCCGCGCCCAAGGGGCTGCGCATCGCCTACGCCGTCATCCACCTGCTCGGGTCCCTGGAAGCCGGCATGGCCGGCGACCGGCTGACCGCCTTGCGGTCGCTGCGTGACGAGGTCATGGCCGCGGCCGAATCAGGGCTGGAGAAAAACACTGCCCGGGTGCTGCTGCAGATCATGAAGGAGCTGGTGCGCTCCCGGGACACCCCGCGCCGCCAGCTGGAGCTGGCCCACGATTTCCGCAGTGCCGTGTCCGGCCGGCCACGTGTGGTGCGAAAGCTCCTGGCCGAGTACCATCTCCTGGAAATGCCCGAGGAGTGGAACCAGATCGCCTTTGACGACCACGTCCACGACGCCAACACCAAGGGCCGCAAATCACCCACCCATCTCATCATGGACGCCTGGATCAAGGGCATCCGGCGGCTCACCGTCATCCACTACCATTTCGTGCGCCCGGAGACCGCCGCCGAGCTGCTGGAAGCCGCCGCCATCATGGATATGCGCGTGGACATCGGCATCGAATGCTTGGCCCGCCATCGCGGCGGCCACGTCAAGCTCGTCTGGTCCCCGCGCGGTTTTACTCGGCCCGAGGATTTCGCCGCGTTTCTCAAAAAGCCCGGGGTGCGCGAATTCATGCGTGAGGGCTTCGAACTGTCGCTTCGGGAGCAGCGCCATGTCCTGGCCGTGCTGGCCGCCTTCAACGCCCGCCACCGCCAAACCATCCGCGACCGCTACGGCCTCGACCTGCCGCCCCTTGATCACGAAGAGTTCCTGGCCTTCGTGGGCTCGGGCCAGGCCAGCCTGCTCCATCTGGCCCGGTTCATCCGCGACGCCCTGGCCCCGCTGCTTGACGCTCGGGCCGGCGATACCCTGGACGCGGCGGCCGCTGGCAACGCCTGTCCGCTTTTGGCCGAACGCGACAGCCTGGACGTGGAGTCGCTCTTGGACGACTACCTGTCCCCGGCCGCCAACCCGGACATCGTCCCGCCCGAGGCCCCCCAAGACGGCGAGGCCTTGCCCGAACGCCTGACCGTGGACGTGGCCGAGCTGGCCCGCCGCATACACACCCTGCATGTCGGCAACAGCCTGGCCCTGTGCACGGCCGAAATGCCCTTTGCCGACGTGCTGCTGGCCCTTTTCGCCTGTCGCGGCGACATCACCGGCTGCGACGCCTTCAATCTGCGCGTCTTCGAAACCGGCGGCGGCGACGGCGGCGACGCCCTGGCCCTTATTTCCATTGTCAACGCCGGCAACGTGGTGGCCTTAAAGCGCCTCATAAACCGCACCGCCGATACGGCCGAAGCCGACGGCGACGCCGAAACCGCCGCCAGCCTGCGCGATTTGCGCCGCGACGTGGCCGCCATCGCCGCCGCCTACCGTGCCCGGCCGCTTTCGGCCCGCATTGGCACCGACTCCACCGGCCAGTCCACCCGCTGCCACGGCATGGGGCTGGTGGTGGCCGACACCCTGCCGGCCCGGACCCGCAAGCGGCTGGCCCGCCGCGAAAAACGCCCCGGGACGAGTCTGCGCCGGGCCATCCCCGTGGGTGTGGCTGTCTCGCCCCGGGTGAGCACGCTGCCCGACGAATTCTCAAGCGACCTCTCGGCCCGGTTCTTCCGGTTCCTGCGAGGTCTGCCCGGTCTGCGGCTGGCCGGCTACCGCTACGTGCTGGAGTGGGTGGGCAAGCGCTATTTCAAGGCCACGCCGCAAACCGCCAACATCCACACCCTGGGTGGCATCCAGCAAAAAGCCAGCCAGCGCTGGCTGGCCCGGGCCGAGGCCTTGCGCCGGCCCTTGGGGCTGTCCTGGCGGTATCTGAGCAACACCATCAAGAACGTGCTGAAAATCGGCCTGGGCTTTGCCGTGGCCGCCGCTTCGTTTGCCAGCATCAACTCCTGGTGGGTCCTGGCCTGGATGGGGCCTTTCATCTGGTTTGGCATCACGGGCGTGCGCAACGTCATCCAGGCGGTGCTCGGCTGCGGCGGCCTGCGCCGCTCGCCGCTTTTAACCTGGAAAGACTACGTGAGCTTCGACCGCTTGGCCGATTCGCTCATGTTCACGGGCTTTTCCGTGCCGCTTTTGGATATCGTGGTGCGCACGCTGCTCCTGGGGCAGGGCTTTGGCGTCACCACCTCCAGCGCGCCGCTTGTGCTTTTTGCTTGCATGGCCGTGGCCAACGGCCTGTATCTGGCCAGCCACAACCTGCTGCGCGGGCTGCCCAAGTCGGCGGCCGTGGGCAACCTCTTCCGGTCCGTGCTGTCCATCCCTCTGGCCTATGGCCTCAACCAAGGCCTGGCCTGGCTGCTCATCCAGGGCGGCCTGCCCGATCCCGAGCCGGCGCTTGAGCCCTTTGCCGCCATCGTCTCCAAATTCGCCTCGGACTGCGTGGCCGCCGGCATCGAAGGCCTGGCCGACCGCTCGAAATACGTGCGCATGCGCCTTCGCGACTACCGCGAAAAATTCAAGCAGCTCTACGACACCTATTCGTTGCTGGAGCTGCTCTATCCCAGCGACGACGTGGCCAAACTCCTGGAGACGCCCAAGGAGTTCATCAATTCCATCGGCTCCCAGAAGGGTGATCTGGACAAGATCGTCATCGTCAACGCCTTGGATTTTCTCTATTTCTGGATGTATCAGCCCCGCGCCCGCACAGTGCTCTCCCGGGCCATGCGCTCCATGTCGGCCGAAGAGCGGCGCATGTTTCTGCTGTCCCAGTACGTGCTGCTGCGCGAACGCGAGATCAGCCGGCTTTTCATCGAAGGGCTGGTCGGGCGCAAGTTCGCCCCGGCCCTGTCGTTTTATTTGAGCCACGCCCGGCGCTACCTCGACGATCTCCAGGAACTCGCCCACCGCCACCCGCCTGCCGAGGCGCTGACCCTGGAGAACGCGCTGCTGGGACGAGACGTCCGGCTGGGGGGGCTGTAGGGGTGGTGGAGAGAAAAGGGGGGGATGCCTCCGGCGGCTGGGGGCCTGAGGCCCCCAGCCCCCCCGACTGAAGAAAGGGGGTAAAGGGATTTCGGCGGGCCTTGGTCGCTTGGGCCCAAACAACGAAGCGCCCCGCCTTCCGGTCAAGCCGGGAGGCGGGGCGCTTTCTCTTGAACGGTCGTCGGGCCTGGGCGTCGCAGCCTCGAAGCGGTCATGTCGCGTGTTCGCGGCAACCTCAAAAAATTGCGTCTGCTTCCGTGGTGATACCTAGCGCCGTCGCGGGAGCGACGCTAGGCCTCGGTGGACCCGACGCCGGACAGGGCGCTGGACACGATGCTGTCCATGGTGGCCATGGGATTGTCGCCGCTTTGCTTGGCGTATTGTTGGGCCGCCTGGCCCTGGGCGCCATTGCCGCCGGACGGGGGCGAGGGCGGGGTCAGGGAATCCATGGACCCCGACGAGGACGCCGAGGCGAATTGCTCCGCCATGGAGGACAGCATCTTGGCCGTGTTGGAATCGGACGCACTGTCCGCCGCTTCGGAGAGCTTGTCGGAAATCTGCTGGGTCACTTCCTTGAACTTGTCCGGGTCGGAGCTGGCCAAGTCCTTGAGCTGCTGCATGGCCTTGGCCCCCTTGGAAAAGTCGCCGCCGTCGCCCTTGATGGACAGCCCCGAGGCCAGGCTGTCCGTGGCCGAGGATTCGGTGGAGTTGGTGCTCGACGAGCTGATCAGGCTGCTCAGGGACGTGGTCGTGCTGCTGTACGAATTGCTGATGAGATCCGTGCTCATGGTGATTCTCCTCTTGCAAGGCAAGGTTGACGTCTGCCTGCCTTATCGGCCCACGAGCGGGGAAGTTTATATAGAAATTATTTTTATTCGTGTGTAACCTGGGGGTATGTGTGACGTCCGTGGCATTTTTGGTGTCGTGCTGTAAATTTAAGTGTGCACATCTGTAGGTATGATTATTGTTGCGTGACTGATGCAGTATTTTTATCCGTTTATTAATTCGTTCGAAATTTGATTGTTACGGATGAGTTGCTTTCGGTGGTAATGCTTTGTGGAGATAGTGCTGTGCTGTTCAGGGTGGCTTTGGGCATGGCGAGGTGGTGTTCTTATCGCGTTTCTCCAAAATCCTGATGGCCTCCGGGAGGGTTTCCGGGGAGGCGCAGCGGCTGGACAGGGGAAGGGGGCGGCGGGAAGGGCGCGGGGATGTCGGGCTGGGAACAGGCGGGAGGGCAAGGGACGCCGTTGCGCCGCGTTGCGTGATCAGCGGGGCAAGAGGCGCACGTTGCGGTGGGCGGCGTCCCCGGCCGTGCACGGTCCGGCGACAGGGTCGCTCCCTTGCCCCCTTTGCAAGGGGTCGGTCATCCCCCGGCGGAGAAGGCAAGGTCGTATCAATCCTGCGCTCCCCTTATAAACCTTTTTCCAAGTGGGGGGTCTGGGGGCCTCAGGCCCCCAGCCGCCGGAGGCATCTTCCTCTTCCTCTCCTTCGTTCCTGTCCCTGTTTCCCTAAAACTTGCGCAATTCGAACAGCTTCTTGCTTTGGGTCGAGACGATGTGGAAGTACTTGTCCTGGGGGATAAAAATATAGGGCACGTCTTCGGCGCGGCGGAACAGGAAGTCCGAGAGGATCATGCGGTTGACGGCCTGATGGCCGATAATCATGATGTATTCGGAGTTGCCGCTCAGGTAGATGGCTTTCTTGATGCCGCGATACACCCGGCCGGCCATGGTGGCGTAGCCTTCGCCGCCGGGGTAGACGAAGTTGTATTTGTTGCGCGCCCGGGCGGCAAAGAGTTCCGGTCGTGCACGCTCCATCTCTGTATAGCTTAGCCCATCGCATTCGCCAACGTCGATCTCGTCGAACTCCTTGAAGGCATGGTGGATGGTCGTGCCCTTGCGGGTTTCCAGCAGGGGTTCGGCCATCTCCCGGGTGCGCGTGAGCGTGCTCGTAAAGACGTAGGGCAGCGGCGTGCCGATGAAGTGGCGAGACAGAGCCCAGGCCATGCGCCGGCCTTTTTCGGTCAGCCCGGAATCGCCGCCGACGCGGTTTTCCAGGTTATACTCGCTTTCGGCGTGGCGCACGAGAAAGAGGTTTTTGATCCAGTCCGACATGAGCAGGTCACGGATGCGGCCGTAGTGGGGCACGTCGGAATGGACGCGTTCGGCGATGATGCGGTTGTTGAGGGTGTCCAGGCGCACGAGGTTGTCGGCCTCGTCGGCCGGGGCGTAGATGTGGCGGTAGTAGCCGATGCGCGAGAAAAAGCTTTTGGCCGCTTCATCCTGGGGCAGGTGGGCGAATTCCGGCAGCCGGGTCTTGCGGGCCACGGACAGGGCCAGCAGTTCAGGATCGTCGTTGATGCACTCAATAAACAGGATGGGATGGGGAGCCAGGTGCTGCCGCAACGTCTCCCGCCGTTTGCGGGAGACGTTGGTGGCGTCGAGGATGGCGATCTGGCCTTCGGCCGTCAGGTAGGCCTTGGCCTCGGCGATGCTGACGGCGGCGATGCGTTCGCGAAGCGCCGCCGCGTCGGTATTGTCCGGGTTGTAGAAGCCGGCATGGGAGGTGTTGCCGGCGACCATGCGCCGGCGCACGTCGCCGTTGTTGAAGATGCCGACCTTGATGTCGTCTTTTTCGAGGTTTTCCTTGATCTTGGCCGCGACAGTGGACTTGCCCATGGCCGGCAGCCCCACCATGGCGATGCAGAGCTTGGCCGGCCGCGCCATTACAACAACCCGATTTCCCAGTTGAAGTGGCTGGTGCGGTCGCGCCGGTTCACTTCCTTGGGCAGAGGCTCGCGCAGGTCCACGAACACGCAGTAGCCGGCCTGCACCAGGGCCTCGCGGTGGCGGTAGAGGTCCACTTCCCAGTTGGCATACAGCCAATAGGTGCGGTCGTACTTGACGGCCCAAAGGCCCTCTTCCTTGGGGCTGATGACGGGCAGGCAGGTTTTGACCTCGCCCGAGAGCACCCGCGACAGCCCAAGGGGCCAGGCGCCCTTGGCCACGATGCCCAGGGGGATCGGCGAGGTTTTGGGCAGGCCGAGCAGGTCTTCGCCCGACAGCTCCGGCGAGACGAACGCGCCGTAAAAGCCGTTGCGGGCCAGTTCGCCCAGGGCCAGGGGGTTGGCCACGTTGCAAAACGGGCCGGCCCAGAAGTCCAGGCCCTTGGCCCCGGCCGGGAACAGGCCGGTCTGCCAGGGGGCGTTTAAGACAAAGCGCTTGCCGCCCCGGCTGACGATGGCGGCGATGAGGCTTTTAAATTCGCTTTCCTCGTCGGGCCAGATGACCGGCGGCAGCCACCACCAGACCATGGCCGCCCGGCCAAGGGGCAGGTTCTGGGCCCGATGGGTGGAGATCCACACGCCAAAGGGGCTCTTTTCCTTGCGCATGTCGGGATGCCGCCACACGCTAAGCGACAGCGGCTCGCTGCGAAACGGCTTGGCCGGCTTGGGCATTTTGGCCACGAATTCCGACGGCTTGGCCTCGCGCGGGGTGATCTTGTCCAGGGCGGCTTCCAGGGGCGCGATCTTGGCGGCCAGGGCCGGGTCGCGGCGGTCGATCAGAAAGACCGGGATGCCGGACTCGGGCTTGTTGTCCGGGCCGTCAAAGGTGAGCGTGAGCCGGCCGCCCTTGGGCACGGTGCGGGTCACCTTGACCACGCGGTGGCCGGGTTCGTCCTCGAAGCCCACCCGCAGCAGGTCGCCGGGCATGAGGCCCACCCGGGTGGACAGGTTCCACTGGCCGCTCTTGATGCCCCGGGTGAGCTTGCCGGCGGGCATGCCCGAGCCGGTGCGCTCCTTGGTGTCGATGGGGTTTTTCGGCCGCTGGGGCAGGAAGTTGTAGTTGGTGCCGGGCCGGCCGAGGGCCTGTTCCAGGAAGCTGGCGGCCATCTTCTTGGCCGAGGTGTCGTCGGCGGCGTCGCGCAAAAGTTTGTAGGCGGCCACGGTATGGTAGACGTAGTGCGGGCCTTTCTTGCGGCCCTCGATCTTCCAGGCCGTGATCTCGGGGATGGTGAGCAGGGCCTTGGTGAGCACATCGAGGCTCAAATCCTGGCAGGAGAAATAGCGGCCCTTTTGGCCCCGGTGGTCGTAGATGCGTCGGCAGGGCTGGACGCAGCGGCCGCGCAGGCCCGACTTGCCGCCGAGGTAGCTGCTCCAGTAGCAGCGCCCCGAAACATTGTAGCACAGTGCGCCGTGGACAAAGGCTTCCAGGGAAAGGCCCTGGGGCGCGGCCTCGGCCATCTCGCGCATCTCGTCAACGGTCAGTTCGCGCGGCAGCACCACCCGGGAAAAGGAGTAGGCGGGCAGGGTGGCCAGGCCCGACGGGCTGCTGACGTTGGCCAGGGTGGACAGGTGCAGTTCGCCCTTGTAGCCGGCCTGCCGGGCCACGGCGGCCACGCCCAGGTCCTGGACGATGAGCGCGTCGGGTCCGACGTCGGCGGCCAGGCGCGAGATCAGGCGTCCGGCCTTGTCGGCCTCGTCGGGCTTGAGCAGGGTGTTGATGGCGACGTAGGTGCGCACGTTGCGGCCCCGGGCCATTTCGGCCAGGGCGGCCAGCTCGGAGGTGGAGAAGTTGCGGGCCAGCATGCGGGCGGAGAAATGTTTGAGGCCGCAGTAGACGGCGTCGGCTCCGGCGGCGACGGCCGCCAGAAACGAATAGGGATCGCCCGCTGGGGCAAGGATTTCAGGCTTTTTCGCCTCGGTCATGGGAGTCTCGCGAAGATAGGGATTAGCGGCAGGGAACGCCGTGAGGCGAGAACTGTAAACCAAACGTTCCCGGGAGGGAATTATTTTTTTCTAGTCTCCCGCGAAACGCCGCCGATCTCGTTACCATATTGCGTCACTTCAGTTTTTGCGCCATGCTCGCCGGACACTTTTTTTGGAGGGTCGGCCGTGAAACTGGTCACCGAGCAAATGGAACAATTCCTGTCCGGCGGAGCCTGGATACGCAAGATTTTCGAACACGGGCTGGAGCTCAAGAAACAATACGGCGAAGACGCCGTGTGCGACTTTTCGCTGGGCAACCCCGACCTGCCGCCGCCGGCCGTGGTCGGCGAGTGCCTGGCCGAGCTGGCCGAACAGGCGGACAAGCCCTTTGCCTTCGGCTACATGCCCAATCCCGGCTATCCGGCCGTGCGGGCCGCCCTGGCCGAACACCTCTCCAAGGAGCAGGGCATCGCCATTGCCGCCGAGGATCTGCTCCTCACCTGCGGCGCGGCCGGCGGCATCAACTGCTTTTTCCGGGCCGTCCTCACCCCGGGCGACGAGGTCATCTGCCCGAACCCCTATTTCGTGGAGTACGGCTTCTATGCCGGCAACTCCGGCGGGATTCTCAAACCCGTGCCCACCAAACCCGATTTCGACCTGGACATCGCGGCCATGGAGGCGGCCATCACCCCGCGCACCCGGGTTGTGCTGATCAATTCGCCCAACAATCCCACCGGCATGGTCTACAGCAAGGAGACGCTCACCGAACTGGCCGCCATGCTGACCCGGGCCTCGGCCGGCCGCGAGCGCCCCATTTATCTGTTGGCCGACGAACCCTACCGGTTCTTGGCCTACGACGGCGCGGAGGTCCCCTCGGTGCTGCCGTTGTATCCCTATTCCCTGGTCATCGGATCGTTTTCTAAAAACCTGTCCCTGCCCGGCGAGCGGGTGGGCTATGTCGTCGTGTCGCCGCTCATGGAAGGCCGGGCGCAGCTCGTGGCCGGGCTGGTCTTCGCCAACCGCATTCTGGGGTTCGTCAACGCTCCGGCAGTGGGCCAGGCCTTGCTCTTGCGGGCGTTGGGCCAGGAAGTGGACCGGGGCATCTACGAGCGCCGCCGGGCGGCCATGGCCGGGGTGCTGACCCGGGCCGGCTACGAGTTCATCATGCCGCGCGGTGCGTTTTACTTCTTCCCCAAGTCGCCCGACGCCGACGAACTGGTTTTTCTGGATCGTCTGGCCAAGGAACGCGTCCTGGCCGTGCCGGGACGTGGTTTTGGGATGCCGGGCTATTTCCGGCTGGCCTTTTGCGTGGACGAAGCGGTCATCAACCGTTCAGAAGCGGGGTTTGCCCGGGCCATTCGGGGCTGACCGGCGCAAGCTGATTGACAAAGGGGCGAAAGCCCCTTTTTTGTGTCCATCGCCTGTCGTCAGCCGCATATCGAGAAATTTTTCAGTCTTCTTTGTAGGGACAGACGCAAGGAAAGCGCCGACACACCGTGTCGCCGCCGCGGTGAACTGCGGGCTTGTCGGCTGCCGGCAGATGCGCACCGATTTTTTACGTGCGCGTGAAACAGGTTTTCATAGGCTTGTCGGTATGGGGCCTGGTTTTGCGGGGTGCAGCGCTGTGTATTTGTCGCCAGCTTACGATTCCGTCCCGGTGTAGCAGACTGTTCGTAAAGTGTACTTTTCTCATGCCGCCGATACGTTGTCGTTTTGTTGCAGTGTAACACTCCTTTTCATGTGAAGTGTTGTCGAACTGCGGCATTGACTTTGTTGTGTGGTGACGTAGGGTGGTTGCACTATGCCTGTGCTGTCGTTTCGGCGGGTGCGTGAAGCCGCTCCGCGCCTGCCCTGGCTTACGGCGCTGATCGAGGCCTGCTCCATTCTCGACCGGGGAGTTGCCCGGGGAGTTGCGGCCTCTGGGCGCACGCCGAGTTGCCATGCCGGATGCCATGCCTGCTGCAGCCAGCTCATTCCGATCTCCACCATTGAAATCCTGGGGCTGCGGTGGTTTGCCCTGAGCCATCTGCGCGGCGACATGGCGTTGGCGGTGGGGCGGGCGCTTTTAGCGCAACGCCAGGAGCCTTGTCCGTTTCTTGTGGATGGCGTCTGCGCGGTGTATCCGCTGCGGCCTCTGGCTTGCCGGGAATACATTGTTTTTGGCTCGCCCTGTCTGGCGGGGGAGCGTCCCGATGTGACGCGGCCTCAGGACGTTTTGCCGCTGCCGCGCATCGCCCAATTGCAGGCTTTTACTGTGCTGTTGCCCTTTTACGGGGTCACGGACAGCGACGCCAGGGAGGCGGCGCTGCAAAACCGATTGGTGCTGCGCGACACCCGGTTGTTGCAGCAGCTCGACTGGCAGGGGCTTGGCGCGGCGCTTTGCGGAAATAATCATTGACAGCGGTGCGCCCCATGCGTAGGTGTCGCCATCTTACATTGTTGGCTAAGTCTTTTTCCCAGTCTCCGAGGACCTGCGTGTTTGCAAGCTCCCGACGACCTTTGAAGAGTTAGCCCGAAATCTCTGGAGCGCAACGCGATGTCCAAGAAACTCTATGTCGGCAATCTGCCCTTTTCCACCAACGAAGACGAAATCCGCGACCTGTTCGCCGCCTACGGCGATGTGTCCTCGGTCAAGCTGATCGTGGACCGTGAAACCGGCCGTCTGCGCGGCTTCGGTTTTGTGGAAATGGGTGACGACGGCGCCGACGCCGCCATGCAGGGCCTCAACGGCAAGGCTTTTGGCGGCCGCGACCTGCGGGTCAACGAGGCCGAAGAGCGCCAGCCCCGCGCCGGCGGCTACAACGACCGTCCTCGTCGCAACAGCTGGTAGTCCTCGGACGCCCGGCATCGACTAAAAGACGCCATGGCCCCGTCCGCTCGCCGGACGGGGCTTTTTTTTCCAGCCGCCGGGCCGGTCCCGGCGGCCTCTTGACGTCTGGACCGCTTGCCGTTATCAAGTCAAACTTTGCCCTTTACCGAGGTGCGCCAGGACCATGTTCGACAGCCTTACAGACAGACTCGAAGACGTTTTCCGCAAGATCAGGGGCCAGGCCCGGCTGACCGAGGAGAACGTCCAGACCGCGTTGCGCGAAGTGCGTTTGGCTTTGCTCGAGGCCGACGTCAATTTCAAGGTCGTCAAGGACTTCGTTGAACGCGTCCGGGAGCGGGCCGTCGGCCAGGACGTGCTCAAGAGCCTCAATCCCGGCCAGCAGGTCGTGAAAATCGTCCACGAGGAACTCATCGAGATTCTCGGCGGACAGGCCACCGACCTCGACCTGTCCGGTTCGCCGGCCGTCATCATGGTCGTGGGCCTGCAAGGCTCGGGCAAGACCACCACCTGCGCCAAGCTGGCCCTGAAACTGCGCCGCGAATTCAAGCGCAAGCCCTATCTGGTCCCGGCCGACGTCTACCGTCCGGCGGCCATCGACCAGCTCCATAAGCTCGCTTCCCAGCTCGACATCGAGGCCTATCCGTCCACCCCGGACCAGAACCCGGTGGACATCTGCGCCGCCGCCCTGGCCGAGGCCAAGCGCACCGGCCACGACGTGGTGCTGCTGGACACCGCCGGCCGCCTGCACATCGACGAAGCCCTCATGGACGAGCTGGCCGCCATCAAGGCCGGCTGCGCCCCCGGGGAAATCCTGTTCGTGGCCGACGCCATGACCGGCCAGGACGCCGTCACCGTGGCCGCCGCCTTCAACGAGCGCCTGGACATCACCGGCGTGGTCCTGACCAAGATGGACGGCGACGCCCGGGGCGGCGCGGCCCTGTCCGTGCGCCAGGTCACGGGCAAGCCCATCAAGCTCGTGGGCACGGGCGAGAAAGTCTCCGACCTGGAGCTGTTCTATCCCGACCGGGCCGCCTCGCGCATCCTGGGCATGGGCGACATCCTCACGCTCATCGAGAAGGCCCAGACCGACGTCGACGCCGAGGAAGCGGCCGAGATGGAGCGCAAGCTGCGCAAGGCCCAGTTCACCCTGGAAGACTTCCGCACCCAGATGCGCCGCATCAAAAAGCTTGGATCCCTGGAAGGGCTATTAAAGCTCATCCCCGGCATGTCCCAGGTCCGCAAGCAGCTTGGCGACGTGCAGATGCCGGAAAAGGAGATGGCCCGGGTCGAGGCCATCATCAACTCCATGACCAAGGCCGAACGCGACAATCCCAAGCTGATCAACACCAGCCGCCGGGAACGCATTGCCAAGGGTTCGGGCGTGACGGTCCTGGAAGTCAGCCAGTTGCTGAAAAATTTCACCCAGATGCAGAAGATGATGCAGCGCATGATGGGCGGCAAGGGGATGCCCTCCATGCCCAAGATGCCGCCTGGGATGAAGATGCCCGGAATGCCCCCGGGCGGGATGCCGGGAATGCCCGGCATGGGCGGCATGGGTTCAATGCCCGGAATGCCGCCGGGCATGGGCGGCGCGCCCGCGCCGAGCCGAGCCGCCATCGAAAGCGCCCGGGCCGCCGCCAAGAAGAAGAAAGAACAACGGAAAAAACGGAAAAAACGCTGACCGCAAGGTTCGCGGGCTTCCACAACAGCAAATCGTCCACCACATAAAGGGGAGACACGTTATGGCCATGAAACTGCGCCTGACCCGCATGGGTTGCAAGAAGCGCCCGTTCTACCGCATTGTCGCCATGAATTCCGAAACCCGCCGCGACGGCCGCGCCCTGGAATACCTGGGCTATTACAACCCCATGGTTGACCCGGCCGAGATAAAAGTGGATGGTGATAAAGTACGGGCCTGGCTGGCGCGCGGCGCCGAGCCCACGGATACCGTGCGCGCCCTGCTCCAGAAGGCGGGCGTCTAGGCGCAAGCCGGCGGGTGACCGCCGGGCCGGTCCGGCCGGCAAGCCGCGACGCCGCCGCTCCCCTCCCGATAGCCGGGAGATGTGCGGACTCGGAAGCGGAAGTCCTTCGCTTGCTCTGACGGTTACCCTCAGGAGGTGCGTATGTTGAAGGACTTGATCGAATACGTGGCGAAATCGTTGGTGGATAATCCGGACCAGGTGCACGTGTCGGAGATTGAAGGCGAGCAGACCTCGGTCATCGAACTCAAGGTGGCCAAGGAAGATCTCGGCAAGGTCATCGGCAAGCAGGGCCGCACGGCCCGGGCCATGCGCACCATCCTCGGCGCGGCCTCCACCAAGGCCCGCAAGCGCTCCGTCCTGGAAATCCTCGAATAACCCGGCCGGCGCGCACGGCCCGCGCCGCAACCAAGGCAGACGGTCCATGGCCGCAAGCAAATACATCATCGTGGGGGTGGTCGCCCGCCCCCACGGCGTCCGGGGAGAACTCGTCGTGGACAGCCACGCCGATTCCCCAACCTACTTCGCCCGAGGTTCGACCCTGCGCTTGTCGCCGCCGTCGGACCCCGGGCGCGGCAGGGACTATGTGGTGCGCGCCGCCCGGCCCCACCAGGACCGCATCCTCATCACCCTGGACAACGTCCCGGACCGCACCGCCGCCGATGCCCTGCGTGGGCTGGCCATCTGCGTGCCGGCCGACAGGCTCGTCGCGGCCGCCGAGGACGAGGTGTTTCTTCACGACCTGCCCGGCCTGCGGGTGCGCTTGGCCGACGCCGCGCCAACCGATCCCGACCTCGGCGTCATCGAGGACGTCCGCGATTACGGCGGACCGGAAATCTGGGTCATCCGCGACGCCAAGGGCCGCGAGATCCTCTTTCCCGCCACCGACGACTTCGTGCCGGACGTCGACCTCGACGCTGGCGTCGTCACCATCGACCCGCCCCCGGGGCTGCTCGACATCTACCTCGTGGACGAGTAGCCGGGGCGCTGCCCCGGACCCCGCTGGGGCGCCGCCCCAGACCCGGCCAGGGCGCTGCCCTGGACCCGCCGGGGGGATGATCCCCCCGGACCCCCCGATTGGGGGCGGTAGAATGGGCGCGGTCTGGGCAACGCGCTCGGATGAGAGAAAATGCAGTTTAACGTGTTGACGATCTTCCCGGAATTTTTCGATTCCTTCCTCTCCTGCGGGCTCATGGCCAAGGCGGTGGAGGCGGGCGTCGTTGCCGTGGCGCGCGTCAACCCCCGCGACTATGCCGTCGACCGCCACCACACCGTGGACGACCGGCCCTACGGCGGCGGCCCGGGCATGGTCATGGGCCTGCCGACCATGGTCGCGGCCCTGCGCGCCCTGCCCGCGCCGGGGAAAATCCTCATGCTCTCGCCGGCCGGCCAGCCGCTCACCCAGGCCATGGCCGCCGATCTGGCCCAGGAGCCAAGCCTGACGCTGCTGTGCGGCCGCTACGAAGGCATCGACGCCCGCATTTTCGATCTTTTCGACGTGACCCCCGTGTCCGTGGGCGATTTCGTGCTCTCGGGCGGCGAATCCGCCGCCGCCTGCCTCATGGAGGCCGTGTCGCGGCTGGTGCCGGGCTTCATGGGCAAGGACGCCTCGGCCGACGAGGAGAGCTTTTCCACCGGCCTGCTGGAATATCCGCACTACACCCGGCCCGAGGTCTTCGAAGGGCTGCCCGTGCCTCCGGAACTGCTCACCGGCAACCATGCCGCCATCGCGGCCTGGCGTCGGCAGCGCTCGTTGGAAACCACCCTGGCCCACCGGCCGGATCTTTTTGACGTCACGCCGCTGTCCCCCGAAGACGCCGATTTTTTAAAGGGCAGGCCGCGCCGCCGGTCCGGCCGCAACTGCCATATCGGCCTCGTCCACGGCCCGGTGCTCCTCAAGGACGGCTCCGTCGGCACAGTGTCTTTGACAAATCTCGACGTCCACGATATAGCGCGCGTTTCCCGTACCTACGGTCTGGGCGGGTTCGAGGTGGTGACCCCGCTTCGCGACCAGCTCGCCCTGGCCGGGCGCATCGTGGAGCATTGGCGGGCCGGCCCTGGCGCGCGCTCCAATCCGGACCGGGCCGAGGCCCTGTCCCTGGTGCGGCTGCACGAGACCCTGGACGCGGCCCTGGCGGCGGTGTCGGCCGAGCATGGCCGGCCGGCGGCCCTGGTCGCCACCAGCGCCCGGGGGCCGGCCACACTGTCCTTTGCGGCGGCGCGGGAGTTGATGGCGGCGCGTCCCATGCTGGTTGTCCTGGGCACGGGCCATGGCCTGGCCGAGGACGTGCTGGACCGAGCCGACGGGGTGTTGCCGGCGATCCGGCCGTTTTCGGACTACAACCACCTGTCGGTGCGGGCCGCGGCCGGCATCTTGATTGATAGGCTGATCGGCGATGCCCTGTAGTGGGGCGTTCCCTTAATCATACGCCAGTATTGTTAAGGAAAAATTTTGGGAGTAAGCGTCGAAGTCCGGAGGCCGGGCTTCGAGGGCGCGGCGCCAAGGGCGTCGCGGCGGCGAGACAACGACATTCCAAGGCCGGACGGCGCGGGGCGCTTGCGGCTTTATCCGAGGAGAAAGCGTTATGAACGTGATTGACCAGCTTGAACGCGAACAAATGCGTATGGACATCCCGGCCTTCCGTCCCGGCGACACCATCAAGGTGCACCTGCGCATCATCGAGGGTGAAAAAGAGCGCATCCAGGTCTTCCAGGGCGCGGTGCTGCGCCTGCGCAAGGGCGGGGTGGACTCCACCTTCACCGTGCGCAAGGTTTCCGACGGCGTGGGCGTGGAGCGCGTGTTCCCCATGCACTCGCCGTTTATCGAGCGCATCGAAGTGGTTGCCCAGGGCAAGGTCCGCCGCAGCCGCCTGTACTACCTGCGCGCCCTGCGCGGCAAGGCTGCCCGCATCAAGACCCGCACCGCTTGGGATTAAGCTTGCGGCGATCCGCCGTGGTCCCCTTGGGGTTCCATCTCTCGGCCGCGGCCTGCCCGGCGTCCTTGGGGACGCGGGCAGGCGCGGCTTTTGGCGCTTGCGGCCATGACTGAAACCGCGCAAGGCCGGCTCGTGGCCGGCGTGGACGAGGCCGGGCGCGGTTGTCTGGCCGGACCGGTGGCCGCCGGCGCGGTCATCCTGCCCGAGATCTACGAGCTGCCGGGCCTGACCGATTCCAAGAAGCTCACCCCTGCCAAACGCGAGGCCCTGGCCCCGGCCATCAAGGCCCAAGCCCTGGCCTGGGCTGTGGCCTTTGTCTGGCCGGGCGAAATCGACCGCATCAACATCCTGCAAGCCACCTTCGCGGCCATGGCCAAGGCCCTGGCCCATTTGCGCCTGTTTCCCGGGCTGGCCTGCATCGACGGCAACAAGATTATTCCCGAGGCGTACCTGGGCCTTCTGGCCGGCCGCCTGCGCCAGGAATGCGTCATCGGCGGGGATGCCAGCGTCCCGGCCATATCCGCCGCCTCCATCCTGGCCAAGACCGCCCGCGACCGGCTTCTTGACCTCTACGACCGCCGCCATCCCGGTTACGGTTTCGCCGCCCACAAGGGCTACGGCGTGGCCGTCCATCTGGACGCCCTGCGCCGCCTGGGGCCTTGCTCCATCCACCGCCTGACCTTCCGGGGCGTGCTGCCGGACAAGACGCCGCGCCAGCTCGGCCTGCCGGGGCTGTAGGCCGCCATGGCCGCCCGCCCGCGTTTTTTCTCACGGGATGGGTTTGGCGCTGCTTTCTTACCCGACTACGGCGGGGCGGTCAGGGCACGGACCCTCCCGGAGCGCCATCCATGACCGCCAAGCATCTCGAATTCGGCCGCGAAGGCGAAGCCGCCGCCGAGGCGCATCTCATCGCCAAGGGCTTTGCCGTTGTGACACGCAATTACCGGGCGCGCGGGGGCGAAGTGGATCTGGTGTGCCGCGACGGCGACACCGTGGTCTTCGTGGAGGTCAAGGCGCGCGGGGAGGGGATGCGCGGTCGGCCCGAGGAGGCCGTCACCCCGGCCAAGCGGCGGCGCATTGTGCGGGCGGCGGCGCAGTTTTTGTCCGAGCGCGACTGGTGGGACCGGCCGTGCCGGTTTGACGTGGTGGCCGTGGAGAGCCGAAGCGGCCACCTGACGGCCAGTCATGTGGCCGACGCCTTCAGTCTTGAGGACGCCGGCCCGGCCGGCGGCTTGTTTCAGCCCTGGTGACAGGGGCCGCGTCCCTTGCGCAAGCGCTTGCGCATGTTCGGGACGCGGTCCCCGGTGATCCGTATTGTGCGGCCGGCGTCGGCCAAAGGCGGGAGACGGCGCTAGTCTTCCTCGTCGACCTCGCCGCAGGGGCTGTCCTCGGGCAGGGAGAAGGCGTTGGCGGCTTCGATGATGCGGGCTTCGATGTAGGCCACGTCGTCGGCTTCGCCGGAGTCGAGGTCGAAGCAGTAGCCGTCCTGGGAGAGCAGGCCCCCGGGGATGAGGTCGCCGCGCTCCTCGGGGTCGGTGATGGTGTCGGCGTAGAAGCACACCGACAGGAACCGTTCGCCGTCAAGGGTGGCCACGTCGACCATGGTGATGACCGGGCGGCCGCGATGGGGTTCGGCGCGCAGGCTGTAGCTCGCGGGCGGGCGGGGGACGAAGTTGACGGTGGCGCCCTGGAGGCTTTCGAGCACGGTCTTGAGGCGCACAAAAGCCTTTTTGACGCCGTTTGGATCGTCGGTCCACGAGTCGATGAAGGCGGCAAGTTCGGACATGTCGTTTCTCCTAGAGGTAGAACAGCACGAGCAGGTAGGTAGATAGCCCGATCAGTGAGAAAATAAAATCATTGGTTTTCATGGGAACCTCAAAAAAGTTGTTGCCAAGCCCGGCGGGTTTGGCTAGATATCCCTTCTCGCCGCTGCCGAGGTAGCTCAGTCGGTAGAGCAGGGGACTGAAAATCCCCGTGTCGGGAGTTCAATTCTCTCCCTCGGCACCATAAGAAATCAAGGGGTTAGCTGAAAAAGCTGGCCCCTTTTTCTTTTGTGTGCGTCATGGTTGTCCATCTCCTGTCCATCCTTTTATTATGCAAGGGAATGAAGTGAGGTGAAAATAGCCCAGGCCCACGGGGATGGGAAGCGCCCCATCGCGGGTTGACCGACAATTCACTCCTCCCCTCGCCCAGCCGTGCTTACCCACGGCCCACTCGGCATAAAATTGTGCTCAGTCCCGACCACGACCGCCAGCCCTCCCCCAGCCACGAGGTGGTCTCTTTGTTCCTTGGACTGGTTTAGGCCGGCGTTTCTGGTGGCTCACCGGGCGACTTTATTCCTGCAAGTGGGCCAATGGTCACATTTGCCACAAAAAGCCAGCCAGCAGGAACTAGAGGCCACAAGAGATGTTTGACGATATATCGTCAATTGTGGAGAGCACAGGTATGTGTGTTTTCGTTCTGCCGGGTCAGCCTCCGCAAGATTGCGGGCACCGAAATGCAGTCCCGGGCTGCATTATCCTGGCAGTCGCAAAAAAGGTGGGAAATCCCACTTTTTATCTTGGTGGCGGCAAACCCTCCGAAATCGGAGGTTTTGGTGTACCCCGGCATAAGGGCATGATCCTGCTCATTCTCAATCTTACGAAAACGCAACATTGAACCATCCCGGTCAAATGTGGCCCCGCCACCCTCATTTCTTATAGTTGACGTTTCTCCGTTTTCGCCGCGCCTTTTTTGCAAAGGGAGGCGCTACGGCCCTCGGCTTTCCAGGGCCAATAAGCCGTTGCCATGCCGCCCTGGGCTGGGCATAAACGGCCACATAGTCTTTGCACTCAAGCGATGGGTAGGCGAGATGGGTATGCGATTCTGTGACGGTGGGGTTCTTGTTGCCCTGGCGGTCTTCGTGGTCCTGTTCTCCCCTGGGAGAGCCACTGCCACCGACTCCTGGCAGGGTAAGGTGGTGCAAGTGGTGGATGGCGCAACCCTCGACATTGCCAGGCCTGACGGCCAGGTCGAGCGCGTGAAGCTCTACGCCATCCGCGTGCCCGCCCCTGGTCAACCCGGAGGGGACGATGCCATGAAGCGGACGACCTCATGGTGTCATCAGTGGGGAGACGTGGCCGAGGTGCTCCCCATGGGGCTCGGTAAGGATGGGGAACCGGTCGCCCGGGTAATTGTCGGTCAGGAGGACATCGCCGACGTGCTCACGCGGGCCTGCCTCGCCACGGTGAAAATGCGCCTTTGTCGGGATCGTTGGACGCCTGAATGCGTCGGCTGGCAGGCCTGGGAACTTCAATGTCGAGATGAAAAGAAGGGATTGTGGGCACCATAGGGCCAATAACCATCGGCGCGCAGATATGAAGAGAATGCTTCTGATCCTCGCCTTGGTAATCATCCCCGCCTTCTCCTTTGCCGCGACTGACGCCGAGGTCCGCGACCTCATCATCAAGGAGTCGATCCAGTCTTACCCCGGCAACTGCCCGTGCCCGTACAACACCATGAAGAATGGCCGAAGCTGCGGTGGCCGAAGTGCCTACGGTCGGCCCGGTGGTCGCTCCCCGCTTTGCTTCCCCAAGGACGTAACCGACCAGATGGTCAAGACCTATCGGGCGCAGCACAATTTGAAGTAGAGGGAATGACATGAACCCCAACCAGGAGGCATCCATGAAACGGATTTCCTTGCTCGCTCTCGTACTGCTGGCACTTTGTCTGTTCGCGCAACCTGTTGTTGCTGGGCAAAAGACGACCACTGCCACGTCGGCCCCGGCAAAGGTCGAAACTCCTGCCGCCAAGGCCGCGCTGATTGACCTTAACTCGGCAACCGAAGAGGAATTGAAAACCCTGCCCGGAATTGGCGACGCCTACTCCAAGAAGATCATCGAAGGCCGCCCCTACGCCAAGAAAGATCAGCTTGTGTCCAAGAAGATCATCCCTGGCGCGACCTACGACAAGATTAAGGATATGATCATCGCCAAGCAGAAGTAGCACTTCATGGCCAGGGGTTGGCGCGTGCTAACCCCTAAGTGATCCCGACGGAGGTTTTTGTGAAGAACGCCATGCTATTAGCCGTAGGTCTTTTGCTGCTTTCAGGTGTTTCTTTTGCCGGGGACGCACCAGATTCCAAGGCCCCCAAGGAAAGCACGCAGCCTTCAAACAAGTCGGGGTATAAATCATCCCCACGACTTAGCTACGGCAGCAACAAACCCGATAAAGACGACAGCGGACTTAGCAATCTCAAGCCTATGCTGGACCAAACCCTTGGCAACAACAAGGATGGTGTCGGCGGGGGCCTGATGCCGAACGCTGGCACATATAAATTTTAGGCGGGTACTGTGAAAAGGCTTTTAATCACGTTCTGTCTGCTTCTTGCCTGTTCAGAGGCTTATGCCTACGACCTGTCACTGAAGGACACGCCCGTCAGCGTCTACTTCTCCCCCAAGGGCGGCGGTCAACAGGCTATCGTTGACGCCCTCGGACAGGCCAAGGAGAGCGTCTACGTCCAGGCCTACAGCTTCACGAGCGCCCCGATTGCCAAAGCCCTGGTGGACGCGGCCAAGCGCGGGGTGAAGGTTGAAGCGATCCTGGACAAGAGCCAGCGAAAGGCTACGTACACGGGGGCCACGTTCCTGAGAAACGAGGGCATCCCGGTCTATATCGACGCAACCCATGCGATCGCCCACAACAAGGTGATGGTGATTGACGGCCAGACGGTGGTGACGGGGAGTTTCAACTTTACGAAGGCCGCCGAGGAGAAGAACGCGGAAAATCTTCTCGTCATCAAGGATAAGGGACTGGCGCGGCTCTATATGGAGAATTGGGAGCGCCACCAAGGCCATTCGGAGGGGTATTGAAAACGTCGCCAGCCACGGACCTCAGCTCAATTTTTTGTTCAACGACCGCAGTCGCCTTGGCTCTTCTCGCCCGCCGGCTTTGGATAGACACTTTCAATGCTTGATGACGCAAACAAGTTCTTCAGGAGACTCAAAAAGAGGCGTGTTGAAGGATATTCCCATGGTATCTCCTTCAATCCATCGAACATTCGCTTTTCGAAATTCACCAAGTGGCCCTGAAGGCTGTAGCTTTGCATTGAACAAAACTAGTTCATAAGGCAGCACAGGAAGGCTTCCGCCTTCTACTATCTCCAGTTTAGCGCCTTCATTGTGTATATTGATGATTTCAACTGGACATGATGCGTTGCGAGTTTGTATTTTTCCGAGGGGTCTTGCGTGTCTCTCGCCTAAAGATATGCGCTTACCTTCTCGCCTATTTCCGCAAGCCCGACAAATCCAACATGTGTCACCTAAGTCATGAAAGCAGGCTTGTTCATGCCAAGCTGGTTTGTTACAATGTGAACATGTCTCGTGTTTAATTACTGGCATAGAGCACTCGGATTGACGTAAGATTTTCTCAGCTTAATACATTGCAGCGTTCTGCCAATCCAGTTACGAAAAATTCATTTCGCCATCTGCCCGGAAGGCTTCTCCAGGATGAGGACGCACGTACGCTGAACCAAGGTGGCACGGCCCATGGACGCGATCCGCAGGCCCATGCTATCCTGGTCACGTCGTTGTTGTAAGAAGTGCCCCCGGCCGGCGTGGCTGCCCTCCGCGTCGGTCGGGGTTTTTATTCCCCAACGGTGGCGATGACAGCGCGGCCCTGCTACCGTGGAGCATGACCAAACCAGTTCTGGCGATCCGCCTTCATGCTGACCAACGCGAACGGCGTTTTCTCCTTGCGGCTGCTGCCGTCCTTCGCCGGGCTGGGCAAAACGCCCAGGCGCGGGAACTGCTGCGCCGTGGCCATGGCGTGACGTGCTGGCGGTCCTTGCTCCTGCTGGTGGCCGAGTACGTTGACCTGGACATCGTCATTCGAGGATAGCTGCATGGACCTCTTCAGCATGGGCGTCATCATCGCCGGAATCGTCCTCGGCGCGGCTGTGACCGTCACGATCCTTCGAGCCAAGCGCAGGAGGTCGCCACCGGTGGCCGGGCGTTTCGACTTTGACGGCTACAAGGAAGGGGAGTTGGACAAGCGCGGCTTGATCGACCGGACCAAGTGGCATTGATAGGGCCGAGGTCCAGGCAAAATCCAAACTCATCCTTGCGACTCCTCGACAATATGATACCGTCGCAAGCATGGAAAAAACCGTTGTGCGCGTCGCTGACGGATCAAATGTGAACCAGCTGGCGTCCGATGCCCTGGACGCATTACTTGCCTCTGGCGATTATTCGAACGCTATGGAGTTAAATTCGAGGTTGATGTCCGCCACAACAGACGAGGACTCTGTGCGGCACATCATGACTTTTGTGGAAGTGCTCATAGGGTAGCGTCACCATCTCAACCAGCAAGGGGGTTCGCTCATGCCGCGCAGCGTCTTCATGATGATCCTGGCGTCGGTTGCAATCGTGTGCTCCTCAGCAAGCTTGGGGCTTGCACAACCTTTTCCTGGTCCTGGCTATGGTCCTGGGCCGGGTGGTCCACCGCCTTGCCCGATGGGCTACCACTGGGAGGGCCCACGTGGGTGCTGGCCGAATGACCCTCGTGTGCCGCCGCTTTGCCCGCCGTACATGGCTTGGCGCTTTGGGGAGTGCGTGCCCATGGGGCCGCCGCCACCGCCGCGCCCGCCGGTTTATTGATCTGTGGGGCGAAGGCTGAGAGTCCGCGCCAACCCCATGGACGCGATCCGCAAGCTCGTGCTATTTCGCCCCTCGTCGTTGTCGTAAGAAGTGCCCCCGGCCGGCGTGGCTGCCCTCCGCGTCGGTCGGGGTTTTCATACCCTGGCAGGATGACAAGCCCGGTCCCTGCCTGCTACCAGCCACCTCCATGGAATGGATCATCACCGCCGCCCTGGCCGTGGCCGTCATGGCCCTGGTGCCGATCTTCGTCTTGAAGGCCAAGCACCAGCCAGGTAGCGTCCACGGCGACTTCCGCTTTGACCGGCACAAGGCAGGTGAGCTCAGTCGGCGTGGCCTGCTCGACCGGACACAATGGCATTGATGCGCCGGGCATTTGCCTGCCTCTGCCAGGGCATCGTCATGCTGATCGGCTTGGCCGTCATGGCCCGCAAGCGGTGGTCCCGACCATGACCAAGCCCACCTTCCCCATGCGCCCCGGCCAGTTCGCCAGCATGTACGACCTGCACCTTGCCGCCGTCGTCGCCCTGCGGAAAGCCGGCCTTGAGGACCACGCCCGGGAACTGCGGCAGCGCGGCATGGACGCGCCGTCCTGGCACGACATGCTGGCGCTGGTCGGCGAATATCTGGACGTGGCCCAGGAGCCTTGTCGTTGGTTGTGAAGCCCTTGGTTTTTAACAGCAGTTCTGAGTGAATCGACTAGATTACTTAACTGTTTACTTGGACTCGGTTGAAGCCTTAAGATCCATGAAGTAAGATAAATAGAGTCGGCCAAGCAGGGGGGGCTATGACATACTGGTGGGTTAACCAAAATCAAACTGCCGAGCATGAGATATTAGGTGGATATCTTTGGTCTCCAAAGTATAAAAAGGACGGTAGAAATAATTACTTCTACAATACCATGCGGCAAATCCAGGTTGGCGACATCGTCTTTTCCTACTATAGCACACGTATTCAACATCTAGGTATCGCCACCGCAGTTGCTGCGTCTTGCCCAAAGCCAGATGAGTTTGGTTCTACTGGAGAGTCCTGGAATATAGACGGGTGGATCGTCCCTGTTAAATGGACAAAGATACCAAATCCTTTTCGGCCAAAGGAACTCATCAACGAACTTCGTCCACACTTACCAGGTCGGTACTCACCCATCCAAAAAGATACGGGAGATGGCCTGCAGGGGGTCTACCTTACCCTTGTGCCAGATAGCATGGCCGATGTTCTCATGCGGCAAATAGGCGACTTAGCTCCGCAGGTTAAAGAAGCTGCAGCAGGGCAAGTTGAAGATGATGGCCCTATTCAACGTGTAGATGATGCAATTGAGAAGATTATCCGTATCAGCACTTCAATCGACAGTACCGAGAAGGAGGCCCTGGTAAAGGCTCGCAAGGGGCAAGGAAGATTCAGGAAAAACTTGGAGTCTATCGAGCCTGGGTGTAGGATAACTGGTGTCACAGATAGTAAACTGCTTAAAGCGAGCCACATTAAACCATGGCGTTCCTGTGCATCTAATGAGGAGCGTCTAGATGGCTACAACGGGTTACTTTTGACCCCTACCATTGACCACCTCTTTGACAGAGGACTGATCGGATTCAATGACAACGGCGACCTACTGGTCTCTGCTCGCATCGCAGCAGATCAACTAATGAGGCTTGGCATTGACTCTGGGCAACTTCTCAATGTCGGGCGGTTCTCCAAGAAACAGGCAGACTACCTTGCTTACCATCGTGCCAACGTCTTCCTATAGCGATTTCCAGGAAGTTAACACCTTAGGGATGATCGATGTAGTAGCCGGAATAGATTTCCCCGTTTTCAGAAGTTACCCACTGTCTGGACGTGGCCCAGTAGCCTTGCCGGCTGTGGCGCGGATTACGGTCCTGTTTCAGACCTTTTTGAGTTCACGTTTCTGAACCCATAACTGGCCCGGTCGCGCTGACCTGCGTCTGCGAAAGGGCCGGCGCTGGCGTCGGCATCTCCGACACCAGCCAGGGGTCTGGCCAATGCCCGGCCCCTTGGCCAAGCCCAGCCGGGCCGCACAAGCGCCCGGCAAGGTCGAGCTTAGGGTGTGAGGGCGCCCATGTCCATGGACACCCTCCAATGTTCAGAATCTTGAACTTTGCCCAGCAACGATTCCGGGCTGTAGGATTACCGTCGGCATCGCCGACGCTATTTCGTGCCCGGTTCCGGAGCATGAAAAGGGTTTTGAGACGCCACAAGTGCCACGAATGGTCGATATGGCGTCAAAATGGCCCGAGGTTGCGTTTTCGCCGTCGAGGCGATGCAAACTATGGGGCGCGGGCGAAAAACCCAGCCTGGGGCAATCTGGAGCGTGCGGCTGGGGCGCGACGTTGGCCAAACCTCCGGAATCGGAGGTTTTGGAAAAGAAGGGGTCGGGCGGGTAGAGGATCAGGCCACCGGGGGCCGGGTAAAACAGGTCGCGAAGGGGGTAGGTAGCGCCGACACCCCTGGCGGGCTGTTGTCTGGACCGGGGGAGCACGGAGCGCGTCCTTGACGGTCGCCCCGGGCTTGGTATCAAGAAGGCGACCGTGTTCACCCTGGCGCTGCCAACCCCATTTGCCATGGAGGCCCGTAATGTCTTGGCCACTCCCCCGCTATCAGTGCGACGGCTGCGACTACAGAGGAATAACGCTGCCCATGCCGTTCTCGCTGGTTTATCAACTGGGAGACGGCGCGACGATCGAATCGTACCCAGCCCTTGGCTGGTGCTTTGATTGCAATAGTCTCACTAAAATCGAAGACTTTGGCGATGATGCGTTTGGCAATGAATTTAAAGAGAAGAGAAAGTCTAAACCAAGTTGCTTGAAATGCTCGGGAACAAATATAGCTCTTGTAACATTCTCCGACGACGACCGATCAGATTTTGTACACGCTTGCGGAGGGACCATTTACCGTTCGTACAGCGACAATTCTCCGAGATATTGTTTTAAGACGGTGAGGTACAATCTGGATATAGAAGGGAATTTATTGAGCATATCAACTGGCAAGACAACGAAGTAGCAGCAATAATCAGTCCGTGAATAGTTAAAGAAAGGGGCGTCCATTTTCGTGGGCACCCCTTTCTTTTGCTCGCTGTGTGCCTGTGCGGGTCATCTCCGATCTCTGCTTTGGCCGACGCCCGGCCAGTGCGGCGCGGACGGGGCCTCGGCGCGGGCGGGCGCAGTTTCAATCCGCAAAAAGCTGGTCCAGGACTTCGGGGCGCACGTCGTTGCACTTGATGAGCGCGGCGATGAAGCCTTCCGGGCTGATCGGTCCGTTGAGCATGAGCAGCACGTCTGCCCTCACGGCGGCAAGGGCGGCTTCCCTTGAATCATGCAACGCCCCGGCGGCGTACCAACGGCCGTCCTTCGTACCAAAGAGACAGTCTACGCCCCAGCGGTCGGTGCGGGGCTTGGAGGCGGCCTCAATTGCGGTCAATCGTTGTTCCAGACGTGTAGCCATGGTTACCTCCAAGGCGGTTTTCTCCCAGCTTGGGCAGCGGGCGGTTAATGTGGGGCTGCGCCCTCGGCTTCCCCGAAAAGCTCTGCCTGGACTTCCGGGCTCACGCCCGAATCGGCGTTGAACAGCGCAGACAAGACCCCGGTGCGCGAGAGAGGCGGCGTGACGATGATGACGACCGAAGAGTCGGCCGCGCGGCAGGCCGCTTCCTCGCTGTCGTGGAAGCCCTGGCCGCCGAACCAGCGCCCGTCCTGCATATCGACCACAAGGCCGTTGCCCAGGCGCTCGGCCTTGGGGTTGGCGGCGGCCTCAACGGCGGCAAGTCGGCGCATGATGGTGGCGCTCATTTCTTCCCTCCCAACAGGCGTTCCTCGATAGCCGCAAGACGCTGCTCGACATCGCCAAGCTCGGACGCCCGGCGGTGGGCCTCGACCAAGTTGGCGATGGCCGTGGCCTCGCTCGGCGTCACGGTGCCAGTGCCGACGCCGGCCAACAGCGCCGCCGTGATCTTGGGCAGGTCCGCCACGCTCTCCACCGTGGGCAGGTCTACCCGGATCGGCGCGTCCTTGCGCTCGGGGACCAGTCGGGCCAGCAGACAGCGCATAAGGCTCGTGTCGCCGCTCAGGGCGAGGTTTAAGGCCGTTTCGACCAACTCCTTGCCGCGCCCGTCGATCATCTCCTGGGCCAGGATGGTGGCCTTGTTGCGGCTGCCCAGCGGGCGGCCTTTGGGGTTGCCGCTCTGGCCGGGCTCCCATGCGTTAGCGGGCGGCTTGCGCTTGTTTGTGGTCGGTGTTTTGTCAGGCATTTTAGATACCTCCTTAAAAGCAGCCGCAGTCCGGGCAGTCGGGCAGCGCGTCGTAAAGTTTGCGGTAGGCCGTGTCCCAGGCCTTGGACGACCGCAAAGCCGGGTTCTTACGGGGACAGGACCAGCCAACCAGTTGTGTCAAGCGGGGCTTGAACACGTCGTACCAGATACGATTCGCGCAAAAAGACGCTGGGCGCTTCGGGCTGCGGAGCAGCCGGATCGCGTCCCACATGGCTTTCAGCTGCGGCTCCATGGTCACGAGTTCGTCCCAGGCAACCGCGCCGCCGTTCCAGGGCGGCAGGCCGTCGCCCTTGGGCTTGTTGGCGAAGAGGTCAGCCATCGAGAAAACGCGGAAGCCGGTAGGGGCATGGTCGCGCTCAATGCGGTTGGCTTCGGCTATCGTGCTGCACATTTAGATTTTTTCTCCTATCTGGCCGCGCCAATTGAGGCGGCGGCATGGCGTTGGAAGCATATGGTGGGGCCAAGGGGTTTCAGGGATTTCAGGGGTTAGTTTCCTCCCTCTTTTCATAAACCATATTTTGTTTTTACTTTTTCTCGTAGGGACCAAACCCCTTAAACCCCTTAAACCCCTCTCGCGATCACGCGGCGCGTCTGACCGCCCAGACCTGCGAACCGTCCAAAACCCCGCTAGACTCAAAGCGTAGGCCCTCGACGATGCGCCCCCTGCTCCGTCCCAGCCATTTCCCCAGACGCTTCGTGTTGATCCCACCCTTTATGTCCGCAGCGATTTCGGGAAGGACTGCATGAAGCGCCTTTTTTGCTTCTACGGCTTCCTCGTCTGCAGTTGTCTCTCCGGTCTCCGCCGCTTCGTCGCTATCGAACGAGCCCGTGGGACTAATGATGTCGCTCGCCTTGAACGAGGCGTCGCCAAAGAGGACGCGGCAGGCCTTCAAAACAGTCCCGAGCCGCCGGGTTCCCGCATCGGCCGCCCAATTTGCTTCGATGCACTTGGCCGGGTCGTCGAGGCCCCATTCACAAAGCCCATCGTTATTGATCCAGCAGACGCATTGCCTGATCATGTTGTCCCATTCTTCGTAAGAGCCGACTGCCTTGCCCTCCTGTCGCGGGGCTCCGGCTGCGTAAAAGCCCCGCATGACCGTCAACGCGGCAACACGCAGCGCAAGCCACCTTTCACGCACTCGCGCCACAGGATCGAACGGAAAAGGTCGCTCATGCGGGTTCTCGCAGCCGGGCTCAATCCTGATACGCAGTAGCCTGCGGTTCACGTCGTCCAAGACTTCCGGATTATTCGCGCTGAAGATGAGGACGGTGTTCGTCGGTACGGTCACCCTGTCCGACGCGCCGAGCAGCCGGTCCTCGAAAGTGCTGCCGGTCAAGACGGCGGCGAGAGCCGCCCCTCCGAGGGGCCGGTCTATGTTGTCAAAGAGCAGCGTATGGGGGGCCCCGCGCAGCGCCGCGACGAGGTTTTTTCGCTGCTCTTCGGCATTGTCAGCCCACGGGGACGCCGGGACTGCCGCGCCTCCAAGCCAGCCAACGGCTTGGGCCAGCTTGGTTTTGCCGGTCCCTGGGGTGGAAGCCTCGACGATAAAGCCCGGCGCGGTCGGCAGGATCGGGCGTTGCACGGCGGTCAACAGCAGGCACAGGCACGCCGCCGCGTCCAACGGGCTGGCGAATTTGTAAAGCCCAAAAGGCTCGAGCAGTTCCGCCAGTGCAGTCCGCACTTGGTCCCGCGTCGGCTTCGCCGGAATGGTCGGCCACTCCTGGTCATCCCCGGTGATCAACAATCCAGTCGCTTCATCATGCCCGGCGCTCGCCAAGGCCGTGCCGTCCGGCCGCAGGATAGGTCCGCGCACGACGCCATGAAGCTCCTGGACGTATCGCCATGTGCCATGCCCTTCTATTAACCGGCGGGAAACCTCGTCGGGGCAGTCCTTGGCCACGTACCTCTTGTGTGTGCCGCTCCATTTTTCGAACCGGAGCAGCTTCTCGAGGCTGTTCCGGAGAACAGAGGGTTTGAGCTGAACCGCCATGCCGCCGACAACGCGCACCAACAATCCGGCACGCTGGAAGGTTTCGCCATCCCTGGCGAGCACCCGTTCAGCTTGCTCGACGACAGCCGGCAGTCCCCCGTCCTGAAGCCGGGCAATCTCTTGGTACGGGAAGAGCCGGAAAACGCACCCGCCATGGGCGAAGCTGTGTATGGTCGGCGGACGCCCAGGGCGCAGGTCCGCCCAGGCGATGCGGTCGTCATTGCCGTAAGTCGGCTCGGTCGGATGGCAGAAGCGGGCACCATCCCACTTCTCCCGGTCCCGAAGAACCTCCCCCACGGTTATGGTGTCGCCGCCCTGGCAGTGGAGGAGGAAGTCCGAGAACAGCTCGTTATCTTCGACCGCCCGGCGGAATTGCCGTTCGAGCACCGCGTCGGGCACGTCCTCTTCTGACGCCGCTCCTGGACGCGCCCGGTACTCGGCGATCCGGGACGCGACATACAGCCTTCTGACCTCGGCCGCCTCCGCCTCGACCTCCTTGCGGGCCTCGGCCTTGAGTCGGGCCACCTCGGTCTTCTCCTCAGCGCTCAATTCGGGCAGCCGGGCTTTCGTGTCCAGCGGCGTGGCGTCGGGGTTGATGACCGCCGGCTGGGGGCGGCGCTGCTCAAGCCCGCCCCCGCAAGACGCACCGGCGCTGAAGCACAGCCGCGACGGCTGCCATACCGACGTGTCGATCAAGCAGCGGTCGAGGATTTTGCCGTCCTTGCCGACGATGCAGTAGCCAAGGCCAGCGAGCCAGATGCGATCCGCCAAGACTTTCCCTGCGCGGGGGATGTCCCTGGCGTCCTTCACGAACACGTAGGCGTGGTGGCCGCCTTCGCCCTTTAAGCAGCGATCCGTGTCGGTGTCGTAGATGAAGCTCGACGCGCTATGCGCAAAGACCGCAGGCGCTTCGCCAAGCCCCGGGCAGGCTCGCAGCAAGGCGGCGCGGAAGCCGTCCATGTCGAACTGGAGCGCCCCGGGGCGCGGGTCGATGTCGTTGTCCAGAAGCATGACGCCCGGGCCTTCGGGCCAGTCGAAGCGGTCCTTAGTCCGCGTCAGGGCATCGGCGTCAGGCGCGGCGTCCCGGCTGTAGATGGGCCGCTTGCCGCCGCCGGCTGTCCCGAAGCACATGGCATCGCTTCCTTGCAGCTTGCCGAGCAAGTCTACCATGGCAGCAGGCCCCTCGACGGCGATGGGTTGGTAGGTTCCCTGGACCAGTTGCCCACCGGGCTGTTTCTCAAGCCCCCCGTCCGGTGATTTGTCGAACCGTTTGGACAGGCGGCCGGGAACGGTGGAGCGGAAGACCGCAGTGTGGGTTTTAACGATCATGCCGCACCTCCAAGGCCATCCGTAGCCGCCACGAGGACATAGCGGCCTAGCCTGTGAATCTTTCCGTCATGGTGCGGCACCATGACCATCTCGGTCTTGATGCGCTCCAAGAAGCCGTGTTTGTGGCGCAGGTCATGGACACGGGCTTGCGGGGCGGCGATTCCGAACTTTTGCAGTTCCGCTGTGGTCAAGGCCCCGAAGGTTTCGAGTAAAAACAGCGTTTCTAGCGTTTGCTCGGCTCCCGGCGCGATGGGGTTGGCGAGGTAGACTTCTTGGCTCATCGCGCACCTCCAGCCGGCTCCACCGTGACGCGGCCGGCCTTGGCCTCGACCACGATCAGGCCGTCAGCAGCCAAGCGCTCGATGATGTCTTCCACTTGGCGGGAGGTAGCGCCGGCGTCGAAGCGCAGGCGGCCCATGCCGTAGCCGTCGAGGGTCAGCCCGCCGGCGGCGATGATCAGGTCCAGGACTGCGGCGGCCCGTGCGTTTGCGAGGTGGTTCATCGCGCCACCTCCTGGGCCACCAGGGCCACGGTCAGAATCGCCCAGGGAGTGACGTTGACGATGGGCAGGCAGATAGCTATGCTCATTTCGACATAGCTGACGAAGTTGCCGATGCTGTTCTTGAGCGCCGCCGTGACCTTACCCGGGCCAGCGGCGCTCTGCTTTTGCAATTTCACGCAGCCGCCCCCACGCGTTTCTTGGACGGGCGGGTGACCGGCAGCGCGTTCAGAAACTCCACCAGCGATTCGCGATGGTAGGCGACCTTGCCGGCGACCACGACAGCTTCGGGGCCGCGGCCTTCGCTGTCGAGGTTCTGAAGAGTCCCCCGCGAAAAGGGCAGGCCGTACCGGGTGGCATACTCGGGCCAGCGATGCCGAAAGAAGAGGCCGGTTTCTCGGGGGAGGATTTCACCCCAGTTGATTGAGAGGACGGTGTTTTCCATGGGCATCAGACTCCTTCAAAAAGGTTGATGCCCTTACCGGTGAAAATTCAGCGGGAATCGCGGAAAACAGAAAATATGGCGAAGCAAGAACCCGCCAATGCTGGAGAAAACTGTTTTTGAAGAAACCGAACTTTCGGCCGAAAATTCGGCGGCCTACTCGGGGGCAATGCGGCTGCTTGCGGCGAAAGCGGCGATGTACGCTCGGCGTCCTTGGTTGTACTCAATAGGATCGCCCGGGAGGTGGGGAAAAATAGACTTTATCGCCTTACGGAGGACTGAAACATTCTTGCTGATGTCCTTGACCGGAAGAAGTTCGCCGCGTTTGTTGGCAAATTGTTTGAGCAAGAGCCATGACATATTCGGCTCATCTTTCCGCCTTCCGTCGGAGAACCCGATTTCATCAAAAGTCTTGTTTGTTATTTTCCCTCCGCAGTGAATTTCAATAGCAAGGTCATTGACGAAAATGATGCTGATTTCTTCCCATGCTGCGGCCTTAGCCGCAATAACACTATTGCCAGTTGAACTGTCAGGCACGCTTGCGGAGGCGTTCTGGCTACCTGTATTTTGCTCAGGACAAGCCACAACCTCGCCACGGCGTGTTAATATATCCTCTAGCTGACCTTTCCATATCTCGATTTCGTCAGCTCGGCGCTCAAGGGCTTGCAGATCATTCTTCGGTTCATATGCTTCGAGAACAGCCAATTTCTTTTTAATGGAAGGCAGGACAGCCTCATCCCACGCGGTCGAAAAATGTGTACCCTCCTCTGGAGACAATCGCGAAACAGGTTCAAAGCCGCGATTCTGCTCTACCCAAACCCGGATTAATATAATCAAATGGCGAAGGCGGCTCTTCGTTTCGTCGTCTACACCAGCGTCGGTAGTAAGGGCTTTAGCGCGATCAACAAAGAGATTTTCCATTCGGCTGAAAAGTTGCAGCCTCTCTTGGTCGTAGACCCCATCATAGCCGAGTTGTTTTGTCTCCTCAAAGAACCTTTCCAGGTCAGTATAATCGGCCTTGGCCAAGCGCGATTCCAGTTCTTCAATGTTCATATCTTTCCTCCCTGGTGCCTCCCTGGAAGATCCCGGCCAGGGGCGGCGGGAGGACTGCCGCCCGCTTCCCTCGCGTGATCAGCGCGGGGGCTGGCCGGGGAAGATGCGAAAGCCTACGCCCTGGCGGGCTTCACGGGCACTGGCGGAACCGTCAGGCCCCAAACACGTTGGAAGCTGTTTGCCGCCGCGCTGGCAAGGCCGCGCACGACGCTGCCAAGCTCTTCGTAGTCCGCGCCGTTGGTGCGGACTCGCTCGGCGGAAAGCAGGAAGCCGCCGAGATTGTGCAAGGCGTCAATGTCCCGCTCCAACTGGTTGAGGGCGGCGAGAAGGGTTCGGTTGTCGTCGGCAGGATTAAACGGTAAACGCGGGTCAGCCATGATCGCATCTCAATAGTGCGGTTGATGGTCAGGCCCTGGCAAGGTGTGCGCTGCTCCAAGCCAGGGCCGCTTTATTTCCTGGCCGCCGCCATTCGACGGCCTTTTCTTCAAAATCAACGCTCCATGCTGCCCACTGGAGGGCTTTTGGGCCTCGGTCCATAGTTCGGGGCACCCTGTGGACAAAAACGCGCCAGCCGCCGCCCTGCGGGCAATACGGCCATGCTGCTCTTTCTGTCTGCCCAGCATGGCGAAATTGCTTATTTATCTCGCTTATCTTCGCCCTTGAACAGCCGCCAATCGAACTTCCGATGATTCAGCCCCGGCCACCATCGCATGGCGACGATGACCGCCAGGAGCAGCACCAGATAGATGACTTGCAGGAGGTCGGATTGGTCCATGGTTTTGGTCCTGCCGGGCTATGCCGTCTCGACGATTCCCGCCCGACGCAAGACCGCGCCTGTGGCGTCAAGTATCGCTTCGCCCTTCATGGCCGAGGTCACAAGCTTCTTCACCCACTTCTTGTGCAGGCCACCCGCGATGCGCTGCACGTCTTCGACCATGGCAGGATCGGCCAGGATGGCCTTGGCGATGGCTTCCACTTGTCGGTAGTCCTTGACGCGTTTGTCTTCCTTCCGGCGTTCCGAGGCCACCAGCAGCTTGTGGAGAAAGAAAGCGGCCATGGACGGCACCACCACCCGGCCGAGGTCGCGGGCCTTGATCTCCATGGGGTTGGTCAGCAGGACACGCATGTAGGGCACGGCAACCGGGGCAATGCCAATGTCGGCTTCGTACACGCCGCCGCGTGCCCGTCCGTCGCCTACCCGGTCCTTGAGGAACTCCACGGACAGTTCGCCGCTACGGTAAAAAACCGTCCCATCCGCATGGTTTATGACCTCCTCGAAGCCAAGACTCTTGAGCATGTCGCCCAGGTTGACCTTCTTACCTCGGTAGGGGAGGCGCATAGCAAAATCCACGTCAAGGGTTCGCTCCGGGAAGAACTCCACGCCGCAGTAGTTCTGATAGACCTTGAAGCACCAGGAGCCGACCAGCGTCATGCCTTCGTCCCACAAGCCGGCGTCGGCCATGGTTTGGAATAGCTCCTGGACGACGGGGAAATAATCTTCGGTCTTGATTTCTTGGCTGGACATCCCAAGTTCCTTCATGCCGGCCTTGGCCTCACGGAGAGCACTTACGGCCTTGCTGTGCATGGCAACGCCATGGGTCGTGACGGCGGCATGGGGTGAATCTTCCCGCCCGATGTAGATATGCCGCGTGGCTCCATTCTCTAGACGCCGAAGATAGACAAAGGTGCTTTCCCCTTCCTTCTTGCGGTATAGAGAGCCTCTTGGATTTATGAGGAGGCGTCCGACGTTTTGCCGCTTGAGGTTGCGGTAATACTCCCGGCTCTCCCCGAGTATGCCCTTGATGACTAGCGCCATAGTGCTGTTCTCCCCAGGAGAGGTTTACCGCCCGTAAATGCGAAAAGTCAATTTCTGGCGGTAGGCGGCAGCGTCACCGATCACCCAAGCTTATCACCTTCTTGCCGGGCTGGGCCTTGGCCGTGTCGGCTTCCATGGCCCGAAAGGCGTTGGCTATGGAGGCGTCGGCAACGTGGCTGTAGCGCTGCGTGACCACGGGCGTGGAGTGCCCTAGGGTCTTTTGCACCACATAGAGGTCGGTCCCGGCCTCGATGAGCCAGCTTGCACAGGTATGGCGCAGGCAATGGAAGCTGAAAATCTGCTTGGGATCGTCCACGTCTTTGTTCAGGCCAAGCTTTTCCACGGCAAGGTCGAAGGACTTGGAGATTTTGCCTATCTGCCCGCCCACGCGACTCTTGAAAATCAGTTCGTTGGACGCGCCCGGCGTCATGGACTCGAAAAGCTCCTTGACCCTGGCGGTCATGGGGATGGCGCGGTCCTTTTCGCCCTTGGCGTTGAGGATGTCGATTCGTCCCTTGTCCAGGTCCACGCACCCCCAGGTCAGGCCCGTGACCTCAGAGAAGCGCATACCAGTGTCCAGGGACAGCAAGGCGAGGTCATGTGTCTGCGGGCTGCGGGTAGCGAGTTCGGCCAGCAGGGCGTCTGCCTCGGGCCGGCTCAGATACCGCTTGCGCTCATTGTTCACCTTGGGCAGGGCCACGCCTTTGGTCGGGCTTTGAACCTGGACGAAGCCGTTGTTGCGGGCGTGGTTCCAGATGGCCCGGAACGTGGCGAAAACGTATTGGATGGAGCGGGGTGACCGGCCGGCGTTTGCCATCGCCAAAAGCACCTTCTGCATGTGCATCTGGCGGATGTTTTTGAGCGGCAGGCGACCGACTACGGGGCCGAGCCAGTTCTTGACGTGCTCTTCGGTCTTGCGGATGGACTCGGGCTTTTTCGTGACGCGGGCCAGAGGGAGGTAGTCGTTGGCACAGTAGTCCGCGAAGGTGATGTTTTCCCGGGCGCGGGCTTCTTCCTGCTGGCGCTCTTCCTCGCGCTTGGCTTCAGCCAACTTGCGCTTTTCGGCAAGGCTGGTAGCCCCCTCGCCGGTCCTGGCGGCTTCCTTGAGTTTGGCTAACACCTGGGACGCCTTGGCGGCGCTCATGCCCTGGCTTGCCCATCCCAGCGATTCTTCCCGGCGCTTTCCGTCCACCTTATAATAGATGGCAAAATACTTATCTTTCTGGACACCATGCTTGCGGGTCGGATGTTCGCGGAACCGGACACCAGGGAAATTTGTTCCAAGCCATTTCGTCGCCATGTCCATCCCCCGAAAAGTTGTCCATCCCCTATCCATCCTTTTGCAGTGAAACGAGGGATGGACAAGTGAATGCCAGTGAAGAGAGGATGGGACTTAAGCCGTCGTAAGTCAAGGGTTTCATGACTTCTTGTGAACTGGAGTGAAGCTATATATCGGGGACTGAAAATCCCCGTGTCGGGAGTTCAATTCTCTCCCTCGGCACCATAAGAAATCAAGGGGTTAGCTGAAAAGCTGGCCCCTTTTTCTTTTGTCTGCGCCATGTTGCCCCCCGTATGACCCCGGTTTGAAACGAAACGGGGTGAGTCGAAATAGCCCAGGCCCGCAGGGATGGGAAGCGGCCGAGGGGGATCGGCTTCATTTTGGTGCAGCCATGGCTGCACCCCGCCTCGTGATACCCCCTGTTCAGTCTCGACAGCATAGCGTAAACAAGGACATGCTTCGGATCGCCTGCACTATCCTCGGGTCAACGGCCGTGATCGTGAGATTCTGCGTCCTCGGTGGACTGGGACTCGGGGCAACGATTGCCATGCTCTATGCAATCTATTGGGCGGCACGGCATGGCGGCTTGCCCGAGGCCAGTCTGGCCAGCCTTTATGTGCGTGTGTACGAGTATCTCTTGCCGGATCGGTATGTTGTTCTCAATACCGTTTTCATCCATTGCGTCAAGATGCCGCTTGTTGTGCTGCTCTGGGTGCTGTTTATCCTTGCCTTGTTGCTCGACAAGTTGGTGAGCGCGCTGTTTTGGCGGATGGGAATGGTTTTTCGGTCTGACGAAATAGCCTGAACGACAACATGTCGAAACGATGGGGTTGCACGAGGCGGCCTCGCTCTTTCCTGGCGCGGCGCAAGCCCTGCCCATGGCGGCCAAGGCCTGGGCAGCAAAGGCAACGGCAACGTCCCTAGGCCGTCGGCGAGGACACGGGCCCGGCAGGGGCCTTACCCTGGGGCTGGGAACTGGGCGGGGCGCACCGTCTGCGTTCGGCCTGGGCGCGCAGGTGGCGCACGAAGGAATAGAGGTTTTCCCCCATGCCGCAAAGGACGATATAGCGCCGCAACCGGCTGGGATTGCACCAGGCGACGAGGGCCAGCTGGCGCCAGAACTGCCAGCGCGCCTCCCCGACCAGGCCCTGCCGCCAGATCAGGCGCATAAGCGGCATGACGTCCGGGCTGGGGTTTTTCTGGGGCACGGCCAGGTCGGGGTCGGCTTTCTTCTTGGGCGCGGCCCCTGGTCTGGAAGAACGGGTCGGCCGCATGGCCAGCGTGGCCCGAAACGCCCGTCCCAGGTAGGCCCCTGGGGCGTACAGGGCGCTTAGGGCCGCGAGCTGTTCGGCGAAGATCGCCTCGATGGGGCGCTGGGGCGTGAAATTGGTCAGGGCGTCCCAACCGCTTTCCTCGATGCCGTCATGGAGTCGGCCTTCGGCCTTGAGCCGGTCCCACAGGGCGGTGAGCGGCAGGGCGCGCAGCACGTTGACCATGACCCAGGGCAAATCCGCCGCCTCGGCAAAGGCCCGCATCCGCTGGCCGGCCCCGGCCTTTTCGCCGTCCATGCCCAGGATGAAACTGCCGATGACGCTCAGGCCATTGGCGTTGATGGCCCGCAGGGAGTCCAATAGCGGGTTGCGCACGTTTTGGTGCTTGCGCGCGGCGGTCAAAACATCGTTGTCCGGGGATTCGATACCCACGAAAACATAGGAGAAATTGGCGGCGGTCAGCAAGTCGATCAGCGGGGCGTCCTGGCCCAGGTTGATGGAGGCCTGGGTGATGAAATCAAAGGGTTCGCCGTGCCGTGCCTGCCATTCGATGATGCTCTCGAGCACGGCCACGGCCCGGGGACGGTTGCCGATGAAGTTGTCGTCGGCCACGAACACCGTGCCCCGGAAGCCGAGCTGGCGGATGGCCTCCAGCTCGGCGATGACCTGAGTCGGCGTCTTGTGGCGTGGGACCCGGCCGAACAGGCTGACGATGTCGCAGAATTCGCAGGCAAAAGGACAGCCCCGGGAGGTTTGCAGGGACAGGGATTCATAATCGCCCGGGGCGATGAGGTCGTAGCGGGGCGGGGGCGAGTCGGCCAGGGCGGGCTTGTCCGTGCAGACGAACCGGCCGCTTGTCTGGCCGGCCGTGATTGCGGCCACCAACTCCGGGATGGTGGTTTCCCCCTCGCCCTGGATGAGAAAATCGCAACCGGCCCCCAGCACTTCCTCGGGCGCGGTGGTGGGGTAGGCCCCGCCGGCCGCCGTGAGGATGCCCCGGGCCTTGGCCTCCCGCAACAGCCGCAACAGGCTCTCGCGCTGCACCAACATGCCAGAAACGAACAGCAAATCTATGTCGTCCCAGTCTGCCTCGGTCAGCGGCCGGACATTGAGATCGACCAGTCGGATGTTCCAATCCCTGGGCAAAAGGGCAGCCACGGTCAGCAGGCCCAGGGGCGGCAGCAGGGCCTTTTTTCCGGTCATGGCCAGGGTCTCGCGAAAGCTCCAAAACGACAACGGCAACGGCGGGTGCAGCATGAGGACATTTTGCATGGTGCACCCCGACTACCACATCCGCAGCGCGCCCTCCATGCATCATTTCCGTTTTTTTCTTTTTCCGGCCTCTGCGTTCTTACGGGGAGGGGGAGGGAGACGGCCGCCCCTTTTGACAAGCCGACGCGGCATTGCTAGGCCGACGGCATCAGTCGGCAAAAGGGGCGGAGCATGAAGATCAGGGCAATGGCGGCGTGGTTGCTGCTGGCGGTCATGGGCGGGTTGGCCGTTCCGGGAGGGGCCTTGGCCCAGAAAGCCGATGGCCGGGTCGCGCCGCCGCCCGGGGCGCGGTACACGGCGGCGGCCCGCAGCCAATTGGTCGATGAACTGTGCCAGTGCGCCGTGGCGGCCCGCATTACCGGGGCCATGGCCCTTGGCTCCAACGACCAGGAGACCCAGCGCAAGGCCGTGGCCAGAAGCCGGGAGTTCCTGACGGCGGCCAAGACCTACATGTCGCCGCAGTATGTCGACGCCCGGTACAAATCCATGGCGCTGCCGCTTTTGACGCCCGAGCGGTTAAACGACGCCTCGGCCAACGCCTACATCCTGGAGCGCGCCCACATGTGCGCCTACATCCTGCAAAACACCCAGGAGCGCCTGCGCTACCTCAACGATCTCGCCAAGGGGCGATGACTACGGCCAAAGCACGGCACCCCGGCCAGCCAAACCCCAACGTCGTTGCGAGGGTTTCATGGTTCAAGGCTTCCGTTTCCTGGTCGTCGCCTGTCTGTTGGTGTTGGCCGTCCTGGCCCTGCCCCAAGCTGTACGGGCTTGCACCCTGTGGGCGGTAAACGGTTCTGACGTGGCCGGCGGCGGTTCCCTGCTGGTCAAAAACCGCGACTATCCGCCGGGCCATCCGACCTCGTTTGCCCTGGTGACGCCCAAGTACGGCCACAAGGTCATGGCCATGCTGTCCACGGGCACGGGCCAGCCGACCATGGTCGGCGGCGTCAACGAAAAGGGGCTGGCCGTGATCACGGCGGCGGTGGGTTCCATCCCGCGCGCCGAGCGCAAAAGGCGCACCCAAGCCGGCGGCCTGGTCTATCCGGTGCGGCCCATGCTGGAGCGGTTCGCCACGGTGCGCGAGGTGGTGGCCGCCAAGGACCTGCTGGCCGGCGTGCGCCCCATTTTCGCCATCGTGGCCGACGCCCATGAGGTGGCCGTGCTGGAATCCTCGGGCCAGGCCTGGAAGATCGAGGTCATGGCGCGCGAGGCGTTCACGGCCCACACCAACCATCCGCTTTTGGTCGATACCCCGGACATGCGCCAGGAGCCGGACGCGCCCGGGAGTGTTGTGCGGTTAAACCGCATCCGGGAACTGTGGGCGGCGCTCAAAAAACCGGCCGATCTGGCCGCCGTGGCCGCCCTGGCCCAGGATCAGGCCGACGGGCCGGACCGGTCGATCCTGCGCACCGGCTCGGCCCCGGGCAAGGCCCGCACCGTGGGCTTGCTGGCCGCCTGGCTGCCGCCGGCCGGCGGCGCGCCAAAGGTCATCATCCGGGTCATCGACCCGTTGGGCGCGGGCCAAGCCGAGGCAAGCCTGACCCTGGACGCCGCCTTCTGGAATGCGGCCCCGCCTCCGGGGCAGTCGCGCATCCTTTTGCAGTAGTGTCGCGTCCCTTCAAAAATACTATCGTTTTTTTTGAAGGGACGCTCAGTCCATGTCGGGCAAAAGCACCGCGCCGTCGAACTTGCCGTCCGGGCCGATGTGCAGGCGCAGCATCCGGCCGCCGCTGTTTAATATCCCGATCTCGATGGAAAAGGTCTGGCCGTCCACGGAGTGCCAGCCGCCGACGTCGTGCTTGACGTGTTTACCAGACTTGTTGGCCTCGATGGCCTGCCAGATCTCGCAGACATCCTTGGCGTTGACCTCGGCGAGGCTTTGCATGAGCTTGTGCAGATCCTGCATGTGCATCGGCGGACTCCTGTTGGATGGGGGTTGGGGCGCGGGTCAGAAGAGCCAGATGTGTTCGAGGTCGGCCCCGTCGCGGCCTTCGGTGCGCCGCTCCCGGATGACCTTGGCCGGCCGTCCGGCCGCCACCATGCCGTCGGGCACGTCGTGGACGACCAGGGAGCCGGCGGCCACGATGGCCTGCCGGCCCACGGTCACGCCCGGCAGCAGGATCGCTCCGGCGTAGACCTTGGCGTAGTCGCCAACGGCCACCGGCCGGTAAATGCGCTCGATGTGCGAGGCTTCGCCGTGGCTGTGGGTGAAAACCCGCACGTCCTCGGCCAGGGCCACGCCGTCGCCCAGGGTCACGCCGCCCTTGGCGTCGAGATAGACGTTGCGGTTTAAAAACACGCCTTCGCCCACCCGCAGCAGCCGGGCGAAGTTGAAGCGCACGTTTTCCTCGGCGGTAAAGGCCGCCCCGCAGGCCCCGAACAGCCGCCGGGCCAGCAGCCGCCGAAAGGGGATGGCAAAGGGTACGATAAGCGACAGGGGCAGCTTGTCGAAGGCGTCCCACAGGAAATGCATGTGGCGCTCGCCTGGGGTGAAGGGATGCTCCTCGGCCTTGGGCAGGGTTTCGGCGTAGAGGGAGATGCGGCTGACGGTGTCATATTCCAGGGGCGGCGCTTCGATGATGGCCAGAAGCTCCAGCACGGCCTCGGGTTCGTGGACGCGGGAAAGGAGCTCTTCCGCCTGGCGCAGGCGGCAGGAAAACCAGTGGGGCACGGCGGTTCCTCCCGGTGTGGCGGCAAAGCCGGGGCAGGGGCGTTTTCTGACAAATCCGACGCTTGGCCGGGGGACGACAGCCTCATGGAGCGTCCCGAAAAAAATACGAGGGTATTTTTTAAGAAAAACGTATGGTTTTTAGATGTTGCCTACGAAATGCCCTATACGCTTTTCGTGGACGCGGCACGAGTCGGGCGCTGCCCCGCGTCGTCGCCAGCCCGGTGTCGCGGGCGTAGGGCGAGACTGGCCCAGGATAGGCGAGAGGGCCGCGCCAGGGCAAGGGCCGCGAGGATTGCCGGCCGGGCGGGACCACAAAAAAAAGACCGGCCGTCCCTGGGGGACGGCCGGTCCTTGTGCCGGCGAGAGGGCCGCGCCCGGGCAGGGGCGGGCTATTCCGGCTTCTGGCGGCGTTCCCAGAGCTTCATGTCCTTCATCTTGGCCCGGCGTTCCCGGGCCAGGGACTTGCAGGCCAGGGCCTGGGTCTTTTTAAAGCCGTACTTGGCCCGGTACTCCTCGGGAGTCAGGCCGTGGGAGGCCAGGTGCTTGCGGGTGATGACCTTGAAGGATTTGCCGCACTCCAAACAGGCAATGGAGGCTTCCTTAATGGACTTCTTGGGGTCCATGCCGGGAGCGGCCGCTTCTTCCTGTCCGAGGACAGGCTGGCCCGTGGTCAAGGCGGCAATGCCGCTGGCCACGGATTTGACCATGCTCAAAATTTCTTCCTCGGTCATGGGACGCGAGCCGGCCTGGGCTTTGACGATCTCCAGGGCGCTTTGCAGATACTCTTCCATGGATTTCCTCTCAATGAATTCAAATTGGAGTCGGCGGTATACAGAGTGTTCTGGTAGGAATCAAGTCCCATTGTACACGCTTTTGGGATTCCGTAAAGTGGATATTGGGTTCGCGGGATTTGGCCGTTTACTGCATTGTCCGTCCCGCCCGGGAGGGCGCGAACGTCTGGACCACCGCAGTGCTGGCGCAGGGACTTTGCCCGGGTATTTCGCCGAGGACGGCAGGCTGGCGTTGCGGGGCGTTGTTGCGCTCGCTTGGGGAGTGTTGCCCGGAGCGGAGGGTGTTGCCCACATGTCCTCGTGGTGCTAATAATGGCTGTAAGAACCATGACGGAAGATGGTTGCTCCGTCACCGGTTCGGAGCCTTTGGGGCGTGCGTGAGCGGGCAGAGGGGATTTCCATGGTCGTTGCCTTGTCGGTCGATGGGGAGGAAGGACGCGGCACGGGTTTCCCCGTAGCCGGGGTCGTGGTCGGGGATGGCGGGCGCCTCGGGTTTTTTTTGGCTGCCCTGCCCGCTGACTGCCCCGCAGCCGTGGTGGTGCTGGCGACCGGGCCGGGGCCTTGGGACCTGACCGCCCTGGCTGGGCCGGGCCGGCCGTCCGTGGTTGCGGCAGAAAGCGGAGCGAGGCTTTCGCCGGGAGTGGTGTACCTGGGCTTGGCCGGCGACGGCTGGACCGTGGCCGGCGACCAGTTGCGGCAACATTCGCCGGGGCTGGCCGATGACCCCGCTGATCTGTTTTTCGCCTCCCTGGCCCGGGAGTGCGGGCCGTGCGCGGCTGCGGTCCTGCTGGACGGCGGCGCGACGGCCGGCGTGCGGGCCGTGCGGGCCGCCGGGGGACTGGTGTTGGCCGCCGGTGACGCGCAGGAGCTTCCGGGCGCGTTTGCCGGGCCGTGGAGCGGCGCGGTGCCTGACGCGGTCCTGCCGCCGGCCGCCATGGGGGCGGCCCTGGCCGCTTATTGGTCCGACCTGGGTTGTGGCGTTCCAGGCGGCCGGCCGGCCGTCCAGACGGACCCGCGCCAGACGGAGTCGGACCATGCGGCACTGGGGCGGGTGCGGGAACTGCTGGCCGCCTTGGCCAACCACGACGCCCAGGACTACAAGAGCGGCACGCTCATGCGCCGCTGCAAGAAACGCATGATGTTGGCGGCAAGCCCGAGCCTGGCCGACTACGCCGACCGCCTGGCCGACGATCCCGAGGAACTGGCCCGGCTTTTTGACGACATGCTCATCGGCGTCACCGCGTTTTTCCGCGATCCCGAAGCCTTTGCCCTGATCGAGAACATGGCCCTGCCCGACATTCTGGGCCGGCTGGAACCCGGGGAAGTCATGCGGGTCTGGGCGGCGGCCTGTTCCACCGGCGAGGAAGCCTACAGCCTGGCCATGCTTCTGGCCGAGCGTCCCGAGGTCCGGGAGGGCCAGCGGGCGATCAAGCTTTTCGCCACCGACATCGACGCCAAGGCCCTGGAAACGGCCCGGCGGGGCGTCTACCACGCCCGCCATGCCGCCGCCCTGTCCCCGGGCCGGCGCGAGGCCTTTTGCCGCCCAAGCGGCAACGCCTGCCAGATGGCCCGGCAGCTGCGCGAATCCATGGTCTTTGCCGTGCACAACTTGTTGCGCGACCCGCCCTTTCTGGGCATGGATCTGATCGTCTGCCGCAATTTTCTGATTTACTTGAATCCCGAAGCCCAGGCCAAGGTGCTGTCGCTTTTTGCCCATGCCCTGCGTCCCGGCGGCTATCTGCTCCTGGGGCCGGCCGAGGCCATCGGTTCGGCCCAGGCTTTTTTCGCCACCGTGGACAAGTCCTGGCGACTGTTTCGGCGCATGCCGGCCACGGCCGCCGTGCCGTCGCCCACGCGGTTCGTGCCCCCGCCGGCGTTGGCCCAGCCCGACAACGCGCCGCTTCGGACCGTCGCTCCCAACCATGAAGGGCTGGCCGAGGCCTCGCTTCTGGCCCGCTATGCTCCGCCGGCCGTGCTGGTGACACCCCAGGAACAGATCGTGCGCTTTGTGGGCGATCTCAATGCGTTTTTGGAGCTGGCTCCGGGCGAGCCGAGCCTGTCCCTGGGCAAACTCGTGAAAAAAACCCTGCGTCCGGCCGTGCGCGAGGTGCTGGCCGCCGTGGCCCGGGACGGCGGCGAGCAAGCGGCTGGGCCGGCCGCCCTGCCTGGCGTTGCCGGCGGCGTGCTGGTGCGCGGCCTGCCCGTGACCGACGCCTGGGGCGGGCAGGCCTATACGTTGCTCGTCTTCGAACCCCAGCCCGCGGGGCCGGCCGCCGCGCCGACCGCTTCGCCGCCGCCCGAGCAGGTCGAGCTGGTCGTGCGCTACGAGACGGCTTTGGAGCGTCTGGGCGACGACCTGGGCCGGGCCGTGTCGCGCTACGAAACCCTGACCGAGGAGCTGCGCGCCGCCAACGAGGAGCTGGTCGGGGCCAACGAGGAGCTGCAATCCTCTAACGAAGAGATGGACGCCTCGCGCGAGGAACTCCAGTCGCTCAACGAGGAACTCAATTTCGTCAACGCCGAGCTCCAGCACAAAGTCGATGAACTGGCCAAGGCCCGGGGCTTTGTGGAAAACCTCCTGGCCGCCACCAACGTCCCGACCCTGGTCCTGGACGCCTCGCTGGCCGTGGCGCGCTTCACTCCGGCGACGACCTGCCTGTTTCATTTCGCGCCAACCGACCTCGGCCGGCCCATAGTCAATATCAAGACCACGTTCGAGGCCTCGCGCCTGCTCGATGACTGCCGGCAGGTCCTGGCCGGAGCCGGGATCATCGAACGCGAGGTGCGCTGCGAGGACGGCCGCTGGTTTGTCCTGCGGGTCTATCCCTTCCGGTCGCCCGAGGGTGCGGTGGACGGCGTGGTGCTGACCTTTGGCGAGGTGACGGCGCTCAAGGAGGCCGAGGCGGTGCTGCGCCGGGGCCAGGCCGAACTGGAAGCGCTGGTGGCCCGGCGCACCGAGGAACTGCGCGAAAAGGCCCGGCTCCTGGATCTCGCCCCGGTCATGGTGCGTGACCTCGACGGCCGGATCACCTATTGGAACACCGGCGCCCAGGAGCTTTTCGGCTACGCCCCGCAAGAAGCCCTGGGTCAGGTCTCCTGGGAGCTGCTGTCCACCGAGTTTCCCCAGCCGGTCCCGGTCATCATGGAGGAGTTGCTGCAAAAAGGCCGCTGGACCGGGGAACTGCGCAAGCGGGCCAAGGACGGCCGGCCCATTGATCTGGCCGTGACCTGGGTGCTCAACCGCGACGCGGCCAGCCGGCCGGTCTCCCTCCTGGAGGTGGCCAGCGACGTCACCGAGCGCAACCGCCTGGAAGAACAGGCCCGGCGCTGGGACCGGGTGTTTCAAAGCGCCGAGTTCGGCCTGGCCCATGTCAACGCCAAGGACAACACCTTCATCGAGGTCAATCCGGCCTTTGCCCGACAGCGGGGCTATGAACCGGACGAACTCCTGGGCAAGCCGCTCTTCCAGCTCATCCCCGAGGAGGACCGGCTCCGGGTCGGCCAGGCCATCGCCGGCTTTGACGCTGCGGGCCACGGCGTGGTGGAGACCGAGCATATCCGCAAGGACGGCAGCCGGTTCCCGGTCCTGGTGGAAGTGACCACCCTGCGCGACGCCGCCGGCACCACGATTTCGCGCGTGGCCTACGCCCTGGACATCTCCGAGCGCAAGCAGGCCGAGGAGGCGCTTCGCGACATGGCCCGGTTCCCGGGGGAAAACCCCAATCCGGTGCTGCGCGTTCTGCCCGACTTCACGGTTGTCTACGCCAACCCAGCCAGCCTGGAGCTTTTGGAATCCTTGGGCGGCGCACCGGGCCAGCCCCTGCCCCAGGCCCTGCTTCCCCTGGCGGCGGCGGCCTTTGGCCAGGGCGTGCGGGCCAGCGGCGAAATCGGCGTGGGCTCCCGCCTGTTCGCCTTTTTCGTCCAGCCCGTGCCCGGCCGCGGCTACGCCAACGCCTACGGCCTGGACATCACCGAGCGCAAACGGGCCGAGGAGGCCCTGGCCGCCAGCGAAGCCCGTTACCACGGCCTGTTTGAAGCCATGGCCGAGGGCATGTGCCTGCTGGCCATGGTGCGCGACGAGGCCGGGGAGGTGGTCGATTACCGCATCCTGGACGTCAACCCCGGCTACGCGGCCATCCTTGGCATCTCCCGGGAGCAAGCCACGGGCGGCAGCGTGCGGGAGATCTACGGGGTGGACGCGCCGCCCAATCTCGACGTTTACCAGCGTATCGTGGAAACCGGCCGGCCCGAATCCTTCGAGACCTATTTCCCACCGCTGCGAAAACACCTGGGTGTCTCGGCCATGCGCACCGGGCCGGACCAGTTCGCCGTGATTTTCGAGGACGCCACGGCCCGGGTCGAGGCAACAAACGCCCTGGCCCGCAGCGAGGAACGGCTGCGCCAGCTCGTGGAGTCCGCCCCGGACGCCATCATCGTCCAGTGCGAGGGCAAATTCGCTTCGGTCAATGCGGCGGCGGCCCGCCTGTTTGGCGCCGCCAGGCCCGAAGCGTTGATCGGCCAAGACATCCTGCCCATGATCCACCCCGATTCTCGTGAAACCGTTCGGCATCGCATCCGCAGCGTCAACGAGGGCCGAAGCAGTCAGCCTCTGGTGGAACTACGCTACCAACGCCTGGATGGAAGTTCGGTCCCCGTGGAAGCCGTGGCCGTGCCTTTCGAGCACCAGGGCAAGCCGGCGAGCCTCGTCTTTACCCGCGACATCACCGAACGGCTCCGGGCGGCCGAGGAAAAACGCCGTCAAGACGCCCTGGCCGCGGCCGTGGCCCGCATCCAGGGGGCCTACGTCTCGGGCCAGTCCGCCGAAGCGATTTTTGCCGCGGCCCTGGCCGAGGTGGTGGCCGCCACGAAGAGCTGCTTCGGCTTCGTGGCCGAACTCGTTGAGGATGCCTCGGGACGCCCCGTCCAGCGGCTTCTGGCCGTGTCCGACCGCTGCAAGGATGGGGTTTCCGGGCCGATGTTGTCTTCCGAGACCGCCCGCAAACTGGTCTTTGCCGCCACGGACGAGCTTTTGGCCGCCGCCTGCCAGGCTGGCGAACCGGTCATCGCCAACGAACCAACCGGCGACCCCGGAGGCTGCGGCCGGTTGCCCGAGGGCCATCCGCCCCTTGAGGCTTTTCTGGGACTTCCGTTGCTGCATGGGCAGGAATGCGTGGGGGCCATCGGCCTGGCCAACCGGGCGGGCGGTTACGACGCGGCCCTGGCCGAGCAGATCCGCCCCCTGGCCGAGGCCTGCGCCCGGATCATCGAACGCCTGCGCCTAGACCGCCGGCTCATTGCCGCCAAAAAGGCGGCCGAGGCGGCCAGCCGCTCCAAGTCCGAATTCCTGGCCAACATGAGCCACGAGATCCGAACGCCCTTAAACGGCGTGCTCGGGATGCTCCAGTTGCTCGACGGCACGGACCTCGACGCGGAACAGGGCGAATACGTGGACAACGCGGTCAAGGCCTCCAAGCGGCTCACGCGCCTGCTCTCGGACATCCTTGATCTGTCCCTGGTGGAGTCGGGCCGGTTGGTCATCCGCCAGGAAGCCGTGGACCCGGCCGACCTGCGCGGCGCGGTCATGGACCTGTTTTCCCTGCCGGCCCGGGAGAAAGGCCTGGCCCTGTCCGTGGCCCTCGATCCGTCCCTGCCCGGGCGTTTGTGGGCTGACGAGGCCAGACTGCGGCAGATTCTCTTCAACCTCGTGGGCAACGCCGTCAAATTCACCGACGCCGGGGGCGTGTCCGTGCATATCGCTCCGGCCTCCCGGCAGTTCGACGCGGCCTTCCATCTGCTGGTCATCGTGACCGACACCGGCATCGGCATCCCCGACGACGAACTGGGCGTCATTTTCGAGCCGTTTGGCCAAGTGGAGGGCGTCTATGTGCGCCGGTTCGGCGGCGCCGGGCTGGGGCTGTCCATCGTGCGCCGGCTGGTGCGGCTCATGGGCGGCGAGATCGCCGTGGAAAGCGAGCTCGGGCGAGGCACGTCCTTCCACGTGTCCCTGCCCTTGGCCCGCCATGTGTCGGGCGGGCCGGTTTCGGCCCAGCCGCCGGTCAGGCCGTCCCAGGACGGCCCCAGGCCCTTGCGGCTGCTTCTGGCCGAGGACGATGCCGTCAGCCTCATGAGCTTTGCCCGGATGCTCGAAAAAGCCGGCCATGCCGTGGACGTGGCCGAAAACGGGGCCGAGGCGGCGGCCAAGGCTGCCCGCGCGACCTATGACTGCATCCTCATGGACGTGCAGATGCCGGTGATGGACGGCGTGGCCGCCACCCGGGCCATCCGCGAAAACGCCGCCCTGGGGGACCGGGCCAAAACGCCCATCGTGGCCATGACCGCCTACGCCATGGCCGGGGACCGGGAAAAATTCCTGGCCGCCGGCATGGACGACTACGTGAGTAAGCCCGTGGACGCCAAGGAACTGGAGCGGGTGTTGGCCCGGGTGACCGGGCGCGGGCAGGATTGATGCGGCCGGCCGGGAGAGAGGTAACGGGCTGGATTTAGCCGATCAGCCGGGGAAAGAGCACTCGGGCTGAGGCCGGCTTCTCCCGTGTCGCGTCCGCGAAAAGCGCCTATGGTGTTTTGTAGTCAAAAAGCTAAAACCATTTGTTTTTCTTAAAAAATACTATCGTATTTTTTAAGGGACGCGACATTAGGCAGGGCGCGAACCGGCATCCCGCCGCATGCCGGCGCGAAAGGCCTTTGAGCCTCTCGCGCCGGCGTTGTCGTTTACTGGGCCATCATAGGCTTGTAGTGCATGGGGATCTTGATCTTGGGGTCAAGCTGCTTGGCCTTGGCGAAGTCGGCCTTGGCCTCGTCGAGCTTGGACATGGCCCCGTAGCTCAAGGCCCGGTTCTTGTAGTAGACGGCCTGGGGCTTGCCGGCCTTGCTGTGTTCAATGGCCTTGGTCAGATCGGCCACGGCTTCGGCGTGCTTGTTCTGCATGGCCAGGATACGGGCCCGATCATAATAGGCGGCGGTATAGTCGGGGTTGAGGTTGATGGCCTTGTCGAGATCGGCCAGGGCCTCGGCGGTCATCTTCTTGTTGGCGTAGGCCGTGCCCCGGTTGGTCAGGGCCAGGGGCACAAGCTCCTTGGGCGTGGCCGGATTGTCGATGACCTTGGTCAGAAGGGCGATGCCGTCGTTCCAATGGCGGTCGTTCACGGCGGCCACGCCCTTGGCGTAATCGGCGTTTATGGGATTGACGGCGGCGTGCTTCTTGGCCAGGGCCGGGGATGCGGCAAAGAGCAAGGCGGCAAAGGCAAGAATGAGGATGTCGCGAAGCTTCATCGTAAGCCTCCGTGGTGTTGAAGGTTGAGAGCCTTCTTGTATCGTATGGGGCCAAGTGAGGTTTTTGGCAAGAGGAGAGGCTTGATTATTGGTCTATGTCGGTAGAATTGTAATGTATGGCGTCGTTTCATTCTTGCATTGTTGTATAATGAAAACAGTTTAGACAGAAAGAGACATGTTGAATATAGTTGTTGTATAGTCACAATGTCGAGTAAATAACCGTCAGGATTCTGGATGTACTTTTCCGTTCAGCTGCTTGTTGTCATGGGGTGGCCCGGATGTCGCCAGCCGTGATCAGGCCCGGCCCGATCCGATCCGGTCCGCTGGGTCGCAAAAAAGCCCGCGACAGCGAACCGTCGCGGGCTTTGTCGTTGCGCCGGCCCGGCAGGGCGTCGGCTAGAAGTCGTAGTTGTAGGAAGCCACGTAGTCCTTGATGCGCTTGTGGGCGGCGTCGATGCGGGTACGCAGGTCCTTTTTGTACTGTTCCAGGTCCAAGGTCTTGGTGGCAACGCCCGTGTCCATGGCCGCCTTGGCCACGGCCGGGGCTTCCCATTCCAGCATACGGAAGTCCAGGGCCTTGGGGATGACGTAGTCGATGCCGAACTTCACGTCCTTTTCGCCGTACATGTCCATGACCTCGACGGGCACGGGCTCCTTGGCCAGGGCGGCCAGGGACTTGGCGGCGGCCATCTTCATTTCCTCGTTGATCTTCTTGGAGCCGGCGTCAAGCGCCCCGCGGAAGATGAACGGGAACCCCGAGACGTTGTTGACCTGGTTGGGGAAGTCCGAGCGGCCGGTGCCCATGATGGCGTCGGGGCGGGCTTCCTTGGCGTCGTTGTAGGGGATCTCCGGGTCCGGGTTGGCCATGGCGAAGATGATGGGATTCTTGGCCATGCTCTTGACCATGTCCTTGCTGACCAGTCCCTTGGTGGACAGGCCCAGGAACACGTCGGCGTCCTTGAAGGCTTCGGCCATATTGGCAAAGGCCTTTTTCTGGGCGAACTGGGCCTTGGTCGGGTGCAGATCGGTGCGGCCGGCGTGGATGTGGCCCTTGGAGTCGAACATGGCGATGTTGGCCTGATCGACGCCCAGCGCCACATAGAACTTGGAGCAGGCGATGGCCGCCGCGCCCGCGCCGGAGACCACGATTTTGAGGTCCTCGATCTTCTTGCCGGCGATCTCCAGGGCGTTGATGATGCCCGCGCCGGAGATGATGGCCGTGCCGTGCTGGTCGTCGTGGAACACCGGAATGTCCATGATCTCGATCAGGCGCTGCTCGATCTCGAAGCACTCCGGGGCCTTGATGTCTTCGAGGTTGATGGCCCCGAAGGTCGGCTCGAGGAGTTTGACCGTTTCGATGATCTTCTCGGGGTCCTTGGTGTTGAGGTTGATGTCGTAGACGTCGATGTCGGCGAAGGTCTTAAACAGCACGCCCTTGCCTTCCATGACCGGCTTGCCGGCCAGCGCGCCGATGTTGCCCAGGCCCAGGACGGCCGTGCCGTTGGAGACCACGGCCACGAGGTTGCCGCGGTTGGTGTACTTCCAGCCAAGCTCAGGATCGGCGGCGATGGCCAGGCAGGCCTGGGCCACGCCCGGCGAATAGGCCAGGGAGAGGTCTTTCTGGTTCCGGCAGGGCTTTATGGGCACGACTTCCAGTTTGCCCGTGCGCCAGACCGAATGGTAGTTCAGGGCTTCTTCCTTGGTGAAAAGCGCCATTGTGATACCTCGCTTGGTTGGTTTCCCGCGTTGTTACGCGTCGGCGGAATCTTCCGCCGCGTTGTCCGGTGGCATGTCGGTCGCCGCGCCGCCGAGCAGGCGGTCGGCGATGGCCTTGGCCGCCCGGCGTCCGGCGCCCATGGCCGAGATGACGGTGGCCGCGCCGGTGACGATGTCGCCGCCGGCAAAGACATTGGGAATGGACGTCTCGCCCGTGGCCGGATCGGCCACGATGTAGCCCCGGCGATAGGTCTCCAGGCCCGGGGTGGTCTGGCTGATGAGCGGGTTGGCGCCGGTGCCCACGGCCACGATGGCCATGTCGGCTTCCAGGGTACAGGTGTCGCCCTGGCAGGCCACCGGCGAGCAGCGGCCCGATTCGTCGGGTTCGCCAAGCTCCATGCGCTGGAGCACGATTTGTTTGAGCCGCCCGGTTTCGTCGCCGATAAATTCCACCGGGGCGTTCAGGCACAGGATGTCGAGGCCTTCTTCCTTGGCGTGGTGAAGTTCCTCGCGGCGACACGGCATTTCGTGTTCGGTGCGGCGGTAGGCCAGGGAGACCTTGTCCGCGCCAAGGCGCATGGCCGTGCGGGCGGCGTCCATGGCCACGTTGCCGCCGCCGAAGACGACGACATGCTTGGCCGGGAAGGTCGGGGTGTCGGTGGCCGGGAACTTGTAGGCCCGCCCGAGGTTCACCCGGGTCAGGTACTCGTTGGCCGAGAACACGCCGATGAGGTTTTCGCCGGGCACGCCCAGAAAGCGCGGCAGGCCGGCTCCGACGCCGATGAAGACGGCGCTGTAGCCCGACTCCAGCAGCTCGGGCACGGTGATGGTCTTGCCGCCGACCCAGTTCGTTTTAAATTCCACGCCCAGGGCCTTCATGGCCTCGACTTCCTGGCGCACCACGGCCTTGGGCAGGCGGAATTCGGGAATGCCGTAGACGAGCACGCCGCCGACCTCGTGCAGGGCCTCGAAAACCGTGACCGGGATGCCCCGGGCGGCCAGATAGCCGGCGCAGGTGAGGCTGGCCGGCCCCGAGCCGATGCAGGCGACTTTCAGGTCGTCGCGCGGCATGGAACAAGCCGGGCCGCCGGTGACGGTCTCGCAGGCGGTCTTGGCCAGGTGGGTGTCGGCGACAAAGCGTTCCAGCCGGCCGATGGCCACGGGTTCGCCTTTCTTGCCGACGATGCACGACCCTTCACACTGGGTCTCCTGGGGGCAGACCCGGCCGCACACGGCCGGCAGGGAATTGGTCTGGCGCAGCACGGCGTAGGCTTCGTCAAGGTCGCCGGCCGTGATCTGTTTGATGAACCCGGGGATGTCGATCTCCACGGGACAGCCCTTGCGGCAGGCGGGTTTTTTGCATTGCAGACAGCGGCCGGCCTCGGCCAGGGCCATCTCGGCCGTGTAGCCCAGGGCCACTTCCTCGAAGTTGCGGGCCCGGACCTTGGGATCCTGCTCGGGCATGGCCGTGCGGGGGGCTTTCGCTTTCTTACTTGGAGCAGTTGCAGCCATGGCTCTTGAACTCCTCGTAGGAAAGACGTTCCTGATCCTTGAAAGCCGTCAGCCGGGCTCCAAGCTCGCCGAAATCCACGGCATGGCCGTCGAATTCCGGACCGTCCACACAGGCGAAACGAGTCTCGCCGCCAACGCTCACCCGGCAGGCGCCGCACATGCCGATGCCGTCAACCATGATGGAGTTGAGGCTCACCGTGGTCTTGACGCCAAACGGCCGGGTGGCCTCGGCCACGGCCCGCATCATGGGCACCGGGCCGACGGCCACCACTTCGGCCACGGTCTTGTCGTTTTCGAGCATTTCGACGAGCAGGTCCGTGACCAGCCCTTGCCGGCCGCAGCTGCCGTCGTTGGTGGCAATGAGCACCTCGGGGCAAAAGGAGCACAGTTCGTCTCGAAACAGCAGCAGATCCTCGCAGCGCGCGCCGATGATGGTCACCACCAGGTTGCCGGCCATGTGGTGGCCTTTGGCGATGTGGTGCATGGCCGCGATCCCGGTGCCGCCGCCGACGCAGATGACCGGGCCGTCCACTTTGTGGATCTCGGTCGCGCGTCCCAGCGGTCCGCACAGGTCCAGGATGTCGTCGCCGGCATCCAGGGTCTCGAGATGGGCGGTGGTCTTGCCCATGACGAGATAGACCAGGGTGATGGTGCCTGTCTCTTTGTCGGCGTCGGCGATGGTCAGGGGAATGCGTTCCCCGTCCTCCCACACCCGAAGGATCACGAAGTTGCCGGGCAAGGCCTTGGCCGCGATATGCGGGGCCTCGATGACCAGCTCGCTGGTCATGCCCGGAATCAGTTTGCGCTTGCGCAGGATCCGGCTTGGCATTGGGGCTCCGATGCGCGCCGCGCGGCGCGTCTAGCCGAGGTTCGGTTTCACGTACAGCTCCCCGCCATGACAATCGTTTATGACCAGAAGCGGGAAGTCCTTCACCGTCAACTCCCGTATAGCCTCAGGGCCAAGGTCTTCGTAAGCGATGACCTTGGCGTCGGTGATGCGCTGCGACAGCAGCGCGCCGGCTCCGCCGGTGGCGCCCAGGTAGACCGCCTTGTGTTCGGCCAGGGCGGCCTTGACCTCGTCGCTGCGCTTGCCCTTGCCGATGGTGCCCTTAAGCCCCAGCGAATGCAGACGCGGGGCATAGGTGTCCATGCGGTAGCTCGTGGTCGGACCGGCCGAACCGATGGGGCGTCCCGGAGGCGCGGGAGAAGGCCCGACATAGTAGATGAGCGCGCCTTTGAGGTCAAAGGGCAGGGGATTTCCCGCGTCCAGGGTCTCGACGAGCCGTTTGTGGGCGGCGTCGCGGGCGGTGTAGATGTGGCCGGTGATGAACACCACGTCGCCGGTCTTGAGCTTTTCGACGTCAGCGTCGGTGATGGGCGTGGTCAGATGATGTTCGGCCATTAGAAGATGACCTCCTTGTGGCGGGCGCTGTGGCACTGGATGTTGACGGCCAGGGGCAGGCTGGCCAGGTGGCACGGCGCGACCAGGATCTTGACGCCAAGGCTCGTGGTCTTGCCGCCAAGGCCCATGGGGCCGATGCCCAGGGCGTTAATGGCGGCCAGCAGTTCGTCCTCGAGCTTGGCGATCTCGGGGTCGGGATGGGTGTCGTCCAGTTCGCGCATGAGCGCCTTTTTGGAATTGACCGCGGCCAGTTCGAAGTTGCCGCCGATGCCGACGCCGACGATGGTGGGCGGGCAGGGGTTGGGGCCGGCCTCGGCCACGCGGTTGACCACGAAGTCCTTGATGCCCTTCCAGCCCTGGGCCGGGGAGAGCATGGTGACGCGCGACATGTTTTCCGAGCCGCCGCCCTTGGCCATCATGGTGATTTTGAGCGTGTCGCCGGGCACGATGTCGAAGTGGATGATGGAGGGCGAGTTGTCGCCGGTGTTTTTGCGGGTAAAGGGATCGCAGGAGGATTTTCGCAGAAACCCGTCCTTGTAACCGGTAATCATGCCGTCGTTTATGGCCTCGCGCAGGGTCGAGCCTTCCACTCGCACGTCTTCGCCGGCCTCGACGAAAAAGACGGCCAGGCCGCAGTCCTGGCACAGGGGCAGTCCGGTGTCCCGGGCCAGGTCGGCGTTTTCCAGGAGCTGGCGGAAGATTTCCTTGGCGGCCGGGGCTTCCTCGGCGGCGTGGGCGGCCTCGAAGGCGGCGCGCACGTCGGCGGGCAGCTCGCGGTTGGCCGCGATGCACATGGCGGCCACGGCTTCGCGGATGTCCTTGGCTTGTACGATCTTCATGCTAGAAGTCCTTTTTAAGGAACTTGGGCAGGATGTTTTTGACGGCGGCCAAAGCCATCTTGCGGCGCAGCTTGCCGAGCTGTTCTTGGAGCGGAATCTGCTTGGGGCAGACGTCTTCGCAGGCGAGTAAGCCCATGCAGCCGAAGATGCCTTCGTCGGTGCCGACGATGTCGAAGTAATCTTTCTCGGTGCGCTGGTCGCGGGGATCAAGAATGAACCGGGCGAGCCTGTTTAGGGCCACCGCGCCGAGGAAGTCCTCGCGCATGAGCGCCGTGCCGCAGGCGCCCACGCAGCAGCCGCATTCGATGCAGCGGTCCAGCTCGTAAATCTGCTCGGCCAGGGCGTTGTCCATGCGCTCTTCCTGAGCCTTGGGGTCGAATTTCTTGTCGGTGTGCACCCAGGATTCGACCTTCTGGTACATGCCGCGAAACCAGGTGCCGGTATCCACGGACAAGTCGCCCACCAGCTTGAAGACCGGCAGGGGCATGAGCGTGATCTCGGCGGGCATTTCCTTGGTCTTGGTGTGGCAGGCCAGTCCCGGCCGGCCGTTAATGACCATGGCGCAAGCGCCGCAGATGCCGGCCCGGCAGCAGAAGTCGAACATCAGGGTCGGGTCGATTTCCTCGCGGATGCGGTTGAGCGCAATAAAAAGGGTCATGCGCTCGGTTTCGTCCAGGGTGAATTTGTCCATATGCGGCGAGGAAGCCGGATCGGACGGGTTGTACCGGAATATATTGAAAGTCAGCGTTCTGCCCATTGTCTTCTCCTTTTCGCTCACAAACAGCGACACCCTCGCGCCGCCGCGTCATCCCCCATGTCGGGGGTCCGGGGGGCTGAGCCCCCCGGCCGCCGGAGGCCTCTTCCCAGCACTCCCCGCATTACCCATTCATGGGAATGATCTTGCCGCCGCCGTAGCCGCGGTCGCCGGGGGGCATTTCGAAGACGTGGGTGGCCGGTTCGTAGTTGAGCGTCGGCAGATCGGCCCCGTCGGCCCAGGTGGCCAGGGTGCGGGTCAGCCAGTCGCGGTCGTTGCGTTCGGGGAAGTCCTCGCGGGTGTGCGCGCCGCGCGATTCGGTGCGCTTGAGTGCTCCGTAGGCCACGCACAGGGCGAGCTTGACCATGCCTTCGATTTTGAGCGCCATGGTCAGCTCGGGATTGGCTCCCTTGCCGTTTGAGCGCAGGCCGACGCGGCGGGCGCGGCCCAGGATCTCCTGGAGTTCGGCCACGCAGGTTTCGAGATCCTTGCCGTTACGGAAGATGCCGGCTCCCTTCATGATGGAGTCGAACATGGCGTTGCGCACGGTGTAGGGGTTCTCGCTGCCGTTCTTGCAGGCGACGAGATCGGCGATGCGGGCGTTTTGCTTGTCCATGGCATCGCGCACCGAGGCGGTCTTGATGACGGTCTCGGAACCTTTGAGGAATTCGACGATCTTGCCGCCGATGATCATGCCGGCGACCACGGTTTCGGCCAGGGAGTTGCCGCCCAGGCGGTTAAACCCGTGCATGTCCCAGCAGGCCGATTCGCCGGCCGAGAACAGGCCTTTTAAGCCGTAGGCCGCGCCGTCCTTGTTGGTGCGCACGCCGCCCATGGAATAGTGCTGGGTGGGGCGCACGGGGATGAGCTGGTAGACCGGATCGACGCCAAGGAACGACTGGCAGATCTCGTCGACCTCGCGCAGCTTGGTGCGGATGTGGGCTTCGCCCAGGTGGCGGATGTCGAGCCAGAGGTGGTCGCCGTAGGGGGAAGGCACGCCCAGGCCCTTGCGCATGTGTTCGGTCATGCGGCGGGACACGACATCGCGGGAGGCCAGTTCGGCCTTGTCCGGCTCGTAATCCGGCATGAAGCGGTATTCGTTCTTATCGAGCAGCGTGCCGCCGTCGCCGCGGCAGCCTTCGGTGACGAGGATGTCGGTGGGCACGATGCCGGTGGGGTGGAACTGCACGGCTTCCATGTTGCCCAGGGGCACCACGCCGGTGTCCAGGGCGGTAATGAGGCCGCCGCCGTCGCAGATGACGGCGTTGGTGGACTCGCGGTAGATGCGGCCGAAACCGCCGGTGGCAATGAGCGTGGCCTTGGCCAGGTAGGCGGTCAGCTCGCCGGTCTTGAGACAGCGGGCGATGACGCCCATGCAGGTGTCGCCATCGTGGATGAGCGCGATGGCCTCGACCTTGTCGATGACGCTGACCCCCATCTGGGCGGCCCGGTTGTCCAGGGTGTACAGGACGCAGTGCCCGGTGCCGTCGGAGGTGTAGCAGGTGCGCCACTTGGCCGTGCCGCCGAAGTTGCGCGAGTGGATGAGTCCCTCGTTTTCGGGCTTTTCGAAGGCCGTGAAGGGCTTGCCGCCTTTGTAGTAGGTCTGTTCGCCGGGCACGACGCGGTTCCAGGGCACGCCCCAGAAGGCCATCTGGCGCATGGCGATGGGGGCGGCGTCGACAAAGAGCCGAGCCACTTCCTGGTCGCAGCCCCAGTCGGAGCCCTTGACGGTGTCGGCGAAGTGGACGTCCGGGGAGTCGCCCTCGCCCATGGCCGAGTTGCCAAGCGCCGCCTGCATACCGCCCTGGGCGGCCGAGGAGTGGGAGCGCCTGGCCGGCACGATGGACAGGCAGATGACGGAAAAACCGTTGTCGGCGGCCTCGATGGCCACGCGCTCGCCGGCCAGTCCCGCGCCGACGCACAAAAGATCGGTCTGTATGATTTTCATGGCAACACCCTTATTTGAGCGGCAGGAAGTAGTAACGCAGGAGGGCAAGGACGCCGATGCCGATGAAAATGGCGGTCAGCAGATTTTCCTTTTTCTTGAGCGTCCAGCGGCCCGGCCGATCGACGAAGCCCCATTTGACCAGGATGCGGTAGAAGCCGATGCCGACGTGGAGTTCGACCATGGGCAACAGGAACAGATAGAAGACGAACCAGAACCCGGACTGGATGCGGGCGGCGGACTTTTCGGCGGTAATGGGCAGGTTGGTCAGGATCACCCAGAGGTGGATGGCGCCCATGATGAGGATGCCCATGGCCGTGACGGCCTGGACGACCCACAGCCAGGTGTCGGGATGGCGCAGGCGCTGGGCGTTGGAGAGCATGACCCGCTGCTGCTTGGTGTTAAAGGGGATCTTGCGGGCGGCCAGGACAAAGTGGACTAAAAAGGTGAGGAAAATAAGCGGCCCGCCGACTTGCGCCATGTAGGTGGCTTCGAAAAACCAGGCCAGGGCGTTCATGACCTTGGGACCGAGCAGGATGCTCGAAACCAGGATCAGGTGGGACCACATGAAAAGGATCAGGGCTGCGCCGGTGAGCATCTGCACCCAGTCGAGATAGGCTGAGAGCTTGCCAACGGGCAGTCCCTCGTGGGTGGCGGTGGTTGGAACGGACATGGGCAATCCTCCGTCGAGTGCTGGCTATTTGGAGTTGGAAGAGGGGAGGGATTCGGCCGATTCCTCGAGGATGAGCATGTCCTCGGGGTCGTCGGCGTATTCGTCGTCGTTGCCGGACAGCACGGCCTGGAGCTTGGTTTCGTTGAGCGCGCCTTCCCACTTGGCCACGACCAGGGTGGCGATGCCGTTGCCGATCAAATTGGTGATGGCCCGGGCTTCGGACATGAAGCGGTCAACGCCCAGGAGCAGGGTCAGCGAGGCCACGGGGATGGTGCCCACGGTCTGCAGGGTGGCGGCCAGGGTGATGAAGCCGCCGCCGGTGACGGCCGCCGCGCCCTTGGAAGTCAGCAGCAGGACGAAGAGCAGGTAGAGCTGGTGGCTGAGGTCCAGGGGCGTGTTGGTGGCCTGGGCCAGGAACACGGCGGCCATGGTCAGGTAGATGCAAGTGCCGTCAAGGTTGAACGAGTAGCCCATGGGCAGGCACAGGCCGACCACGGACTTGTCGGCGCCGGCGTTTTCGAGCTTGGCCATCATGCGGGGCAGGGCCGCCTCGGAGGATGAGGTGCCGAGCACGAGGAGGATTTCTTCCTTGATGTAGCACAGGTAGCGCCACAGCGAGAAGCCGGCCAGCTTGCAAACCAGGGCCAGGACCACAAAGATGAAGATGATGCAGGTCGTGTAGACGCCGAGCATGAGGTAAAGCAGCTTGAGCAGTGCCTCGTGGCCCTGGGAGGAGACCACGTAGGCCATGGCCCCGAACGCACCAAGTGGCGCGAAATACATGATGTAGTGAACGACCTTGAACAGGCCCCTCCCGAATTCGTCAATGATCTTGACGATGTTCTTGGCCTTGTCGCCGATGTTGGCCAGGCCGACGCCAAACAGGATGGAGAAGAACAGCACCTGCAGGATCTCGCCCTTGGCAAAGGCGTCGACCACGGAGGTGGGCACGATGTTCATGAGGAAGTCCACGGTGGACATCTTTTTGGCCTTGCCGGCGAAGTCCTCGACCTTGGCGATTTCCTTCTGGTTGGCCTGCATCTTGGCGGCATAGTCGTCCATGCCGGCCCCGGGCTTGTAGAGGTTGACCACGACCAGGCCGATGGCCAGGGCGAAAAGGGTCATGCTCCAGAAGTAGAGCATGCATTTGATGCCCACGCGGCCGACTTTCCCCATGTCGCCCATCTTGGCGATGCCGGTGACGACGGTGCAGAAGATGATGGGCGCGATGATCATCTTGACCATGCGGATAAAGGCCGTGCCAAAAGGCTGCATGGACTCGGCGAATCCCTTGGTGGCCGGAACGAGGCCCAGGACGATGCCGACGACGATGCCCATGATGACCCAGAAATACAGAGACTTGTAAATCGCTTTGTGGCCGCTCATGCCCACGCTCCTTGCGGGAAGCTCGTCCGCAGATCAGTGCGTCCCGCGTTTGGCCGGTTAGGCCGTGAAGTGCGCCAAGGACGGAGTAAGGCGTTTCCGTCCTGCCCTGGCCGACAGACCCTGTCAGGCGCTTTCGCGCCAAAGACGTTTGCGCCATTATAGGCAAAGAGTGTGCCAATAGTTCGGAAACGAACAATATGCTTTATATGCTTGTTTTGTTTGGTTTTTGTATGGAAAAGGGTGGGGAGGGATGCAGCGATGTGTGGCGTGCATGTGTGGCGTTTGCGCCACACATGTGGCGCAATGTGTGGCGTGTGCCACACATTGCCGGCCCCGGTTCAGCCGACGCCCAGCCGGGCCATGTTCCGATAGAGCGTGCGCCGGTCCACGCCGAGCAGTCGCGCCGCCTGGGCGCGATTGCCCGCCGCCTGGCGCAGGGCCCCGTCGATGGCCTGGCGGGTGAGGCCCCCGCGCCAGGGCCGGCCAACGGTCGCCGCAACAGCCGGCGGCGCGGGCGAGAGCAGCTCGCGCGGCAGATGGACGGCCATGATCTCGCCCTCCGGGCAGACCACGCAGGCGTGCTCCATGGCGTACTTGAGTTCGCGCACGTTGCCCGGCCAGGCATAGTCCATGAGGATGCCCATGACCTCCTCGGAAAGCCGGGTGATGGTCTTGCCGAAGTTGGCCGCGAAGTGGCGCAGGAAATGTTCGGACAAAAGCGGAATGTCCTCGGCCCGGTCTCGCAAGGGCGGCAGATGCACCTGCACCACCTTGAGGCGGTAATACAGATCGGCCCGAAACAGCCCGGCCCGGATGCGCTCGGGCAGGTCCACGTTGGTGGCGGCGATGACCCGCACGTCGGCCTTGCGCGTCTTGGCCTCGCCCACCCGCTCGAATTCCTTGGTCTCCAGCACCCGTAACAGCCCCAGCTGCAGGCGCGGCGACACGTCGCCGATTTCGTCGAGCAGGATGGTGCCGCCCTGGGCCGCCTCGAACCGGCCGACCTTGTCCCGGATGGCCCCGGTAAAGGCCCCGCGCACGTGGCCGAACAGTTCGCTGCCTAAAAGCTCGTCGGACAGGGCCGAGCAGTTGACCCGGATGAAGGGCTTTTTGGCCCTGGGGCCGCCGTAGTGGACGGCCTCGGCCACCAGTTCCTTGCCGGTGCCGGATTCGCCGGTGACCAGCACCGTGGTGTCCACCTCGCCGAGCTGGTCGAGCATGGGGTAGATGTCGCGCATGGGTTTGGATTTGCCGATGATGCCCCGGTGGCTGTGCAGGTCGGTCAGCCGGCGTTCCAGGTCGGCCAGGCGGGTGATGTCGCGGATGATGAGCACCGCGCCGACAAAGGCCCCGGCCTCGCCGGTCAGGGGCATGGAATTGATGACCACCACCCGGCCCGGATTTTGGCCCAGGCATTCCACCCGGTATTCCACCACCGGCTTTTGGGTAGCCAGGGTCTCGCGCAGGGCGGCGAAACAGCCGCGCCGGCAGGCCCCGGCCACCACCTGCTGCCCGCCCGGGCCGGTCTTGATGTCGCCGACGAAACAGACGTCGGTGAGCGCCCGGTTGGTTTTAATGACCCGCATCCGGGTGTCCACCACCACGATGGCGTCGGGGATGGCCCGGAAGATGGCTTCGAGGTTGAGGCGAAGGCTTTCCTTTTCGGCCAAAAGCTCGCGCATTTCCCCCTCGGCCCGCACCCGCTCGGTGACGTCCTGGACCATGGGCATGAGGTAGAGCGGCCGGCCGGCCACGTCGCGAATCAGCCGCACCGACAGATGGACCCAGACGATCTCGCCGTCCAGGCGCACGTAGCGCTTGTCGATCTCGTAGCGGTCGAACTCCCCGGCCATGAGGCGCTCGGCGTAGCGCACGGTCTCGGCCACGTCGTCGGGGTGGGTGACGGCCAGCATGGATTTGCCTTGCAGTTCCGAGGCGGCGTAGCCGGTGATGCGGCACAGGGCGTCGTTGACGCGAAGGAACCGGTAGTCCAGCGACAGGATGGAGGCGCCGATGGGCGACTGGTCAAAGGTGCGGCGAAATTTCTCCTCGCTTTCGCGCAGCACGCCCTCGGCCTGCTTGCGGTCGGCCACGTCGCGCACGATCCAGACGCTGTGGTGGGGGCCGTCCTTGTGGGGAAAGCCGCTGGCCGAGACTTCCAGGGGCACGGTCCGGCCGTCCGGGCCAATCCCGGTCAGTTCGCCGCGAAACCGGCCGCCCTCGGCCAGGGCGGCCAGGGCGGCCTCGCGACGGCCGTCGTCGTCGGCGATGAGGCCGGCGATGCCGGCTCCGGCCAGATCGGCCTGCTTGCGGCCAAAAATGCGTTCGGATTCCGGGTTGGCCGTGACGATGGCCCCGGATGCGTCGCACAGGATGACGCCGTCGATGCTGCCGGTGACGATGGAGCGGTAGCGCTCCAGGATGTCGTTGTAGGCTTCCTCGGCCCGTTTGCGGGCCGTGATGTCGATGTTGAGGCCCTCGATGTAGCGGGGCTCCCCGGCTTCGTCGCGCACGAGCCGGGCCGCCTGGGAGATCCATTTGACGGTGCGGTCCTTGCGGTAAAAGCGCGTCTCCAGGCCCGTGACCTTGCCGTCGATGGACAGGCGCTCCAGGAGCCGGTCGCGGTCGGCCGGGTCGACGTAGAGTTCGGCCCGCAGGTCGGACAGGGCGGTGATCATGTCGGCCGGGCCGTCGTAGCCGAGGATGGCGGCCAGGGCCGGATTGACGTCGAGGAAGCGGCCGCCGGGGGTGGACTGGAAGATGCCTTCCACGGCGTTGGTGAAAAATCCCCGGTACTTGTCGAGGTCGGCCACCAGCGGCGTCACGTCGGCCAGGGAGAAGACGTAGACCGGTTCTCCGGCCAGACGCAGCGGCCGGCGCGACAGCACGAACCAGCGCAGGCCCTCGTCCGGGGCGTTGCGGGAAACCAGCGTTCCCCGGCCGGCCGGCGGCTCGTGGACCGACTCCGACAGGCCGAGCTGGGTCCAACGCGGGGCCACCGCGCCCGAGAGGTCGAGGCCAAGCAACCGTCTGGCCTCGGCGTCGGCCTCGGCCACGGTTCCGTCGTCGCCGACCAGGACCACGCCCACGGCCAGGGGATCGTAAGGCGGCATGGACGAGGCGCGGCTAGCGGGGAACGACGGTGGAAATGGAATTTTTCGGCGATCCCGAGACGATGCGGCGGCTCACGGCCAGATAGACCAGGGCCTTGCGCTTGTCGTCATAAAGGCGCGTCACTTCGGTGTCCTTGAACAGCACCGAGGTTCCTTCGGAGAACACCTTCTTTTTCTTGGGGAACTTCTCGGGCAGCGTCACCGGGCAGGTCTGCTGGCAGTCCAGGGAGAATTCCGAGGGGTCCTCGGCCAGTCCCACGGCCCCGGACACGCCGCCGGTGCGGGCCTGGCTCATGTAGCAGGTGACACAGGGCACGTCGGGGTCGTTAAAGGCGCTGACGCAGACCTTGTGGTTGGCCCCAAGGAGCTTCCATTCGGTGGTGACGCAGTCGATGTCCTCGGCCCAGGCCGGCAAGGCGGCGGCCAGGACGAGGAGGGCCAGGCATAGCGGGCGGATGGTGCGCAACATACGGGCCTCCGGAGATTTGCCCGGCAGCATACGCCAAAAAGGATCGGGCCGCCACCGGGCGGATCAGACTACGGCCAGGACGGAACCGGGCGCGGGTGAGGCCGTTTCCGGCCAGGAGATCACGGGCGTGAGGCCAAAGGGGCGGATGGAGCCGGTGTCGGCGTAGAGATAGTGCAGGGCGGCCACGTCCAGGACCGAGAAGTTGGCCTTGTAGGTGTCGGTTTCAGTGTAGGACATGACCGTGAAGTCGGTGTTGTCGAGAAGCGCCGGCAGGCTGCGTGTGTAGGCCGTGTCGTCCAGGCCCAGGGTATGGCCGATCTCGTGAAGGATGGTCTCGTAGCCGAGGCTGCCGGGCACGGGATCGGCCAGGGTCGCCCTCCATTCGGCATTGTCCAGATAGACGTAATCCTTGAGGTCGAAGATGGGTGAGCCGTCATCGGTGGTTCCGGTCACGGCGTCGAAGTAGGTTATGGCCATGGTCGAGGGGCCGGCGATGTCCATGGTCCCGAAGGCGATGTCGGCGCTGGCCGCGTCGGCCGTCTCCACGAAGGTCAGTCCCGTCAGCGACTGGGACGTGGCGTAGATGAGGCGCACGGCGGCTTGTTGGGTGACGTTCAAGGGCGCGAAGTCGAGGGCCGTGAAATCCGCGTCGTTGGGGCCAAGGGGCGTGGTCATGAAGCCGTAGGTGACCGTGAGGCCGGAAGATGGCGATTGGCTCGTCCAAAGCGGAAGATCAACGTAAACGATTGCATCAATGAGCACGTTGCCGCTCGCCTGGGCGACGGCGATGGAAGGGGAATTGCCGGCCACGGCTGGCCTCCGTGTTGGTGGTTCCTTGACGTGGCAATCCTCTCCGAAAAATGCGTTTCCGGCAAGGCGGACGGTTGCGAACATCTGGACGAAACACCCCTGTTGCCTGTAAGCATGGAGTATCTCTCCCTCTCCCGAAGGTTCGTGTTCCCCGTTCTTGCGCGCAGCGTCCTGTCCCTCCATGGTGTTTGCTGGTTGCGCGTCTGCCCATCTCCGCGCTCTGCCCGGGAAATTGCAGGGCCGGTCGCGCTCTCGGGCCAACCGCCAACAGGAGCGAAGAGTTGGGCCAATCCCGATAGAGGCAGGTTCTTCTTGACCGGGAAGGGAGTTTGTGGAAAATGATTTTCCATAAGGCTGGTCGCTCAATGGGACCGGCCAACACGTAAACGTTCCCCCGCCGTCGCCAGCCAAAAGGAGGCCATTCCCATGACCAAGAAACTGACCACCAACGCCGGAGCCCCTGTCGTCGACAACCAAAACGTCCTGACCGCCGGACCACGCGGGCCGCAGTTGCTCCAAGACGTCTGGTTCCTGGAAAAGCTCGCCCATTTCGACCGCGAGGTGATCCCCGAGCGGCGGATGCACGCCAAAGGCTCGGGGGCGTTTGGGCATTTCACCGTCACCCACGACATCACCCGTTACACCAAGGCCAAGATCTTTTCGGCAATCGGCAAGAAGACCGACCTGTTCGTGCGCTTCTCCACGGTGGCCGGCGAGCGCGGCGCGGCTGACGCTGAACGCGACATTCGGGGATTTGCCATCAAGTTCTACACCGAGCAGGGCAACTGGGACCTCGTCGGCAACAACACGCCGGTCTTTTTCCTGCGCGATCCGCTGAAGTTTCCCGACCTCAACCACGCCGTCAAACGCGACCCGCGCACCAACATGCGCAGCGCCAAAAACAACTGGGACTTCTGGTCCTCCCTGCCCGAAGCCCTGCATCAGGTGACGGTGGTCATGAGCGACCGGGGCATCCCGGCCAGCTACCGCCACATGCACGGCTTCGGCAGCCACACCTTCAGCTTCTTAAGCCCCCAAAACGAGCGCTTCTGGGTGAAGTTCCACTTCAAGACCCAGCAGGGCATCAAAAACCTCACCGACGCCGAGGCCGAAGCCCTGGTCGGCAAATGCCGCGAAAGCCACCAGCGCGACCTCTACGACAGCATCGAGGCCGGGAACTTCCCGCGCTGGACCATGTTCATTCAGGTGATGCCCGAAAAAGACGCCGAAACCTGCCCCTACCATCCCTTCGACCTGACCAAGGTCTGGTACCACGGCGACTATCCGCTGATCGAAGTGGGCGTGCTGGAACTCAACCGCAATCCGGAAAACTACTTCGCCGACGTGGAACAGGCGGCGTTCAATCCGGCCAACGTCGTGCCCGGCATCGGGTTCTCGCCCGACAAAATGCTCCAAGGGCGGCTTTTCTCCTACGGCGACGCCCAGCGTTACCGCCTGGGCGTCAACCACCACCTCATCCCGGTCAACGCCGCCCGCTGCCCGGTTTCGAGCTACCACCGCGACGGGGCCATGCGCGTGGACGGCAACCACGGCAGCACCCTGGCCTACGAGCCCAACAGCTACGGCCAGTGGCAGGAACAGCCCGACTTCCGCGAGCCGCCCCTGGCCATAAACGGCGCGGCCGACCACTGGAACTTCCGCGAGGACGACGACGATTACTACACCCAGCCCGGCAAGCTGTTCCGGCTCATGAACCCGGAACAGCAGCAGGCGCTATTTGGCAACACCGCCCGGGCCATGGGCGACGCCCCCAAGGACATCAAGCTGCGCCACATCCGAAACTGCGCCAAGGCCGACCCGGCCTACGGCCAGGGCGTGGCCGAGGCTTTGGGACTGACGGTGGCAGAGGCGATGGGGTAGTTTGGAGAGTATGTTGCTGATATAGGAGGAGAAGATGCCTCCGGCGGCCGGGGGGCTTAGCCCCCCGGACCCCCAACATGGGAGACGGTCGGCCGGATGGCGGGCGTCGGCCCCCGACTCGCCATACGAAACAGGCGGCTTTTGGCGCGAGCAAAGCCTCGCGTCAAAAGCCGCCTGTTTCGTATGGTGGGAGAAAGAACGACAGGGTGGGCGATGTTACCAGTATGTCGTCTCGTCCCGGCATAGTCTCCGGTCGCGGGGGATGGGGCGCAGGGCGTTTCGGGCGGCCAGTCGGGCGGCCCACCAGCCCTCGTAGTCGGCGATGTTTTGGACCTCGGTCCCTTCGTGGTCAAAAGCGCTGCCCACTTCCAGATAGACGTCGAGGTTGGCCAGATCCGGGCGGGGCAGACGACTGGCTTCATGGTCGCGCCACATGGCTTCGTAAAGGTCTTCCAGACCGCGCACCAGGCCCGGCATGTCGAAAAGCACGCAGGAATCCTTGCCGGCGGCCAGCCGCTCCCGCAACGGGGCAAGGCTTGCCCGGTCGTTGCCGTAGGCCACGGCCCGTTCGACATAGTCCTGGGTGGTTTCGCACACCAGTTCCGGCAACCCCGCCGCGCGCACCAGACTGCCGCACACCCGCGAGGCAAAGGATCGGCCGCTGACGGTCAGGACCGGCACGCCGGACCACAGGGCGTCGGAGGCGGTGGTGTGCGCGCCGTAAGGCGTGGTGTCCAGAAACAGGTCGGCCAGGGGATAGCGGGCCAGGTGGGCGGCGTTGGCGGTCTTTTTGGCGAACACCAGCCGCTCCCGGGCGACGCCCTTGGCTGCGGCGTAGTCGGAAAGACGCTTGCTCACCCCTTCGTCGCCGCCAAGGAGCCACAAGACGCTCCCTGGAGCGCGGGCCAGAATCTCCAGCCAACGGTCGAAGGTGGCCCGGTGGATCTTGTGCGCGCCGTTGAAGCAGCAAAAGACCATGGCCCCCTCGGGCAGACCGGCCTCGGCCCGGCTGGGCTTGTGGTCGGCCACGGTCCGAAAGCGGTTGCTTGGCTGGTAGCAGGGCAGACGCACCACCTTTTCCGAGAAATAGGCCTCGTTATGCGGCGGCACGATCCAGTCGTCGGCGATGAGGTAGTGGTGGTAGGGGCTGGCCATGGTCCCGGGATAGCCCAGCCAGTTGACGATGATCGGGGCCGGGCGCAGGGCCACGAGCTTGAGGCGCGCGTCGCGGGTGTAGCCGTTTAAATCGACAAGGATCTGGATGCCGTCGTCGGCCATGAGTTTGGCCGCCGCCGCGTCGTCCAAGTGGCTGATGACCCGGAAATGGTCGCTTGCGGCCTGGAAATGGGCGTGCATGGCGTCGGGCGAGTCCACGCCGCAGTAGTAGCTGAAGACTTCCACCCGGGAGCGGTCATGGAGCCCCGGCACCTCGGTCATGAGGTAGCCCACGGCGTGCTCGCGCAGGTCCGAGGACAGATAGCCCACCCGCAGCGGGGCGTCGCCCTCCCGGACCGCCCCGGGCCAAGCCGTCATGGTCGCGGCCGGCGAACCCACGTCGGTCCGGTTGTAGTGGGCGGCCAGGGCCAGCTGCCACAGCGGATCGTCGGTGAAGGCTCCAGCCGACAGCGGCGACATGCCGCGCACCAGCACTCCGGCGTCGAAGCGCTCGCCCGGTTCAAGGATGGGCCATTTGCACTGGCGCTGGCGCAGGGCCACCAGATGCTGCACCACTTCGGACTGGTCGCGGTCGAGCTCCAGGCTTTCGCGCAGCATGGTTTCGGCCGGATCGTCCTGGCTGACGGCTTCCAGGGCCCGGGCGCTCTGGTTGAGGGTCGTGACCTTGTGAGACACGGCCGAGGGGTTGACGGCGGCCATGCGGGCCAGGGCCGCCGACCATTGAATGATGGCCAGCCCGATTTTGCCCTGGCGTTCCAGCACCCGGCCCAGGTTGATGTAGGCCGGCATGAAGTCGGGACTCAGGGCAATGGCCTGTTCCAGGGCCTGCTGGGCTTCCACGATCTTGCCGCTGTCGGTCAGCGCCACGGAATAGTTGAATAACACGGCGTAAAGCAACGGGTCCTGGGGATGGCTGGCGACCCAGGCGGCATAGGCCGCCTCCACCGAGGCGAGCTGGCCGCTTTGCTTGAAGGTTTCCGTGGTGCGGATGAGGTCCGGGACGGAAAGTCCCGCCACCATGGACTGGATCAGGGCCGGAGACAGCACGTCTTTGAGCATGGCGGGTGGTCAATCCTTGCATGTTTGCGGCATGGACGCACTTTCGCGCCCAGGGTTACGGAGAACATCCGTTTTCCGGAGTGAAATTGCGTCCATTGCCTGTCACGGCCGCCGCCTGGAAAAAATGCCTCGGCGTCAAAACCTGCCCTGCTGCCTTAGGCCAGGGCGTTTTGTATGGCGGCCAGCTGCTCGGATGTCATACCGGCCAGCTGGGTCGTTGTAAACGCATCGATTTGGGTGGCGTTCAAGGCTTCCAGTTCGGTGGTCGTCAACTGGGCGATGGTGGTGGCTGACAGCCTGGATACCGTGGTGGTGGTCAGTCCCGCCAGCTGGTTGGCCGAAAGCGAACCGATCTGGGTGGCGTCCATGGTTCCGAGCTGGGTGGCGGTGAGCGCCCCAACCTGGGTCGAGGAGAGTGACGCCAGCTGGGCGGCGGTCAGGCTGGTCAGCTGCGTGCCGGCCAGGTTGCCCATCTGGGTGGTGCTCAGCGACGCCAACTGGCTGGTGGACAGGGCCTTCACCTGCTCGCTGCCAAGAGCTCGCAACTGCATCCGCTCCAGCCCGTCGATCTGGGTCACGGTCAGATCGGCGATCTGGTCCGCGGACAGCGAGGCGATGGCCGTGGGCGTCAGCGCCCCGATCTGGCTGGAGGTCAGGCCGGCGAACTGGGTTTCGGTCATGCCGTCGAGCTGGGTCGGGGTGAGGCCGGCCACGCCAAGGGTGGACAGGGCGCTGATTTGGTGCGCGCTTAAGCTGGCGAACTGGGTCGTGGTCAGGGCGGCGGTCTGGGCGGCGGTCAGGCCGCTTAAGGTCGTGGTCGAGAGCAGCTTCACCTGATCGGTGGTGAGGCCCGCGATCTGGGCGGCGGTCAGGCCGGCCACGCCGGTGGCCGAGAGGCTGCCGAACTGGGTGGTGGTCAGGGCGGCCAGTTCGGTGGTGGTCAGCCCGGCCACGGCCGTGGGCGTCAGCGCCGCGATCTGGGTGGCGGTCATGGCCGCCAGTTGGGTCAGGGTCAGGCCGGCGACCTGGCTCGCGGTCAGGCCGGACACGGCCGAGGTGGACAGCTGGGCCACCTGGGTGGCGGTCAGCCCGGCGATCTGGGTGGCGGTCAGGGCGGCGGCCTGGCGCGAGGTCATGCCGCCGAGTTCGGTCTTGGACAGGGCCGCGATCTGGCTTGTGCCGAGGCTGGCGATCTGCGTCGTGGTCAGGGCGGCCATGCCCGTGGCCGAAAGGCTGGCGATCTGGGCGGTGGTCAGGGCGGCCAGGGTCGTGGTGGACAGGCCGGCCAGGGCGGTGGTGGACAGGGCGTCCATCTGGCCGGCGGACAGCGCCGCCAGCTGTTCGCCGGAGAGGCTTTCGATCTGGGCGGCGGTCAGGCCGGCCACGCCGGAGTCGGCCAGGGCGGCGATCTGGGTGTTGCGAAGCGCCCCGATCTGGGTGGTGGACAGCGCGCCCACGGCCGTGGCGGTCAGGCCGGCCACCTGGGTGGCGGTCAGGTTGCGCAACTGGCTGGTGGTGAGTCCGGCCATTTGCGTGGTGGTCAGGGCGGCCAGCTGGGTGGCGGCCAGGGCGGCCAGCTGCTTGGTGGACAGGGCGGCCAGGGCGGTGGCGGTCAGGCCCGGGACGGCCGTGGTCGAAAGCTTGGTGATCTGGGTGGTGGTCAGGGCGGCCAGCTGGGTTTCACCCATGGCGGCCAGTTGGGTGGAGGTCAGTCCGGTCACCTGGGTCGTGGTCAGGGCGGCGGTCTGAGCGGCGGACAGGGCGGCCAGCTGGGTGGCGGCCAGGCTGCCGATCTGGCTGGCGGTCAGGGCGGCCAGCTGGGTGGCGTTAATCGCCTGGATGCGGCTGGTGGGCAGGGCGGCCAGCTGGGTGGCGGTCAGCCCGGCCATTTGCGTGGCGGTCAGGGCGGCGAACTGGCTGGGGGACAGGGCCGCGAACTGGGTCTGCGTCAGCCCGGCCACGGCCGTGGCGGAAAGGGCCTTGGCCTGGGTGGTGGTCAGGGCGGCCATTTGGGTGGCGGACAGGGCCGCGACCTGGCTGGAGGTCAGGCCGCCGATTTCCGTGGCGGTCAGGGCGCCGAGCTGGGTGGCGTCGAGGCTACTGATCTGGCTGGTGGTCAGCCCGGCCATCTGGGTGGGGGTCAGGGCGGCCAGTTGCCGGGTGCTCAGGGCGTCGAGCTGGGTCTCGCTTAAGCTCGCCAGGGCGGTGGTCCCAAGCCCGGCCATCTGGGTCACGGTCAGGCTGCCAAGCTGGGTGGCGCTAAGAGCGGCCATGAAGGTGGCGGTGAGCTTGCCAAGCTGGGTGGCGCTAAGGGCCGTCAGCTGGGTATCGGCCAGGGCGGCGATCTGGGTCGCGGTCATGGCTTCGAAGGCGTTGGCCGAAATGCCCCGGATCTGGGTCTGGGTCAGGGCGGCGATCTGGCTGGTGGCCAGTCCGCTCATCTGGGTTTCGGACAGCGCGCCGATCTGGACGGCGGTGAGCTGGCGCAGCTGGGTGGTGGTCAGGGCGGCCAGTTGGCCGGCGGTCAGCCCGGACACGGCGTCGGTGGACAGCGCGGCGGTCTGGGTGGCCGACAGGGCGGCAATCTGGCTGGTGGACAGGGCCGCGACCTGGGTTTCGGTCAATCCGGCGATTTCCGTGACCGTCAAAAGACCCATCTGGGTCGTGGTCAGGGAGGAAAGCTGGGTGGCGGTCAGGGCCGCGAACTGGGTGGCGGTGAGCGCGGTCATCTGCCGGGTGGTCAGGGCGGCCAGCTGGGACTCGGTCAGGCCGGCCACGGCGCTGGTGGACAGGCTGGCCATCTGGGCCGTGCCCAGGGCGGCCAGCTGGGTGGTGGAAAGCTGGGCGATCTCGGTGGAGGAGAGCGCCTGGATCTGGCTGGTGGCCAGGCTGGAAATCTGGGTGGCGGTAAGCGAGCCGAGCTGGGTGGCGGTCAGGGCGGCCATGCCCGTGGCGCTGATGGCCCGCAGCTGGGTGGTGGTCAGCGCCGCCAACTGGGCGGTGGTCAGGGCGGCGACCTGCCCGGCGTCAAGGCCGGCGATCTGGTCGGCGGTCAGGGCGGCCAGCTGGGTGGCGGACAGGGCGGCGATCTTGGTCGGAGTGAAGCCGTCGATGCCGGCCACGGTCAGGGCGGCCAACTGGCTGGCGGACATGGCGGCCAGTTGGGTGAAGCTGAGCGAGGCGACCTGGGTGTCGCTCATGCCGCTGAGCTGGGTGGCGGTCAGGGCGGCCAACTGGGTGGTGGACAGAGCCGCGGTTTGGGTTTCGGTCAGCGCGCCGATCTGGGTGGCGGTCAGGGCGGCGGACTGGGTGGCGGCCAGGGCCGCCAGTTCCGTGGTGGTCAGGGCGGCCACGGCGGTGGTGGACAGGGCCGCGATCTGGGTCGTCTTGAGGGCGGCCAGCTGGGTGAGGCCAAGGGCCGCGACCTGGCTGCCGGTCAGGGCGGCCATGTCGGCGGTGTCCAGGGCCGCGATCTGATCGGTGCTCAGGCTGGCCAGGCTGGTGGTGGACAGCGCCGCCACGGCCGTGCCGGTCATGGCCGCGACCTGGGTCGGGGTCAGGCCGGCCAGCTGTCCGGGAGTCAGGGCGGCGGCCTGGGTTTCGGTGATGCCGCGCAGTTGCGTGGCGGTCAGCCGGCCCCATTGGGTGGTGGTCAGCGCCGCGACCTGGGTGGTGGTCAGCGCGCCGATCTGGGTGGCGGTCATGGCCGCGATCTGGGTGGTGGACAGGGCGGCCAGGGCGGCGGTGGACAGCCCGGCCAGGGCCGTGGCGGACAACGCCGCGATCTGGGTGGCGGTCATGGCCGCGATCTGGCTTTCCGGCATGGCGGCCAGCTGGGTGGAGGTCAGGTAGCCGACACTGGCGGCGGTCAGGGCGGCCAACTGGGTGGCGGACAGGGCGGCCAGCTGGTCGGCGCTGAAGTCGCTGATCTGGGTGGCCGACAAGCCCCGCAGCTGGGTGGTGGTGAGGCTGCCCATCTGGGTGGTGGTCATGGCCGCGATCTGGCTGTCGCTTAAGGCCGAAAGTTCCGTGGCGGTCATGGCCGCGATCTGGCTCGGGGCCAGGGCGGCCACTTGGCTGGTGGTCAGTCCGGCCACGGCCGTGGCGGACAGGGCGGCGATCTGGCTGGTGGACAGTCCGGCCAGCTGGGTGGTGGTCATGGACCCGATCTGCACGCCGTCGAGGCCGGCCAGGGCGGCGGGGGTCAGCCCGGCCAGCTGGGTGGTGGTCAGGGCGGCGGCTTGCCGGGTGGTCAGTCCGGCGATCTGGGTGGCGGTCATGGCCGCCAACTGGGTGGTGGTCAGGACGGCGAACTGGCTGGTGGTCAGTCCGGCCACGGCCGTGGCGGTCATGGCCGCGATCTGGCTGGCGGACAAGGCGGAAAGCTGGGTGGCGCTCAGTTGGCCAAGGCCGGTGGCGGTCAGGCCGGCCAGGGCCGTGGTGGTCATGGCGGCCAGTTGGGTGGTGGTGAGGGCGGCCAGTTGTGACTGGTTCATGGCCCCGACCACGGTTGCGGACAGCCCCTTGACCTGGGTGGTGGTGAGCACGCCAATCTGCTCGGCGGTCATGCCGGCCAGGGCCGTGGCGGTCAGGGCCGCGAACTGGGCGGCGGTCAGGGCGGCCAGCTGGGTCGCGCCCAGTTCGGCCATGTCGTCGCTGCCCAGGCCGGCGATCTGGGCGGCCGTCAGGCTCGCCAGCTGGGTCCGGGACAGGGCGGCCATCTGGGCGGCGGACAGGGCGCTCACGTCGGCGGCCGGCAGGGCGCGCAACTGGGTGGTGGTCAGGGCGGCCACCTGGGTGGCGGTCAGGGCGGCGGCCGAGGTGGAGGTCATGGCCGCCAACTGGGTGGTGGTGAGGCCCTTGATCTGGGTCGCGGACAGGGCGGCCAATTGGGTGGCGTCCAGGGCGGCCAGGGCCGTGGTGGACAGGGCCGCGACCTGAGCGGTGGACAGGGCGGCCAGCTGGGTCACACTCAGGGCCCGCACGGCGGTTTCCGTGAGTCCGGCCACGGCCGAGACGGACAGGCCGGCGATCTGGGCCGGGGTCATGACGGCGGTCTGGGTGCCGTCGAGGCCCGAGCCGGACGTCTTGGTCAGGCTCTTGAGCTGGGCGGCGGACAGGGCGGTCAACTGTTCGGCGGTCAGGCTGCCGATGGCATCGTGACTCAGGGCGGCCAGTTGCGAGGTGGTCATGGCGGCCAGGTCGCTGGCGGTCAATTCGGCCATGTCGGTGGTGGTCAGACCGGCGATCTGGGTGGCGGCCAGGCTGGCCAGCTGGGTGTCGGACAGGGCGGCCATCTGTTCGGCGGAAAGAGCGGACAGGGCGGTTGAGGACAACCGGCGCAGCTGGGCGGTGCTCAGGGCGGCGAGCTGGGTCGGAGTCAGGCCGGCGGCCGTGGCGGGGTCGAGGCCGGCCAGTTGGGCGGCGGTCAGGCCGGAAAGCTGGGTTGTGGTGAGGCCGGCGATCTGGGTCGAGGACAGCCCGGCCAGGGCGGTGGTGGTGAGGGACGCGATTTGGGTCGGGGTCAGGGCGGCCAGCTGGGTTTCGGACAGCGCGGCCAGGCTCGTGGCGGTCAGGGCGGCCAGGGCGGCGGCGCTTAGGGCGGCGACCTGGGCGGCGGGCATGGCGGCAAGCTGCGTGGTGGACAGGGCGGCGGCCTGGGTGGCGGTCAGTCCCTTGGCCTGGCTGGCGGACAGTCCGGCCAGCTGGGTTTCGCTCAGGCCGCCAAGGGCGGTGGCGGTCAGGCCGGAGAGCTGCGTGGCGGTCAGGCCGGCGATCTGGGTGGCGGTCAGCTCGGCGACGTCGGTCTCGCTCAGGCCGGCCAGTTGGCCCGAGGACAGGGCGGCCAGCTGGGTGGCGGAGAACGCGGCCATTTGCTCGGCACTCAGCGCCGAGAGGGCTGTTGAGGACAGGCCGCGCATCTGGGTGGCGGTAAGGCCGGCCAGCTGTTGGCTGGTCAGGCCGGCGGCGGCGTCGGCGGTGATGACCACCATCTGCAGGGCCGAGAAACGGGCCATCTGGGTGGTGGTGAGGCTGCCGAGCTGGTCGGCGGACAGGGCCTTGACCTGCAGCAGGGTCAGGGCGGAAATCTGGGCGGTCCCCAAACCGGAAAGCTGGGTGGTGGTCAGGTTGGCGATCTGGGTGGTGGTCAGTCCGGCCACGGCGGTGGTGGACAGGGAGCCGATGAAGGTCGCGTCCAGGGCGGCGAGCTGGGTTTCGTCCAGGGCGGCCACGGCGGCGCTGCTTAAGGACCGGATCTGCGTGGCGGTAAGGCTTTGGAGCTGGCTGGCGTCCAGGCCCCTGGCGGCGGTGGTGGTGAGCGCGCCGACCTGGGTGGCGGACAGGGCGGCCAGGGTGGCGGCGGACAGTTCGGCGGCGTCGGCGCTCGTCAGGCCCTTGAGCTGCGTGGCGGTCAGTACGGCGACCTGGGTGGCGCTCAGGGCGTCCATCTGGGTGGCGCTCAAGCGGCTTAAGGCCGTGGCCGTGAGCGCCTTGACCTGGGTGGTGGTCAGGGCGGCGATCTGGGTGGTGGCCAGGGCATCGACGGCGGCCATGGACAGCCCGGCGATTTGCGTGACGGTGAGGCTGGCCAGCTGGGCGGTGGTCATGGCCGCAAGCTGGCTTTCGGTGACGGCGCCGGCCTGGGCCGCGGTCAGGGCCGCGATTTGGGTGGCGGCCAGGGCGGCAAACTGGGTCTCGGTGAGGCCGGCGATGGCCGTGGTGGAAAGCCCCTTGATTTGGGTGGTGGTGAGCGCCGCTACCTGGGTGGCGGCCAGGGCGGCGAACTGGGTCTCGGTGAGGCCGGCCAGGGCGGCGGCGGTCAGTCCCTTGACCTGGGTGGTGGTCAGGGCGGCCAGCTGCGTTTCGGACAGCCCGGCCAAGGCGGCGGCGGTCAGCGACGCCAACTGGGTGCTGGAGAGGCTGGCCAGCTCGGTGGTGGTCAGTTCGGCCATGTCCGTGGCCGTGAGCGCCTTGATCTGGGTGGCGGTCAGGGAGGCCAGCTGAACGGCTGACAAGGCGGCCATCTGTTCGCCGGAGAGCTGGCTCACGGCGGCGGCGGACAGGGCCTTCACCTGGGTCGTGGACAGGACGGCCAATTCGTCGGCGGTCAGTCCGGCCACGGCCGTGGCCGTGAGACCGGCCATCTGGGTGGCGGTCAGGGCCTTCACCTGGCTTGTGGACAACGAGCCGACCTGGTCGGCCGAGAGGTTTTTGACCTGGGTGGCGGTGAGGGCGGAAATCCGGGTGGCGTCGAGGGCGGTCAGTTGGGTGACGGCCAGGCTGGCGATGACCGTCGTAGTGAGCTTGGCCACGGCGGTGGCGGACAGGGCGGCGAATTGTTCGGATGACAGCGCGGCCACTTGGCCGGCGGACAGGGCGGCCGCGCCGGTGGCGCTGAGGGCGGCCAGTTGGGTGGTGTTGAGGCTGGCCAGCTGTACCTCGGTGAGTCCCTTGATTTGGGTGGCGGTCATGGCGGCCATCTGGGTGGTGGTCATGGCGGCCAGGCTGGTGGTGGTGAGTTCGGCCATGTCCGTGGCCGAGAGTCCCTTGATCTGGGTGGCGGTCATGGCGGCGAGCTGGGTTTCGGACAAGCTGGCGGCCTGGGTGTCGGACAGGGCGCTGAGCCAGGTGGCGCGAAGGGCCGTGATCTGGGTGGTGGTGAGGCAGGCCAGCTGGTCCTGGTTCAGGGCGGCGATGGCCGTGGTGTTCAGCGAGGAAATCTGGGTTCCGGTCATGGCCCCGATCTGGGTGGCAGTCAGGGCGGCGGCCATGTCGCCGTCAATGGCGGCGATCTGGGCGGTGGTCAGCACGGCGACCTGGGTGGCGCTCAGGCAGGCCAGCTGATCGGGGCTCATGGCCGCGACCGTGGCGGTCGAGAGGGCCTTGACCTGGGTAGAATTGAAGGCGGCCAGCTGGTCCGCGGAGAACGAAGCCGCCTGGGTGGCGGTGAAAGCGGCCACACAGACGTTGGACAGGGCGGCGATCTGGACGGTTTCAAGGCCGGCGACCTGTTCCTGGGTCAGACTCTTGATCTGGGTGGCGGTCATTCCCTTGACCTGGGTGGTGGTCAGGGCGTCGAGGTGGGTTTCATCCAGGCTGCCCACGGCCGTGGCGGAAATGGCCTTGACCTGGGTGGCGGTCAGGGCGCCCAGCTGATCGACGCTCAGGGCGTTGATCTGGGTGGCGGAAAGCGCGGCCACCTGGGTGGCGGTCATGGCGGACAGCTGGGTGGTGGACAGGGCGGCCAGCTGGGTGGTGGTCAACGAGGCGATCTGGGTGGTGGTGAGCTCGCGAATGTCGGAGGCGGTGAGTCCGGCCAGCTGGGTGGTGGACAGGGCGGCAATTTCGTCCTCCGCGAACACGGCGATCTGGGTCTTGGTCAGGGCGGAGAACTGGGCCGCGCTGAAGTAGACGAGCTGGTCGATGGTCAGCGCCTGGGCTTGCCCCGTGGTCAGGGAGGCCATCTGGACGGTGCTGAGCGCCTCGACCTGGGTTTCCAGGAGATCGGCGAAATCCGTGGCGGCAAGGGAGCGAAGCGCCGTCGTCGTCAGGGCGGCGATGGCTTCGGCCGAATAGGAGGATATGGGGGCTACGCTCACGGCTTGGGACTCCTTGCGAGGGATGAAACGGCTTTCCCGGCCAACGCCGGCCAGGGGGGAATTTTTTTCCCGCTCTGCCGGCCCTGCCGGCGTTCTCGCAAGAAAAGCGCCAAGACGGCGGCTGTTGCGCCGCTTATGGGAAACAAATGAACGATTGACGGAAAAATGGTTTTTCGCCCGGCCCTCGCTCAGGATTGGCCGGGTTCGGGCGCGTGTCGCAACGGACAGGAGAGACTTGGCGGTTGACGCATTGTCTGATCATGGCAAAGAGGGTCGATGGTTTATAAAGCTATTTGTTTCATATATAATCAAATATTTACAATGCACGGAAATGACGAAAAATTTTAGCAGCGAAGGGAGTTCATGCAAGACGAAGAATCGACAAAATGAAACCTTTCGCTTGATTTTTGTTGTCCTGGTGCTACGTTGATCCAACAGTTCTGTTTTTGCAGTCGTCTGTCAAACTACGAGGAGGAGCGTATGAAAAAGAGAATTGCTGCCCTGGTGTTTGCTGTCGCGTGCCTGTTCACCCTGTCCGCCGCTCCGGCCATGGCCGGCACCGCCGCCAATGTGGCCACGAGCTGGCAGACTTCCGCCACTGCGGTGGAAAACTTCAACTTCGGCAATGCGTTCGGCACCAGCGCCACCAAGCTGCCCGAACAGACCCAGTTGGCCCTGACGGTTGGCTACTGGGAGACCTTCCTGCTGACGTTCCTGGTTTTCGGCAACTAGCCGTTTTCGGGACGGGGCCTTATGAGGACGAAGGCCCCGTCCCGTTTTGTCCGGCCTAGCCCCTCTCTCGTGGTGTCCCGTCCCGCTTGACGTCACCTGCGGGCCGCGCTAAGCAGTGTTCAACAACTCGGAGGATTCCCTGCCATGACCGCCAACCGCTTCCCGCTAGCTTTTCCGCATATGTCGGCTTGCGCGGTCGTAGTAGGCGTCGTTGTTACGGCGCCTTAAGCGGGGACACTCACTTTTTTTCGTGAAAACCAAGCCCCCGCCGGCGCGCCGGCGGGGGCTTTCTATTGGGAGCTTTCCGTCGTGCGTCTCGGGGCTTAACGGAGCCAGACATGACACGGATGACGGGAGCGCGCCTCATCGCCGACAGCCTTGTGCGCCATGGCATCAAAGCCGTGGCCGGCATTCCCGGCGGGGCCAACCTGCCCCTTTTCGACGCCATCGGCCAAACCCCGACCCGCATCGTCCTGGCCCGCCACGAGCAGGGGGCCGGATTTATTGCCCAGGGCCTGGCCCGGGTCACGGGACAGGCGCAGGTCTGCCTGGCCACCTCCGGCCCCGGCGTCATGAACCTGCTTACCGCCATCGCCGACGCCAAGGCCGATTCCGTGCCCCTGGTGTGCCTCGCCGGCCAGGTGCCCCGGGCGCTCATGGGCACCGACGCCTTTCAGGAAGTTGATGTCTACGGCCTGACCATCCCCATCGCCAAGCACAACGTGCTGGTGCGCCGGGCGGCCGACCTGCCCCGGATCATGGAGGAGGCCTTTGCCATCGCCGTTTCCGGCCGGCCCGGGCCGGTGGTGGTGGACGTGCCCCGGGACGTCCAGACCGAGGAATTCGATTTCACCGGCTGGCCGGCCCCGCGAGCCGGCTCCGGCCGGACCGAGGCCCCGGGTTTGCCTGGGCCGGCCGATCTGGCCTTCGCCGCCTCCCTTCTGGCTCGTTGCGAGCGTCCGGTCCTCTACTGCGGCGGCGGGGCCCGGGGGGCCGGCGCGGAAATCACCGTCCTGGCCGAGTTGCTCGACGCCCCGGTGGTCACCACGCTCATGGGCCTGGGCCTGCTCCCCCCGGGCCACCCGCGTCTGGCCGGCATGATCGGGATGCACGGCGCGCCGGCGGCCAACCACTTGCTCACCCGCTGCGACATGCTCGTGGCCATCGGCGCGCGCTTCGACGACCGGGCCACCGGCGACGCCAAGCGCTTTTGCCCCGGGGCCTCGGTCGTCCACATCGACATTGATCCGTCCGAGCACGACAAGAACCGCGCGGCCCACGTTCCCCTGGCCGGCGACGCGGCCCGTACCCTGGGCGCGCTCATTCCCCTGGTTCCGGCCCGCTCCCGCCCGGCCTGGGCGGCCATACGGGCGAGCCTGGGGCTGGCCCATCCCTTTGCCCTGCCGGGGCTGGACGATCCCAAAAGCCCCTACGGCGTCCTGGCTGCCGCCGCCGCGATCCTTGGCCCCGAGGCCGTGGTGGCCACCGATGTCGGCCAGAACCAGATGCGGGCCGCCCAGGCCTGGCCCTGCCACGCCCCGGGCAAGTTCCTCACCTCCGGGGGGCTTGGGACCATGGGCTTCGGCCTGCCGGCGGCCATCGGCGCGGCTTTGGCCGACCCGTCGCGGCCGGTGGCCTGCGTCACCGGCGACGGGGGGCTGCTCATGAACGTCCAGGAGCTGGCCACCCTGGCCGAGCTTGGGCTGCCGGTCAAAATCCTGCTCATGGACAACGGGGTGCTCGGGCTTGTGCGCCAGCAGCAGGCGCTTTTCGTGGGCGGCCGTTACACTGCCTCAACCTTTGCCGCCCGGCCCGATTTCGTGGCCCTGGCTGCTTCCTTCGGCATTGCCGCCATCGACCTCGAACCCTGCCGCGACGCCCGGGCCGCCCTGGCCGCCGTCTTGGCCGCTCCGGGACCGGCCCTGGCCCGCATCACGGTCGATCCCGACGCCCATGTCTTTCCCATGGTGCCGCCCGGCGCCGCCAACCATGAAATGATCCTGGAGAAACGCCATGACCACGCCCATTCGTGAAAATACCGCTTCCGAGTCTCCCCGGGCCGAACTGGAACTGGCCACCCGGGACGCCCTTGGTGCGCTGCGCCATGTGGCCGCCTGTCTGGCCCGGCGTTCCCACGAACTGCTGGGGCTTTCCTGCCTGCCCGGACCGGCCGGCCAGGGGCTGCTGCTGGTGGCCGTGGCCGACGACGGCCGGCTGGAGCGGCTGTTGGCCGAACTGCGCGCCCTGCCCGAGGTCTGCGGGGCGCGTCTGACGCGCGCTGCGGGGGCGTCCCTGGCCGAGCCGGTCGCGGCCTGAGGCGCGCCTGGCCGGTGGAGGGGCCTTTTACCGCCTCTGGACGGCCCCGGCCGCCTGCGTTATGCACGGTATCGCGGCTGTCGCCGTTCGGAGGTTGTTGTATGAGCGCGCGGCTTCTTCCGCTATTTTCCGACGAGCGGTCGTCCGAGCAGGCCGTGGACCGGCAGGCGCGGCTTTTCGCCGAAAGCCCGGCCCCGGGCATTCTCGACCATCTTCCCCAGGGCGTGGCGGTCTTTAACGCTCACCGTCAGATCGTCTACGCCAACAAGGCCTTTGGCGGCCTGTCGGCCGAGGGCGGCGACGCTTCCAGGGTCGTGGGGCTGCGTCTGGGCGAGGCCTTGTCCTGCTTTGGCACCAAGATCGACAGCGGCGTGTGCGGCGCGACGGAGCTGTGCCGTTCCTGCGGCGCGGCCCGGTCCCTGGCCGCCTCCCTGGCCGGCAAAAACGCCGTCAGCGGCGATTGCTCCATCAGCCGCCAGGGCGTGGAGCATCTGGAAACCCTGGACTTCCGCATCTGGATCTGGTCCATGCGCCACGGCCAGGAGACCTTCCATGTGGCCCTTCTGGCTGACATCCGGGCGGAAAAGCGCCTCGACCTCATGGAGCGCATCTTCTACCACGACATTTTGAATCTCGTGTCCGGCATGCAGGGCGTGTGCGAACTCATGCGCGAAGAGGAAGAGGGCACGCGAAACGCCGAGCTCGATCTGCTGCTTTTTGCCGTGGAGCGGGTAAACGACCTCATCCAGGCCCAGCGCGACCTGACCTTTGCCGAGCGCGGCGACTACGAAGTGGCCGTCAACAAGATGGGGTCGCTGTCGCTTCTTGCCGACATCACGGCGCTCATGCGCCGGGACAGCTCCTGCAAGGGCAAGAATCTGGCCGTCGCGCCCGAGAGCGAGGACGTCTTTTTCGCTTCCGACCGCAAACTGCTCACCCGCATTCTGGTCAATTTCCAGAAAAACGCCCTGGAAGCCACGCCGGCCGGCGGGGTGGTGACCGCAGGCTGCGACCGGCAGGACGGCCAGGTGCGGTTTTGGGTGCGCAATTCGGCTCTCGTGCCCGAGGAAGCCCGGCCTCAGATCTTTCGCCGGGCCTTTTCCACCAAGGGGCGTGGCCGGGGTCTGGGCACCTACGGGGCCAAGCTCTTTGCCGAAAGTTACCTCGGCGGCACGGTGGGCTTTCGCAGTCAGGAAGGCGAGGGCACGACCTTTTTCGTGAGCCTGCCCTGTCAGGAGTAGGCCTGCCGCGAGGCGAGCCGACCGTTCCCAAGATGTCGGCCGGGACCGGGCGTCGGCGCGGCCGGGCGTTTTTCGCGAGGGACGCGGCCTTGCGGCCTCCCCCAACAAACGGCGTATCGCGGCAGGGTCGCGGCCCTAGGCCGCCTCGCCGCCGGCCAGCCGCACCAGGGCCATGGCCCGGCCCATCTCGGCGGTCAGTCCCGGATCGGCCAGGACGTCGGCCAGCACGGCGTCGCGGATGAGAAACCGGTAGGAATGCCGCAGCGGCACGATGGTCGCCGTTTCGTCCTCCTCCAGAGCCAGGGCCAATCCTTCGGCCAGGGCCACGGCCACGGCCAACCGGGCTTCGGCCAGCCCGGCCCCCCCGTCTTCCAGTTCGACCCAGCCCGGCCCGTGGTGCAGGCGCACGGCCTGACCCACGGCCGCCGGCAGCTCGAAGCGTTGGCACACGGCCCAGCCGGCCGCGCCGTGGTGGTCGCCCCAACACGCGACCTCTTCCTGGGGCGGCCGGCTGCGCGTCTCGGCCGCACCGGCCGGCAGGGCCAGCTTGCCCACGTCGTGGAGCAGCCCGGCAGTGTAGGCCATGGCCGGATCAAGGCCGGGCAGGGCCGGGGCGATGCGCCGGGCCAGCACGGCCGTGCGGGCCATGTGGGTCACAAGCCTCTGCCTTGCTGCCCGGGACAGCCCGGCTTGGCTGCCGCCCTGTTCCAGAAGCTCGGAAAACACCAGCGCCTTCAAGTTGGCCAGACCGATGACGGCCACGGCTTTTTCCACGTCGGCCAGTTGGCCGCGCAGGCCAAAAAGCGGGCTGTTGGCGATGGTGAGCACCTGACCGGCCAGGATCGGATCGGCCGAGACCAGGGAGGCCACCACGCCAAGAGGCGTGGCCGGGGCGCCCAGGCGGGCCAGCAGGCCGCTGCCGGCGGCCAGCCTGCCCAGGCGCTTGGCGGCGGCGGCGACGGCCGGAGGGCTGGGGCGCGGCTTGATGAAGATGTCGGCGCACTCTGGCGGCAGGGGCATAGGCTCGGCGAAGAGGCGCTCCAATCCGAAAGCCAGGCGCTCCAGCATGTGCTCGGTCGTGGCCTCGGACCGGGCGGTCGGACCTGTCGGGTCCGCCCGCCCGGCGTTGGCGGCCAAGGAGGGCGCGTCAGCCCGGCGCGAGGCGGTCTCGGTCCTGGGACAAGACGCGCTGCCGCGCCGCAGGCGCGGCAGCAGCAAAGCCGCCCCTGCCGCCAAGCAAGCGGCGGCCAGGAGCGCATATTCCCATTGCATAGATGTTTCATGCGGCATGGCCGCAGGCTGGCGAACGGGGCGACCGGAATGGTCACGTCTCCAACAAACCGACCGTGGTTGCAAAGACGCGCCATCTGTCGGCGGCAGTCCTCGTGCAGCGTCCCTTTAAAATACGAGAGGATTTTATAGGAAAACTGCTGGTTTTGTTCCCTGTGCGCGTTTCGTGGACGCGACACGAGGGGCTTGGCCCGGGGGAGGACGACCGTGCCCACCGGATACCAGCCCGGGGGGGCTTGGGCAAGGGCTAAGGCCTCAATGCGCGGTCCGAGACGCCGGCCTCGCCTGGACGGCGGCCGGACCTCACGGACGCGTGGACACAGGGGGCAGGGCGGGCTCGGTTCAGGTCAATTGCCGGACCCCGCCAAAGCATGGAGAGGACGTTGGCGGGAGATGCCGCGGACGCATGCCGCCCCGCGCCCACGACCGCGTGGACAGGACTCGAAGGGCGCTTGGACAGGACCCAAGGCGCGCCGCCGTGGCAAGCCGACGGCAAGCAGGCGGCGACGCGCCCTGGCGAAGGGTCAGGAAGCGGCGGCCGGGGCCGTCTTTGCCGGGCGGCGACCGCCCATACGCCGTTTGAGCCACTCCTGGAAGGCGTCGAGATAGATGTAATAGACCGGCGTGAAATAGAGCGTGAGCAGCTGCGACACCATCAACCCGCCGACCACGCACAGGCCCAGGGGACGGCGGGCCTCGGCCCCGGCTCCGATGCCCAGGGCAATGGGCAAGGTGCCCATGAGCGCCGCCATGGTGGTCATCATGATGGGCCGAAACCGCACCAGAGCCCCTTCGTAGATGGCCTCCCGGGCGGCCATGCCCTGGCCGCGCTGGGCCTCCAGGGCAAAGTCGATCATCATGATGGCGTTTTTCTTGACGATGCCAATGAGCATGATGATGCCGACAAAGCCGTAGATGTTGAGGTCCAGGCCAAAGAGCATGAGCGTGGCCAAGGCTCCGACGCCGGCCGAGGGCAGGCCCGAGAGGATGGTCAGGGGATGGATGAAGCTTTCATAAAGGATGCCCAGCACGATGTAGATGACCAGCACGGCCATGCCCAGCAGCACGGACAGCCCGGTCAGCGAACTCTGGAAGGCCTGGGCCTCGCCCTGGAAGCTTGTGAAGATCGACCCCGGCAGCTCGCGCCGGGCCAGGTCCTCGATGGCGTCCACCACCGAACCCAGGGACGTGCCCGGGCGCAGGTTAAACGAGATGGTCACGGCCGGGGACTGGCCCTGGTGGTTGATGGACAAGGGGCCAACAGCCACGGCCCGGGTGATAAGCGTGTCCAGGGGCACGAGCTGGCCGTCGCTTGAGCGCACGTAGAGCATGGACAGGGCTTCGGGGTTGGCCTGATAGTTCGGGGCCAGTTCCATGACGACCTGATAGGTGTCGTTTGGCGCGTAGATGGTCGAGATCTGCTTGTTGCCGTAGGACGTGGCCAGGGCGGTTTCGATCTGGTAGGCCGAGATGCCCAGGGCCGAAGCCTTGTCGCGGTCGATGTCGATGCGCAGCTCGGGATTTTTGATCTGCAGGTCGCTGGTGACGTCCTGGATGCCGGACAGGTGGCGCAGTTTATCCTCGAAAGCCGTGGCTGCGGCAAAAAGTTCATCCGTGCTCGTGGCTTGCAGAGTGAACTGGTACTGGCCCTTGGAGGCCCGGCCGCCGATGCGGATGGCCGGCGGATTTTGCAGGTAGGAACGCAACCCCGGGACCTTGGCGAACTCGGCGCGCAGGCGCTGGAGCACTTCGTCGGCGCTGTGCTGGCGTTCCTCCAGGGGTTTAAGCGACAGCATGAGCCGGCCGTTGTTGGAGGTGTTGTTGGGGCCGCCGCCGCCCACCACGGACATGAAGTTGGCCACGTCCGGGTCGTTTTTGGCGATGTCGTTCAAGCGCTTTTGGCGTTCCACCATGACGGCGAAGGACACGCCTTCCTCGGCCTCGGTGGTCACCGACAGCTGGCCGGTGTCCTCGCTGGGCAAAAAGCCCTTGGGGATGGCCCCGAACAGCCAGACCGTGACGCCCAAAAGCGCCAGGGAGAAGATCATGGTGGCGGCGTGGTGTTTGAGCACGAAGCGCAGGGAGGCGTCGTAGCCGTCGCGCAGGCCGTCGAAGGCGCGCTCGATGGCGTTGTAGACCCGGCCGTGGCGCTGGGCCACATGGGGCTTCAGCACGAGGTTGCACAGCATGGGGGTCAGCGAAATGGACACGAAGCCGGAGATGAGGATGGCGGTCATGATGGTGACGGCGAATTCGTGAAACAGCCGCCCGACCACGCCGCCCATGAAAAAGACCGGCAGAAACACGGCGGCCAGGGAAATGGTCATGGAGACGATGGTGAAGCTGATCTCCTTGGACCCTTCCATGGCGGCGGCAAAGGGCGATTTGCCCATTTCCATGTGGCGCACGATGTTTTCGAGCATGACGATGGCGTCGTCGACGACAAAGCCCACCGAAAGCGTGAGCGCCATAAGCGAAATGTTGTCCAGGCTAAAGCCCAGCTGGTACATGACGGCAAAGGCCCCGACCACGGACATGGGCAGGGCCAGGCTCGGGATGATGGTGGCCGGGATGTTTCGCAAAAACAGAAAGATCACCATGATGACCAGGGCCACGGTGAGGACCAGGGTGAACTTCACGTCGGCCACGGATTCGCGGATGGAGACGGAACGGTCGTAGAGGATCTTGAGGCCCACCGAAGCCGGCAGTTGGGACTGGAAGTGGGGCAACAGCTTTTTGACGGCGTCCACCACTTCCACGGAGTTGGCCCCGGGCTGGCGCTGCACGGCCAGGACCATGCCCGGCGTGCCGGAGAACCAGTTGAGCCGCCGGGTCTCTTCCACGGAGTCGGAGACCGTGGCGATTTCCGACAGGCGCACCGGCGAGCCGTTTCTCCAGGCCACGATCAGCGGCCGGTAGGCGGCAGCATCCATGAGCTTGCCGCTGGAGCGCACGGTGTATTCCCGGGACGGTCCCGAAACCGTGCCCACGGGCAGATTGACGTTGCCGCGCTTGACCGCTTCCGACGCCTCGTCCACGCCGATGCCCTTGGAGGCCATGGCCTCGGGATCGAGCTGGATGCGCACGGCGTATTTTTTTGAGCCGTACACCGACACCTGGGCCACGCCGGGCACCATGGAGATGCGCTGGGCCATCATGTTCTCGGCGTACTCGTTGACGTCGGAGGGACGCATGACGTCGGAGGAGATGGCCAGATACAGGACGGGCATGTCGGCCGGGTTGACCTTGCGAAACGACGGCGGCGAGGGCAGGTCGTCGGGCAGGTCCTTGCCAGCGGTGGTCATGGCCGACTGCACGTCCAGGGCGGCGGCGTCGATGCTGCGGTTGAGGGCAAACTGCAAGGTGACGCGGGTGGAGCCCACGGTGTTGACCGAGGTCATGGAATCCAGGCCCGCGATGGTGGAGAACTGCTTTTCCAGGGGGTTGGCCACGGCGGCGGCCATGGTCTCGGGGCTGGCCCCGGGCAGCGACACCCGCACCTCGATGGTGGGGAAATCGACGTTTGGCAGGTCTGACACGGGCAGGCGCGTATAGGCCATGACGCCGAAGATGAGGATGGCGATCATGACCAGGGTGGTCATGACCGGTCGGGTGATGAAAATGGCGGCCGGATTCACGACTTGGCTCCGTCGCCGGCCGGCTTGGCGCCGGTGGGCTTGGCCTCGGCCGGTTTGGGGCCGTCGGGCTGGCCGTCGACCGGCTTGGCCTCGGCCGGTTTGGCCTCGCCCTTGCCCCCGGGCGCGGCCGGCGTCTTGATTTCCGCCCGGGCTCCGGGGGCAAGGCGCACTTGGCCGTCGGTGACCACCATTTCGCCCGGGGCCAGCCCCTTGTCGATGACGGTCTCGTCGTCCACGATGGGGCCGGGAACGATCTTTCGGGCCTCGGCCTTGCCGTCGGCCACCACGTAGACATACGGCCCGGACACGCCGTCCATGACCGCCCGGGTGGGGATGACCACGGCGTTTTGGCGGGTTTCGATGGTCAGCCCCACGCGCAGGAACTGGCCGGGCCACAGGCTGTGGTCGGCGTTGGGCGCTTCGGCCTTGAGGCGTATGGTGCCGGTCTTGACGTCCACGGCGTTGTCCACGGACACAATGGGGGCCGTGACGGCCCCGGCATCGGACACGCCGGGCGGGGCGGCGGCGATTTCCAGGCCGCCCTGCTTCATCCTGGCCATGATGGCGGGCAGATAGCGTTCGGGCACGGAGAAGGCGATGTAGATGGGGCTTATCTGATTGATGACGCAGGCCGTGGCCTCGTTGGCCTTGACCACGTTGCCGGTGGTGAGAAGCACCGAGCCGACCCGGCCGGCGATGGGGGCGCGCACCTCGGCGTATTCGAGGTCGAGCTTGGCCCGGTCCAGGGTGGCCTGGTTGAGTTTTATCGTGCCTTCCAGGGTCTTGGCCTGAGCAAAGGTCTCGTCGTACTGGCCCTGGGCCACCACGTCCTTGGTCTTGAGCGTGGTGTAGCGCTTGAGGTCTTCCTCGGCCTTGAAAAGCAGCGCCTTGTCGCGTTCGAGCTTGGCCTGGGATTCCCGGATGGACAGCTCAAAAGGGCGGGGATCGATGCGAAAGAGCACGTCGCCCTTGCGCACCCTGGCTCCGTCCTGGACCAGCTGGGCCACGATGGCCCCGGCCACCTGCGGTTTGACGGCCACGGTGGCCATGGGTTCGACGTTGCCCACGGCCTTGACCGTGACCGGCACGTCGGCGGCCTTGGCCGCCACGGCCTCGACCGGGGCGGGCCGGGCTTCGCGGCTGGCTTTTTGTTCCGAGCCGCTGCACGACCAGACGCAAAGCAAAAGCGCCGCGTAGGCGGCGCAGCGAAAAAGCGGGAGGTTCAAAGCACGTCTCCTGAGTGGGGTTCCAGTTGCGGCGGGGCAAAGTCGCTGGTTTGGTAGCCGCGCAGGGCGGCCAGGGAAAAACGGGCCACATGGGCGGCCAGGGCGTCGAGTCCGCCCAGTCCGGTTTCGGTTTCGGGGTAGAGTCTGGCGATCACCGGCCGGTCGATGACGAAGTGGCGGCACTGGCCGACCACGCTCTGGGCGCAGCGGGCCACATCCACAGCCTCGGCCCCGGGGCCGAGGAGGTCGGCCACGATGGCGCGCAGCACGGCGTTGGCCGGGGCCAGGCAGCGTTCCACCACCCCGGCGAGCTGGGGCGTGGGGTCGGCCATCTCCCGGGCCATGAGGCGAGACAGCCAGGCGTGGCGGTTTTTTTCGGTGAGCCGCAAAAGCAGGGCGCGCACATAGGCGAAAAGACGCGTCTCGGGCGAGGCGTCGGGCGGCAACCCCAGCTCCGGCGGATAAAGGCGCATGGCTTCGGCGTGGGCATGTTCCAGCACGGCCAGATACAGGCGGTCCTTGCTGCCGAAATGGTAGTGGATGGCGGCGACGTTGGCGCGCGCCGTCTTGGTGATCTCGCGCACGGTTGCGGCGTGAAATCCCTTGCAGGAAAATATCTCTCCGGCCGCGTCCAAAAGCCGCGCCCGGGTTTCGTCCTCACGACCGCTGCTGGTCATCTGGCCGCCTTACGTCAAGCATGTGTTCACCTTGGAGATACGGGCCTTCCGGGCAAGGGTCAATACTTTCGCGCGGCGCCGGGGGAGGCTTTCGGTTTTGACACGGCAAGGCTCGTTGCAGCGGTTGACCCCGCCCTCCAAAGCGCCTAGCCCGGAAGCATCGTCATCCAAGAAGGAGCATCCCATGGCCGAACCCGTCGTTCACGTCGTCGCCCGCTTCAAGGCCAAACCCGGCAAGGAGGCCGCCCTCAAAGCCGGCCTGACCGCCCTGGTCGCGCCCACCCAAAAAGATCCCGGCTATATCGCCTACGACCTTTTCGAGTCCGTGGAAAGCCCCGGCAGCTTCGTGCTGGTCGAGGCCTGGGAAAGCCGGGAACTCCTGGCCGCCCACCTGGACACGCCGCACTTAAACGGCTTCAAGGCCACCGCCCCGGAGCTGCTGGCCGAACCCATGTCCGTCAAGCTCTACGCCGAGGCCCCGGGGCTGTAAGCCCGTCCGCGCCGGCCCGGGCGATGGCCCGGGCCGGCGCGGACCTTAAAATATACGATAGTATTTTTTAAAAAATCAATGGTTTTAGTTTGTTGCCTGCGAAACGCCGTTGGCGCTTTTCGTGGGCGCGACACGGGCCTGTCGCCAGACCGCCACGCTGGAGGCGGCGGGCTTTGGCCACGGCGTCGGCCGCCGCAAACGCCGTAACAAACGCCGCAACAAACAAGGCGCGACCGGAAGCCCCGGCCGCGCCTTTCATTGGCGTCGGACGGAAACGCTACTGCACGGCTTCGGGCAGGGTCACCAGCCACAATTCGGTCTTTTCGCCCGAGGGCACAATGGCAAAGGTCGTGTCTGCCGGTTTGCCCTCGTAGCTGGCCTTGCCGTCCGGGCCGATCTCGTAGTCGGTGGGATCGGCGGCGGGCTTGCCGTCCTTGTCGGCGGCCGGCTTCTCGACCTTGCCGGCCAGGCCGAAATCGTTGTCCGAGGCCACGACCAGGGTCTTGCCGTCCGGGAGCAGGGCGAGGCCTTCGGCCTTTTCCGCTTTCCAGCCCAGTTCGCGCAGATCGAAAAGCCGCTTCTTGGCCGCCGGCACGACGCCAAGCCCCTCCAGGGCGGCCAGATCGGCCACGGTTTCCAGGGCCGAGCCGTCCGGGGCGGTCTTGCCGGCCAGGTCCGTGGCCTTAGAGAGATCCACGACATACACGGTGTTGCGCATGACCTTGTCCGCGCCCTTGGCCTGCTCCACGGTGACGAGAAGGCCGGGGCCGGCGGCGGTCAGGTCGCCGAGCTTGGCGTCGGCGCTTTTCTTATAGACGGCCAGGTCGTGGGGATAAGCAAACATGCGGGTGGTCCCGGTTGTCGGATCAAGCTCCACCAGCCGGATGAACGGGGCCTTGGAGGCCTTGACCTTGCCGTCGACGTCGAGGATCGACTGCACGGCGGCGATGACCTTGCCGTCGGGCATAACGGCCAGTCCCTCGAAGCCCCGGTTGGGCTGGCGCTTGGCCAGAATTTCGGGCAACCCCTGGCCCGGGGCGAACTTCTTGAGGACCTTGCCCGTGGCCGCTTCCACCTTGAGCAAAAACGGGCCGTACTCGTCGCACAGCCACAGGTTGCCGTCGGTGGGGTCCACGGCGATGCCCTCGGGATCGACGCCGTCGACATCCATGGAGATGACGGCCAGATCGGGGCCAAGGCCGGTCTCGCCGGTGGAGCCGGTGGTCCCGGCCGGGATGGGCCGGCCGGACAAGAGCTTGCCCTCGGCCGTGCGCAAGGGCTTGACTTCGAGCACTTCCACGGCGTCTCCCTTCAGACGCAGCTTGGCGATGGACGGCGCGTAGTCCGGGGCCGGGAAGAACTTGGCCGGCCCGGCCTTGGCGTCCGGGGCGGCGCGGTAGTTCGGGGCGTCGGCGTTGGGTCCACGGTCGCCAACGGCCCACAGCAGCACGGCTCCGTCGGCGTCGCGACCGGCATAGGCCACGCCCGAACCCAGGCCCAGGGGAAAGCCGGCCGGAAAGGCGGCAGCCAGGGCGGTCGGCGCGGGCACGTTGGCGGAAGCGGGCGCTTCGACCAGATATTTTTGGACGGTGGGGGCCTCGGCGGCCAGGACCGGCCCGGCCCCGAGCAGCACGGCCAGGGCGGCCGGCAGGAAACGGCTTGTCATGGAGCACTCCTTGGAAGTTTGCCAAGGATTGCACCCTGCCGTGCCGTGTTGGCGACAGCCCGGTTACGACATGGCCGGCAGGGCGGCGGCGGCCGGCGCGGCCGGGAGCAGCATGGCCAGATTCGGGGCAATCAGGCTGGCGGCCACGGCGCACAGCCCGATCAGGGCCAGGACCGCGCCGAAAAAGCCGGCCACCAGCAGCAGCTTGTGGCGCAGGGCGTTTTCCTGGGGCATGACGAAGCCGAAGCAGACCAGGGCCAGCAGCGTTCCGGTGCCGAAAAGCCCCAGGGACGAGGCCAGGGTCGTGGTCAGCTCGCCGGCCAGGGGCATAAGCCCCAGGCCCAGCCAGCTCACGCCGGCCAGGGAGAGCAGCAGGCCGCCAAAGGCGAAGCGCGCGGTCAGGCGCATGGTGAAATTGTAGTAGTCGCGGCCGAAATCGTCCCGGTCGCGCCGCCAGACCAGCCAGGCCGCGGTGTAGGCTCCGGCCAGCCCCACCGACAGGGGCAGCCCCGTGGCCAGGAAACGCCAGAACAGCGAATTGCCCGGCGGCAGCAGGAAGGCGGCGTCGGTGGCCGGGGCCAGCCCCAGGGCCAGGGGCCGCGAGGCGGCCAGACCAACGTAGAAGGCGGTCCACAACAGCAGGGTGGCTGACAGGCCGATGAGTCCGTGCAGGGGCTTTTGGGTCTTGAAGCGCTGCCACGAGCCGCGATAGGTCAAAAAGGCGGCCGCGCCGCCAAGCACCGTGGCGGCCACCGCGCCAAGGGGCAGGGGCAGGCCGAGGTAGTAGGGCGCTTTGGCCGGGGCCAGGAACCAGACCGCCGCCAGCACGGCGGCCAGGACGCAAAACAGCCACAACCCGCCAAGCAGGGCAAAGGTGGCGGCCTGCTGGCCGAATTTGTCGGTGAAGATCTTGAGGCGCTTGACCTTGCTTAAGCCCACCACCGACGTGATGGAAGGAATGGCGGCGGCGGCCAGGGCCAGGCCGAGATGCACGGCGAAAAGGACCATGACCGCCCAGAAAACGGTGATGCGGACAGTCTCGGGCATGGGGCGTCTTCTCCTTGCGGCCTGGGGTTCGTTACCTGCCGACGCGGCGCGCGCGGCGCGGCGCGCCAGCGGCTTTGCAGACGGCTTGTGCCCTAATTCCGCTAAAGATGCAACAAAACCGGCCGACTCCGGAGCCGGGTTCCAGAATCGGCTTGCGAAAATTGCGCCCGTCACGTAGTTGGTGTTTAAATCTGAAAGGTATTGCAGCGTTAGGACAACATCCACGATGAAACGGCGTTCCCTGTCCCTGGCGGCGTCGGCCATGGTCCTGGCCGGCGGCCTGCTTGCCGGCTGCGGTCCGGGCAACACCCTGGCCGTGGGCAAGGGCAGCGACGACTTTCGCCTGCGCGCCGTGGAATCCTCCCTGCAAAAAGCCCAGGAAGAACTAAAGGCCATCGCCAGCCGCCAGCAGCAAAACGACGGCCGTCTGGCGGAAATCCAGAAACAGATCGCCGCCCTGCGCACCAGCCTCGAAGGTCAGGGCCTCAAGATCCCGGCCGGGGCTTCGCGCGGCAGCGCGCTCGGCCAGGGTTTTGCCCATCCCGAAGGGACCCTTGGCGGCCCCGGCCAGGAACGCCCGGCCGAGGGCACGGCCTTCGGCGCGCCCGAACGGGGAGCCGAGACGGCGCCCCCGTCCCAGGTCGCCGCCTCCCTGCCCGCTTTCCCGGCCGCTGGTCCCGGCCCGGAATCGGCCGGACCGCCGGCCGGTCTGCCGCCAAGCGCCGTCCGTCCGTCCGCGCCGCCCCAGTCCGCTGCCGCCGCCGCTTCCGCCGAGGCCTACGGCAAGCGCGGCCTGGGCCGGGTCGGGCCGGCCGCCGCGCCGACCACCCCGGAAGCGGCCATCGCCGCCGACCGTCTGGACGTCGGGCCGGGGTCCAAGGCCGGATCGCCGACCACGCCTGGGCCGGTCGCGCCGTCTCCGGCCGCTGCCCCGGAACCCCAGCCGGCCAAGGCCGAACCGCCGGCCAAAGTCGAAGCTCCAGCCAAGGCTGAAGCTCCCGCCAAGGCCGAAAAAAACGCCAAGGCCGAGCCGCCGGCTCCTGCCCCGGCCGATCCCACCGCGCCGCCGGCTGCGGTCGCGCCGCCGCCGTCCGGCCCCCGGGAACCCGCGCCCAAGGGCAGCGGCCCGGCCCCGAGTTATGCCGAAACAGCCAGTCCGGCCCAAAAAGCCGAATACAACCGGGCCTTGCAACTGGCGATAAACGGCCGCACCGCCGAGGCCAAGACCGCCTTTGACCAGTTTTTGGCCAACCACCCCAGCAGTCCGCTGACGCCAAACGCCCTCTACTGGGTGGGCGAAGGAGCCTTTGCCCAGGGCGACTACATGACCGCCATCGCCGATTTCGACAAAGTGGCCAAGGGTTGGCCCGGGCACCACAAGGCGGCGGATTCGCTCTACAAGATGGCCATGGCCCAGGAAAAGGCCGGCAACATGGCCGCCGCCCGGGCTTCCCTGGAGCGCTATCTCAAGGACTATCCCAACGCGGAACTGGCCGCCGTGGCCCGCCAGAAGCTTCAGGCCCTGCCCAAATGACCGACTCCGCCGCTGCGCCGCCCCAGGCCGCGACCTGGGCCGACGACGACGCCTTTGTGGCCGAGTGTCTGGCCTGCCTGCGCCTGCGCCTGCAGCCCGGCATCGGGCCGCGCACCGTACGCCGCATTTTCGACCGCTATGATTCAGCCGTGGCCGCCCTGGCCGATGCCCGATCCTTTGGGCCCCAGGGCCTTTGCCCCGACGACGCGGCCGCCGCCCTGGCCCGGGGGCTGACCAGCCGGGCGGCCGAGACCGAGCTGGCCGCCGCCGCCGCCAAGGGCCTGACCCCGCTGCCGTATTTCCATCCCGCCTATCCCGCCCGTCTGCGCGAGCTGCCCGACCCGCCGGCCATGCTCTACGTCGTGGGCGACGTGACCTTGCTCTCCGGCCCGTGCGTGGCCATGGTCGGGGCCAGACAGTGCTCGCGCTACGGCTTCGGCGCGGCCTTCGACATCGCCGCCGGCCTGGCCGGGGCCGGGGTCACGGTAGTTTCCGGGCTGGCCTACGGCATCGACCGGCAAGCCCATCTGGGCGGACTGGCCGGCCCGGGCCGGTCCGTGGCTATCCTGGGCACCGGTCTTGATCTGGTCTATCCCGACGCCAACCTCGACGTGTGGCGGGAGCTGGCCGCCGGCGGGGCCGTGGTCAGCGAATTCGCCCCTGGCACGCCGCCCCGGGCGGCCAATTTTCCGGTGCGAAACCGCATCATCGCCGGCATGTCCCTGGGCGTCATGGTGGTGGAGGCGGCCGAGCGCTCGGGCAGCCTCATTACCGCCCGGCTGGCCCTGGAGCAGGGGCGCGAGGTGTTCGCCCTGCCCGGGCCGGTCAATCTGCCGACCTTTGCCGGCTGCCATGCGCTGCTCTCCCAGGGGGCCAGGCTGGTGCAGACGGCCGACGACATCGTTTCCGCCCTGGCCCGGGAGCTGGCCCCCTTTGTCGGCGCGCCGCGCCCCGCGCCGCCGGCCCGCGCGCCCCGTCGGGTTACGCCGCCGGTGGCGGCGTCCCAGGCGGCCCCGCCAGATCGGCCGGGCCGGCCGGTTCGGGCCGGGCGGCCGGCCAAGGTCGCCAAGCCGGCCGCGCCGCTGCTGGCTGCCGCCCAGCCCAAGCGCGCCGCCAACACGTCGTCGCCCGAGCCGTCCGCCGCCGCGTCGTCCAGGCCGTCCGCCGCAGCCCAAGCTCTCGCCCCCCTGGAGGCCGCCGCCCTGGCCGCCCTGGCCGATGGCCACAAGCGCCACATCGACGCCCTGGCCGCCGAACTGGCCGTGGCGGCCAAGGACCTCAGCAGCACGCTGGTGCTTCTGGAGATCAAGGGTCTTGTGCGGAAATGGCCTGGCATGTACTACAGCGGGGAAGCGCAAGGATAGTTTGACCCATGCAGAAAATCCCCCTGTCCCTGGCCAAGCCGGGCATGATCCTGGCAAAGCCCGTGGCCCGGCCCGACGGCATCGCCGTGGCCGCCGCCGGTTCGGAGCTGTCCCAGGGCATCCTCGACCGGTTCGATTCCATGGGCGTCAGCCACTTGGTGGTCGAGGGCGAGCCGGTCCAGCTTGACGGCGCACCGGGCGGCACCTCCTATGACAAGCGTCTGGAGCGGCTGGACTATCTGTTTCGCAAATTTCCCGACGACAAGTGGATGGGCCAGATCAAGCGGCTTTTCGACCACTATTTCCGCATGAAGGCCGCCGCCGTCGTGGCCATGGCCGAAGCGGCCAAGGCCGCCCGGGCCGCCGCCGTGGCCGAGCCTGCGCCCGAGGGCGAGGCCGCGACAGAAGCCAAGCCCAAGGATGCCCGCCATGGCTGAGGATCTGCGTACCGAACGCAAGGGCCGCATCCTGGCCGTGCGCGATCTGCCCACCTTGCCCAAAGTCCTCGAAGAGGTCTCCAAGCTCGTCGAGCGGCCGGACTCCACCACCGAACAGGTGGCCAAGCTCATCAGCATGGACCAGGTGCTCTCGGCCAAGGTCCTTAAAATGGTCAACTCGCCGGTCTACGGCTTTCCCGGCCGCATCAGCTCCATCGGCCACGCCCTGGTGCTGCTGGGCTTCAACGTCCTGCGCTCGATTATCGTCTCCACCTCGGTCTTCGAGGTCATGAGCGAAAACATGGTCGGGCTGTGGGAGCACAGCCTGGGCGCGGCCATGGCCAGCGGGGCCGTGGCCCGGATGGTCAAGCTCAAGGACGCCGAGGAATACGCCGTGGCCGGGCTGCTCCACGATCTGGGCAAGGTGGTGGCCACGGTGCAGCTGCCCGACCTCAAGCCAGAGATCGAACGGGTGGTGGCCGAGCGCGACTGTTTCTACCTCGAAGCCGAACGCGAGGTGCTCGGTTTTGGCCACGACCGCATCAATGCCTGGCTGGCCGACCACTGGAAACTGCCGGCCAACATCAAGGAAGGCCTGTCGTATCACCATAAGCCCCATCTGGCCCAGCTTTACCCGGAGATGGCCTGCGTGGTGCATCTGGGCGATTTTCTGGTGCGTTCCTTCGAGTACGGCTTTTCCGGCGACGTGGGCGTCACCTATCTCCAGCCCGAGGCGCTGAAAATCCTCAAGATCCGGCCGGCCGACTTCGAAAACCTTCTCGATGAACTCAGCGGACAGCTCGTGGAACTGGCCGACCTGCGTTTCACTTGATCCACCTCCCGAGCCCCCATGGTTTCCGACGCGCTGTGCGCCTTCACCCGCACCCAGAAGATTCTGGTCCTGAGTCCCGACCCGACCCTGGCCCGGTTGTTTGACGCCGCCTTCACCCCGGCCGAGGCCGAGGTGACCATCCAGTGCCAGGGGCGCTACGCGGTGGAAACCCTTTTCACCGATCCGCCGGACATGCTCGTGGTGGACGCCGCCCTGGCCGACATGCCGGGGCCGACCTTGGTGACCATGGTCAAAAGCGAAAACGTCTACCGCCAGTTGCCTGTGGCCCTGATTATGGACGAGGCCGCCTTGGGGCCGGACATCGACTGGTGCGCCGTGGAGGTGGACGAACTGCTCACCCGCCCGCTCACCTCGGCCATGCTGCGCGCCCGGGTCACCCTGGCTCTGGCCCGGGCTACCCGGTCCCTGGACGCCAATCCGCTGACCAAGCTGCCCGGCAACACCTCGATTATCGGCCGCATCCAGGACCTCATCGACCGCCGGCAGGACTTTGCCCTGGCCTACGCCGACCTCGACTATTTCAAGTCATTCAACGACAAGTACGGCTTTTCCCGGGGCGATGAGGTGCTCATGATGACGGCGCGCATCATCGTCAACACGGTGCGCGCCGTTGGCGGCCCCACGGCCTTTGTCGGGCATGTGGGCGGCGACGACTTCGTCTTTATCCTGGACATCGACCGGGTGGAGGAGGCCTGCCGGACCGTGGTGGCCAGTTTCGACGGCATCGTGCCGCATTTTTACGACGCCGACGACCGCGACCGGGGATTTATCCAGTCCGTGGACCGCGAAGGCAACCGCCGCAGCTTTCCGCTCATGGCCATCTCCATCGCCGTGGTATTTAACCGCGACGGTCGGCTCAAACACTTCGGCGAGGCCTCCCAGACGGCCATGACGCTCAAGAAGAAAGCCAAGGAAAATCCCAAGAGTTGCTATGTCCTCGACAAACGGCAAGGCTGAGACGAAAATCTCACCGGCCCCTGCCCCGTCGCCTCCGACGCCAAAGGGCGTGGACGAGTTCCTGACCGCCCTGGCCGCCGTCAAGGGCTACTCTCCGGCCACCGTGGCGGCCTACGAAGACGACCTGGCCCAGTTCGAGGCTTTTCTCAGGGGCCGGGGGCTCGGCCTTGACGCGCCCGAGGCCATCACCCGCGACCACGTGCGCGGCTTTCTGGCCGAGCTGCACCGCCGCCGCGCGGCCAAGTCCTCCATGGGCCGCAAACTCTCCACCCTGCGCGGCTTTTTTAAATATCAGCTGCAAAAAAAGCGCCTCGCCGCCGACCCCACGGCCGGGCTCAAAAATCCCAAGGCCGAACGGCGCGGGCCAAGGGCGCTCAACGCCGACGAGGCCGTGGCCCTGGTGACGCCGCCGCCCGCCGCTCCGGCCGCCGACGGCTCGGCCGCCGCCTGCCGCGACCTCGCCTTGGCCGAGCTGCTCTACGGCTCGGGGCTGCGCATAAGCGAAGCCCTGGGCCTGGACCTCGACGACCTGGATCTGTCCCAGGGCATCGCCCGGGTCATGGGCAAGGGCAGCAAGGAACGCCTGGCTCCCCTAAGCGATGCCTCCCGGGAGCGGCTGCGGGAGTACCTGCGCCGCCGGGGCGAACTTGGTCCCGGACCCATGGAGCTGGCTCTTTTCCTCGGGAATCGGGGCGGGCGTCTCGACCGGCGGCAGGCGGCGCGCATCGTGGACGCCCTGGCCAAGGGCGCGGGACTGGCCCGCCACGCCCATCCCCACATGCTGCGCCACAGCTTCGCCACCCACCTGCTCGAATCCGGGGCCGACCTGCGCAGCGTCCAGGAACTCCTGGGCCATGCCCGCCTGACCACCACCACCCGCTACACCAACCTCGACCTGGCCCGCATCGTTGGCATCTACGACAAGGCCCATCCCCGCAGCGACCACAAGGGCGAGGGCGACGACAACAAAAAATGACCTGCCGCCACGGCGGCCCCGGCCTTTGCGACCGCGAGAAGCGTCGCTTGGCCGGACTCTCCTTGCCTTGCACCGGTTTTTGCTCTAGTGCAAAACCAAATACTCCCTGGACTGCATCCTGAAATTTTCAACGCAAGGAAGGCTTGTATGATGCTGCGTGGCCTTTTGTTCTGCATTGTCGTGTTGACGCTGTTCGTTTCCGCCGCATCTGCCGGCTCATTCGATTGCGTCAAGCCGCCATACGGCAAGCCATTCGCGCCGATAAACGAAGACGGCGCTTTTCAAAAGGTCAAGGAAGAGGGTGGCGTCGCCTATTACAATTATACAGGCCCTTGCAAGATCGGCGTATATGAACGTCTCACTCCGGTCATCGCCTACGGTGTGGTGGGCGACAAGCTCTACAGCCGGGTCATGCAAACCGAAAACGACGATATCGACATCATCCGGCAGGTGACCACCAAGCTGGCCGGTACGCCCAAAACCACGGAAGAAGGCGACTGGACCGTCATGCGCTGGAATTTCCCGGAAAAGCAGATCAAGATGAAGCTCAAATACAACAACAAAACCAAAGCCACCAAGTCGGCGCTCTACTACGAACCCCTGCGCCCCGGCCAGAACAAAGCCAACCCCGAAGACCTGGACGATTAACGCCGGGACATGCCTCCGGCGGCCAGGGCGCTGCCCTGGACCCGCTGGGGGCCTGAGGCCCCCAGCCCCTCCACCTGTTCGACGTTCTCCCGTGTCTTCCTCGTATCCTTGTTGGGGTCGGTTTTTCGGTTTTCAAGCTCCGCTTGAAAACCGAAAAACCGACCCCAATCAGGGAGGGTCCGGGAGGGGGTTACCCCCTCCCGGCCGCCGGAGGCACGGTGGTTTCCGTCAAGCGCCATCGACGGTCCTTGGGCTCTCCGCCCGACAAAGCGCCAATCTTCGACGAAACCCCTTTATATTTTTCTCCAGATGGGGGGTCTGGGGGCCTCAGGCCCCCAGCCGCCGGAGGCATTCTTTTCTTCCCTTCCCTCCCCTTCCTCCCATTTTCACAGCGCTCTACAGGCCTGTCGAAACTCGCAGTAGGGGCAGCGGTTGTTGTCTGGGCGGGGGCGGAAGCTTGGGATATTGGCGAGGTGGCGCAGGACCGCGCCCAGGAGCTGGGGGACGTTGCGGGTGATGGCCTGGGCGCGGGTTTCGGGGTCTTGGCGCGGGCCGAACAGCGGACGTTCCTGCCCTTTGTCGCGCAATTCCACCACGGCGGCGTCGGCTGGCGTTTCGCCGCGCGCGGCGTGGTACAGCCAGCAGTAGAGCGGCAGTTGGACGCTGCCGGCCCGGCTGGCGATGTCCTCAAAAAGCGCGTCGTCGGCGGCCAGGGGATCGGCGGCCAGCCGGTCCCAGAGGTGGTCGTCGGTCCAGAAGCGGCCTTGGCCCTTGGGCGGCCGGCCGGTCTTGTAGTCGAGGATGACCACGCCGTCTTCGCGCTGATCGATGCGGTCGGCCCGGCCGGTCAGGGGATAGGTCCGGCCGCCGGTTTCCAGGCTGGCGGTCAGATCGGTTTCCAGGGCCAGGATGGTGGTGCGGGGCGTGGCGGCCACGGCTTCGGCCAGCTTGGCCCGGCCGGTGCGGGTGAGCAGCAATTGGCCGTCGGGCGGCAGGGCGGCGAAGGCGGCGTGGCCGGCCAGCCGGGTTTCGAACAGGTCGGCCAGGGCCGCGGCGTCAAGGTCGGCGGCGTCGATGTCGCGGTTGAGGTAGGGCGTGAAGAAGTCGCGCAAGACTTCGTGGACCACCTCGCCCACGGCTGCCCGGTCGCCTTCCTCGGCCACCTCGGCCAGGGGGGAGAGCGGTGAGAGGTAGCGGTAGAAAAAGCGCAAGGGGCAGGCGAGGTAGGCGTCGAAAAAGCTGGCCGAGAGCTTCTGGGTTTCGAGATAGGCGGCCAGCCGGTCGGCCACTTCCCCGGTGACCGGCACGGCCGGGTCGCTTGCCGGGATGGGGCAGGGCGGCAGGCGCAGGATGGAGACCGGCGGCTCGCCGGGCTTAAGCACCCGGCCCAGGCGTTTTTCCTCTTCCCATAAAAGCTGTTCCACGAACCGGCTGCGGCCGGGCTTGTCCTCGAACAGCCCGGAGCCGGGCGAGCCGGTGCGGTAGAAGACGGTGATCTCCTCGGCCCCGAAAAAGAGCCGGTAGAGGTTGTAGGCGGCGACCAGATCGCGCTCCCGGGAGTCGGGCAGGCCCATGAGGCGGCGCAGGGTGTCGGGCAGCAGCGGATCGTAGCGCGGCGCGCCGGGCAGCTTGGCTTCCACGGCGTCGAGGAGGAACAGGCGCTTGAAGGAGAGCAGGCGCGTTTCCAGGACGCCGAGCACTTGCAGGCCGGTCAGCGGCTCGGCCTCGAAGGGGGCGCGCTCGTCGGCCAGCAGCCGGCGCAGCAGGGCGAAAAGGGTCGGGGCCGGCAGGGCGGCGTCGGCCAGGCGGCCGGAAGTGAGCGCCGGCACGATGCCGGCGGCCAACCGGAACAGGCACTCGGCGTCGATGAGAAACCGCTCCCAGGCGTCGCCGCAATGCTCGGGGTCCAGCAGCAGATCGCACAGCCCGGCCAGGGCGTTGCCCAGGGCGCGCGGCGTGTCCACGGCGTCGAAGGCGGCCAGGCAGACGCCCAGCACGCGTCCGGCCAGGGCCAGGGCTTCGGGGCTTGGCGGCTCGTCGTCCTCGCCGCCGGCCAGGGGCAGGGCCAGAGGATCGACGTAGGCCCCCCCCTGGCGGATGGCCGCCTCCAGGCCGTGGAACACGGCCCGAAGCGGTTCGGCCGCGCCCAGGCGCAGCATCTTGAGATAGGGATGGCGCAACAGGGCAATGAGTTCGCGCCAGTGGTAGCGGCCGCGCTCCAGCCGGGTTTCCTGCAGGGCCAGGATGGTTTCCAGCAGCCGGGCCAGGGACGAGCGGGCGAGCGGATAGCCCATGGAGATGTTGACGTCGCGCCGGGGCAGGATGTGGAGCACCGGGCTTAAAAGCCCGGTGTCGGGCAGGACGATGGCCGTGGATTCCAGGTCCGGGGCCTCGCTTAGCGCCTCTTCCAGCCCCTTGAGCTCGGCGTGGAGGTCGTGGGCTTCTATAAAGCGCAGCTTTTTCGAGGACAGGTTGGCGGCGTCGGCGTCCAGCACCAGCGTCCCACGGCTGGGATCGGCCTTGGCCCTCAGCTTTCGCGCCTTGCCGTCGCCCAGGACCACGGCCTTGGCTTTCCAGTCGGCAAGCAGCCGCTTGTGCTCGCGGCAGGCGAAATGGATCGGCCGGCCGCCGTCGGCCAGGGCCGGGTCGGCGTGCCAGACCAGCTCCAGCAGGCCTTTTTTCCACAGCGTCTGCAGGAGCGTTTTTTCCGCTCCGGTCAGCACGGCAAAACCGCAGGCGAAAAGGCGCTTGCCGGCGAAGCGCTCGGCCACGGCCGGGGCGTTTTCGGCAGCCAGGGCGGCCAAAAGTCCGGGCGTGCCCAGGCCTTCATCCAGCAGGCGCTGCCGGTAGCGTTGGTGGATGGCCCCCAGCCGTCCCAGCAGCGCCGCGGCCGGGGCCAGTACCTGGCCTTCCAGATGGGCCAGGTCCTGGCCGGGGATGCCCTGGCGGAACAGCTCTTCCATGATTTCGGCCAATTCCAGGCCCCAGGGGAAAAAGTCGGTGATGTCGGCCGGGAAGGCTTCGTCTTCGGAGGCCGTGGCGGCGATGTCGCGCACGATGTCGTGGAGGATGGCCACCCGGTCCAGGGCGTCGAGCATGACCGGCGGGACCGGGGCGCAGTCGGCCCCCAGGGCGGCGGTCCATTCGCCGATGGCGGCGATTTCGGGCAACAGCAGGGGCTTTGGCAGTCCGGGCAGCTCGGCCAGCCGGTCGCAGAGATGGCGGGCGGCCCGGCGCAGGGGGAAAAGCACCACCACGTCGGTGAAATCGCCCCCGGTGGCGGCGACGAGCCGCCGGGCCAGGGCGGCGAAGAATTCCTCGGTCCAGGGGATGACGCTGACAGGGGCTTTCACGAGCGGATCTCCACGGGGCGGCATTCCCGGCGGTCGAGGTAGAGCAGGAAGCCGGCGGCCGGCGCGTCGGCCAGACCCGGCAGGCGGCGGATAAGGCCGACGTAGCGGCTCACCTGGGCCTCGTGGTCGGTGGCCGGCCGGCCGGTCTTGAAATCGGCCACCAGGATGGCCTCTGGCGAGGCGGCAAAGAGGTCCGGCCGGTGGCGCGAACCGTCGGCGTCCAAAAGCTCGCGCTCGGGCAGCCCCGCGACAAAGGCCGGGCGCAGGGCGTCAAGGCCGGCCAGCCAGACGAGCATGTCGGCCAGCTCCTGGGCCAGGGCGGCCCGAAGGCCCGGGTCCAGCCGGGCCGGCCCCAGGGCCGTGGCCACGGCCCGGGCGGCGGCCGGGGCGGGATCGGCCGGATCGAAACCGGCCCGCGCGAAAGCTTCGGCGGCGGCGTGGGCCAGCTCGCCGCGCTGTTTTTCGGAAAAACGCATGGACTGGCGGATGTCGCGGGCCACGTTGCGAAACACCTTGACCCGGGGCAGCCAGTCCATGGGCGGCCCGGGTTCCACCAGGGCCGGCTCGGGCGGCGGGGTCGGGCAGGCGGCCGGAGCGGCGGCCGGGGTCTCGGGCGGCGCGCCGATGCGGATGGGATCGCCGTCGGCCGGGTCGTGGCCCAGGCCGGCGAACAGCCCGGCCATGGCCCGGGGCAGGGGGTAGCTGGCCTTGTCGCGCAGCGGCCCATGGCCCGGAACAAAGGCGTGCAGCTCGATCTCGGGCCGCGTCCAGGCCACATAGAGCAGATGGAGCTGCTCGGCCAGTTCCCTGGCCCGGCGTCTGGCGTAGTCCAGGCCAAGGCCGGGCTGGTCCGGCACCAGCAGCCGGCCTTCGGGGAAATCGGCCGTGACCAGGGCCGGGTTTTTGTTGTCGGTGTGGAAGTGGTGGTAGGGCACGACCACGGCCGGGAATTGCAGCCCTTTGGCCTTGTGGATGGTCATGACCCGCACGGCCCCGGCGTTTTCCGGCTGGGGCACGGTCTCGCCTTCGCCCTTGTCGTTCCAGAATTCCAGGAAGGCGGAGATCGACGCCCGGCCGTCGTTTTCGGCCAGATGGGCGATTTCGAGAAAGCGCCGGATAAAGGCCTCGTCGGCCGGCCGGCGTTCGATGAGCCGGTAGCCCGACACCACCGAGCGCAGGATGTCGTAGGGCGAGGCCACGCCGGACTGGCGCAGGTAGGGCCGGATGAGCCGCTGCCAGACTTCGGGCCAGCGGGCCTTGAAGGCCAGGGACAGCGAGGCCCGGCGGGGCAGCCCGGCCAGCCAGCCGGCCAGTTCCCGGCGGTCGATGCCCGACAGGTCGCCAAAAAGCTCCTGGCCCGAGACAAAGGCCCAAAACGCCAGGCTGTCCGGCGGATAGTCGAGAAACGCCAGCATGGCGGCCAGCTGGCCAATCAGCGGATGGTCGGCCAGGCGCAGACTGTTCTCGGTCACCACCTCGATGCCGGCCGCCACCAGCCAGGCGGCGCAACGTGCGGCCTGCGGGTTGGTGCGGGTGAGCACGGCCACCCCGCCCGGGCCGTGGCGCGGGATGAGTTCGGCCTTGAGCAGGGTCAGCAGCGCCCCCCGGGCCGCATCGTGGTAGGTGTCCGGGTCTTCGGCGTTAAGGGCCGTGACGCGCACATGTCCCTGGGGGCCGTGGTAGTCCGGCCGCACTTCCTGGGTCGCGCCGGCAAAGGCCCGGCCGATGGCGGCGGCCAGCTCCGGCGCGGCAGCGGCCAGCCCTTCGCCAAGGAGGGCCTCGGTGGTTTGTTGGGCTGCGGCCGGGTCGCTTAAGCGCCCGAAAAAGCGGTTGTTGGCCCCGACAATGGCCGGGGCGCTGCGCCAGTTGTGGGGCAGGGCGTCGAAGATCGGCTCGGCCACCTGGGTCAGCTCGGGATCGGCCGGGGCCTCGTCGAAAAGGGCGGCGTCGCCGCCGCGCCAGCCGTAGATGGCCTGCTTGACGTCGCCGACAAGGTAGAGGCTGCCGCCGCGCGACAGGCTTTCCAGAGCCAGAAGGCGCAGCACCTCCCATTGGCTTCTCGCCGTGTCCTGGAATTCGTCCACCAGGATATGGGCCAGCCCAGAACCCATGCGGCACCAGGCGTCGGGCACGCCGTCCTCCCCGGCCAGGCGCGCCGCCACGAGCCGCCCCCACTGGGATTGGGGCAGCATCCGCATCCGGGCCAGATAGGCCGGGAAATCGGCGGCCAGCCGCCGGGCCAGGGCCAGAAACGGGGCCAGCCGGCTGGCGGCCAGCAGCACCGGCCCCTGGCGGCGGCAGACGTCGTGGCTGGCGGTCATGGCGGCGTGGAGCCGGTCCAGGGCCGGAGTGACCTTGTCGCGGGAGGCTTTGTTCAGGCACTCGGCCAGGGACGCCTTGGCGGCAAAGGCTGAGGAGGGCAGGGCGGCGGCGTTGTCGCAGTCCCGGCATTTGCGCAGAAACGTGAGGAAGTGGGCGTTGCCGGACAGTTTTTCGGCCTCGATGGCCCGCAGCAGGGCGTCGGCGGCGTTCTGGAGTTCCCCCAGCCGCCGGGCCAGGCCCAGGCGCAGGGCTTCGGGGGCGGCGTCGCCGCAGTCCGGGTCGGCCAGGAGCCGGGCGGTCACGGTCAGGAGCTGGTCGCGAAAGCTGACGGTGGGCAGGAAATTTTTGGTGTGGTCAATAAGCGCCCCGGCCGCCTCGGAAAACTGGCGGGCCAGGGTCGGATCGGCCGGCAGGCCGGCGCACAGGCGCTCGTAGAGGTCGTCCAGGATGGCCCGGTCGTCAAAGGACGGCTCGAAATCCGGGCGCAGCCCCAGCTCCAGGGCAAAGACCCGGGCCAGCAGATACAGCAGGCTGTCGATGGTGCGGATGCCCAGGCGCTGGGCATGGACGAGCAGCGACTCCAGCTCGCGCCGGGCCGTGGCCCGCTTGCCGGGCTGGGCCGGGTTGGGATCAAGGGCCAGACGCTTGAGCGCCTCGATGACCCGGTCGCGCATCTCGGCGGCGGCCTTGTTGGTAAAGGTCACGGCCAGGATGTCGGGCACGGCGTAGGCCCCGTCGCTGGCGTCGCCGCAGGCGCGCGGCAGGTCGCGGCTGGCGCCGAGAACGAGATCGATGAAACGCCCGGTCAGGGCGTGGGTCTTGCCCGAACCGGCCGAGGCCTTGACCTGGATGAGCATGATGATCGGCTCCTTGGGGATGCTGCCTGAAAGGTAGCCGCAACCCGGCCGGGGCGCAACGCCGCGGGAGTCGTCCTTGCCGGCCGGCCCGGCCACGGGCATGGTGGGGCCATGACAAACGATACGACGACAACGTGGACGATTCCGCCCCAGGCCGACGGCTGGCGGCTGGACAAGGCGCTGGAGCTCATGCTGCCCGAGGTGGGGCTTCGGGGGCGGCGGCGGCTGATCGAATCCGGCGGCCTGACGGTCAATGGCCGACTGCTGCCCGCCGGCTACCGGGTCCGGGCCGGTCAGACCGTGGCCATGGTCCCGCAAGACCGGGAGCGCCGGTTCGGGCCGGCCGATGTGCCGGTGGTGCTGACGGCCGGGGACTACGTCCTTTTGAACAAACCCTCCGGCCTGCACAGCGCCGCCCTGGCCCAGGGCGGCGGCGAGAGCGTGGAGGCCCTTTTGCCGGATATTTTTCCGGGCCGGCCCTCGTTTCTGCTTTCGCGCCTGGACAGTCTGACCACGGGACTCTTACCGGCGGCGTTTTCACCCGAGGCGGCAGCGACCTACCGGGACATGGAGGAGTCTGGCGAAGTGGACAAGACCTACCTGGCCGTGGGCCACGGGGAACCGGACGTGACCTATTTTCGGTGCGACGGCGAACTGGACGCGGCGGACCGCAAAAAAACAAGGGTGCTGGACAGGGCGACCATCGATTCCCTGCGCATGACCGAGGTCGAGGCGTTGGAGACGCGAGGGGGGGTGACGCTTTTTCGCTGCACCATCAAGAAAGGCGCGCGCCATCAGATACGCACCCATCTGGCCTGGGCCGGCCATCCGCTGGTGGGCGATCCGCTGTACGGCCAGGGGGAAGGGGAACGGCTATTTTTGCACTGCGCCGGCATCGACTGTCCGGCTTTTGCGGCGCTTTGCGACGCGCCGTGGAATCTGGCGGAGGCGGTGGAGATCGTTTCGCGGGGAGCTGTTGCGTAAAGAAACCGTGTTTGCGATAGCGCTTTGGCCAAAACCGGCGTTGCCGGCTTGGAAAGGGGCCAGATCAGTCGGTTTCGGTGGCCAGGGCGTCGAGGAGCCCTTCGATGATTTCGTAGCGCTGGATCAGGTACGTGCCGGAGGCCACACGCCGCTTGAGATCGGCGATACGGCGGGCGCGTTCGGCCGGATCTTCCTGATGGCCGCTGGCCACGCCGCGGGCGCGGTGGTGCTTTGCTGCTGCGTTCATGGCGGACTTCCTTGTCGCTGGTTTCTCCCGGTCCCGTTGGGAGACATCCGTCGTCGCCGCTCTTATCGGCGGCCTTGACGGCAGTCTTTAGCAGGACAGAAAAAAAAGCGGTCCAAGGCTGTAACCGGAAAAAAAGCTTGCGGGCCGGACACGGGGTGTTTATAAAACGCAACATGACGCAACGAGACGAGGAGACAAAAGCCTTGGGCGGCTTTGAAGGGTTTTTCGAGCGGGCGGCCAAGGCGGCGGGATTGGCCTCCCAGGCCGAGCTGGCGGCGCTTTTGGGCGTGCACCGTTCGGCCGTGACCCAGGCCAAGCGCAAGGAGGCCGTGCCCAAGGCCTGGGTGCTCACCGTGTCGCGCCGCACCGGGGCCGACCCGGACTGGCTGGAGTATGGCCGGCGGCGGAGCGGGGCGGGGCGCGGAGACGGCCGGGGCAGCGCGGCCGACGACGGGGCGGCGGTTGCGGCGGAGATTTTCGCCGCCGTGCCCAAGGTGCGGGCCCGGCTGTCGGCCGGCGGTGGGTCGTTTGAGACCGGCGGCGAGGTGGAGCGGGTCTATCCGTTTCGCCAGGACTGGCTGCGGGCCAAGGGGCAGCCGTCGCGCATGGTGCTCATGGACGTGGTGGGCAACAGCATGGAGCCCGAGATTCGCCACGGCGACATGGTGCTGATTGACCAGGGCCAGACGGCGGTGGTGGCCCATGGGGTCTATGCCGTGGGGCTGGAGGACACGGTGTTGGTCAAGCGGGTGGAGAAGCGGCCCGGGCAGCTGGTGCTTTTAAGCGACAACCGGGACTACGCGCCCATCGTGCTGGCCGGGGACGAGCTCGACGCCTTGCGGTTCATTGGCCGGGTGTTGTGGGTGGGTCGGGAACTGTAATTTTTTTTCATCAGACTGTTTATATTTATCTACTTCGTTGCGCAGGCCGCGCAACAAGGAGGCGGATCATGCAACGTCGTTACTGCCGCTGCGGCAAGTCCATCCTGGTGGAATACCGGCCTTGCGGCCCGACCTGGCGGGCGGTGTTTTTCCGGCCGCGCCTGCTGTTCCGTTCGCGGGTGCAACGCTGCCCCTGCTGCGGCGCGGCGCTGGACATCGACAGCCTGTCCTGACGCCGCGCCCGCGCTGGCGGCGATACGACGCCCTGTGGCGGTTTGGTCATTTCCCTGCGTCGTCGCCTAAGGGCACACAGGCCGGTGTGGCGGCCGGCTGCAAACGCGGCCACGAACATTTCCGGAGCCGGGTGGCCCGATCCCCAATCCGCCGCCCGCTCCGGCTGGCCCGGGACGCCGGTCGCGAAGCGCCCCCGCATCGGCCTCCCCCAAGCCTGGCCGTGGGGTCCGTTCCCCCAGGCGGCCGGTCGACCCGGGCCATCCGTGGACGCCGTATGGCCATGCCTGCGGCGTCCACGATTTCTAACCGCCGCATATCGTTGAAGCCGGGCTTTCCTCCGCAACCAATCGGGAGTATGTGAACCAGACGCGACGTGACCGGAGGGAACGGGATGGGGAAGTGGACGTTGGCCGCGCTTTTTGCCGCAACTGTGTGCGGCATTTCCTCCATTTATCTGCCCCAGCCCTTGTTGCCCCTTCTGGCCGAGGCTTTCGGCGCGTCCCAGGCCACAGCCTCCCTGGCCGTCACCGCCACCATGCTGCCCCTGGGACTCGCGCCGCTGGTTTACGGTTTTTTTCTCGACGCCGTGCCGGCCCGGCCGCTTATCGCCCTGTCCCTGGGACTTCTCGGCGCGACCACGGCGGCCTTGCCTTTTTGCGTCGATTTCGAGGTTTTCCTGGCCTTGCGGGTGGTGCAGGGCTTGGTGGTTCCCTGCCTGCTCACGGCGCTGATGACGTACCTCGCCACCTCCGTGCCTACGGCCGAGGTGCGCCGGGTCATGGCCGCCTACATCGCCGTCACGGTGCTCGGCGGTTTTTCCGGGCGCTTTTTTTCGGGCCTGACCGCCCATCTGTTCGGCTGGCGATTTCCCTTCTACTGCCTGGGGGGGACCCTTGTGGCCTGCTGCCTGGCCTGTCTGGCCTTGCCCCCGGACGGCCGCTCGGCCTTTTTGCCCATTCGCCTGCGCGACGCGCCCCATGTGTTGGCCAAGCCGGGTTTTTGGGTCACTTATCTGATCGTGGCCCTGCTGTTTTTCGTGTTTTCCGGGATGCTCAACCTGCTGCCTTTTCGCCTGGGCGAGCTGGACGGAGGCTACTCCCCCCTGCGGGCCGGGGCCATGTACTGCGGCTATCTCATGGGCATCGTCACCTGCCTGACCTCCCACCGGGTTTCCGGCCGCCTGGGCGGGCCGGCCGGGGCCATGGCCATGGGCGCGGCCGTGGTCATCGGCGCGGCCGGGCTTTTTGCCGTGCCGGCGGCCTGGGCGGTCTTCCTCAGCGTTTTCGTCCTGTGCACGGGAATGTTCATGGCCCATTCCGTGGCTCCGGGCGTGCTCAACAGCGCCGAGGCCGAACACAAGGGGCTTGTCAACGGCCTCTATATTTCCTTTTATTATTCCGGCGGCGCGCTTGGAACCTATCTGCCCGGACTGGTCCTGGGACGGCTGGGATTCGGGGCGGCGGCATCGGTCCTGGTCGCAGCGGCGGCGGCGGCCACGGCTCTGGCCGTGGGACTGCGGCGGTCCGGTCCGCTGCCCGGGAGCCTGGGCGGACGGGGAGGGGGACAATGAGACGGGCGGTTGTATCGCTTCTGGCGGTTGTCTGGCTGACAGGCTGGGGTCTGGTCGGCCAAGCCCTGGGCCAGGGCGAACCCGTGGTCCGGGGCGGGACGGTGACTTACCCGAGTTTTGACGTCAATATCGATGATAACGGCGGGCTGGGCCGGCTGCGCCTGGGCTTTGAGGTGCTTTTCACCGACGAGCTCGGAGCCAAGGCCGCCGCCACGCTACAGGTGCGTGAATCCATCCTGCTTTTTTTGCGAGGAAAATCCGCAGCCGAATTGCTGGCCCCCAAGGGCCGGGATATGTTGCGGGCGCAATTGCTGGCCCACATCAACGCGGCCATCGGCAGCCCCAAGGCCGTCAAATTGTTTTATCTCGACTACGTCGTCATCAAGGGGACGCCATGACCGTCATCCGCTGCATCCGGCACGGCCAAAGCGCCTCCAACGCCGGCGAAGTGACCGAATACCCCGACACCATCCCGCTGACCGGCCTGGGCCATGCCCAGGCTGCCCTGGTCGCCTCCTGCTTCAACAAGCCGCCCCGGCGCATCGTGTTTTCCTCCTTCGACCGGGCGGTGCAGACGGCCATGCCCCTTTGCGAGCGCTTTCCCGACGTGCCCGTGGCCGTGTGGCCGGTACAGGAGTTCACCTATCTCGCCCCCTTCCGCTACGCCGGCACCCGGCGGGGGGACCGCCACGAGGCCGTGGAACACTACTGGGAGCGCCTGGACCCCATGTATCGGGACGGCGAGGGAGCCGAATCGTTTCTCGGTTTTTGGGACCGGGTGGAGTCCTTTCTCGACCGCATGGCCGAAGCCAGCGGTCATGTGGCGGTTTTCACCCACGGCCAGTTCCTGCGTGGGGTGATGCTGCGCGTCCTGTGCGGCCGGCTTGGCGTGGAAGAAGCCATGTTCCGTTTCCGGGCCTTCCGCCAGGCCGTGGCCATACCCAACGCGGCCATGGTGGTCATCGGCCTGTCCCGGCGAGCTCCGGTGCTGGGGCCGGTGGTCACCAACCATTTGCCGCCGGAGCTGCTTTCAACCTGATGGACATGGTTTTTTTTGCCAACCCGTTGAAACGGCGCACCTGTTGCTCTATAAGCAACAGCATGAGACCGTGGGCGAGCGGAACCGGGGGGCTTTGATGGGGCGTGGGCGTTTTTGCGGGCGGACTGCGACTTGTGCGCTGCTGTTGTTGCTGCTGGCCGTGGCGGCCTTTGGCGATGCGCCGGCCTGCGCCGCCGAGGCCCAACGCCGGGCCGGATCCTACTGGTCGGGGCTGTCCCGGGAACAAAAGACCGATCTGGTGCTGGGCATCTTCGACGGCTTCAACCTCAACGAGAACATCCTCGGCATCACGCTCAAAAACGAATACACCATCTGCTCCGAGATCATGGACAGCATCATGCGCCAGTCCGACGCCTATTTCGCGGACATGCCGGCCGGGCGCATCGTCAGCGGACTCGACGGCTTTTACACGGATCGCAAGAATCGTAACATCCCCATATCCTGGGGTGTTTGGGTCGTTGTGCGCAAGAACCGGCGCGACGCCACCTTGCCCCAGTTTCTCGAAGAGCTGCGCAATCTCTACCCCTGACCATTCCATGCCTTGCTTTTTTGGGCGACGCGATTAAAAGGGCTTCGCCGCTGCATGGGCGGCAAAGGAGGCGGCATGTTGGCGCCTGTTCAGGCCTACTTCGAAAAACGCCTGGCCGACACGGCCAAGGCTCTTTCGGACAATCATTTTCTCGTCCATGTCGTGGCTGACGCCGAGGAAGCGGCCCAGGTCGTCATCGGCGAGGTGCTGCCGGCCACGGCGCCCAAGGTCGTGTCCTACGGCGGTTCCATGACCCTGGCTGCCACCGGCCTGCCGGTGCTTTTGGCCGCCCGGCCGGAGCTGTCCATCATCAATACCATGGACCATGCCATCCCGGCCGAGGAAATGTACGAACGCCGCCGTCAGGCCCTTTTGGCCGACCTCTTCGTCACCGGCTCCAACGCCGTCACGCAGGACGGCAAGCTCGTCAATCTCGACATGATCGGCAACCGGGCCTGCGCCATCAATTTCGGCCCCCGACATGTGGTGGTGCTCCTGGGGCGCAACAAGATCGTGCCCGACGTGGCTACGGGCATGGCCCGCGTCAAAAATTACGCCGCCCCGGTCAACGCCATGCGCTTGTCCAAGAACACGCCCTGCGTGGCCACCTCCCATTGCCAGGATTGCGGCAGCCCGCAGCGCATTTGCAACGTGTGGACCATTACCGAGAAGTGCTTCCCCCGGGGACGCGTCACGGTGGTCCTGATCAATCAGGATCTGGGATTCTAACAGGGCCGCCGCGCGCGGCCGGATGAGGAAGCGGCTTTGGTTTGGAAGAAAATACCCCCGGAAGCGGACTATTTCCACTGCGAGCCCGGAACGGACTATTTCATCTGCGAGGAAGGCTTCGTGGTCGAAGGCCGGTTCCTGCAGGACGGTCAGGCCAACCTGGACAAGGCCATCTGGCCCACGGTGCAGGGCAACCGGGCTTATATCCGGGTGCGCCGCAAGGGCGTGGACAAGAAGTTCCAACTGGTGCGGATTTTCGCCGAGCTGTTCCCGGAGTTGCTCGCCGTCGAACTGACGCTGCGTACCCGCAAGGGGCCCTACAGCCTGCGCATCGAAGCCGACGCCGGCGACGAACCGGCCGTCGAACGCCCGGCCGCGGCCAAGGCGCGCAAGGAAAAGCCCGTACGCAAGGAGCGTGAGCGCGAACGCGAGCGGGAACTCCCCGAGGAGGGCGACGAGGAGATCGTCGATGCTCCCGAGGAAGCCTTCGCCGAGGACGAGGACGAGGACGAACCGACCGTGGCCGTGGCCGACCACCGTCTGTGTCGGGTCTGCAACCTGCGCAAGCGCTCCTCGGAATTCAGCCCCCGCGAGGACATGTGCCTGGACTGCTACATGGGCCGCGACGAACTCCTCAAGGAGATCATCGCCCGCCGCCGGCGCAAGTCCAAGCCCGCCGCCCCCCGGGCCGCGGAAGAAAACGTCGAGCGCACCGGCATGGAAGACAACATCGACTCCTTTGGCAGCATGGATTTCGGCATCTCCCTGCCGGAGTAAACAGCGGGCGCGTTCCACCAACCGTGGAGCGCGCCTGCCCGTCACGATTTTTCGGATAACGCCTCGGCTTGCCCGTTGCCGGGCATCCGGCCGATTGCGGCGGCGCCGCCCGTGTCCTGCCTGTGCTTGCGCATCCGGCACGATTCCTGCCAGGAGGAAACCATGCCGCCATCGCCCGATTCCGAACCCGACCAGCGTCCGTCGATCGGCGTCGGCCTCAACGAGGCCGACGTGGTCATGCCCTTGGCTGCGGCCATCTGCATCACCATCGGCTGGGCTGTGGTCATGGACTATGAAAGCGTGATCCAGCCGCTGGCGGCCAGCCTGCCGGCGATAGAATCGCGTATCCGGCTCATGCGTCTGGTCATGGGCCTTTTGACCGTCGGCGGCCTGGGGCTGGCTTTCTTGGCCGCCAGGGACGGCCGCCGCCGTCGTCAGGCCGAGGCCGCCCTGCTTTTGGCCCATGACGCCCTTTCCCAGCGCATGGCCCGACGCACGGATTTGCTGCGCACCCGCACTCGGGCCCTGCGCGAATCCAGGCTTCGGGAACGCCTGGCCGAAACCGAGGCCGAGGCCGCCTACGCCGCCGGCCAGGTGGAAGCCGCCGGAGCCTACTTGCACGGCGTGGGCAACGCCATTTCAGCCATGGACCTGGAACTCCTGCGCCTTTCCCGGGCCCTGGCCGCCGCGCCGCGTCTGGAGGCCGCCTTTGCCGCCGTGGCCGAAGGCCTGCGCGGCGGCCAGCCCGACCGGGCTGCGGCCGATCTCGAATCCCTGCGCCAGACCCTGCTTGAACGGGCCATGCCCAGGCTCGCCGCCGGAGTCACCGCCGTGGCCGAACTCAAGGACCGCATGGCCGCCGATCTGGAGCGCCACCGCGGCGAATTCGAGCGGCGCGACAAGCGGGAGCCCTATCTTCAGGACGTGCGCCTGGACGAGGAACTGGCCGCCATCCTCGACCGTATGCCCCGGGCCGCCGGCAGCGATCCCGTGGTTCGAGAGATCGTCCCCGGCCTGCGCCTGCGTACCCGCAAACAGCCCTTCCTGGCCGCCTTGGCCGCCCTGGTCAGACAGTCCCTGGACGCCGCCGTGGGGGCTGTGACCGTGCGCCTGTACGCCGCCTCGGGCGGCCGGGCCGTCCTGGTCATCGAGGGCGCGACGTTGCCAGGCGGCGAAGTGGGGCCGGTGGCCGCCGGCATCAACTTCCTCAACGAAAATGGCGGAGCCGTCCGCCAGGAGCCGGCCAGCGCCAGCCAGCCGCCGCGTCTGGTTATCGAGATGGCCGGGCAGCCGCCCCAGGCGGCTGATTCCTCCGCCGGCCTTTCTTGACAGCCTGTCGCAAACCCGTATGATTGCATGATCACTGGCGGAAAAAGCCTGAGACGGCGGGGTGCTGGCGCATGGCCGGCCCTGGCCGGGCAAGGCCGCCGGACAGGCGACGGCGGGAGGCCATGGTCAGACGCGCGGTTACCGAACTTTCTCCAGGCATGGTCCTGGCCGAGGATGTCCTCACCCCGGGCGGACGGTTTCTCATGCCCCGGGGCACGGTTCTCGACGCCGGCCATCTCAAATCCCTGCTGGCCTGGAATCTGGCCGAAGTCCAAGTGGCCGGGGAGGCCTCGACGTGTCCGGATACGCCGGCCGCCGCTGCGCCCGATGCGGCGCAGGGCCGGCCCGACGTGCTGGAGGCGGCCGAGGCTGCCGTGCGCGAACGCTTTGCCTGCTGTACCCTGGCGGCGTCTCCCTGCGACGTGCTCTTTCGCCTGGCCCTGGACCGCGAGGTCCGGCGGCGGCTGGCCGAGGGCGTCCCGGCCGGAGAGGGCGGAGAGGACCGTTCCTGGCGCACGGTCGAATCCGAGCCCGGACACCTCGCCATGGACGCGCTCTTGCGCGACGAACCCCAACTCGTCTCGCCCCCGGAAGTCTACCTGCGCATCAGCGAAGTGCTGGGCAATCCAGCCAGCACCGTCGAGGACGCGGCCGAAAGCATCAAACACGATCCGTCCCTGGCCGCCAAACTCCTGCGCCTGGTCAACAGCTCCTATTACGCCCGCACCATGCGGGCCATGCGCGGCCGGTTCCCGGCCAAGATCGACAGCCTGTCCCGGGCCGTTACCGTGGTCGGGGCGCGCCAGCTGGCCACGTTGGCCCTGGGCGTGTCCGTGCTGCCGCTTTTTCAGGACATCCCCCAAAATTGGGTCAACATGCGGCTTTTCTGGGAGCACAGCGTGGGCTGCGCCGCCGCCGCCCAGGCCCTGGCTGAGGCCACGGGACTGGTCAATCCCGAGACCGCCTTCGTGGCCGGGCTGCTCCACGACATCGGCCGCATCATCGCCTTCAAGCAGGCCCCGGCCCACATGGCCGCCGCCATGCGTCGGGCCGAAGCCGAGGGCTGTCCGCTGCATCTGGCCGAACGCGAAGTGCTGGGCTTCGACCACGCCGCCCTGGGCGGCCATCTCCTGCAGAAATGGCAGTTTCCGGCCAACCTCGAAAAGATGGTGCGCTACCATCATGACCTCGACGAGCCGTTTATCATCGACGAGCCGGCTGTCGTCCATCTGGCCGATGTGGTGGCCACGGCCATGGGCTGGGGCGGCAGCGGCAACCGGCGCATTCCGGCCGTGGAGCCGGCTGCCTGGGCCGCCTTGGGCCTGACCGGCGAGTCCCTGGCCGGACTCGTGCCGGATATGGAAGAGCGCCTGGCCGATACCATGCGGAGTTTTTTCCCGGACCACCAGGGGCCGCCGTGAGGCTGCCCCAAAGCCCGCCGGAGCGCTGATGCCCGCCCGAATCCTGGTTATCGACGACGACGCCGCCTTCAGGGAAATGCTGTGCGAGGCCCTTGCCGCCAAGGATTTCGATCCCGTGGGCGTAGGCACGGCCGAGGAGGGCGTGGCCCGGGCCAAGGCCGAGACCTTCGATCTGGTCCTCACCGACGTCATGCTGCCCGGCATGGACGGCATCGAGGGGCTCTCCAAGCTCAAGGAGGCCGCCCCGGACAGCGAAGTCATCGTCATGTCCGGCTATTCGGCCCGGGAAAAGGCCTTGGACGCCGTGCGCCTGGGAGCCTACGACTTTTTCGCCAAACCCTTTTCCCTGGCCGAAATGGAAGTGGTCATTCGGCGCGCCCTGGAGCGGCGAGCCTTGCTCATGGAGCTGCGCCAGCTGAAGTCCGCCGTGGCCGCCGGGCGCGGGCCGACCATCGTCGGCCAGTCCCCGGCCATGCGCGCCGTGGTGGACATGGTGCGCCGGGTGGCGCCGCTGGATTCCACGGTGCTCGTCACCGGCGAATCGGGCTGCGGCAAGGAAGTCGTGGCCGACGCCATCCAGGCCTTAAGCAAACGGGCCGACGCGCCCTTCGTGAAGGTCAACTGCGCCGCCATCCCGGAAAACCTCCTCGAATCCGAGCTGTTCGGCCACGAGAAGGGTGCCTTCACCGGAGCGGTGGGCCTTAAAAAAGGCAAATTCGAGCTGGCTGACCACGGCACCATCATGCTCGACGAAATCGGCGACATGCCGCTTTTCCTCCAGCCCAAGCTCCTGCGCGCCGTGGAGCAGAAACAGATCGAACGGGTGGGCGGCGGCAAGCCCATCGACATCGACATCCGCATCATCGCCGCCACCAACCAGGAGCTGCAAAGCCTGGTCGAGCAAAAGCTCTTTCGGGCCGATCTGTACTACCGCCTTAGCGTCGCCGCCATTCCCCTGCCGCCCCTGCGAGACCGCAAGGAAGACCTGCCCCTTCTCGTCGGACACTTCCTGGAGCGCATCGGCCCCCGGGTCGGCATCAATTTGCGCGGCGTCTCCCGCGAAGGGATGCAGCTGCTGTTCGACTACGACTGGCCGGGCAACGTGCGCCAGTTGGCCAACCTGCTGGAGCGGGCGGCCATCATGAGTTCCGGCGAGGTGCTCACCGCCGTGGAGATCAGCCGCGCCCTGGACGGAGCCTCGCGTCGCCCCGCCCCCGAAGCCTCGCCCGAAGGCCCGTGCCCCATGGCCGGCAACCTGCGCGACACCCTCCAGGACATGGAGCGCAACATGATCCTCACCGCCCTGCGCAAGGCCGGCGGCGTGCAAAAAGACGCCGCCCGCAGCCTTGGCGTCAGCCCCAAAAACCTCTGGAACAAGCTGCAAAAACATCGCATCGACCCGTCCGAATACGCTGGTTGACGACAGGGAAAGACGGCGAGACGGCGGGACGGAAGAATGCCTCCGGCAGCCGGGGGCCTGAGGCCCCCGGACCCCCCTCCTGGAGAAAGGGTATAAGGGGGGCGGCGGCCGGGTGATCCTCCGGCCGTCCATGCCTGAAGAGGGCTTTTTCAGGGCGTTGCGCCGCTGTCCCTGATGCGATCCTGCCTGCCCGGATGGGCGTTGCCGGTCAATCCTGACGCTCCCCCATACGCCATCGCCTCTTGCCGAAACGGCCGCCGGAAGTCCTTCGGCGGCCGTTTCGTTTGCTTGGCAGGCTTCTTGCTCAGTTCCAAGCGCCGCAACAGGCGTCTGGTCGGCCCAAGGCCGCAAGACGGGGCCGGACGGGCCTTGCCGCAGGAAAAATGCCTGCCCCGAAGACGCCATGGTGTTTGAGAAGAAGGACCAATCCCGGCGGACCAGGCACATCGTTTGAAAAAGTTATACGCCGCACCCAAGGCAGACCCCTTCCGGCCGCATTGCCGGAGGCCCGGGGCAAGCAGGCGGAGGCCCGCATGAAAACCAAGGCCGTACCCCACATCATTCTGGCCGTCATCCTGGCGTTGACGGCCGGCGTCCTGACCATCCGCTGGCTGGGTTCCGTGCGTGCGCCCAAGGTCGAGCAGGCCAAGCCGGCCGCACCCAAGGTCGAGGTGGTGGTGGCCGCCCGGGCCATCCCCAAGGGCGGCCGGCTGGACGCCTCCATGGTCAAGTCCAAGGGCTTCGAGGCCGAGGCCGCGCCCCAGGGGGCCTTGCGAGACGTTCAGGAAGCCTACGGCCGCATCAGCGCCCGCGACATTTCTCCCGACGATCCCATCACCCCGGACAAACTCATGCCCAAGGGCGCGACCAGCGGCGGCCTGGACGCCTCGGTGGCCCCAGGCAAGCGGGCCTTTACCATCAAGGGCAGCAAGATCATGGGTTCCGGCGGCCTCATCACCCCGGGCTGCCGGGTGGACGTGCTGGTGACCTATCCCGTGCCCAACGGCAAAAACGACGAAAAGATCAACAAGATCATTCTGGAAAACGTCCCCATCCTCACCACCGGCACCGAGCGCGAGACCAAGATCGGCAAGGACGGCCGGGAGGAACTGGCCAACACCGACTTCTACACGCTCATGGTCGCGCCCGAGGAGGCCGAACGCCTGGCCCTGGCCAGCGACACGGGCAGCCTGCATCTGGCCCTTCGCACTCCCGGCGACGCCGACATCGTGACCACTTCCGGGGCCGATGTGGCCAAAAGCCTCGAAGCTTTCGCCGCCGCGCCGGCCGGGCCGCCCATCGCCGACGCCGGAGCCCTGGCCGAGGAAGACGCCGGCTACAGCGTGGAAACCATACGGGGCACCGAACGCGAACGCGTGCGCCTCGACACCCTCACCGGTATACAAACGGAGGACAAGGGCCATGCCAAGCCGTAACTGCCTGCCGCGCCTGTGGGCGCGCGCCCTGGCCATCGCGCTTTCCCTGGTTTTGGCTGCGCCGGCCCAGATTGTTTGGGGCGGCGTCGCGCCGGTGGCCGTGCGCGCCGCGCCGCGTCTGGCCCTGACCATCGGCAAGTCGGTGATTTTGCAAAGCGACGCCGACATCGCCCGGGTATCGGTGGCCCAGCCCGACGTGGCCGACTTCGTGCTGCTCTCGCCGCGCCAGATCTATGTCACCGGCCGCGCGCCCGGCATCACCAATCTCACGCTGTGGGACAAGGGCGACAAGATCCGCGCCGTCTACGACCTCGACGTGGCCCCGGACGCCTCGCGCCTCAAGAAAATGCTCCACGACGTGATGCCCGGCGAGACCGGCATCGAAGTCCTGGCCAGCCAGGATTCCATTGCCCTGTCCGGCACGGTGCGCGACGCCGAGAGCCTCAAAAAGGCCCTATCCCTGGCCGAGGTCTACGCCCCCAAAAAGGTCCTCAACCTGCTGTCGGTCAGCGGCGTGCAGCAGGTCATGCTCGAAGTACGGGTGGCCGAGATGTCCAAGTCCGTGGTCAACCGCATGGGCATCAACTTAAATGCCGTGGGCGACGGCAATTTCGGCTATACTCTCCTTGGCGGGCTTTCCACCCTGGCCGATACGGTCTTTAACATCGACAACGTCCAAAACGCCTACAAGTACAGCACCATCAAGTTCAACGGCAGCGACGGCAGCAGCAGTACGGAAAGCGCCACCATCCAGACGCGTTTCCGGGAGTTCAACCAGCCCGAGCAAAGCAAGACCGTGGGCCTAAGCCAAGGCACCGCCGCCATGCGCTTCAGCACCAACTGGGGCGGAGCCGGCAACACCACCATGACCGCCGTGCTCGACCTGCTCAAGCAAAACGGGTTGGTGAAGATCCTGGCCGAACCCAATCTCGTGTGCTTAAACGGCCAGTCGGCCAAGTTCCTGGCCGGCGGCGAGATCCCCGTGCCCGTGCCCTCGGGTCTTGGCACCACCAGCATCGAATGGAAGGAATTCGGCGTGGGCCTCAAGTTCACCCCCACCGTGGCCGGCGAGGTCATCAGCCTCCAGGTCAATCCCGAGGTGTCCGACCTCGACTATACCCGGGCCATCAAGCTCGACAGCTTCGAGATTCCGGCCGTGTTGACCCGGCGCGCTTCCACCTCGGTGGAACTCAAAAACGGCCAGACCTTCGCCATCGCCGGCCTGCTCAAGGAAGAAGGCCGCGAATCCGTGGACAAGTACCCCTGGATCGGCGACATCCCGGTGCTCGGCAATCTGTTTAAGAGCTCGAGCTACCAGAAGGACCAGTCGGAACTGGTGATTCTGATTACCGCCCATCTGGTCAAGCCCCTCAACAAGAAAGACATGATCCTGCCCACCGACGGGGTCCATGAGCCCGACGACCTGGAGTTTTTCCTCGGCATCAAGCGGCCCCAGGCCGCCGCCGGCGCACCGGGCGGGGCCATCACCCGCACCGGGGCGGAAATCGACGGCGACTTCGGCCATGCCGTGCCCCTGGCCGCGGCCCGGCCGACCGAACCCAAGGGCTATTAGACGCCCGGCAGGGCAATATCGGCAGGCGCGACATCCGCCCAACCCGCGTGCTCACGGCGGCGGGGCAACCACAACGGCCTTTACCCGAGGACGCGATGCGAGCCGCAACACCCGGGCCAACTCCCGAAAGCGGGATGGAGCAAGCCATGCGAAACATGTTATGGATCGTGGCGGCGGCCCTGGCCGGCCTTTTGGCCGGCTCCCTGACCGGCTGCCAGGCCGAGAAGGAAAACATCGGCTGGGACTACGGCAAGTCCTACCATACGGTTTTCGAGGCCCAGAAAATCGCCCCGGCCGTGGTGGACGACAAACCCGTGGACGCCATGGGCGGCACACGGGCAGTCCTGGCTTATGACCGTCTGGAAAAGCAGGCCCCGGAAGAGAAAAAGCAAGGCTCGGGCGGGTTCGAGGCCTTCTTGCAGCAGAAGTGAGGCCGCGGCCTCGAGGGGACGATCCATGCGCGACAAGCTCACCGTGATTCTCGACATGCCCCCTTCGGCTGCCCGGGGGGCCTTCGAGGAATGCCTGTCCGAGGACGGCGATTTCGAGGTGCTCGGAGCCGGCGAGGAGTATGCCGACCTGCTCGTGCGCGAGCTGGCCGAAGGCGGCGAGGCCGAACTGGAGGCCGTGGCCGAGATGGTGGCCCGGCGCGGCGACCGGGAGGTGTTTCTCACCGCCCAGGTCTATGACGCCGAGGTGCTCATGCGGCTCATGCGCCAGGGCGTGCGCGAATTTTTTCCCCAGCCCGTGGATCATGAAGAGGTGCGCATGGCCCTTTGGCGCTTCAAGGAGCGCCGGGAGTCGGTGCGGGGGCCAAGGCGCAGCAAGCAGGGGCGCATCATCAACATCTTCGGAGCCAAGGGCGGGGTGGGCACCACCTCGCTGGCCGTCAACCTGGCCGCCGCCTGCCAGACCCTCAAGGACGGGGCCTCGGTGGCCCTGATGGACATGAACCTGCCTTTCGGCGAGGCCCAGCTGTTCCTCGACCTCGCCCCCAAATACCATTGGGGCGAGGTGCTCGGCAACATCAGCCGCCTGGACGCCACCTATCTCATGAGCGTCATGTCGCGCCATCCCTCCGGACTGTACCTGCTGGCTCCGCCAAGCCGCCTGGACGACCTCCAGATGGCCACCCCGGAGAACATCTCCAAGCTCCTGGAACTCATGCGCCAGGTCTTCGACACCGTGGTCATCGACCTGGGCATGTATCTCGACGAGATCACCCTCAAGGTCATGGACATCTCCGACGCCATCGTCCTGGTCTCGGTGCAAAACCTGCCCTGCCTGGCCAACGTGCGCCGCTTCCTCGACAACGTGCGCCACGCCGAGGCCGGCCTTGAGGACAAGCTCAAGATCGTGGTCAACCGCCATCTGGAAGAAAGCGATCTGGTGGTGGAGGACATGGAAAAGGCCCTGGGGCTGCCGGTTTTCTGGCGCGTGCCCAACGACTACAAGACCACCCTGTCGGCCATAAACCAGGGCAAGACCTTGCTGGAGACCGCGCCAAAGGCCCCGGTCACCCGGGCCCTTTGCGATCTGGCCGCGGCCTTGGCCCCGGCAAGCCCGGCCCAGGAAACCAAGAAATCCCTGTTCGGACTCAAGTTCCTGCGCGGACGGTCATGACCGCCGCCCCAGGCGGCAGTGAAGGAGATAGTGCATGGAACGCGGCCGCCCGCCCCTTTTGCGCCACCAGATGCCCCGCGCCCAGGCCCCGGCCCCGGAGCGGCGGGAAGCCTTGGGCCCGATCTCACAGGAATACTACGAGATCAAAACCCGCATCCACGACCGCTTGATCGATCTGATCGATCTCACCCTCCTTGACACCCTGGAGGAGTCGGCCCTAGGCGGCGAGATCAGCAAGATCGTCGAGCGGCTGTTGCGCGACGAATTCTACCAGACGCCGCTCAATCAGGCCGAGCGCGACCGGCTCATCACCGAGGTCAAGGACGAGATGCTGGGCCTTGGGCCCCTGGAACCCTTTCTCAAGGACCAAAGCGTCAACGACATCCTGGTCAACTCCTATCGCCAGATCTACGTGGAGCGGGGCGGCAAGCTGGTCCTGACCGAATCGCGCTTCAAGGACAACGACCACTTAAAAAAGATCATTGACCGCATCGTTTCCCGGGTCGGCCGCCGGGTGGACGAGTCTTCGCCCATGGTGGACGCCCGGCTCCCCGACGGTTCGCGCGTCAACGCCATCATTCCTCCCCTGGCCATCGACGGGCCGGCCCTGTCCATCCGCAAATTCGCCAAGGAAAAGCTGACCATCGAGGATCTCATCCGCTTCAAGGCCATGACCCGGGATTTTGCCGACGTGCTTAAGGGCATAGTCCTGGCCCGGCTCAACATCCTCATTTCCGGCGGCACCGGCACCGGCAAGACCACCATGCTCAACTGCCTGTCGGGCTTTATCCCCCACGACGAGCGCATCGTCACCGTGGAAGACGCCGCCGAGCTGCAGCTCAAGCAGGACCATGTGGTGCGCCTGGAATCGCGCCCGCCCAATATCGAGGGCCGCGGCGAAGTGACCCAGCGCGATCTGGTGCGCAACTGCCTGCGCATGCGTCCCGACCGCATCATCGTCGGCGAAGTGCGCGGCGCCGAGGCCCTGGACATGCTGCAAGCCATGAACACCGGCCACGACGGCTCCCTGGCCACCCTGCACGCCAACACCCCCCGCGACGCGCTCATGCGTCTGGAAACCCTGGTCGCCATGGCCGGACTCAATATTTCGGCCCTGTCGCTGAAGCGCTACATCGCCTCGGCCGTGGACGTCATCGTCCAGATTTCGCGCTTCTCCGACGGCAGCCGCAAGCTCGTCAGCTTCCAGGAACTCACCGGCATGGAAGGCGACGTCATCACCATGCAGGAGATATTTGCATTCGAGCAACGCGGGGTCACGGCCGACGGCAAGGTCAAGGGCGTGTTCATGGCCCGGGGCATCCGGCCCAAGTTCGCCAGCCGCTTCGAGGCCAAGGGGATTCGCATGCCCGAAGGGATTTTCGATCCACGAAACGTGGTGGAGGTCTAGGCGTCATGGAACGCGGCCCAACCCAAGCGTCCGCCGGCCCGGGCCGGCTTCCGGGGCGGCCATGACTCCCGGGCTGCCGAACATCCTGTCCCTGGCCCTGTTGCTGTCCCTGGTCTATTTGGCCGTGGCCGTGGTGGTGCTCATCGGCCGGCTTACGGACACCTCCGGCAAGGAGATCGCCCGGCGCGTGGAGCAGGTGACCCGGGGCGAGGGCTTGGGGCTGGATACGGCCGACCTCGTCAAGAAGCATGAATTAAGCGGCCTTCGCTGGCTCGACGTGCTGCTGTCGCGCCAGGCCTGGAGCCGACGCATGGACAAGATGCTCGACCAGGCCGACATCAAGGCCCCGCTTGGCATCTTCGTCATGCTTTCCCTTATTTTCGCCGTCACCGGCTACCTGGCCGCCTCGCTGTACCTGAGCAATCCGCTGCTGAGCCTGGCCGTGGCCGGGGTATGCGGTTGGCTGCCGTTTAAGTGGGTGGTCATGCGCAAGGACAAGCGCATGGCCGATTTCGAGCGCCAATTGCCCGAGGCCCTGGAACTCGTGGGCCGGGCCCTGCGGGCCGGCCACACCTTCACCAGCGGCATGGGCATGGTGGTGAGCGAGTTCGCCGATCCCATTCGGGTCGAATTCCAGACCACCCTTGAGGAAATCAATTTCGGCATGGGCGTCACCACGGCCCTGGACAACCTCATGGACCGGGTGGATTGCCCGGACCTCAACTTCTTCGTGGTTTCGGTCAAGATCCAAAACGAATCCGGCGGCAACCTGGCCGAGATCATCGGCAACATTTCGGGGCTTATCCGCGAGCGGTTCAAGCTCAAGGGGCGCATCCAGGTGCTTTCGGCCGAGGGGCGCATGGCCGCCTGGGTGCTGTGCCTGCTGCCCTTTGGCGTGGCCGCCGTCATCCAGTTCGTCAACCCCGGCTACCTGGGGCTGCTTTTCACCGATCCCATGGGCCGGATCATGAGCTACGGCGTGGCCGGACTCATCACCATGGGCATACTGGTCATCCGCAAGATGGTGCGGATCGAAGTCTAGGAGGGGCCGGCCGTGGACAGCCTCGTCATCGCAGTGCTCGTGTCCCTGAGCGTGGGACTTTTCACCTATGCCGTGGCTTCCCTGCGCGAGGAGGGGAGGCGGCGTCGGCGCATGGCCGAGCGCGCCGTGGCCCTGGTCACCGACAGCCGGCTTAAGGACGGCGGCCGGCCGGGCATCTTCGGCTGGATCGAGGGGAGCATCCGGCGCGCGGCGGCCTGGTTCGGCGAACTGGTCAAACCCCGCGAGGCCCAGGAACTCACCAAAGCCAGAAGCTCCCTGGTGCAGGCCGGCTACCGCCAGCCCAGCGCCCTGGAAATCTATTGGGGCATCAAGGCCGGCGCCGCCCTGGTTGGGCTGGTGCTGGGCGCGTTGGCGGCCATGTCCGGCAAGGTGCCGGGCCAGTACAAGCTGTTCGTCGTGGTGGGGCTGACGGCTGCGGGTTTCTATATTCCCGGAATGATACTGGACTCCCGCGTCAAGGCCCGTCAGACAGCCATTCAGAAAAGCCTGCCCGACGCCCTGGACCTGCTGGTGGTCTGCGTGGAGGCCGGCATGGGCCTGGACGCGGCCATCTACCGCGTCTGCCAGGAAATGTCCCTCAAGGACCCGATCTTAAGCGCCGAACTGCGCCTGCTCACCCTGGAACTGCGGGCCGGCAAGGCCCGGCGCGAGGCACTCAAAAACCTCTCGGCCCGTATCGGCCTGGAAGACGTGGGCAGCCTCGTGGCCATGCTTATCCAGACTGACATGTTCGGCACTTCCATCGCTCAGACCTTGCGGGTCTACGCCGACTCCATGCGCACCAAACGTTTCCAGCTGGCCGAGGAGCTGGCCGCCAAACTCCCGGTCAAGCTGCTTATGCCGCTTATTTTCTTCATCTTCCCGACACTGCTCATCGTCATCCTCGGCCCGGCCGGCATCCGTATCTTCCAGATGTTCGGCGGCATGGGCAAGTAACGGCGCACAGGACGTCTGTGCGGGTCGAGCAACGGCGAAAGCCATCGGTGTAATTTGTATCAGGCCGGTTTCCCGTCAGAAGTGAAATCGGAATACGGCGCGGGGGAAAGGGACACGCCATGGCCAACGCCAACGACATCGTGCGCGGCGCAAAAGAGTTGCAGCAGGGACGCCAGGACGTGCTCGACGCCGTGTCCGACCTGGGTTCCGGAGCAAAGGGGCTGTCCTCGGGGCTGTCCGATTTTTTGGCCAGGCCCGAGAACCTTGTGGCCCTGGCCATTTGCGCCGTCGCCCTCGTCGGCATCTACCGGCTGCTGCGCAGCGAGCACATCATCCCGGCCCCGTCGGGTCCGGGCCTGGGGTCGTTGCTGTCCGGCCCCCTGGGACGCAGCCTGCTTTTTCGCGTCCTTGCGGCCCTGGTCCTGGGGGCCTTGGGGCTGGCCTTGTTTACCGGCCGCCTGGCTTTCCTTTTTTGATTCCGCCCGCCAAAGACAACGGGCGCGGCCGGGGAGTTTCCCCGGACCGCGCCCGCGCACAAGACGCCTTCCCCAATATGTGTTATTCCCGGTAGGGTCTGTACTGCTGCAGGATCATGTCGGCCACGGACTGCTTCAGCGCGGCCACCTGGCTGTCGGCGGCGTAGGCCTCGGCGGCGGACAGGGCGTCGGCGCTGCTCTCGAAGCCGGCCGACTTGGCCACTTCGTCGAACTTGGCGTCGTAAGCGTCTGGCGTGTCACGCGAGAGCGCGACGAAGTTGCTGGCGCTGACCAGTTCCAGATACCCCTGGTAGAACTTGACCACGTCGTCCTTGGAGGCGCCGTGCGCCGGCAGGGCGGCGGCCAGGGCCAGGACGGTCAGGATGACGGCGGCGCGAACGGCTTTCATGGCAGGCTCCTTACTGGCCCCAGTCTTCGGACATCTTCTTGGCCGAGGCGGATAGCTTGATATTGTCGAAGAACGGCTTCATGGGGGGCGTTATGGCGTAGTAGGTGTACTCCAGACTCACTTCGAAAGGCGTGCAGGGCGTTTCGCTGCAGGCCGTCGTCGTGGAAGGCGACATGGTCAGCTGCGGCCCTTCGTTGCTGTCGGCTTGCTGGACCAGGGGCACGAGGCCTTCGCTGTCCATGTAGTTCTTGGCCGAGGTCGTGGTTGTTTCCTGGGTGGCGGCATAACGGGCGATCTTGCCCACGGCGCTTTGCAGGGTCGCCTGGATGCGCAGGATGTTGCCGAGTTCCAAGATGCCTAGGAGCAGCGTCAGCAGGATCGGCAGCACCAGGGCCATCTCCACGGTCAGGCTGCCGGTCTGGCCGGGCCGGGCCGGCGCCTGGGGCGTTGTGGTCTTAGGGGTGTTCATGACAGGCCTCTTCAGTGTTCGTTTCCTGTACGCCAGCGGCATCGCGGCCGGTTACGGCGTGCCCGTGGTGGCTTCCTTGCGGGTCATCAGGCGCTGACCCAGCTGCTGGCCGATCTTTTTGAACATTTCCTTGATGCCGGCCTCGTCGGGAGCGTCGAAGTAGTGGTCTTCGGTGCCGGGCTTGGACGAGGCGATCTGCTTCATGAGGTTTTTGTCCGTGGAGTCGGAGTCGCCAAACCGGATGGAGAAGATCTCAATAGGATAGTTGGCGTCGGTCTTGGCCAAGGTTGCCTCGTTGACGACGTAGGTGTTGAGCAGCCCGCCGTCCTTGCAGTCCGGGATCTGGGCCAGGGTCAGGGCGGCCGTGGACAGGGTGGAGTAGGGCGAGGCGCTGGAGTCGGGCTTGAGGCCCTGGCCGAAGTAGGCGTTGGTCCAGTAGGTGTTGATGGTCTTGGAAGCCGAGGCGTAGGAGCCGCCGCAACGGCCGTCCTCGGTGTCGCCGTCGGTAAGCACGATCATGATCTTGCGTACCTTCGTGTCGGTGCTGCCCTCGACGTAGGGCGCGGTCGGCGTGAGCACGTGGCGTCCCCACTTGATGCCTTCGCTGATGATCGTGCCCGAGGTCACCTGGCCGGCGTTTAAGGCCGTGATGTTGGAGAGGATGGCGCTTTTGTCCGAGGACAGGGCCCGGATGGGCGACATGCCGGAGCAGGTCTTGTCCGAGGTCGTGCTGACGCCGCTTAAGGTGTAGCCGTAGAAGATGTTGGTCTTGGTCGTGGTCTTGGAATACTCGGTGCGCAGCTTGCCGTTGTTGAGGGTGCCGTCGGCGTTGCGGCAGCCCGGACCCACGCCGTCGGGGTTGGCCTCGGCCGTCACTGGATCGTTGCCGTCGATGCGCACCTTGCCTTGGAACGGCACCAGCCCGATCTTGGAGCGGGTGGAGGTCGAAGACGAGGACGGCATGATGAGGTTGACCAGATTGGTGGCCGCTTCCTTGACGTTGGCGATGGGCGTGCCCTTCATGGAGCCGGTGGCGTCGAGGACCATGACCAGCTCAATGTCGTTGTAGCCGGCGCAGGCCTCGGCCGTGACCGTCTGGTCGCCGATGCCGATGACCTGGGACAGGGTCATTTCCACCTTGGCTTCGGCCGAAACGCACACGCTGCGGGTGGCGCCGCCGGACTCCACCAGGATGCCGGTGGCGTCGGCGTCGTTGGCCAGCAGGTTTTGCGTGGCCGCGGCCGTCACCGCCCCGGTGGACACGTCCGGGTCGTCGGGCAGTTGCAGGCTGCCGGCCAGGGCGGCGGAGTCCACGGCGTTTTGCAGCCGGCTTTGCTCCACGGAAACCCGCCCGAGGTCCACGGCCACGCCGGCCGCGGCCATGACCGCGACCAGCGACGCCGCCACGAGCAGGCTGGAAGCGCCCCGGACGTCGCTGCGGTCAATTTGCGGCCGGCAAAGCCGTGACGACCTTGGCCGAAAGCGTGAGGTTGTTGAGGCCAGAAAGGCTGAAAGCGTCCGAGCCGCCTTGGCTGCCCGACTGGGCGATGAGTGGCGTGAATGCATGGTCCACCTGCACTGTTGCGTTGTTGTTGGCGTCACGGGGGCTGATGGAGACGGTCGGCGGAGCGCCGTCGATGGTCTGGGACGAATTGCTCCCTTGAAACAGGCTGCTGATGTAGCTCTCAACTCCGGTCGTGTCGCCGTTTTGCCGGTTGAGCATCCGCGCCCCTTCCATGGCCGCGTTTTGCAGTTGCTTGTATTCGAGCAGCGCTCGCGCTCCTTCCACCAGCACGAGGAGCAGGGGGACAAGGACGAGCATCGCCAGGGCCGTCTCCACGGCGGCAACGCCTCGTTGGTCGTTGTGTAGTCTCTTCATGGCCGTGATCCCGGGTTGGTGTCGTTTTCGAGCAGTCGGTTTTTCCTGACAAAATGGAAGAATCATGCCACGGCGGCCAAATATTGGGTGGAAAGTTGAAAGTCATTTGTTGTCAGCTGGTTGAGGTGGATATTGAAACCAGGATGGAGCGCTGTTGGAACCAATGGTTCCAGCAATCGTGGACTGATCTCGCCAAAACCGCTTAACCGCGTCGTCCGCGCGCCGAGACGATTCCAGCCTGGGTGGAACGAGAGCCGGGCTGCCGTGTTTACCCGGGATGGCCGCTCTGTTATGACCGCGCCATGGACAACGGACATTGCAGGCGAATCGGCTGGAGGTCGGTGGCGGGCGTCGTGCTGGTGGCGGGACTGCTGCTTTTCGGGCTGGCCGGATGCGGCTCCGGGGCCAAGGGGCGGACTTCGGGCAAGGAGCCGGTTGTCTCCGGTTCCGGGGCGTCGGCCATCGCCGCCGGAGACGCCGCCTTGGCCCATGGCGACAGGGCCGAGGCCGGCCGGCTCTATCTGGCCGCCCAGAAGTCCGGGGCCGACGCGGCCACGGTGCTGACCCGCCTGGGGGATCTGGCCCTGGGCGCCGGAGACTATGGCGAAGCGGCCCAGGCCTACAAAAAGGCCTTCGCCGCCAACCCCAAGTATGCCCCGGCCTTGCAAGGGCTGGGCTTTGCCTATTATCTCGGCGGCAACAAGGCCCAGGCCGGACCGTATCTGCAAAAGGCCCTGGCCCTGGACCCCGCCCTGTCCCGGGCGGCCGCCCTGCTGGGGGCCATCGAAAACCGCGAAGGCCGGCCCGACGCCGCCCTGGCCGTGTCCGACGCCTCCCTGGGCGCCGCCTTCGACCCGGACGTGGAGAACAATCGCGGCATATCGCTGATGCTGCTTGGGCGCGGCGAAGAAGCGGCCGCAGCCTTCCGCAAGGCTTCGTCCGCCAAGAAATCCCCCAAGTTCGCCAATAATCTGGGGCTGGCCCTGTGCAAGCTTGGGCGCTACGACGAGGCCTACGCGGCCTTTGTGTCGGTGGGCACGGAATCGGCGGCCCTCAACAATCTGGGCGTGTGCTACATGGAGGCCGGTGATCGGACTAAGGCCCATGAATATTTCGAGAAGGCCATTGCCGCCAATCCCCGGTTCTATCCTCCGGCCCACGACAATTTGAGCCGGCTGTCGGCCGTGGAAGAGGTGACCCTGCCGACGGTCGCGGCGGCCTCGCCGGTCGCCGGTCCGGCTTCGGCTCCTGCCGCGGCGCCTGCTCCCGCGCCGGCTCCTGTCGCGACGCCGGCTCCGGCCGTGCCGGCGGCCACTCCCCCGGCGGCGGCCGCCAAGAGCGCGGCCAAAACTCCGGCCAAGCCCGCCGCGCCTGTCCCGGCTGTATCTCCCGCCACGCCGGTCGTGCCGCTGCCGGTGGCTTCCGAGGCTGCGGCCCCGGGGGGCGCGCCAGCCGTTGCCCCGGGCCCGACCACGCCCGCGCCGATTCCGGCAGCGCCTGCCCCGGCCGCCACGGCCCAGCCCGCCGCGCCTGCCCCGGCCACCGCCGCCAGCCCGGCCAAATCCGCCGCCGCGCCCCTGGTCCAGGAACCCAAACCCTTCAACCCGGTCCAGGCCGCCCCGGCCGCCGCCGCGCCGCCGGCCGCGCTCAAGCCCAAGCCGACCCCCAAACCGGCTCCTACGCCGGCGGCCGCCGAACAGAGCGACCGTTCGGAAATGCCCTGATCCGCACGCCCTCGACGGGAAGGAGTTACCATGGGAGCCGGGGAGACGCGCCAGGAATTGATGCGGGTGCTTATCGCCGACGATGAGCCGCGCATTCTCGATCTTTTCACCGAAATCCTGGCTCCCACCGACGATATCCTCGGCGGCCTCGACAGCCTCGGCGGCGACGCCTCGATTGGCGACCAAACTTTCGAGCTGACGCTTTGCCGCCAGGGCGAGGAGGCGGTGGAAGCCTTCCGCGTGGCTGCTCGGGAGAACCGGCCCTACGCCGTGGCCTTCATCGACGTGCGGATGCCGCCCGGACGCGGCGGCCTGGCCGCCGCCGAAGAGATCCGCGCCATTGATCCGGGCGTGCAGATCGTGGTGGTCACGGCCTTCACCGACGTCGATCCCCTGACCATCGCCCGGCGCGTGCCGCCCATCGACAAGCTCCTCTACATCCAAAAGCCCTTCCATCCCCAGGAAATCCTGCAATTCGCCACTTCGCTGTGCGCCAAATGGCGGGCCGAGCGGGATTTCAAGGCCCTCAAGGGCCGCCTGGAAACCCTGGTCTACGAGCGCACCGCCGCCCTGGCCGCCGCCAATCGCAAGCTGACCCGGGAGATCGACGAACGCGAACGCGTCACCCAGCTCATCGAATCGGCCAAGCGGGAATGGGAAGGCATCTTTGATTCGGTCCAGGATCTGGTGGTGGTCATCGACCGCGACCACTCCGTGCGCCGCCTCAACCTGGCCATGGCCCACCGCCTGGGCCTGGCCCCCCGGGAGGTGGTGGGCCGGCCCTGCACCTTTGTCTTCGATGACGAAACCCGGCCCGGGGAAATCAGCGCCGCCGTCCTGGCCATGACCGACGGCCGCTACCACTCCAAGGAACTGAGCGTGCCGCGCCTTCGCGGCGAATTCCTCATCACCGCCTCGCCGCTCACTCACGCCGACGACGCGCCCCTGGCCACGGTCTTCGTGGCCCACGACGTCACCGAACGCAAAAATCTCGAACGCCGCCTGCTCCAGAGCCAGAAGATGGAAGCCATCGGCACCCTGGCCGGCGGCATCGCCCACGATTTCAACAACATCCTCGGCATCATCATGGGTTTTGCCGAGATGATCGAAGGCGAGGCCGCGCCGGACACGCCCTTGTCGCGCCGGGTGGGGCATATCCTGTCCGCTAGCCGCCGCGCCCGGGATCTTGTGCTGCAAATCCTGTCCTTTAGCCGGCAAACCGACGAACAGGCCAACCGCCTGCACGTCGGGCCCCTGGTCAAGGAAACCCTCAAGCTCATCCGGGCCACCGTGCCCATCGCCGTGGAGATCCGCGAGGTCATCCGGCCCGGCCGCGACGCCGTCCTGGCCGAACCGTCCCAGATCCAGCAGATCATTATGAACCTGTGCGGCAACGCCGCCCACGCCATGCGCGAAACCGGCGGCTTGCTGGAAGTCGGGCTGGAGGAACTGCCCGCCGCCGCCTGTCCCCTGCCGGCGGAGTCCGGGCCGAGTCAGTGCCTGCACCTGTGGGTGCGCGACACCGGGCCGGGCATTGCGGCCGACATCATCGAACGGGTGTTCGATCCCTTCTTCACCACCAAAAAGCCTGGCGAGGGCACCGGCATGGGCCTGTCCGTGGCCCATGGCGTGGTGCGCAAGTACAAGGGCGAGATCAAGGTCAAAAACGTGGCCGGCGGCGGGGCGCTTTTCGACGTCTATCTGCCCCTGGCCCCGGACGCGTCCGGCGGCGGCGACGCGCCGGCCGCCGCCCTGGCCGATCCGGCCCGAGGCCGCGCCCGAGTGCTTTTGGTCGATGACGAGCAGGCCCTGGCCGAGATCGGCCGCGAACTCCTGGAATCCCTGGGCTACACGGCCACGGCTTTGACCGACTCCCGGCAAGCCCTGACGCTCTTGCGCGAGCGGCCGGGCGAGTTCGACCTGCTTATCACCGACCAGAACATGCCCGGCCTGGCCGGGGCGGAACTGGCCAAGGCCGCCCTGGCCGCACGTCCTGACCTGCCGGTACTCATGCTCACCGGCTTTAGCGAAACCATGAGTCCGGAAGCGGCCCGGGCCATCGGCATCCGCGAACTGCTCCTCAAACCCGTGCTGCGCCGTGATCTGGCTGCCGCCATCGAGGCGGCCTTGGCGGAGAAGAAATAGGATGCCTCCGGCGGCCGGGAGGGGGTAACCCCCTCCCGGACCCTCCCGCAATGGGGGCAAGGGAGAACAGGTATGGAACGACGGGCCATCGGTTATGTGGCGGCCGTGGAAGGGGCGCAGGCCACGGTGGTGCTTGCCCCCGAAGCCTATGGCGACGTGGCCGTGGGGGCCATGGTCGTGATCCCTTCGCCGCGCTCCATGGTCTTCGGGCTGGTGCAATCCCTGTCCACCCCGGCTCCGGGAGAGGCGGCCTCGGCCCATGACCGCCATCTGGCCCAACTGGCGCTTCTCGGCGAAAGCCCCGGGCAGGAGACCGAGGCGTTTGCCTTCCAACGCGGCGTATCCCACAGCCCTCGCCTGGGCGCCACGGTGCGTCTGGCCGAGAGCGCCGATCTGGTCCGCATCTACGCCAAGCCGACCAAGTCGAGCGTGGCCGTGGGCGCGCTGCACCAGGACCCGGACGTGCCGGCCTATGTGGTGGTGGACGATTTTCTCGGCAAGCATTTCGCCGTCCTGGGCACCACCGGCTCGGGCAAGTCCTGCACCGTGGCCGTGCTGCTGCGCTCGGTGCTGACCGCCCACCGCGACGGCCACATCGTGCTCCTGGACCCCCACGACGAATACGCCGCCGCCTTTGGCGACATGGCCGAGCTGGTCACCCCGGACACCCTGTCGCTGCCCTATTGGCTGCTGGACTTCGAGGAGCTGACCCAGGTCTTTTGCAGCGCCGGCCAGCCCTACCGGGAGGTCGAGGCCAACATCCTCAAGGACTGCGTAATGACGGCCAAGGCCGAATATCTGCGCGGCGGGGCAGGGGGCGGCACAGGAAATAGCGCGGACGAGGCCGGGCTGACCATCGACACGCCTGTTCCCTACCGCCTGGCCCGGGTGGCCGAACTGCTCAAGGTCGGCATGGGCAAGCTCGACAAACCCGAAAGCTCCATTCCCTATCTGCGCCTGACCACCCGCATCGACGCCCTGCGCCGCGACCGGCGGTTTGCCTTCATGTTCGGCCAGCTGACCATCGAGGACGTCATGGGCGAGCTGCTGTCGCGCTATCTGCGCCTGCCGGGCGGCGGCCGGCCCATGACCATCTTCAACCTGGCCGGCGTGCCGGCCGAAATCGTGGACGTGGTCGTCTCGGTGCTGTGCCGGCTCATCTTCGACTTCGCCCTGTGGACCCGGCGCGGCCAGGGCGTGCCGGTGCTGCTGGTGTGCGAGGAGGCGCATCGCTACGTGCCCCGCGACGGCGCGGACGCCTTTGCCCCCACCCGCCGGGCGCTGTCGCGCATCGCCAAGGAGGGCCGCAAGTACGGCGTGTCCCTGGGGCTGGTCACCCAGCGGCCGTCGGAGATTTCCGAAACCGTGCTGTCCCAGGTCAATACGCTTTTCGCCCTGCGCATGAGCAACGAACAGGACCAGCTCTTTGTGCGCCGGGCCATGCCGGAAAACGCCGCCGGCCTGCTGGCGGCCCTGCCGGCCCTGCGCACCCAGGAAGCCGTGGCCGTGGGCGAGGGCGTGCCTGTGCCCATGCGCATCCGGCTGCGCGATCTGGCGGCCGAGGAACGGCCGCAAAGCGACACGGCCCGTTTTTCCGAGGTCTGGAGCGCGCCGTGTAACGACAAGGGGTTTATCGCCGACACCCTGGACCGGTGGCGGCGGCAGGTTCGCTGATCGCCTTCCTTGTAAAACCCCGGCTTCCGGGGTAGGGAGCAGAGGATGCGTCCAGCGAGACCTTTTTTCTTTGGGGCTGCTCTGGCCCTGGCGCTTGGAGCCCTTTGGGGCGGCATGGCCTTGGCCGCCGCCGCGCCTCGGATCGTCACCGCGCCCATGGCCGCGTCTACCGAGATCCACGGCATCGGCCTGCCCGATCCCGTGGCCGCCGGCCGGCGCGACGCCGCCTTGCGTCAGGCCGGGCACAAATTTTCCGACAAGAAAACCGTTGGCTGCAAATACCCGGAAGTCATCGCCGACGCCAAGCTGCTCGGTTGGGTCAACAGCTACAGCAAAAAGCACGGCCTGGACCCCCGGCTGGTCTATGCGCTCATCGAGCAGGAGTCGCGGTTCAACGCGTGCGCCGTTTCGCCCAAGGGGGCGCAGGGGCTCATGCAGATCATGCCCGACACCCAGAAGCTGCTCGGGCTTACCGAACCATTTAATCCCGAGCGCAACATCGCCGCCGGAACGCAATATCTTCGTGCCATGCTCGACAAGTTTCAGACCGAAGTCATGGCCTTGGCCGCCTACAACGCCGGCCCCGGCGCGGTGGCCAAGCACGGCGGCGTGCCGCCTTACGACGAAACCAAGGACTATGTCCTGAAGGTCGTGGACCGCTATTTCATGCTGCGCCTGCGTTACCCCGACGAGGGGATCGGCGTGATTCACCAGAAACTGGTCGCCGGCGACGCCGGGCCGGCCAAGACGGAGAAGCCATGAGCGACGCCCCCTGGCCCGCCGAGGGCAGCCCGGCCCCGGACTTTTCCCTGCCCGACGCCGAAGGCCGCGTCCATTCCCTGGCCGACTATACCGGCCGGTGGCTGGTGCTCTATTTTTATCCCAAGGACTCCACCAGCGGCTGCACCACCGAGGCCGTGGAATTTTCCGGGCTTTTGCCGCGGTTTCTGGCCCTTGGCGCGGACGTGGTCGGCGTGAGCCGCGACAAGCCGGCCAGCCACCGCAAGTTCATCGACAAGCACGAGCTGACCGTGACCTTGCTTTCCGACCCGGAGACGACGACGCTGGCCGCCTACGGGGCCTGGCGTGAGAAGAAAGTCTGCGGCAAGGCCTGCATCGGCACGGTGCGCTCCACCTTCCTTATTGACCCCAAGGGCGTGGTCCGCAAATCCTGGGGCCAGGTGGCCAAGGCCGCCGGCCATGCCGAAACGGTGCTGGCCGCCCTGGCCGAACTGGCCGGGAGCTAGGCCCTTTCCATGACGCTTCACGTCGACCGCCTGCGCTCGGGGGGGCTTATCGCCACCTACCAGTGCCAAAGCGCCTGCCCGCACTGCCTGTATCGCGGCGGACCGGGCCGGTCGCCGGATTACGTGAGCCAGGAGATGGCGGCGGCCTGCTTCGCCAAGGCGCTGTCCCTGGGCTGCGCGTCCATGCATGTGGGCGGCGGCGAACCCCTGGCCGATCCCCTGGGGCTGGCCGGGGTGCTGGCGGCGGCGGCCGAGACCGGAATGCATCTGGAATATGTGGAAACCAGCGCCTCGTGGTACGACGACGCCGATGAAGCCGTGGAGCTGTTAACCGAGTTGCGCGCCATGGGCCTGTCTTCGCTTTTGGTGTCGCTAAGCCCCATGCACAACGGTTTTGTGCCGTTGCGAAAGACCCTGGGCGTCCTTGAGGCGGCCCGGACGGCCGGGGTGGCTGTGTTTCCCTGGCAGGAGCATTTTCTGGCCGACGTGCAGGCCTTCGACCCCGAGGCGACCCATCCGTTTGCCGCCTATCTCGAGCGCTTCGGGCCGAACTATCCGGCCGAGATCCTGCGTCGCACCTGGATTCATCTGGGCGGCCGGGCATTTGATCTCTTCGCGCCGGTCCTTGGGCGCAAACCCGTGGAGGCCATCCTGGCCGAGGCCTCGGCCGACTGCCGGCGGGAGCTGGCCGACGCCAGCCATTTCCACATGGACCTTTACGGCGACTACGTGCCCGGGCTGTGTTCGGGCTTGGCCTGCCGGGTGGACGATCTGGGCGCGCCCCTGGACCCCGAGCGCTATCCCATCCTCACCACCCTGGCCGAGTCCGGCATCAGCGGCTTTTACGAATACGCCGCCGCCCTGGAGGAGTATCAGCCTCTCCCCGGCGGCTACGTCAACAAGTGCGAGCTGTGCCAGGACATCCGCCGCCATCTGACCCAGCGCGGCTGGTTCGAGTCCACCGAACTCGCCCCTGTCGAATTTTACGCCGCTTTGTAGCATCCCCCTTTCTTCCATTCGGGGGGTCTGGGGGCCTCAGGCCCCCAGCCGCCGGAGGCCTCTTTTCGTCTTTTCTCTTATTTCTCTCCCTCATTTCCAGCACAACAATTCAACCATGTTGCCTTCGGGGTCGCGCATGTACCGAAATTCCAGGCGTCCCACGCCCGGCACGTCGCGGCTGGCCAGTTCGCCCACGGCCGAGCCGCCGGCGGCCAGCACTTCCTCGGCCATGGCCGCCACGTCGTCTACGAGAAAGGCAATGTGGGCAAAGCCGGGGGTGTTGGCGGCGACGTCGGGGCGGTCGGTGACGGCGTCGTAGGCAAATATCTCCAGGGTGGGGCCGGTATCGCCGTGTCCGGGCAGGCGAAGGTGGACGCCGGTGATGTGGGAGTCCTTGACGCCGGTCGCGGCATCGAGCCAGTCGCCGGAGAGGTCGCGTTCGGGGGGCACGGGTTTGCAGTCGAAAAGGCGCACGTAGAAGGCGGCCAGGGCGCGCCAGTCGCGGGCGATGCAATTGGTGTGGACGTAACGAATGGCCATCAGTCGCTCCTTGGGTCTTGGCCGGCCGGTCGCAGGCGCGGGACAAGGGCTGGGGGCAGCGGGTCGCCGGGCGCGGCGGATTGGCAAAACGCCAGGGCCACGGCGACCTCGCCCAGAAGCCCGGCGATGTCGAGGTCCGCTCCGGCCGGGGAGTAGGGTGTCAGGAGTTGCGTAGCCCGGAGAAGCAGCTTGCGGCAACCCCGCAAGTTGCCGTTTTTTTGGTGGTGCAGGCCGGCGGCGACCTGAATGAGGCCTTTGAGGAGATCGCGCTCGGGGGAGACGTCGGGCAGCCAGAGGGCTTCGAGGATTTCGTGGCACGCGAAATAGCGGCCGTTGTTGAAAGCGGCGACGCCGGCGGCCAGGATGGCTTTTTCCTCGGGAGTTCTTGACATCAGGGGCGTGCCTCCGTCACGTGGGCCGGCCCGCAACCACTCCGGCGCTTGTTGCACCCCCCCTACCCATTTGGGGGGTCCGGGGGCCTCAGGCCCCCGGCCGCCGGAGGCATCTTATCCTCAAAAGGAGCAACCATGCAGGTCGATGTCGCCATCCTGGGGGCCGGAGCGTCGGGGCTGTGCTGCGCCATCGGCTGCGGCCGGCGCGGACGCTCCGTGGTCCTTATCGATCACGGCAACAAGATCGCCCGCAAAGTGCTGGCGGCCGGCGGCGGCCGGGCCAATTGCACCAACATCGACATCCGGCCCTCGGACTATGTTTGCGGCAATCCGCATTTCGTCAAGTCCGCCCTGGCCCGGCTCTCGCCCTGGGAATTCCTCGACTGGATTCACGGCGGCGGCGTGGCTACCCGGGAAGAGGACAACGGCAAGCATTTCTGCGTTGATGGCGCGATCCGGCTGGTGCGGTTCCTCGAAGCCGAAGCCAGGCAGGTCGGGGCGCGTTTCATGACCGGCGCGACCATCCGCGAAGCCCGCAAAGACGGCGACGTGTTCGTGGTCGAAACCAGCGCCGGCCCGGTGCGTGCCGCCTCGCTGGTGCTGGCCCTTGGCGGCAAATCCTGGCCGGGCATCGGGGCCACGGACTTTGGCTACGTCCTGGCCCGGCGCTTTGGCCTTGCCGTCACGCCGCTTTTGCCGGGCCTCACACCGCTTCTAGCCGGCCCGGATCTGGCCGCGCTGTGCCGCGACCTGTCCGGCGTGTCCCTGCCCGTGGCCATACGCGGCGCGGGCGAGGCGGCCGGGAGCCTGCTTTTCACCCACAAGGGCGTGTCGGGCCCGGCTGTCCTTGACGCCTCCATGTTCTGGCGCGAAGGCGCGCTTGCCATCAATTTCCTGCCCGGCTGCGACGTCGAGGCCGCCCTGGCCGAAAACCCGCGCCTGGAAGTGAAAAACGCCCTCGCCCGGCTGCTGCCCAAGCGTCTGGCCTTGGCCCTGGCCGACATACTTTCGCTCACCGGCCCCGTGGCCGGGCTTTCGCCCAAGGCCCGCCGCGCCCTGGCCGACAAGCTCGCCGCCTTCCCCTTCACCCCGGCCCGGGCCGAAGGCTACGCCAAGGCCGAAGTCACCATCGGCGGCGTCGATACCGCCGCCATCTCCTCCAAAACCCTCGAAGCCGCGTCCGTGCCCGGCCTGTACGTCATCGGCGAACTCCTTGATGTCACCGGCCGCCTGGGCGGCTACAACCTCCACTGGGCCTATGCCTCGGGCTTCGCCGCCGGGGAGAAGGCGTAGGGGGAGGTGAGGGGAGTGGAGAGGGGGTAGGGAGAGGGGATGGAGTGGGAGTGAGGAGGGGGATGCCTCCGGCGGCCGGGGGGCTAAGCCCCCCGGACCCCTTGTATGGGGGGCGGGCGGTCGGGTGGTGCGGCGTCGGCGGGCGACAGGCCCGAGAGAATATGGGGGCTGGAATTTTCGGGTATCCCCAGGCGGAAGCCGCCCGGGGATACCCGAAAATTCCAGCCCCCAACTCGCCAGCGAAACGGGCGGATTTTGGCGCGATCAAAGCCTCGCGCCAAAATCCGCCCGTTTCGCATGTCTGGAGTGGGAACAGAACATGTGGGGGTCCAGGGGCCCTCGGCCCCTGGCGGGCGCGGGCAGAGCCCGCTCTTCGGTCTTTATTTGCTTTGTCCCACCTCAAACCCGATGTCGGCCAGACCCGCTTTGTCGTTGTCCAGGGACGCGCCGGCGGTGGTCAGGTAGTCGCCGACCATGAGGCCGTCCGCGCCGCAGCGAAGGGGCGCGAGGTTGTCCCGGGTCGGCCCGAAGACCGTGGGCCGGCCGCCGCAGATGCGGATGTGCCGGTCGGGCAGCAGGCAGCGCAGCAGGATGACGATGCGCCGGGCTTCGTCGCGGGAGAGCACGGGTTGCGCCTCCAGGGGCGTGCCGGGGATGGGCGAGAGGAAATTGACGGGGATGGAAAACGCGCCGGCTTCGAGCAGGGTCAGCGCCAGATCGGCCCGGTCTTCCCAGGTTTCGCCCAGGCCGAAAAGCCCGCCGGAACAGATGGGGAGGCCCAGGCGGCGGCAGTCGGCCAGCACGGCCAGATTGTCGTCGAAGGTGCGGGTGGTGCAGATGTTCGGGTAGTGGCGGCGCGAGGTTTCGAGGTTGTGGTGGTAGGCGGCAAGGCCAGCGGCCTGCAAGCGCTCCAGGGCGTCGGCAGGCAGCACGCCGAAGGAGGCGTCGGCGGCCATGCCGGTGGCGGCGATGGCGGCGACGGCCTGGGCGGCGGCCTCGATTTCGGCTTCGGGCAGGGCCTTGCCCGAGGCGACGATGCCGAAGCGGGTAACGCCCGCGGCCTGCATGGTGGCGGCGGCGGCGGCGATGTCGGCCGGCGGCAGGAAAGGATGGACGGCGCTTTGGGAGGCGTGGTGCCCGGACTGGGCGCAAAAGGCGCAGTTCTCGCCGCAGCGCCCGGATTTGGCGCTTATTATGGCGCACAGCGAGGCCCGGTTGCCGACGCGGGCGCGGCGCACACTGTTGGCGGCCCGGGCCAGGGCGTCCAGGGCGGCTCCCTGAGCAGCGGGCAGTTCGATAAGCAGGCGCTCCCGCAGGGCGTCGGCGAGAAATCCCCCGGCAAGCAAAGGGGCGGCGATGTCATCGGCAAAGGCGGAAAATTGGGGCATAGTCTACCTCGGGAGACGGAAATAGCGCCGAGCGACGGTTTGGGCAAGGGGCGGGGAGAGGGGAACTTTTGGGGCGGCCGGCCTTGCTTTTTTTTGGTAATTCCAACAGAAACTTGTTTCAGGCTCCGGAATTGGCCCATGGCCGGCGCACGCATGGGGCGTCGTCAGTCCGGAAGTGGAAAGGAGGCTTTCGATGCATCGAAAATCGTTGTTGCGTTTGCTTGGCGGCCTGGTCTTGACCCTGCTTTTGGCCGTGCCGGCCCTGGCGGTGGAGTATGAGGTGCCGGTGGTGACCGGCGAGCATTGGATGAAGTCCACGCCCCAGGAGCGCAAGGCGTTTCTGGTGGGCGCGGCCACCATCATCGAGCTTGAGCAGGAAGTGCAAGGCGACACTCCGCCGAAAAAAACCACCATCGACGTCTGGTGCAAGGGCTTGGCTCCCTACTCCTTCGACCAGATGGTCACGGCCATCGATCAGTGGTACGCCGCCAATCCGGACAAGGTTACCCGGCCGGTGGTGGAAGTGATGTGGTATGAGCTGGCCAAGGGCAAGGCCGGAAAATCCTAACCCGCAGGGGGCATGAAATGAAGCGTGTCTATGCCGCGTGCGCGGTGTTGGCCCTTGTCGGCAGCCTTGGCTGCACCAATATGACGAAAACCCAGCAGGGAGCGCTTTCCGGCGCGGCCCTCGGAGCCGGCGCGGGCGCGGCCATAAGCGCCATTGCCGGCGGCAATGCCGGCATCGGCGCGGGCATCGGCGGCGCGCTCGGCGGCATTGCCGGCGGGCTTATCGGCCACCAGCAGGAACAGCGCGGCTATTAGGCCGCGTTGCGGCCTTCCGTGGTTAATGACCGGCGGTCCCCTGGACCGCCGGTTTTGTTTTGCGCAGCCTTTGCGCAGTTGTTGCGCACATGTCTAAGCAAGTGTGCAATTATTTTCCCATTGGCTGTTCCGAAAAACAATCCGCCAGCTGGCGACAGAAAATATTCCCTAAAAATCAGTGGTATGCTAATGTGGTTGGAACCCGTCTTTTTGGCACGTTCCCTGCTGTTCGTCACGAAACCAGGATGCGCCGTCGTTCGCGGACGGCCTGTCCGCCCGGCCCAGCGTCACCCGGCCGGGAAGGAGGAGGAACATGCGACTGTGCAAGCGACCACTGTGTTGTTGGGGGGGATTGGCCCTGGCGGCCGTTTTTCTGCTGGCCGCCGGACCGGGGCTTTTGGGCGCGGCCCAAAATGACAAAAGCGCCGACGCCGCGCCGGGTCGACAACTGGCCCGCAGCGCGGTGAGCGCCCCGGGGGCGCGCTGGACCACGGCGGACCATTCCAAGTACGAGGCGCTGCAAAAGGATTTCGCCAAGCCCGAGGAGGTCACGGCAGCCTGCCTGTCCTGCCACCAGATGGCCGGCGACCAGATCCAGCACACCGCGCACTGGACCTGGATCTGCCCGGACTGCGGCGACGGCAAGTCCATGGGCAAGTACGGCAAGACCATCAACAACTTCTGCATCGCCGTGCCGTCCAACGAGCCGCGCTGCACCTCCTGCCACATCGGCTACGGCTGGAAGGACAAGAAATTCGATTTTTCCGACAAAAACCGCATCGACTGTCTGGTGTGCCATGACACCACCCACACCTACGAGAAGTTCCCGACCAAGGCCGGCTATCCCGTGACCGAGCCGACGTTGTTCCCCGAGGACGGCAAGACCTACCTGCCGCCCGACTACAAGAAGATCACGGCCAAGGTCGGCCGGCCCGACCGGCTCAATTGCGGCGCTTGCCACTTCTACGGCGGCGGCGGCGACGGCGTGAAGCACGGCGACCTCGACAGCTCCATGGGAATGCCCAAGAAGTCCCTGGACGTGCACATGGACGCCGAGGGCCTCAACTTCACCTGCCAGCGCTGCCACACCACCAAGGAACACCAGATCGCCGGGCGGCTCTACACCTCGCCGGCCGCGCCCGAGCGCATCAGCCTCACCGAGGCCGATCTGGCCTCCAAGATCGCCTGCGAATCCTGCCACGGCCAAAAGCCCCACAAGAACGACGCCAAGGCCAACGACCACGTGGACAAGGTGGCCTGCCAGTCCTGCCACATCCCGGAGTTCGCCCGGGTGTTGCCGACCAAGATGTCCTGGGACTGGTCCACGGCCGGCCAGATGAACGCCGAGGGCAAGCCGTTCAAGAAGCCCGGCCCCTACGGCAAGCCGTCCTACGACACCAAGAAGGGCGACTTCGTTTGGGAAAAGAACGTGGAGCCGGTCTATTACTGGTTCAACGGGGCCATGAGCCACATGCTGGTCACGGACAAGGTCGATCCGTCCAAGATGCTCAGCCTCAACCAGCCGGCCGGTTCGGCCACCGACGGCAAGTCGCGCATCATGCCCTTTAAGCGCCACACCGGGAAGCAGCCCTTTGATCCGGTCAACGCCACCCTGGTCATTCCGCATCTGTTTGGCCCCAAGGATTCCGACGCCTACTGGGCCAACTACGATTGGAAGCGGGCCATCGCCTCGGGCATGAAGTACGTGGATTTGCCGTTCTCGGGCGACGTCGGCTTTGTCGAGACGGAATACTTCTTCCCCATCACCCACATGGTCGCGCCCAAGGAGCGGGTGGTGGCCTGCGGCGAATGCCATAACGCCGAAGGACGCCTCAAGGGCCTGCCGGGCGTGTACGTGCCGGGCCGCGACGTTCATGCCGGCGTCACCATGGTCGGCTGGGGCGCGGTGGCGGCGGCTGTCCTGGCCGTGGTCGCCCATGGCGTGGGCCGCATGGTTTCAAGCTCCAGGAGGAAGGGACAATGAGCGCGCAAGGCAACGGTAAGTTCTATCTCTACACCCGCTACGAGCGGTTCTGGCACTGGCTGCAAGCGGCGCTCATCATCGCCCTGGCCGCCACCGGCTTCGAGGTCCACGGCAGCTTCACGCTGCTTGGCTACAAGCGGGCCGTGACCGTCCACTCGGCCCTGGGCATTACCTGGCTTGTCGCCTTTGCCTTCTTCGTCTTCTGGGTGGCCACCACGGGCGAGTGGAAGCAGTACGTGCCGACCACCAAGAAGATGTTCGAGGTCATGCGCTACTACGGCTACGGCATCTTCCAGGGCCAGCCCCATCCCTGCCCCAAGACGCCCGACGCCAAGCACAATCCACTTCAGCGCCTGACCTATCTGGCGCTGGCCGCGGCCTTGCTGCCGTTTATGATGCTCACGGGCCTGCTCTACTGGCTCTATAACGACTGGGCCGCCCTGGGCCTGGGGGGATTGAGCCTGTCGGCCGTGGCCGTGGCCCATCTGCTGGGGGCGTTCGCCATTTTGGCCTTCCTGGTGGTGCATGTGTACATGACGACCACCGGGCACACGCCTCTGGCCCATGTGAAGGCCATGTGCACGGGCTGGGAAGACGCCGAGGACGGCAAGCCCGAGGATTGGGAGAAGCGGACGGCCTAGCGCCGCGGCCCTTCAAAAATACGACAGTATTTTTGGAGAAAATACCGGTGTCCGTGTGTTGCCGGTGAAACGCGCCGCGCGCATTTCGAAGCCGTGACGCGAGAATTGTTCCTCCATGTCTGCCGCGCCGCCGCCCGGAAAAGGGGACTCCGGGCGGCGGCGCTTTTGCGCGCGGTCTGGACATCGGCCGGGGCAGGAGCCAAAACAGGGCCGGCTTGCTTGTCCCACCCGATCCGTTCCATGAAGGAGGCCCGCCCATGACCAAGCTCTTCCTCGTCAAAGCCCTTTACAACCGCTGGGCCAATGCCCGGCTGGCCGCCGACATGGCCAAGCTTTCGCCCGAGCAGCTGACGGCGACTTGCGCCGTCAATTTCGGCTCCATTCTGGCCATCGCCAACCATTTGCTTTTGGGCGACCGGCTGTGGCTCCATCGTTTTACCGGCCAGGGCGAGCCGGTGGCCTCCGTCGATGCCGTGCCCTATGCGACGCTTCCTGCGCTGACCGCCGCGCGCCACGTGGAAGAGGACCGGGCCATCGCCTTTACCCAGAAGCTTGATCCCCAGCGCCTGGGATCGGTGCTGGCCTACCGCACCACCGACGGCACGCCCATGGCCTTGCCGCTGGCGCTGTGCATCGACCACTTCTTCAACCACCAGACCCACCACCGGGGCCAGATCCACGGCCTGCTCGGCAGCCACGGCATAAAAGCGGCCGACATCGACCTGCTGGGCTTCGAGCGCGAGACCAGCGCCTACGCCAATTTGCTCTAGCGCCTTCCCCGTTACCCAGGCGGGGTGTGCAAAGGGGCGCAGCCCCTTTGCCCGCCGGAGCGGGCGGTGGTCCCCGTCAAACGCTTTCAAAGATCATTGTGACTTACCGGCCGACAAAGCGCTAATCCTCTCCGAAACCCCTTTAACCCTTTCTCCAGTTGGGGGGTCTGGGGGCCTCAGGCCCCCAGCCGCCGGAGGCCTCTTCCGTTTTCTCCCCCCTGACGCGCAATCGACGCGTTGCCGCCGCCTGGCCCACGTTTGGGCGGGGTATTGGGACGGCCATGTGGGCATTGTTTTTCCAGGGCGCGACCATTGGCGCGATCATCGCCATGCCGTTTGGGCCGGTGGGCATGTTGTGTTTGGGGCGGGCCATGTCGCGGGGGGTGCGGGCCGGGCTGGCTTCGGGGGCGGGGGCGGCGGCGGCGGACGCCCTGTATGGGGCGGTGGCCGCCTATGGGCTGACGGCGGTGTCGGATTTTCTGTCCGCCCATGCCGTGTGGTGCCAGGGGGTGGGCGGACTATTTCTGGTCGCCATGGGGTGGCGGCTTTTGCGCTCGGCTCCGGCGGCGCGCCCCGAGGACCGGGCCGGGGGCGGCCATGTCCGGGCGTTTGTCTCGATGTTTGCGCTCACCCTGGCCAATCCCATGACCTTGGCCGGCTTTGCCGCCATTTTCGCCGGTTTCGGGCTGGGCCGGGCCGAGGCCGGGGCCGGCGACGCGGCGGCGGTGACGGCCGGGGTGTTTTGCGGCTCCATGGCCTGGTGGGTGGTCATAGCCCTTGGCGGCAAGATGCTGCGCCGCCGGCTGCTGGATCGTCTGGGGGCCATCCGCAAGGTGTTTGGCGGGCTGGTGACGGCTTTTGGACTGTGGGCGCTGTGGTACGCGGCCACGCATCCGGTCGGCGGCGCTCCGGGCGCGCTGCCCTGAGAGTGGGCGGGCGACACTAGGGGCGCAGGGCCAGCCAGGTCTCCAGGGTGCTCACCAGGCGCGACTTGGGGATGGGCTTGACCTGGAAATCGTCGCAACCGGCCTGGAGGCTGCGCAGGCGGTGTTCCTCGAAGGCGTGGGCGGTCAGGGCCACCACCGGGGTGCGCGGCCGGCCGAGTTCCTTTTCCTGGCGGCGCAGGGCCTCGGTGGTCTGGTAGCCGTCCATGCCGGGCATTTCGATGTCCATGAGGATGACGTCGAAGGGCGTGTCGGCCAGGGCGGCCAGGGCGGCCTGGCCGCTGGGCGCCCAGGTGAGGCGGAAGGGCGTGTCTTCGAGCATGAGCCGCATGACTTCGGCGTTGGTGGGGCTGTCCTCGACGAGGAGCACCGAGCCGCCGCCGGAGCGGTTCACCGGGATGGCGGTCTGGAGGCCGGCGGGGCGCGGCAGGGGCGCGGGACGCAGGGGCAGGCTGAGGGTGAAGGTGGAGCCCTGGCCGGGAGCGCTTTCCACCGCTATGCGTCCGCCCATGAGCTCCGCGAGTTTTTTGCAGATGGCCAGCCCCAGGCCCACGCCGCCGAACTGGCGGTTGGCCGAGGCGTTTATTTGGGTGAAACGGTCGAAAATGACGGCCTGCTTGTCGGCGGGGATGCCGATGCCGGTGTCGCGCACGGCCAGGCGCAGGCGCGGGCCGTCCGTGAGGGAAGGGGTGCTGGCGACTTCCAGGACGACGTGGCCCTGCTGGGTGAACTTGATGGCGTTGCCCAGGAGGTTGACGAGGATTTGCCGGATGCGGTCCGGGCAGCAGAACAGTCGCGGCGGCAGATCGCCTCGGATTTCCAGGCGTAGCTCCAGGCCCTTGCGGTCGGCGTCGGGGCGCATCATGTCGGCGAGCTGGGTGGTCAGCTCGACGATGTCGCAGGATTTTTCCTCGATGACCATGCCGCCGGCCTCGATCTGGGACAGGTCGAGGATGTCGTTGAGCAGGCCGAGCAGGCCGGCTCCGGCCAGTTCGATGGACTTGACGGCATGGGTCTGGTCGCTGGTCAGCGAGGTGCCGGCAAGTACGTCGACCATGCCGAGAATGGTGTTCATGGGCGTGCGGATTTCGTGGCTCATGGTGGAGAGGAATTCGCTTTTGGCCCTGTTGGCGGACTCGGCGGCCTCCTTGGAGCGGCGCAGGGCCTGTTCCATGGCCTTGCGTTCGGTGATGTCCACGAGCACGGACAGGATGCAGGGCTCGCCGTAGGCGTGGTTGGCCACGGCGGAATACAGCACGGTGACGGTGGAGCCGTTTTTATGGCGCAGGTCGAGTTCCTTGCCGAAGATGGAGCCGGCCCGGGCCATTTCGGCCAGCAGCGCCTCGCGTTCCTCGGTGCGCCGCCACAGGCCGACTTCGTGGGCAGTGCGGCCGATGACTTCGGATTTGACGTGGCCGAACATGCGGGCCCCGGTCTCGTTGACGTCCACGATGCGGCCGTCACGCCGGGTGGTGATGGCAATGCCCACGGGGGTGAAGCGGAAGATTTTGGCGAGCTGGTCCTGGCTTTCACGCAGGGCTTCCTCGTCGCGCTTGCGGCGAGTGACGTCGGTGTGGGTGCCGGCCATGCGGATGACCACGCCGCGTTCGTCCTTGAGGCTGGCTCCCCGGCCGAGAATCCAGCGGTAGGCGCCATCTTTGTGGCGCATCCGGTATTCCACGGCGAAGTTGTCCACTTCGCCGTCGGCGCAGCGTTTGTTGGCGCGGATGACGTTTTCGGCGTCGTCGGGATGGATGCGCTTGGTCCATTCGTCGAGGAGGCTTTGCACCTCATCGGGGGTGTAGCCGAGAATTTCGAGATACCGTGGAGAATAGTAGACGATGTTGGTGCGCAGGTCCCAGTCCCAGATGCCGTCGTTGGCTCCCCTGGCGACCAGAGTGTAGCGGGCCTCGCTGGCGCGCAGGGCTTCCTCGATGCGCTTGCGCTCGGTGATGTCGTTACCGATGCACAGGATTTCGCTCACCCCTCCCGTGGCGGCGCGAAGGCCCCGCAACGACCAGGCGATCCAGGCGAGTTCGCCGTTTTTGCGTCTGTGCTGGCGGGTCAGGGCGGCGGCGCTTTCCGGGGCTTGGGCGATGGCGGTCAGGGCCTGCGGCCAGGAGGCGGCGTCGGCGCTGTCCTCGGTCCCCGGGACGTCGGGCAGGTCAATGAGGAGTCCGATGTCCCGACCGATCATTTCCTCCAGGGTAAAACCGAAGAACTCCAGGCCGAAGGCGTTGCAGAAGACCACCCGGCCCTGGTGGTCCAGGCGCAGGATGACGCTGGCGGCGCTTTGGACGAGTTCGCGGTGGCGTTCCTCGCTTTGGCCCACGGCCACCAGAAGCTGGTCGAGGCGCGAGGACTGGCGGCGCACGGTGCGGCGCAGCACGGCGTTGACGGCCGCGAGCACGGCCACGGCCGCCGCCACCACGGCCAGGGCCCACAGGGCGTAACGCATGGTGGCGGAAGGAAAAAGCGCCGACCCCCGCCATTTGCGGTCGATTTCCTCGTACTGTTCCGGGGTGATGCGGGCAAAGCCGTCTTCCACGAGCTGGAGCAGGGCTTCGTCGCCCTTGCGCACGGCCCGGTGGAACTCGCCCTGGTAGAGGGTAAAGGCCAAGCGGAAGTCGTTTTCCAGGCCATACTTGTAGAGGTAGTAAAGGGCTGGAGGCTTGTCGACGCAAAAGACCTTGACCCGGGCGTCGCGGGCGGCCTGGACCACGCCTTCGTAGCCGTCGAAGGCGGCCAGGGGCAGGATGCCCCGGCTGGACAGGTAGTCCACGCTGGCGTCGCCGCGTTTGACGCCCACGGTAAATCCCCGCAACGTGTCGAGGTCCTTGATGCCGCTTAAATCCTTATGAACGAAGATCGGTACTTCGAGGGTGACGTAGGGTTTGGAAAAACTGTAGATTTTGTCCCGTTCGGGATTGCGGAACAGCGTGTCGATGACGTCGGCCCGGCCTTGGAGCATTTCATTCTGGGCGGTGTTCCAGTCCAGGGGACGCAAGGTGACGGGCACGCCCGTCACTTTTTCCCAAAGCTTCCAGTAGTCAATGAGGATGCCCGTGGTTTCGCCCTCGGGCGTGGTGATGGTGTAGGGCGGATAATCCTGATCCAGGACTACGGTGATGGCTTTGGCCGGAGGTTGGGTGTCGGACTGGGCAGCCTGGGATTTCCGGCCGGCAGGCGACAGCAGCAGGGCGCACAGCAACACGAGAAGCGCTGGCAGGCCGAGGCGGGGCTTGGCTGTGTCGCGCCCGGAGGGCTGAGAAGTTGTCACGAGCGAACCGCCAGGAGCTGTTTGCCTGCTGTTGGGGCGGACCAATGGTCCAAAGCGGCTCGCCGGGGCGAGAACATCCGTGCGGTTTCGTCTTGCATTGCTGATGGTGTCGTTTTCGACAACTCCACATCCAGCATAGAACAAACCGTGCGAGGCAGCAATGGGGGCAAGGGTTGTCCTGGCAAGATTTCCTGGGGGCAGGCTGCGACTGGACCGCTTGGGACGGTGGGTTCGACGTTTTCTGGATTGGCAGTTGCCCGTCGTTTTTTCAGTTCAATTGCCTGAATCCCGCTCTGGCGGTCCCAGGGGGCGGCCATCGTGCAGGCGCAGCAGAAAACGCGTGCCGAAGCCTTGCCGGTTGTCGGTCAGGCGCACGGACTGGGGGATGAAGACGTGGGGCCGCACGCGGGCCATCTTGGCGGCGCTCTCGCCAGGGGCTTCCAGCAGGGCCTTGGCAAAGGGGAATTTGGCGCAGTAGACGGCCGCGGCCTGGGCCATGGCGATGAGGCCTTCGACGGGTTCGACCCGGCCTTCCAGTTGCAGACCGTGGATGTCGCGCCAGGAGGCGACCACCGGATGGATGGTCGCGGCGCAGGCCGGGTTGGCCTCCAGGTTGCGGCAATGGCGGCTGGCCGGCGACGAGAAAAAGACGAGCTTCCAGCCGTCGGGGGCGAAATAGACGTCGCTGGCCCAGGGCCGACCCTGCGCGCAAGTGGCCAGGGTCATGGCCGCCACTTCGGCAAAAAGCGTCCGGACGGCGGCCTCGAAGGCTTCCGGTGTCACCGCCCGCCCCAGCGCCGGAAGAGTTCGTGGGGTACGGCGAACTGGTCGAGGATTTTGCCCACGGTCTGGTCCACCACGTCCAGGATGGTTCGCGGGCCGTGGTAGAACGACGGCATGGGCGGCAAAATGACCGCCCCCATCTCGGCCAGGGCGACCATGTGGCGCAGATGCCCCAGGTGCAGGGGCGTCTCGCGGGGCACGATGACGAGCTTGCGGCGTTCCTTGAGCGTCACGTCGGCGGCCCGCGTCAGCAGGTTGTCATTGAGGGACAAGGCGATCTGGGCCAGGCTTTTCATGGAGCACGGGGCCACGACCATGCCGTGGGCGGCAAACGAGCCGCTGGACACGGCGGCGGCCAGATCGGCCGGATCGTGGTTCACGCCCGCCAGAGCGGCCAGATCGGCCGGGGTCTTGTCCGTCTCCAGAGCCAGGGTGACGGCCGCGCCGGACGAGAGGATGAGATGGGTCTCCACGTCCGCGACGCCGCCCAGGACTTCGAGCAGGCGGACGCCGTAGATCACGCCGCTGGCCCCGGAAATGCCGATGATGATGCGTTTCATGGTTTTTTCTTTACGGGGCGTGGGCCGGCTGCACAAGACTGAGGATCTGGTGCGCCTTGGGCCGCTGAGCGTTATTTCGCGGCGGCGGGCCGCTCTTCCGCCGCGACAGGCGGCCAGGAGAGCGGCCCGGCTTGACGTTGCGACCACGTTTGCGCCCGGCCGGGCAGGAGCTATTTCCCGTCCTTGCCCTTTTCGTAGACGAAACAGGCGTTGGCAAAGGTGTAGGGATAGTCCGGCCGGCGGTCGGCCACCCGGCCGAGTTTGGGGCGCAGGTTGCCGAAGGCCCGGTAAATGAGCGGATAGGGCTGGCCGTGGAAGTGTTTGAGGATGTCGCGCCACATGCGCGGCGCTTCCTTGATATAGGCGGCCATGGCCTCGGTGAGCGCCTCCTCGGTCAGGGGCGCGACCGGGCCGGGGTCGCCCAGGGGGTCGGATACGGCGCATTTTTCGAAGCTGAAGCGGTCGATGTCGCCGACGATGGGGATGGTGCAGTCAAAGCCCGCCTTGGGCGTGTGCACGGGCGGATGGTTGGTCTGGGCGAGGGGGTCCAGGGGCAGGATGTTGAGGTCCGGGATGACGACCGTGTCCACCTGCGGGTTGTAGCGCCAGGCCTGGGCCCATTTGACCTGGTCGTCGTCGAAAATGTCGATGTCCTCGTCAAAGACGTAGGCCAGCTTGGGAAACCACTGGCGCGAGCAGGTGAGCATGAGGCCCAGGGTCTGTTTGGCGTCGCCGCCGCCGCGCACCTTGATGCGGGCGTAGACGATGTTGTGGCTGCCGCCGTAGGGCGCGTGGACGTCGAGGACCTGGATGCCGGCGTTGACCAGGGCCGTATAAATGTCGGCCTCGATGGTCGGGTCGAAGATCATGAGGTCGGTGCGGCCGGGATGCAGGCCGCCGATGGTGGCGTACTGGTAGATGCCGCCCTTGCGGAAGGTGATGCAGTCCACCACGAAGCGGCAGTTGGCCGGCAGGCCCGAGCCGTAGGTGCCGGTGTATTCGCCGTAGGGGCCTTCGTCGTAGATCCAGCCTTCCGAGGTCATCATGCGGCCTTCGATGACGATCTCGGCATTGGCCGGCACGGTGAGGTCGCTCGTCTCGCAGCGCACCACCTTGGCCGGCTCCCCGTAAAAGCCGCCGAGAATATCCCAGTCATCCACGCTGGGGAAGGAGTACATGGAGGCGATCTTATCCAGGGTCGGCCCGCCGATGACCACGGCCACAGGCATGTCCTGGCCGCGCGCCTGGTACTTCTTGGCCAGGATGCGGCCGTTGTGGGAATCGTTGCGCATGTCTACGTTGGTTTCGTTTTTGGACCGGTACATGAACCGGTAGATGCCCCAGTTGATAAGCCCCGTGTCCGGGTCGCGCGACACCACGTTGGTGTCCTGAATAAAGGCGTGGCCGTCGTAGGGGTGGTAGAGAAAAAGGGGAAACCGGGTGATGTCCACGTCGTCGCCTTTGAGGATCACTTCCTTGCAGGGCGCGGTATCGACGATGACCGGCTTTTCCCGGCGGATGGTCAGGCCGGCGATGGTCTGGCCGAGCTTTCGCGGGTCGCACTTCATGGCGTGGGCGTACTGCTCCCGGGTGCAGTAGGCGCCGGCCAGGAACTGGAACTCGCAGTCCTTGACCTTTTCCACCAGCACGGCCTTGTCCGGGTGGGCTTCCATGACGGCGGGCAGCTCGTCCACCCGCTTTTCCTCGGCGATGCGCACAAGCTGGCCGATGGACTCCAGTTCGGCGACAAATGACGCAAGATCCTGCTGGGGCATGACAACCTCGATGGCTGGGCCGCGCCGCCGGGACGAAGCGGCGCGGGAAAAGGTGGCGACGTCGGGGCCTCAGTGATTGCTGCCGGACCATCGGCGAAAGAGATCGTGGGGGATGGCGAACTGGTCGAGGATCTTGCCGACCGTCTGGTCCACCACGTCCATGATGGTCTGCGGGCCGTGGTAGAAGGACGGCATGGGCGGCAGCAGGACGGCCCCCATCTCGGCCAGGGCGGCCATGTGGCGCAGGTGCCCCAGATGCAGCGGCGTTTCGCGGGGCACGATGACGAGCTTGCGGCGTTCCTTGAGCGTCACGTCGGCGGCGCGCGTCAGCAGGTTGTCGTTTAAGGACAGGGCGATCTGGGCCAGGCTTTTCATGGAGCAGGGGGCCACGACCATGCCGTCGGCGGCAAAGGAGCCGCTGGAAATGGCGGCGGCCAGGTTGTCATGGGCGTGGCTGACCCCGGCCAGGGCGGCCACGGACTCGGGGGTGTGCTTGGTTTCCAGGGCCAGGGTCACGGCCGCGCCCTTGCTCAGGATAAGATGGGTCTCGACGTCCGGGCTGTGGCGCAGGACTTCCAGGAGCCGGATGCCGTAAACGACGCCGCTGGCTCCGGAAATGCCGACGATAAGGCGTTTCATGGCTGTACCCTTTTTCCGCGTGCTTCGGTTTCCGGTCGGCGGGCCGGCCGGGTGTGCGAGGGAGAGCGTCACCTGCCGGTCGCTTCCGGCCCGGGAGGGCTTCGGGCCGGAAGACGCCGGCATCGGCGGGAGCGTCGCGGCTCGTGTCGCGTTCGGGAAATGTCATGTCCCTGCTGGGTGTGACAATAACCCGTAATCATTGTTTTTATTCACAAAAAAACATAAATGTTTCTTGCAAGCGACTCGCTGGCTGCCACGGCGCTCCCGCCAAGCATCATTCGTCGGTGTTGAACTTGTCGCGAAGGGGGAAGCCTTCGGGATATTCGACCTGGCCTGTCTGCTCGTTGTAGCGCACCACGCCCTTGCGCGGCACGCCGGCGGTGGGGCCGCCCACGGCGTCGGTGTCCACCAGCACGGCGGTGCGGATGCCGTTTAAGAGCCAATCGCCGGCCACGGCCCGGTCAGCGCACTTGGTCCATTCCTCGCACCAGTCGCCAAGGCTATAGCCGTACCACTTCCAGCGCGGGGCGATTTTCGGCAGCCCGGCCTTTTCCCAAAGTTCCCGGGCCTCTTCCATGATGTCCTTGGTGGGCAGGGCCACCGGCGGCATGGGATAGTGCATGGTGGCGTCGATCATAATCTTGGCCTCCCATTCCCGGTCGCGCAGCTTGGGAGCGTGGCCGTTGGCCTGGTAGTCCTCGATTTTCACCGACTTCATGAGATCGGTGCGGTAGGCGATGGCCCACAGCACTTCCTCGACGTTGTTGGGGTTGATGTCCTCATCGACCGCCACGGTGATCTTGCCAACCGAGCGCATGAAGGCGCTGGCGCCGGTGAGCGCCCGCCAGACCTCGGTGCGCGGGGTGTTTTTCTCCAGCACGATGACCGTCAGGCGGGAAACGCCGATCATGGGGCCGTGCAGGGCCACGTCTTTCACCTGGCGCACGTACAGCGTGTTTTTCAGGTGATTGAGCATCACCGCGCTGTAGTTGAGCTGCTTGATGACGCCGGATTCCGACGGGGCCATCTGGGAGATCATGGAGGTGATGGTGGCTTTCTTGCGCCGGGTGATGGCCGTGACCTCGACGGAGTGGTTGTATTCCTCCACGCTCATGTTGCCGTAGGATTCGCCGAAGGGCGCTTCCATTTCGAGCTTGGTCGGGTCGATCCAGCCTTCGATGATGATCTGGGCGTCGGCCGGGGCCATGAGCGGCACGGTCTTGCAGGCCACCTTGCGGTAGGGCACGCCGGCCAGACCGCCGGCCACGTCGAGGTCGTTTAAATGCTCGGGGGTCTTCTGGGGTCCGATGACCTGCAACATGGGCGGCGCGCCGACGATGAGCGCCACGGGCATCTTCTCGCCGCGCTCCTTGTATTTCACCCAGTTGTTGTGGGCGCCGCCGTTGGTCTGGATGAGCCACATGGCGGTCATGCGGTCGGAGGCCTTGAGGCTGCACCGGTTCTGGCTGATGTTTTCCACCCCGGTGTCCAGGTCCTTGGTGATCCACAGCCCGGCCGAGAAATACGGGGCGGTGTCCCAGCCCGGGGTGTTGTTGGGCACGGGCAGGCCGGCCAGGCCCTTGCCCTCGCCGCCCTTGAGGGCGTCGCCCGTGAGGACCACTTCATGGACCGGGGCTGCCTCGGAGGGAATTTCCACGGCCGGCACCGGCTTTTCAAAGGCCTGGACCCATTTGGCGAAGATTTTCTGGGACAGGGCGGTGAGATCGTCGCCGGCGTCGTCGATGCCCAGCGAAGCTGCGTAGATGGCCGGCGAACCGGCCGTGCCGCCCACCATCACGTCGCAGTCGCCCTGGTAGCTGTGGCCCTTGCTGTCGGTGACGTTAGTGAAAAGGAAGGCGCGTTTGGGATTGTTGGCCACCACCGTGCCCACGTCGCCGACATAGCCCCAGCGCACGAAGGGATGCAGATGGCGGTCCTTGTTGATGGGATCGCTGATGGTCCACAGGAGTCCGGCCTTGTCGAGCTTTTCGAGATGCGCATTGAGGTCGTCGTACTGGCGCGGGAAACCCTTCTGCATGGATCGCTCCGTGATCGCCCCGGCAAACGAAACCGGGGGTTGGATTTTTCACTAACTGGTTGGTTGAAATATCAACCGGATGCCGCCTGGGGCGGGCGGCATCCGGGGCCGGGCTATTTTTCGGACAGGACGATGCCCCGGGCCGGGTCCTGGGGTTCGGCCGTGGCGCTGCGGTTGGCCGCCGAGCGGCGGCCGTTGGCCAGCCAATCGCCGTCGGTGGCGCGCTTGGCGCAGGCGTCCCATTCGGCGCACCAGTCGCCCAGGCTGTAGCCGCTCCAGGGCGTCTCCGGGGTCAGTTCCGGGAGCCCCAACTCCTCCCAGATGGTCCTGGCCCGCTCCATGAATTCGACCTTGGGCAGGGCCACCGGCGGAAACACGCCCTTGGCCGTGGCGTCGACGAGCATGGTGGAATCGACCTGATGGCCGGGCAGCTCCGGGCCGTGGCCCTTGCCGCGATGGGGGATGATGACGACGTCGGCCACGGGATTGGAGCGGTAGGCCATGGCCCACAGCACCTGATCGGTGTTGGCTGGGTCGATGTCCTCGTCGATGGCCACGCAGAACTTGCCGATGGCCGGGGTGAAGGAGGCCGCGCCGTTCAGCGCCCGCCAGACCTCGGTGTTGGGGGTGCCGTTGGCGATGGTGATGAAGAGAAAGCGCCGCAGGTTGGTCAGCGGCTCGTGCATGGTCACCCGGGTGACGCCCTTGATGTTGAGGGTATCGCGCAGGTGGTTCAAGTAGAGCGGCTCGTAGGCGACCTTTTTGATGACGCTTGATTCGCAGGGCGTCACCTGGGAGATGATGGAGGCCACGGTGTAGTGCTTGCGCCGGGTGATGGCCGTGACCGTCATGGAGAAGTTGTATTCCTCCAGGGCCATGTAGCCGTGGGATTCGCCAAAGGGGCCTTCGGGCTCCAGGGCGTCGGTGTCGATGAATCCTTCGATGATGACCTGGGCGGCCGCCGGCACGAGGAGATCGACGGTCTTGCCGCGCACGACCTCGATGGGGCAGCCGGCCAGCCCGCCGGCTATGGTGAGCTCGTCGCAGTCCAGCGGCAGCTTCTGCGGCCCGGTGTAGGCGACTACCGGCGGCGCGCCGATGACCACGGCCACGGGCATCTTTTGGCCCTTGGCCTTGTATTTGCGCCAGTGGACGCCGCCGCCGGCCAGGGTCGAACGCTCCATCATGACGACCAACCGGTTGGAGGCCTTGAGGTTGCCCCGGTAGAGGCCGAGATTTTGGATGCCCGATTCCGGGTCGCGAGTGGCCCACAGGGCGGCGGTGAGATAGGGCGCGGTGTCGTAGCCCGGGGTGGAAATGGGGATGGGCAGGGCGTCCAGGCCCTGGCCTTCGCCCAGCAACTCGTCGCCGGTGATGACCACTTCCTGGCAGGGAGCGTCGGCGACTTCCTTGGGCGCGACGGGATGGGCCATGGCGTCCAGCCAGGCCTGGCCGATGTCCTCGGCCTTGCGGCCAAGTCCCAGGGCGTAGACCTCGGGCGTGGCGGCGAAAACGCCGATGGCCACCCGGGCGTCGGGATAGCGGCGGCCCTTGGCGTCGGTGGGGTTGGTGAAGAGAAAGGCCTTGCGCCGGTGTTCGGGGATGCCGCCCCGGTACTGCCAGCGCACCAGCGGGTGCATTTCCCGGTCCTTGTCGATGGGGCGGTCGATGGTGTGGAGCAGGCCGGCGGCGGCCAATTTGTCGAGTTGGGCGTCGAGATCGTCGTAACCGGCGGGTTGTTGCGTCATGGGCGGCACTCCAAAGGCTTGCGGCGCGGGCCGGGTTGTCCCGCCGGAAGGCGGGCACTTGTGTATGGAATAATATTAGCACTAACCGGTTGGTTAGTGTCAAGGAAGAAAGGCTCGCGCCATGCAAAAATCACCAACCGCAATGTGCGGGGCGCAACAGTGAAGGAGGTGTTTGCTCGGGCAGACGGAAGAACGGCACGCGGCGCGGCGCGGCGAGGACGGCGAGGGAAGGCTTGAACTACGCCCGGGCAGGGCGGTCGCGGCAGGCGGCAGCCTCAGGGCTTGGGCGGCAGGGCCAGGAAGTCCCGGACAAGTTGCTCCAAAAGCGGGGCCAACTCTTCCAGGGAAGGTTCGGACCGCTGGGCAAGCGCGGCGTCGTCCGCCTGGAGCGGCGAAGGGCGGCGTTTGATGGCGCTGACGAAAAGCGGTCCGGCGATGAGGAGATGGGCCAGGGACGGATTGATGTCCCGCAGGCGGCCGGCGGCCGCTCCGGCGGTCATGGCGTGGACCGTGGCCGCGTAGACGCGGGCGTACTGGGCGACGATGTCCGGCGTCATGCGCGGCGAGCCGCCGGCCAGTTCATGGGCGACGGTGCGGGAGGCCCGGTTGTCGGCGATGGCGGCCTCGGTGTGATGGCGCACGATCTCCAGCAGCGCTTCGACAGGATCGTCGAGGCCTTCGAGCCGTTTCTCCAAGACGTCGGCGAAGCCCTTGATGTGCCGGTAGAGCACGACCTCGTAGATCTTCTCCTTGCCGCCGATGTGATAATAGAGCGTGGCCTTGTTGACCCCGGCCTTGGCCGCGATGTCGTCCATCCGGGTGCCGGCGAAGCAGTCGGCGGCGAACAGGGATTCGGCGGCGTCGAGGATGCGGCGCACGGTGTCGGATTCGTAGTCGATGACGGTGCGGCGGCCGTGGTCGAGAAGTTTTTTTTTGCTGGGGCGCGGCATGGGCTGTCCAAGGAAGGCAAGGCTTGGCCCCCGGGACCGGCGGTCCCAGGGACGCAAGTCCCCTTCCCCTGAAAACCGGCGTCGGTCAAGAGCCAAGGGGGGCGGGGGCAAAAAAACGCAGCCGCAGGGCGTTGGTGACCACCGTAAAGGAACTGAGCGCCATGGCCGTGCCGGCGATCATGGGATTTAACGTCGGGCCGCCGAAAATATGCAGTATACCGGCCGCCACCGGGATGCCGATCACGTTGAAGGCAAAGGCCCAGAAGAGGTTTTGCTTGATGTTGGCGATAACGGCCCGGGACAGCTCCAGGGCGGCCGGCACGCCGGAGAGGTCGTTTCGCATGAGCACCACGTCGCAGGATTCCACGGCCACGTCGATGCCCGAACCCATGGCCACGCCGAGATCGGCCCGGGCCAGGGCCGGGGCGTCGTTGATGCCGTCGCCGACCATGGCCACCTTGCGCCCGGCCGCCTGCAAGGCCGCGACCTCGGCCTCCTTGCGCTCGGGAAGCACCCGGGCGACCACGTGCTCAATGCCCAGGCTCGCGGCCACGGCCCGGGCCGTGGCCTCATGGTCGCCGGTGAGCATGACCACGCCAAGGCCGCGCTTTTTGAGCGCCGCCGCCACGGCGGCCGCTTCCGGACGCGGGGCGTCGGCCACGGCCAAGACCGCCGCCGCCACCCCGTCCACGGCCAGCCGCACCGGGGTCTTGCCGGCTCCGGCCAGGCCCGCGTCGGCCGCTTCCAGGGCCGGATCGGTCGCAATCCCGCGTTCGGCCAAAAAGGCGGCCGTGCCGACGAGCACCTCCCGGCCGCCAATGCGGGCGGCCACGCCCCGGCCGGGCACGGCCTCGAAAGCCTCGGGGTCGGGCAGGGCGGGTCCGCGCTCCCGGGCGGCGTCGGCCACGGCCTTGGCCAGGGGATGTTCCGAGCGGGCCTCGGCCGCCCCGGCCAGGGCCAGCAAGGCGGCCGGGGCCTGGCCGGCGGCCGGGACCAGATCGGTCAGGCGCGGCGCGCCCACGGTCAGCGTGCCGGTCTTGTCGAACACCACTGTGTCCACGGTTCCCGCCGCCTGCAAGGCCGCCCCGGACTTGACCAGGATTCCCAGGCGCGCCCCGCGTCCCGTACCCACCATGATGGAGGTGGGCACGGCCAGCCCCATGGCGCAGGGACAGGCGATGACCATGACCGCGACGAAAATCCGCAGCGAAAAGGACAGATCGGCCCCGCCGATGAAAAACCAGGCCAGCCCGGAAACCAGGGCCACGGCCATGACCGTGGGCACGAAATAAAAACTCACCGTGTCGGCCAGGTTGGCGATGGGAGCCTTGGAGCCCTGGGCGCGGCGCACCAGTTCCACGATGCGCGACAGCGTGGTGTCCTGGCCCACGCGGGTGGCCCGGACGAGCACCGCGCCGGCGGTGTTCTGGGTGCCGGCCGAGACGGCGTCGCCCAGACTCTTGGCCACGGGCATGGGTTCGCCGGTCAGCATGGACTCGTCCACCCGGGTGGCCCCGTCGGTGACCAGGCCGTCCACCGGAAGGCGTTCGCCGGGCCGGACCAGAACCACGTCGCCGGGTTCGACCTCGGCCAGGGGCACGACTTCTTCCCGGCCGTCGCGCATCACGGTGGCCGTATCCGGGGCCAGGCGCAAAAGCGCCGCGATGGCCCCGGAGGTTTTGAACTTGGCCGAGGCTTCCAGGTATTTGCCCAGGCTGATCATGGCCAAAAGCACCCCGGCCGATTCGTAATAGAGGTCCATGGCCCGGGCGGCCGGGTCCGAGCCGACAAGGATCAGGGCCGTGCCGGCCAGGCTGTAGGCCAGGGCCGCGCCGGTGCCGATGGCCACCAGACTGTCCATGTTGGGGCCGCCGCGCACAAGCGCCGGCAGGCCGTCGATGTAAAAGCGCCGGCCGATCCAGACGATGGGGGCGCAAAGGGCCAGCTGGGCCAGGGCAAAGGCGGCCGGCGAGGCGTCGGGATGCAGGAAATGGGGCAGGGGCAGTCCCAGCATGTGGCCCATGGAGATGACCAGCAGCGCCCCGGCCAGACCAAGGGCCGGGACGAGTTCGCGGCGCTTGGCGGCCAGCTCCTCCTGGGCCTTGGCCTGGCGCTGGGCCAGACGGTCCGGGCCGGCGGGCAGGGGGGCGGCGGCGAAGCCGAGGTCGGCGATGGCCTGGCGGATCTGGCGGCGGCTGAGCGTGGCCGGATCAAAGGCGAAACGGCCCGTGCCCTCGGCCAGATTGACCGAGGCCTCGACGATTCCCGGCAGCTTGCCCACCACCCGCTCGATGCGCGAGGAGCAGGCGGCGCAGTGCATGCCGGTGATGGCCGTGTCGTAGATGGCGTGCTCCGGCGGCGGCGGCCCCAGGGAAAAGCCCAGGTCGGCCACCCGGGCGGCGATGGCGTCCAGGTTGACGACTCGGGGATCATAGGTCAGGCGCAAGGACGCGTCGGCCAGATTGACTGAGGCTTCTTCAATGCCGGACTCGCCGCCTAAAACGCGTTCGATGCGCGACGAACAGGCGGCGCAGTGCATGCCGCCGACCGGGAGCGTCACTGTTTTGCGGGGTGGTTGCGTCATGCCCCATAGTAAAGCCGGAGCCGGAAAGTGCAAGTGTGAACGGCTTGAAAGCTGGTTCCCAACACTGGCAATTGCCGCCGGGCCGGGCTATAGGAAGGGATCACACGCCAAAGGAGTCCAGGACATGCAGGGAGATCCCCTGGCCCCCGGCTGGGACGGCCAGCATCGCGAACCCGACCGGTGGGACCGGTTGCGCGATATTTATGAAAAACTGCGGCTCGTCCTGGACATGCCGGGTCTGGCCCCGACCGGGGTGGACGACCTCATTGAGCAGTTGGAGCAACGGCTGGACGAAGCCGGGGTGCTGTTTCCCGAACCGGACTGGCTGGGCGACGGCCAGGCCGACGGCGTGGAAGCGGCGGAGCGGACCTGCGCCAACCATATGGGGGCGCTGCTGGAGATTCTGTCTCGGGCCGTGGCCGCCCTGGCCGAACAGCGGGCCCGGGAACTGGCTTCGGGCCAATGCGGCCGGCGGGAAGAGGCGTGAAGGGGCGCGCGCGTCGTCGGGGTGGCGGAATGTCACAAGAAAAAGGGGTTACGGCAACTTTGCCGCAACCCCTTGGACTGTCTGGTCGGGATGAGAGGATTCGAACCTCCGGCTTCTGCGTCCCGAACGCAGCGCTCTAGCCAGACTGAGCCACATCCCGTCGTGAGAAGAAGGCTTTTAGAGTATCCCGCAGGGTTTGGCAAGCACAAAGTTTGTTGTCATATCGCGAAGAGTCATCTAATCATGTTCAAGGGGACGCGCCGTCCGGTTTTCGGGCCGGCCGGCCCCGGGCGAAAGCCCCGATATGCCGCCGTCAGGAGAGATGCGTGATCAAGGTAGTGGTCATCGACGATTCGGCTTTCATGCGCAAGGCGCTGGCCGCCATGCTGTCCAAGGACCCCGAGATCGAGGTCGTGGGCGCGGCCCGCGACGGCGAGGAAGGCCTGGAAATGATCCGTCGGCATCAGCCCGACGTGGTCACCCTGGATATTGAAATGCCCCGCATGGACGGACTGACCGCCCTGCGCCATATTATGATGGAAATGCCCCGGCCCGTGCTCATGGTGAGTTCCCTGACCACCGAGGGCGCCGAGGCCACGCTCAAGGCCATGGAGCTTGGGGCCGTGGATTTCATTCCCAAGCAGCTGTCCAAGGTGTCGCTGGACATCGTCAAGATCGAGGACGATTTGCGGGCCAAGGTCAAGCTCATCGCCAAGCGGCGCATGAGCCATTTGTCCCGTTCGTCCCTGACCGCCCGGGTGCGGGCCGCCGGCGCGGCGGGCGCGGCTCAGGCGGGAGCGGCCCCGGCGGCCCCGGTCGAACGGCCGTCCCGGGCGACCCGGCCCGGCGGCGCCCAGACCCGCGATCTGGTGGCCATCGGCGTGTCCACGGGCGGGCCGCCGGCGGTGCAGAAGGTGCTGTCGGTGTTGCCCAAGGATTTTCCGGCCGGCATTTTGATCGCCCAGCACATGCCGGCCGCCTTTACCGGCCCCTTTGCCAAGCGTCTGGACAGCGTGTGCCAGATCACGGTCAAGGAAGCCGAGGACGGCGAACGCCTCCAGCACGGCGTGGCCTACGTGGCCCCGGGCGGCAAGCACCTGCGCCTGGACCAGAAGGTGAGCCGCATCGACGTGCGGGTGGTGGAAGAGCCGCGCGAGGCCCTGTACAAACCTTCGGCCACGGTGCTCTTTGAGTCCGTGGCGGCCGGGGTCGGCCGACGCGGGCTGGGAGTGGTCCTGACCGGCATGGGGTCCGACGGCCTGGACGGCATGAAGGTGCTCAAGGCCAAGGGCGGCCGCGCCCTGGCCCAGTCCGACTCCACCTGCGTGGTCTACGGGATGCCCAAGGCCATTGTCGACGCGGGGTTGGCCGACGAGATCGTGGACATCGACGACATGGGCGAAGCGATCCTGCAAAACCTTTACAAATGACCGTCCCGGCGCGGGACGGCCAAGGAACCGGCATGGTGGACTGCAACGAGCTTTGCCAGCGGCTTGGCGGCGACGATCCCGACGTGCTTCGGGACGCCGCCTATGATGCCGGCGAGAGCGGGTGCCTTGCGGCTGTTCCGCTTCTGGCCCATTTGCTGTGCTCGCATAACCTCGGCGTGCAGGAAGCGGCCGACCGGGCGCTGCGGCGCCTGGGCGGCAAGGACGTGGTGGCCGCGGTCAAGCCGCTGCTGCGTTCCGACGACGCGCCGGCCAGAAACGCCGCCATGGACATCCTGCGCGACGTGGGCGGCCAGGATTTTCCGACCCTGCTCGAACTGCTCCATGACGGCGACCCCGACATCCGCATTTTCGCCTCGGACATCCTCGGCTCCACCGACAGCCGGCTGGCCGTGGGGCCGCTGTGCGAGGCCCTGCTCAAGGACCCTGAGGTCAACGTGCGCTACCAGGCCGCGGTGAGCCTGGGCGAATTGGCCTTTGCCGAGGCCGCGCCGAGCCTGGGCAAGGCCCTGGGCGACGACGAATGGGTGCAGTTCGCGGTCATCGAGGCCCTGTCCAAGATCCGCGACGCCTCTTCGGTCGGCGCCCTGGTCAAGGCCCTGGACAAGAGCACCGATCTGGTGGCCTCCATGATCGTCGACGCCCTGGGCGAGATCGGCAACATCAAGGCCGTGACCATGCTGCTCAAACGCATGGACGCCTCGCCCGAGGTGCTGCGCAACAAGATCGTCAAGGCGGTGGTGCGCATCCTTGGCGGCAAGGCCCTGACGCTTTTGTCCCCGGCCGAGCGTGACCGTTTTCGCGGCTATCTGCTTGGGGCGCTGTCCGACGACGAGGACGACGTCCAGGACGCGGCTGTGTCGGGTCTGGGGTCCGTCGGCGGCGAGGAAGCGGCCCAGGCCGTGCTGGCCCATGCCGCCCGCCTGGACCGCGACCATCTGCCCGAACGCTACGAGCACGCCATCACGGCGCTTCGCGACATGGGGCTGACCGAAGCCCTGGGCGAGGCCCTGCGCCAAGGCGAAGCGGCCCAGCGGGCCGTGGCCCTGGATGTGCTGGCCGCCTTGCCCTGTCCCCAGTGCCCGGCCTTGCTCATGGACGCCTTCGCCGAGCTGCCGGCCTCATTCCAGCCGGCCGCGGCCAAGGCCCTGGCCGCCATCGGCGGCGAGACGGCGGTGGAATTTTTCCTGGGTCAGCTTGGAGCCGACAACGAGGCCGTGCTGCTGGAGGCCGTGGCCTTCCTGGGCGGCGGGATGCGGGTGGCTTCGGCCGGTCCGGCCCTTTTCGCCTTGCTCGGCCATCCTTCCGACGCCGTCAAGGAAGCCGCCTTGGACGCCTGCGTGGCCATCGGCGGGGCCGAACTCGACGCCCGCTTCCGGGAGCTTGCCCGCAGCGACGAACCCATGGACCGGCTCATGGCCGTCTATGCCCTGGGCCGCATGGGCGTGGGCGAGCACATGGACATCATCCGCGAAGCCCTGGCCGACGAGATTCCCGACATCCGCAAGATCGCCCTGGAGGCCCTGGCCGATTCCTGCGGCCACGAAGAGGGCAGCCTGTCCCTTATCGTCAGCCGCCTGACCGACGAAAGCCGGGATGTGCGGCTGGCCGTGGTGGAAGTACTCGGCGGCTGCGACAGCGACAAGGTCTACACGTATCTGGAACAGGCCTTGGACGATGCGGACGACTGGGTGCGCATCCGGGCCGTGGAGGCCCTGGGAGCGCGGGGTGAGCGCGAGGCCGTGCCGCGCCTGCTCGAACTGGCCGGAGAGCCAAGCAAGCTTGTAGCCATGAAAGCCGTGGAAATCCTCGGCGAGATCGGCGGCCCCGAGGCCTTTCAGGCCTTGCTCGGCCTTGTCGGCGACGACGACCCGGAACTGGCCGGGGCGGCGGAAGCGGCCATAGCCCGCCTCCAGGACGAGCAAGGGGAGCGCTAGTCCATGACCTCGTTTTTTTCCAAGACGATTTCCCTGCGCAAGGAACTCAAGATCTCCGACGCGGAGTTCGCGCAATTGCGGGATTTCATCTACGCCCAGTCCGGCATCTACGTGGCCGACAACCGCAAGTACCTGGTGGAAAACCGCCTGGCCACCCGGATCAAGGAGCTCAACCTCAAGAGCTTCGCCGAGTACCATGCCTTTCTCCAGTACGATGCGGGGCGGCGCCAGGAGCTCAATCGGCTTTTTGAGGTGATCACCACCAACGAGACGAGCTTCTACCGCAACCCGCCCCAGCTCAAGGTCTTCCAGGACATGGTGCTCAAAGACGTGCTGGACAAGCTCAAAGCCCAGCGCCAAAAGCGTCTGCGCATCTGGTCGGCCGGCTGTTCCACCGGCGAGGAACCCTACACCATCGCCATTATCCTCCACGAGGTGCTGCGCGCCGAGCTGCCTGCCTGGGACATCCGCATCACGGCCAACGACCTCTCGGAAGCCGTGCTGGCCCAGGCCCGGGAGGCGGTCTACAGCGATTACAGCCTGCGCACCACGCCCAAAGAGATCGTGGCCCGCTATTTCACCCCGGACGGCGCGAACTTCAAGCTCAAACCCGAGGTCAAGCGGCTGGTGAGCTTCGGGCAGATCAACTTGAGCGACCGGATGCAGCTCAAACGCGTGGAACGTTCCCACATCGTGTTTTGCCGCAACGTCATCATTTATTTCGATGACGAGATGAAAAAAAACGTCATTACCGCCTTTTACGACAATCTGCTGCCCGGCGGCCAGCTGCTGATCGGCCATTCCGAGTCGCTGCACAACATTTCCCGGGCTTTTCGTCCCAAGCACTACCCCGGGGCGATCATCTACAGCAAAGAGGAGTAGTGGGCACATGACGTTATGGGCGGCCGCGCGGTCGCGGGAGTCGCGGTGGCCCGAATACTGGCGATAGCCAACCAGAAGGGCGGGGTCGGCAAGACCACCACGGCCTTGTCCCTGGCCGGGGCTCTGGCCTTGGCCGGCCGGCGGGTGCTGGTCATGGATCTTGACCCGCATGGCTGCGCCTCGGCCCATCTGGGCGTGTTTCCCGAGGGCCTGGCCGCTTCGGCGGCGGACCTGTTCCTGGCCCAGGAGGCCGGGCAGGCCCCCTGGGACAAGGTGATCCGGCAACCGGGCAGCGGCCTGTTCGATCTGGCCCCGAGCTGCCCCCGGCTGGCGGACCTGGATCTGGACCTCAAGGACCGCAAGGGCAAGGGCATCGTGCTGCGACAAGCGCTGGAATCGGGACCTGGCTACGACCACGTGCTGCTGGACTGTCCGCCGCACACCGGCGTGGTGCTGGTCAACGCCCTGGTGGCGGCCGATTTGCTCATCATCCCGATCCAGACGGATTTTTTGGCCCTGCACGGCGTGCGCCACCTGTTTGACACCATGCGGGCGCTCAATCGGGTGCTGCCGCGGCCCATCGCCTACCGGGCCCTGGCCACCATGTTCGACCGGCGGGCCAAGGCCTGCCTGCGGGTGCTGGCGCTACTGCGCGACAAATTCGGAGAACGCATGTTTCAAACGGTCATCGGCCTCGACACCAAGTTCCGGGAGGCCAGCGCCGCCGGCAAGGTGGTCCAGGAACTGGCCCCGGATTGCCGGGGCGCTGGCGAATACGCCCGTCTTGCCGAGGAGGTCGCGGCCCTGTGAGTCCGAGCCTGGAGCAGTATTTCGAGCAGTCCGTGCTGTTGCCCGAACAGGGCGGGGGCACGTTTTCCGAGGCCGAGCGGGCCTTTCTCTCCCGCTACATGGGAGACGATTTCGAGGCCGCCCTGGCCCGGTCCGGGTTGTCCCGGCCGGCGGCGGTGGTGACGGTCAGCGGGGAACCCGCGCCTGACCCCGTATCGGACCCCACGCCGGCCGACGGCAGACCGTCAGCCGACGTCGAGGACGCCGCCGCCCTGGAAGCCGCCCTGGCCGAGGCTCGGGAACTCAAGCTGGTGGGCTTCACCGTGGCCGGCCAGGAACTGGCCGTGCCCATCGCCCAGGTCCAAGAGGTGCTGCGGGCCATGCCGCTGACCCGCCTGCCGGCCGCGCCGGCCCATATCGTGGGCGTGACCAACCTGCGAGGCCGCGTGGCTCCCATGGTCGATCTGGCGCGCATTATGGATCTGTGCGGCAATTGCGCCGAGCAGCGGTTCGTCATTGTCTGCCGCTGCCGGGGAATGCTTGTGGGGCTGTTGGTGGAAGCCATCAGCACCATGCATCAGGCCTCGGGGGATGATGTGGAGTGGGGTATCGAGGCCCGTGTGGGCGTGGCCTCGGACATGGTGCTCGGCTTGCTGAAGGTCGGCGAGCGCCTGGTGAAAATCCTCTCCGTTGACAGCCTGTTCCAAAAGGTTTTGAAGAGTTGAGGAGGGCAGAAATGCCGAAGCATATCCTGATCGTGGACGATTCCAAGACCGTGCGCAACCTGGTGGCGTTTATCATGCGCAAGGAAGGCTTCAAGGTCACGGCGGCCGAGGACGGCCTCGACGGCCTGGAGAAGCTCTACACCGACCAGCAGGTCGATCTCATCATTACCGACATCAATATGCCGCGCATGGATGGCATCACCTTTATCAAGACCGTCCGTGAGCAGGACATCTACCGCGACATTCCCATCGTGGTGTTGTCCACCGAAGGCGAGGAGCGCGACATCCATGCCGGGCTGTCCATCGGGGCCAACCTCTATATGGTCAAGCCCGCCCAGCCCGAGATCATGGTGCGTAACGTCAAGATGCTTTTGGGTTAAGACGGCGACACGACCAAATAACGTCGCGAGGTGCCTTGATGAGCCAGGATTTCATGGATCCGGAACTGTTTGCCGACTTCATCGTCGAAGCCCGGGAGCACCTCGAAACCATCGAGCCCAATCTCCTTGAGCTGGAACGAAATCCCGGCAACTTAAGCCTGTTAAACGACATCTTCCGGCCCATGCACTCCCTCAAGGGGGCCTCGGGCTTTTTGGGCCTCAACGCCATCAACGGTCTGGCCCACAAAGCCGAGAACATTCTCGACGAACTGCGCAAGGGCAACATCCCGGTCACTCCCGAGATCATGGATGTTATCCTTTCGGCCACGGACATCCTGCGCACCATGATCGAGAACCTCGAACAGACCGGGGCCGAAGGCGACGTGGAAACCGCGCCCACCATCGCCCGCATCGCCGCCCTTCTCGAAGGTGGCCCCCTGCCGACGCCCGAGACGCCGTCCGTCCCTGCCGGCGACTTTCCGGCCGAGGACGCGCCCGCGCCTGGCGGGGGCGCCACGAGCCCCGCGCTGGAACCCGAGCCTGAGCCGGCTCTTGAGCCCGCGCCCGAGCCCGAAACCGCGCCCGCGCCGACCGCCGCCATGCCGGCCAAGACCGTCATCCGCATCGAAGATCTGCCCCCCTTCGTGCCCGACGCCTATCAGCTTACCTCCATCGGCGAAGGCCATATGGCCGATTTCATGGAGGAAGCCCGGGAAATCATCGAGCGTTTAAACGCCGCCCTGCTCGAACTCGAAGCCACCGGTGACGGCCCCAATGAAAGCATCAATGACATTTTTCGCTATTTCCACAACCTCAAGGGCAACAGCGGCATCATTGGGCACAAGGAATTAAACGGCCTGACCCACGAAGCCGAAACCCTGCTCAATCGCGTGCGCAAGGGCGAAATGATCGCCACCCCGGCCATGGTCGATCTCCTCCTGGCCGTGGTCGATCAGGTCGAGGCCTTGATCTCCGCCATCGATGTGGGCACCTCCGTGGCCACGCCGCTGGACATCCGCCCCCTGGTCGCCCGCCTCAAACAGGCCAGCGAGGACGGTTATGTGGCCGATCCAGACGCACCGGCCCAGCCCGAGGAGCCGCAACCTGAGCCTGAGCCTGAGCCCGAGCCCGAGCCCGAACCCGCGCCCGAACCGGCCCCGGTTCCCCAGCCCGCGCCGGCCAAGGACGCGCCGGCCGCCAGCCCCGCCTATGACCCCGAGGACGTGGCTGTTTTCGAATCCACCATCGAGCAGCAGATCACCTACATGACCCAGGCCCTGGCCGGCCTGGCCGATAATCCTGATTCCAAGGACATGATCGACGGCTTGTACCGGGCCTTGGTCACCATTCAGAATTCTTCCGGCTACATGGGCCTGTCCGACCTCAAGGTCGTGGCCGAACGCACTGCCGGGCTGGTGGATCAGGGCCGCAAGCAGGGCCTGCCCTTTGAGCTGCTCCTGGATATGCTGCGCCAGGAATGTTCCATCCTGGCCGACATGATCGCCGCTGCCCTGCCGAAACTGCGGGCCGCTCCCGTCGCCCCGACTCCCGAGGCTGTGGCCCCGGTCGCCGAACCGGCCGCCGAGGCGCAGCCGGCAGCGGCCACCGAGCCCGCGCCCCAGCCCGAGCCGGAACCCGTGCCCGAACCTGAGGCTGCGCCCAAGCCGGAACCGGCCCCTGCGCCGAAGCCCGAACCGGCCCCCGCGCCGAAGCCCGAACCGGCTCCCGCGCCGAAACCGGAACCCGAGCCAGCGCCGAAGGCCGCCCCGACGCCCGCGCCCAAGCTCGCGCCCAAGCCGGCCCCGGCCCCCAAACCCGCGCCCGCGCCCAAGCCCGAAGCCCAGGCCGCCGCCCAGGGCGAGGCCGGCAAGCCCAAGGTGTCCTCCACCATCCGCGTGGACCACGAAAAGCTTGATCATCTCATGAATCTCATCGGCGAGCTCATCATCAACCGCAACCGCTTCGCCATGCTCGCCCGCGCCCTCGAAGAAGGCAAGACCGAAGGGGCCCACATCGGCCAGCAGCTCACCGAAACCACCTACGCCATGGCCCGCATTTCCGACGATTTGCAGGACACCATCATGAAGGTGCGCATGGTGCCGGTGTCCACGGTGTTCTCCCGCTTCCCGCGCTTGGTGCGCGACCTGTCGCGCAAGTCCGGCAAGGAAGTGAACCTCGTCACCGAAGGCGAGGAAACCGAACTCGACAAGTCCGTGGTCGAGGTCATCGGCGATCCGCTGGTCCACCTCATCCGAAATTCCGTGGACCACGGCATCGAGACCGAGGCCGAACGCATCGCCGCCGGCAAGCCGCCGGTCGGGCGGGTGTGGCTGCGCGCCTACCACCGCGGCAACTCCGTGGCCATCGAGATCGAGGACGACGGCAAGGGCATCGACCCGGCCAAGATGCGCGAAGTGGCCGTGCGCAAGAATCTCATGAGCCCCGAGGAAGCCAAGGCCCTCGACGACCGCGACGCCATCGACATCATCTTCATGCCCGGCTTCTCCTCGGCCGAGACCATCACCGACATCTCCGGCCGGGGCGTCGGCATGGACGTGGTGCGCACCAACATCAAAAACTTGAAAGGCACCGTCAACGTCACCAGCGAAGTGGGCAAGGGCACCAAGTTCACCCTGGCCCTGCCGCTCACCCTGGCCATCATCGACGCCCTCATGGTGGTCGTCGCCGGACAGACCTACGCCTTGCCCCTGGACTCCGTCTCCGAGACCACCAAGATCGAGGTCAAGCGCATGACCGAGGTCAACAAGCGCAAGGCCGTGACCCTGCGCGGCGAGGTGCTCGGCATCGTCGAGCTGGCCGAGATCCTGGAGCTGCCGCCTGCCGAGGAAAAGCACGACATCGTGCCCATCGTCATTCTCCAGGACAACGAACGTCGTCTCGGGCTTATTGTCGATCGGCTCCTGGAACGCCAGGAGATCGTCATCAAGCCCCTTGGCACGTATCTCTCGGAGTTCGACATGCGCGGCATCTCCGGAGCCACCATCATGGGCGACGGCTCGGTGGTGCTCATCCTCGATCCCCACGAGATCTATATGATGTCCACCCCCGGCAGCCGCTCCAAAGGCTAGCCCGGCAGGGCGCTGCCCTGCACCCGCCGGGGGGAAAATCCCCCCGGACCCCCTGGCCGTCTGTGGCGGGCGGGGGAGCCACAAGCGGGTGGGACAGGTGCGGGGGCATTGCGAGGGAACGGGGGTATGCCGCCGGCCTTTCAGGCGGTAGCGGGGTGCGGGGAGGCTGGAGAGTAAGGACGAACCAGGAAAGTCCCGACCCACCTTGCCATCAAACCGTCATCGTCCTATCGTAGAGTTGCCGCAAAACGTCGGCCGCTCGGAGGACACGATGCACGGATCGCGCAAACGCCGAATCGAAAAGACCCTACCTCGGGACGACGTCCCGCGCGCCCTGGCCGAAGTCGTGGCCCGGGCCGGCGAAGGCTTGCTCGTCATCGACGGGGAAGCCGTCGAACTGGCCGACTGCGCCAGTTTCAAGATTTCCATCCGCCACAGCGGGGCGAGTTCCCAACTCAAGGTGACCCTGCGCTATCCCGAGGCTCCGGGCGTCCTGGGCGGCGACTCGCCCGTCAAAGATAGTCCGGAAGAAGCCGCCTCAGGCGGCCTGCCACGCTACAAGGGCCTCAAGAAACGCATGAAATCCACCTTCCGGGCCATCCGCGACGCCTTGCTGGCCGGCGCGGCCCCGGACGCGGGCGTGGCCGCGTCCTTTGTCGCCGACTCGCGCCTCATGACCCGCTACCCCGGCAAGGGCGATGCCTACTATGCCATCTACGACGCCGAGGTGGACCGCTTCGAGCAGGCCCTGGCCGCCGGCGACGTCGCCGCCCTGACCGCCTCGGCCGCCGCCCTTGATCGCCTGAAAAAGGAGTGTCACAGCCGCCATGCCTGATTCCCCGATCCAGCCCGAAGCCCGCTGCCTGGAGATCGACCCCGCCGCCCTGGACCCTGCCGTGGGCGAGGAGGACGAAAACGATTTCCTGCGCATAAACGACGTGAGCCTCACCCCCGAGCAGATCGAGCGCATCGTCTCGCCGGTCCGCGCCTATCCTCGCCAGGAATACGTCCTGGCCGTCCACTGGCACCCCGAACACGTGCCCATGGAACTGCTCAAAAAACGTATCGACACGCTCTATCCCAACCGCGTGGACGAACTCATCGTGCCCACCCAGCACAACGTGCTCATGGACTACGACGGCTTCCAGGGCGTGGAGGTGGACTGCTATTCCAGCGGATTTAATCGCAAGGTCCAGCTGTTGCTGCATTTTCGCGGCCTCGACATGGAGCGGGCCGACGTGCTCAAGTCCATGCTGCGCCACACCCACCGCTACCGGGCCTCCCAGCTCTTCGAATACCTCGACGCCCTGGTCGAACCGGCCTTCGAGGATCGCCGCCAGCGCGCCGCCGGCCGCACCAACGCCGAAGAGGAACTCGTCGCCTTCGTGCGCGTCCAGGCCGCCAAGATCAAAAGCCTGATCCTGGCCCACGAGGCCGAGCTGCCCGACGACGTCTACAAGAACAAGCTCGTGCGCAACTTCCTCGACGCCAAGCGCGCCCGCTACGGCGACCGGCTGATAAACCGCGCCCAGGTCTACGCCAAGGCGGTCAAGGATCTGGTCAAGGAAGAATTCTCCCTGTCCTATTTCTACCGCGCAACCGAGGTCATCGAAGAGGCGCGCTCGCTCGGGGCCGGCATCGTCATCCCCCACCCCGAGCAGTTCTGGCCCATTCTCCTGGCCGACTACGACGTGGACGGCATCGAGGTCTGGAACCCCCAGTCCCAGCAGTACACCGAGTTTCTGATAAATGTGGTCAATCGCCGCAACAACATGGGCTGGCACGGCAAGCGCCCCATTCTCGTGTTCATGGGCGACGACTGCCACATGAGCGAAAAGACCCGGCCCCTGGCCGAGCAAGACCCGGAAAAAGCCGCCCGGGAAATCGGCCTCCAGCCGGCCTGGCACGACTTCAGCATCCGCAAGAGCCTCATCATCAATGGCATGAGCCGGCGCAAGGTCATCGCCGAATACCGTGACCGGCTCTCCGGCTAGCCCGGCGCAGCCGCGATGCCCTTTCTTTTGATGGAAAAAGCCATAAACGCTGACGGCCAGTAGGCGCGCCAGACCGCCTGCCGGCTTGTTCCGGATGCGGTCCCGGCCGGCGCGCCGCGCCAAAGGATCACGACGTGGATAAGGAAACGCATTTCAAATACGAATCCACCCAGGACGCCGACACCCTGCGGCGCTATCTCGAAGCCATCACCGCCGGATTCGCCGCCGGCGAATTGCGCCTGGGCAGTCGCGAAGGCGAGGTGGTGCTGCATCCCTCGGGCATGCTCGGCTTTCTGGTCGAGGCCAAGTCCACGGGCGGACGCATGAAGCTGCACCTCAAGTTCTCCTGGCGCGAAACCTCGGCCGAGGACGCCGAGGACGACGCCCTGACCATTGCCCCGGGCGGCCAGTCCTGACGCGGCGTTGACTGCGTAGCGTCAGGCGTCATGGAGAGCTTTATCCGTATGCTCTGTTTCGGGCCGGTTTCGCGAAGACTCGGGACGCGGGCCTTGGAACAATCCCCTGGGAGCGGTCATGCGCATTTTGGAAGGCATTGAAGAGAATTTCCGCTTCATGGTCCTGGAGGTCTCCAAGCAGGTGGCCAGCACGCTGAACGTGGTGGAACGGCCGGACCAGGAGTGCATCAAGCGTATCGAAAGTCGTGACGACTATATCGACAATCTCAAGAGCGTCATCGAAAACGCCTGCTGGGGTCGCATCCACGGTTCCACCGACCGCAACAAGCGCACGCTCGATCTCGTTCGCGCCGCCAACATCATCAATATCAATCTGGAGCGCATCGCGGACTATGCCGTCAACATCGTCTCGCAGATGCAATACTTGACCGAGCCGGCCTTTATCAAACGCTACGACTACCGCGCCCCCTTCGTGGACGTGGACAAGGCCCTGGGGCTGGTCTTTCAGGCGCTCACCCGCCAGGACGTGAAGCTGGCGCTGCGCATCTGCCGGGCCGAGTTCGCCCTGGACGACCATTTCAAGAAAGCCTTCGACGCCATTTTAGGAGATCTGCGCCAGGGCGAGTCGCCGGAAAACGCCATCTCCTGCTTCAATATTTTCCGCTATCTCGAACGCATGGGCGACGCCCTGCTCAACATTGGCGAGGCCGTCATTTTCGCGGCCTTGGGCGAGAAGCTCAAGATCCACCAGTACCAGGCCTTGCAGGACACCCTGGAGCTGGGCGAGGAAACGCCCATCACCCCCGGGGACTTCCATTCCATCTGGGGCACACGGTCGGGCTGCCGCATCGGCCGGGTCCAGGAGGGCCACGGGGCGCGCTCCAAGGGCGTGCTTTTCAAGGAAGGCAATGCCGACAAGCTGGCCAAGGAAAAAGAGAACATCGAGCGTTGGCAACGCCTGTCGCCTGGCCTTGCCCCGAGCATCCAGGCCTTTCAGACCGACGGCGAGTCGGCCTCCATGCTCCTGGAGTACCTGGGCGGCTGCAATGTCCAGGAAGTGGTGCTGACGGCCGACCGGGAGATCGTGGAAAACGCCTGCTTTCTGATCACCCAGACGGTGGGGGGGCTGTGGGAGCAAACCCTTGTCCGCCGGGCGGTTGCGGCCGACGCCATGGCCCAACTGCGCGCCCGCCTGGACGACGTGTTCGGGCTGCATCCCCACCTGGCCTTTGGCCCCATGGACATCGGCGGCCAGACTGTCGCCGGCCTGGACGCCCTGCTCGGGGCGGCCGAGACGGCCGAGAAGACCCTGGCCGCGCCGTTCGCCGTGCTGCTCCACGGCGATTTCAACCTCAACAACATCGTCTACGACCACACCGCCCAGCGCATCCACTATATTGATCTGCACCGCTCCCGTGAGGGCGACTACGCCCAGGACACGGCGGTGTTTCTGGCCTCCAATTTCCGGCTGCCCTTTTTCGACCGCAAATCACGCGGCCAGTTGGAGCTGGCCATGCGGCGTTTCCTGGAATTCGCCCGTGGATTTGCCGCCGAGCAGGGGGACGGGACCTTCGAGGCCCGCCTGACCTTTGCCGTGGCCCGAGCCCTGGCCACCTCGGCCCGGTTCGAGATGAAGGCCTCCTTTGCCCGGGAACTGTTCCAGCGCGGCGTCTATCTCCTGGAGCGCGCGGCCGGCCATGCCGGCCGTCCCTGGGAGGCGCTTGCCTTCCCGGACGCGGTGCTGGCCTACTGAGTCGGCCGGTCCCAAAAGTTCAGGCCCCTCTCCCGGCAGGGAGAGGGGCCTGAACTTTTGGGACCGGCGACCAGCGCGCTCCCGGTGGGAAATCGTCCCTATTTGCCGCTGGCCAGGAGGGCGATGAGCCGTTTGACCACGTCGGCCGGGTAGCGCTTGGCGTCTTCGTAGAGCTTTTTGGCGGCGGCCAGCTGCTCCATGGCTGGGGCGTAGGGCCGCTTGGTGATCATGGCGCAAAACGAGTCCACCACTCCGGTCAAAAGTCCCAGTTCCGAAATCGTTCCCACCCCGATCTTTTGCGGATAGCCCGAGCAGTCCAGCCGCTCGTGGTGTTCTGACACGCACCGCTCCATTTCCGAAAACTTGATGTCGATGCGGGTGAGCATCTCGTAGCCGGCCATGGTGTGGCCTTTAATTTTTTGCATTTCGTCGGGCAAAAGCGGCTTGGTCTTGTCGCGGATCATGGCCGGCACCCGAGTCATGCCCAGGTCGTGGAGAAAGATGCCGAGCAGGGAGCGGTCGAGGATGTGACGGGCGTTTTTCTGGTCCCGAAAGCCGTCCGACTGGCCGGCCAGGAAGAGATGCAGGCCCAGCAGCCCGCAGTTGACGGCGTGGTTGGCCAGGGAGTGGGTCGTGTGCAGCCGCTTGGCCAGGGCGCGGGTGCGGTGGAAGTCCTCCCAGACGTACTCGGTGAGCACCAGCACGTCCTCGCGGACCTTGTCGTAGACCAGCCGCACCGGCTGGTCAAAAAAGGCTTCCATGCGCCGGGTCAGGGCGATCTGGAAGATGTCGGCGATCTCCGATTCGGTGAGATGCTTGTCCAGCAGCACCAGATCAAGCTGGTAGCTGATGTGCTTGACGTAAACCGCGTGGTCGGCCCGGGACACGAAGATGACGCCCTCGGCCACCAGATCGGCCAACTCCTGGGCCTGTTCCTTGGAAAGACGGTCCCCGACCTTGTAATAGGGCGTGATGCGGGACACGTTTTCCAGGAAACGGTAAATGTTCAGCGGCGGCCGCAGCTTGTTGAAGCTCTGCAGGATGTCGGGATTGATTTGATAATACTCTTCCTCAAGCCCCGCCGGAATTTCCAAGGTCGCCCTGTCGCGCATGATGCCCTTCCATGGGTCAAAAAACGTCGCTGGTGCCCCCGATGCGGCAAGGGGGAAGAATATGCCGTGACTTGCGACCCTTAACGGGTTCCGGCGCATTCTGGCAAGGCTTGCTTCGCGAAAGCGCGTGACGTCGTGTCGCCCCGTCCCCTGCCCCTGGATCGGCTTTTGCCGAAAAAACCATATATCCCACATTGTTTTCGCAATCCGGCCGATATCACAAAACATTTCCCACCAAAGGCCGAAAAATGGCCTGGCGTCCGGGCTTGTGTCGGTCAAAGGGTGGTTTGTCCTTGACACAGGGGGGTGATTGGTGGATGGAATGTGGGAAATGGTGGTAAGAAGTGGTGAGCCACCCCAGTGAGGGGCCGTGTTCCGGGGACATTCCAATCGCAGCCTCGACCCGAAGGGTCGCCTGATGCTCCCGCCCGAATTTCGGGAGGAGATTTTTCGTCTTGTCCCCGACGGCCGCGTGATGCTCACCAACAACTTCGACGGGGCCATCTCCGGCTACCCCATGCCCGAGTGGGAGGCCGTGGAAGCAAGCTTTCGGGCCGGCAACACGCTGATGCCCGGCTTTCGGGACATTGAACGGTTTTTCATCGCCGGGGCCACGGAAGTGACCGTGGACAAGCAGGGGCGCATCCTCATTCCGCCCTATCTGCGGACCTACGCGGGGCTGGACAAGGAAATGGTGCTGGCCGGGGTGGGGACGAAGTTCGAAATCTGGGACCAGGGCCGCTTCGAGGAGCGCCTGCGCCAGACCGCCGCCAACTTCAACGCGCATATGGAAGCCATGGCCGCTTCCGGCGTTTCGTTGCGGTTCTAGGAGGCGGCAATGGAAGGACAGCCGATCCACAAACCGGTCCTTTTGCGGGAAGTCATCGAACTCCTCGGCATTCGGCCGGGGATGAAAATTCTGGACGCCACGGTCGGGCTTGGTGGGCATTCTAGGGGGATGCTCGAAGCCGCCGGGGGAGAGGGGCAGGTGCTTGGCCTCGACAGGGACAGGGAGGCCCTGTCGGAAGCCGGGCGATGGCTTGCCCCCTACGGCGACCGGGTGCGCCTTGTGCGCACCCGGTCCAGCCGGTTCCCGGCCGTCCTGGCCGAGGCGGGGTGGGAGAAGGTCGACGCTGCGCTGTTGGACGCGGGGATGTCCTCCTTGCAGCTCGACGACCCGGAGCGCGGCTTCGGGTTTTTGCACGACGGCCCCCTGGACATGCGCATGGGGGCCGAGGACGGCGGCGAGACCGCCGAAGGGCTGGTCAATCTGGCCTCGTACGCCCGGCTTTGCGAGATCATCCGCGAATACGGCGAGGATCCGCAGGCCGGGCGTATAGCCCGAGCCATCGTCAGCGTCCGGGAAAAGGAAGCCATCACCACCACGGCCCGTCTGGCCGAGGTGGTCTGGCAGGCCTATCCGGCCAAGTGGCGGGCCACGGCCCGCCAGCACCCGGCCACGCGGACCTTTCAGGCCCTGCGCATGGCCGTCAACGAGGAATTGGCGGAACTGGAGGCTTTTCTCAAAGCCATTCCGGACCACTTGGCCCCTGGGGGCCGGGTGGCCGTCATTTCATTCCATTCCCTGGAGGACCGGCTGGTCAAGCGCGCCTTTCGCGCCGAGGCCACGGATTGCATCTGTCCCAGGGAGCAGGTGGTGTGCGTGTGCGGGCACCGGGCCAGGTTGCGCATCCTGACCAAAAAGCCCGTCATGGCCGGGGAAGAGGAAGTGCGGGACAACTCCAGGGCGCGCAGCGCCAAACTGCGGGTTGCCGAGCGGCTGCCGGATGCAGGAGCGGACGTCGCCGGGTAAAGGAGAGGGGGCTTTCATGGGTACGCTTTCCAAGGAATGGGCCATTTCCATGGCCTTCAGCCTCGCCTTGCTGCTGGCCTTTGGCCTGGGGCTGGTGTGGGTCAATATTGAGCGCGTGGACCTGGCCTACGAGCTCAACAAGATCCAGCGCCAGATCGACGAGATGGAAACCCTCTCGGCCAAGCTCGAAGTGGAGCGCAACACCCTGGTCACTCCGGCCCGGCTGCGGGAACTGGCCAAGGAGCATGGCCTCGGGCCGGCTCGTCCCGGCCAGATCCGCCGCGTGGCCGCAAACGGCGAAATCGAAGCCTCGCCCCTGGTCGCCACGGCCGTGGAGCCGGCCAAGGCCTCGGCCAAGACCCAGGCCAAGCCTGTTGCCGTGGACGCCGCCAAGGCCGCCAAAACCGCCGCTGTTGACGCCGCCAAGGCGTCGCCCAAACCCGTTGCCGCCGAGGCCGTAAGCGCCGCGTCCAAGCCCAAACCCTTCAAACCCGCTCCGGCGGGAGAACAGTAGCCGGCCCGGGCCGGGCTGCGGAAGGGCAGGGCCGCGTCATGCGCAGGACTCCCAAGGATCAACGCCAGCACGCCACCGTGCGCGACTGGAGCCGGGTCAAGCTCACCTGCGTGGGCGTCTTTTTCGCGTTGGCCTGGCTGGCTCTGTGGAGCCGGGCCGGCTATCTGCAGATCGTTGCCGGGCCGGAACTGGCCCAGCAGGCCGTGCGCCAGCATGTCGCCTCGGAAGTGGACAAGGGCGCGCGCGGCGAAATTTATGACCGTACCGGCCGGCTTTTGGCCAAGAGCGTGGAGATCGAGGCGCTTTTCGTGCGTCCCAAGGAGATCGTCGACATCGACAAGACAGCGGCCTTCCTGGCCAAGGTGCTCCACATGAAGGAGCAGCGGGTCAAGAAAAAGCTCCAAAGCCCGTCCAGCATGGCCTATTTGTCCTGGCGCGTGGGCGACCGCACCGCCGCCAAGATCCGCGAAGCGGCCCTGCCCGGCGTGTATTTCACCAAGGAGTTCGGCCGGTTTTATCCCAACGGCCATCTCGCCAGCCAGGTCATGGGATTTGTGGGCGTGGGCGACGTGGGCCTGGAAGGCATGGAGAAATCCTTCGACACCCGCCTGACCGGCCGCCAGGCCAAGTACGTGGTCCAGCGCGACGCCTCGGGCCGGCGCTTTTTCTTCGACTCCCAGGGCCGGGAGTTGGCCGACATCAACGGCCATGACGTGCGGCTCACCATTGATTCCCAGATCCAGTTCTTCGCCGAGGAAGAGCTGGAAAAAGCCGTGGTCAACAACAACGCCAAGTCCGGCACCTGCCTTGTGGTCCATGTACCGACAGGCGACATCCTGGCCATGGCCAACTATCCGTTTTTCAATCCCAACGTCGGGCGCGGCATAAGTCCCCGGGTGGCCCGCAACCACGCCGCCCTGGACGTCTGGGAGCCCGGCTCCACCATGAAGCCCTTGCTGGTGGCCGCCGCCCTGCAGGAACGCACGGTCAAGCCGACCTCAACGTTTAACTGCGAAAACGGCAAGTTCGGCCTGGCCGGCAAGGTCATCAAGGACACCCACTCCTACGGCGTGTTGCCCGTCAACATGATCCTGCGGGTGTCGAGCAACATCGGCGCGGCCAAGATCGGCTTGCAGCTGGGATCCCCTCGGCTCCACGCCTATTTCGAGAAGCTCGGCTTCGGCCGGCCCACAGGCTTGCCCATTTCCGGCGAGGGCAAGGGGCTTTTGCGGCCGCTCAAGAACTGGTCGGTTCTTGATCTGGCCACCTGCTCTTTCGGCCAGGGCGTGGCCGTCACTCCGGTGCAGATGGCCCAGGCCTTCCTGATCCTGGCCAACGACGGCGTGTACAAACCCCTGCGTCTGGTGGCCGATCCTGACGAGGCCAATCCCCAACGCCAGCCTTATCGCGTTTTCGACGCCGATGTGGCCCGCACGGTGCAGCGGATGATGCGCGAGGTCGTCCACGAGGAACACGGCACCGGCCGCAACGCGCTTATCCCGGGCCTGGAGATCGGCGGCAAGACCGGCACCGCCCAGAAAGCCGCCGCCCACGGCGGCTACGGCAACAAGTATCTGGGCTCGTTTGTTTCCTTTGTTCCGGCTGTTGGTCCTGAATATATCGTCATGGTGCTGGTTGACGAACCCGAGCCAAGCCACTACGGCGGCGTGGTCGCCGCGCCTGCCGTCAAGGACGTGACCCTGCGCATGTTGTCCTACCTCGGCCGGATGCCCGAGACGGTGCAACTGGCCAAGGCGCCGGCCGCCGCTTCCGCCGAGACGCCGGCCGCGCCGGCCGCAGCGGCTGCGTCGGGCGGGCCGTCCAGGGCGGACCAGGAGATTCTGGCTATCGCCCAGTCCAAGCCGGCTACGGCCAAAGCCGTGGAAGTCCATGCCGTGCCGGACTTCTCGGGGATGCCGCTGCGGCGGGCCGTGGAAATTTTGGCCCAGAAGGGCATCGTGCCCAAGCTCGAAGGCCAGGGACTGGTGGTCAACAAGCAAAGTCCGGCTCCGGGCGCGCCTTGGCCCGGGGATAAACCGTCGGAATTCGTGCTCTGGCTGTCCAGGCCGTCGTGACGGGGAATATATGAAGATGACGCTGCACGACAACGCTGCATTCCAGGGCCTCCTTGACGCCGTGCGCCAGGGAGGCGTCGACGTTGCCGCCGACTCCCGCAGGGCGACCTCTGGCGGAGTCTTCGTGGCCATGGCCGGGTCCCGGGACGACGGCGCGCGCTACGTGGCCGATGCACTGGAAAAAGGCGTCGCCTTCGTCGTGGCCGCACCGGGCCATGACCTGCCGGCCGGGACCACGGCCCGGCTCGTGGCCGTGGACGATCCCCAGGCCGCCCTGGGCGCGTTGGCCGCCGCTCGCTTCGGCACGGAAACCATGGCCATGCCTGTGGTCGCCGTCACCGGCACCAACGGCAAGACCACGGTGAGCTATTTGATCGAACGTCTGGCCCAGGCCGCCGGGCATACGGTCGGGGTCCTTGGCACCGTGGCCTACCGCTGGCCCGGCGTGGTCCACGACGCCACGCTCACCACCCCGGACTGCCTGGCCATCCACGAAAATCTCGCCGCCATGGCCCGCTCCGGCTGCACCCTGGCCGTCATGGAGGCTTCTTCCCACGCTCTGGATCAGGACCGGCTGGCCGGCCTGTCCTTTGCCGCTGCCGCCTTCACCAATCTCACCCAGGACCACCTGGACTACCACAAGGACATGGCCGTTTATTTCGAGGCCAAGGCCAAGCTCTTCAGGCGCTATCTGGCCCGAGCCGAGACGGCGGTATTCAATTTCGACGACGCCTGGGGCCTGAAACTCCTGCATGAGTTCCCCCAGGCCATCGGCTACGGCCTCACCGTGCCGCCCACGGGCTTTGGCCGGCTGCTGTCCGGCCATGTCCAGCACCATGGCCGCGAGGGCCAGGACATCCTGGCCGCCTACGGCGACGACAGCTACGCCGTGGCCACGCCCTTGCCCGGCCGCCACAACGCCCAAAACGTCCTGGCCGCCTGCGGCGTGGCCCTGGCTCTGGGCTGGCCGGCCGAGACCTTCGCCGCCCTGGCCGACTGCCATGGCGCGCCGGGACGGCTGGAGCGCATCCCCAATCCTTCCGGCCGCGCGGTTTTCGTGGACTACGCCCACACCCCCGACGCCCTGGAAAACGTGCTGTCCGCCGCCCGGGAGTTCACCGCCGGCCGGCTGTTCGTGGTCTTTGGCTGCGGCGGCAACCGCGACCGGGCCAAGCGTCCGCTCATGGGCGCGGCCGTGGCCCGGCTGGCCGACGTGGCCGTGCTCACCTCCGACAATCCGCGCCACGAAGATCCCCTGGCCATCATCGAGGACGTCAAGCCGGGCCTTAAAAAAGCTCGCCGGGCCATCCTCGAACCCGACCGTCGCCGGGCTATCGAGCTGGCCCTTTCGGAAATGCGGCCCGAGGACGTGCTGGTCATCGCCGGCAAGGGACACGAAACCTATCAGCAGATTGGCGACGTTAAATATCCGTTTTCCGATGCCGTCGTCGTGAGGGAGCTGACCGGATGCGCCTGACCCTCTCCGAAATCCTGGCCGCCACCGGGGCCGTGGGCGACGTGGGCGAGCGGGGTAACCCCGACATCGAGGCCGTACGCATCGACAGCCGGGCCGTTTCCCCGGGGAGCCTTTTCGTGTGCATCCCGGGCGAGCGCCTGGACGGCCACAATTTCGCTGTCGAGGCCGTGTCCAAGGGCGCGGCCGCCGTGCTGGCCGACCGGCCCCTGGCCGGGCTGCCCGAAGGCACGCCGGTGCTGCTCGTGCGCGACACCGTGGCCGCCCTGGGCAAGCTGGCCAAGGCCTGGCGCGAGCGCGCCCAGGCCAGGCTCGTGGCCGTGTCCGGCTCGGCCGGCAAGACCACGGTCAAGGAACTGACCGCCGCCATCCTGGCCAAGGTTGGGCCGACGGCGAAAAACTTCAAGAATTTCAACAATAAGATCGGCCTGCCCCTGTCCATGCTGGAAGCCGGCGAAACCGACCGGTTGTGGGTCATGGAGCTTGGCATCTCGGCTCCGGGTGAAATGGCCCCCCTGGCCGCCATCGCCGAACCCGACGTGGCCGTGATCCACAACGTCGGCCCGGCTCATCTGGAAGCGCTTATCGACGTGGCCGGCGTAGCCGCCGAGAAGTCCCGGCTTTTCGCCGCCCTGCGCCCCGGCGGCGTGGCCCTGGCCTCCATGGACTATCCCGAGCTGTGGGCGGCGGCCAAGGCCGTGCGGCCCGACGTGCGCGGCATGTCGGTCAAGGGCGGATCGGCCCCGTACCGGGCCAAGTACCTGGGCGCGCTGTCCGAGGGCCGGGGCCGGTTTTTCCTGCGCCTGGACGGCCTGGAACTCGAAGTCGTGACCCCGCTGACCGGCGGGCACTTCGCCGAGAACATCCTGGCCGCCGCCGCCTCGGCCCGTCTGCTCGGAGCCACCGAAGAGCAGATCGCCACGGGTCTGGAGTCGGCCGTCATGCCCGAGCAGCGCTTTTTTTGCCGCCGCCACGGCTGCTACACGCTCATCGACGACACCTACAACGCCAATCCGCTGTCCATGCGCCGGGCCATCGCCACCGCCGCCGAGGCCGCCCAGGGCAAGCCCCTTGTGCTGGTGCTGGGTGAAATGCGCGAGATGGGCGCCCAGGCCGAGGACGAACATCATAAGCTTGGCGAAGAAGCCGCCGCCAGCGGAGCCAAGGCTGTGTTTTATCATGGCGGCCATGCCCAGGCCGTGGGCGAGGGACTGGCCCGCAAAGGCTACGCCGGCCTGTTCGCCGTGGTCGATACCCCGGAAATGTTCACCCAAACCGTCGCCTCGGCTGGACTGAGAGGCGGCGTCTACCTCTTTAAAGGCTCCCGCTCCATGCGTATGGAAGAGTATCTGGCGGCCTTGACCCACAGCATCCAAAAGGACGCCACGGCATGATCTATTATTTGCTGGTGCCGCTTGTGGCGCATTTTAGCGCCTTAAACGTCTTCCGCTATATCACCTTCCGGTCGATCGCGGCACTGCTGACGGCGCTTGTGTTGTCCATTGTCTTTGGCCCCAAGTTCATCGATTGGCTGCGCCGGCTGAAGTTTGGCCAGTACATCCACGAGGACGTGGCCGCCCACAAGCAAAAGGCCGGCACTCCTACCATGGGCGGCCTGCTCATCGCCTTTTGCATCGTGGTCAGCGTGCTGCTCTGGGGCGATCTGGCCAACGAATACGTCTGGATGACCCTGTTCGTCTTCCTGGGGTTCGGGGCGCTGGGCTATGTGGACGACCACGCCAAGGTGGTGCGCAAGCAAAATAAAGGCCTGACGCCCAAGCAAAAGCTCCTGGGCCAGATCGTCGTCTCGGGCGTGGCCGCGGCGCTGCTGGTCCTGGACCCCGAGTATTCGACACGTCTGGCCGTGCCGTTTTTCAAGCACTTAACGCCCGATCTCGGCCTGTGGTACCTGCCCTTTGCCATGCTGGTCATGATCGGCGCGTCCAACGCCGTCAACCTCACCGACGGCCTGGACGGCCTGGCCATCGGCCCCATGATCGTCAACGCCGCCATGTTCGGGCTTTTTATCTACGTGGCCGGCCATGCCCAGATGGCCCGGTACCTCCAGGTCATGCCGGTTTCCGGTGTGGGCGAGGTGACGGTGTTCTGCGGCGCGTTGGTGGGCGCGGGCCTGGGCTTTTTGTGGTTCAACGCCTATCCGGCCCAGATTTTCATGGGCGACGTGGGGTCGCTGTCCCTGGGCGGAGCCTTGGGCTTCCTGGCCGTGCTGTGCAAGCAGGAGTTGCTGCTCATCGTGGTCGGCGGCCTCTACGTGGCCGAGACCGTCTCGGTCATCCTCCAGGTCGGCTACTTCAAGATGACCGGCGGCAAACGGATCTTCCGCATGGCCCCGCTGCACCACCATTTCGAGCTCATGGGCGTGCCGGAATCCAAGATCATCATCCGGTTCTGGATTCTCTCGATTCTTCTTGCCCTGGTGGGACTGTCCACCCTCAAACTGCGGTAGGCCGGCCATGCGCGAAATGCTCCATACCGATCAACTGCGCGGCCATCAGGCCGTTGTGGCCGGAGCCGGGGCGTCGGGCCGGTCGGCGGCGAAACTGCTGTCGCGCCTGGGCGCTGCCGTGCGTTTTCTGGAGAAAAATCCGGCCGCCGTTTCCGATGAATTCCGGGCCGAGGCCGTTTCGCTGGGCTATGACCTGCGCACCGGCGAGCACGGACCGGCCGATTTCGCCGGGGCCGATCTGGTCGTGCTCTCGCCCGGCATCCGGGCCGCCAACCTGGCCCCGGCCCTGGCCGCCTGCCCGGGGGCCCAGGTCGTCTCCGAACTGGAACTGGCCAGCTGGTTCACCCCCGAACCCATCGTGGCCGTCACCGGCTCCAACGGCAAGACCACCACGGTCATGCTCATAAGCGCGCTCCTCGAAGCCGCCGGCCGCCGGGTGTTCACCGGCGGCAACATCGGCACGCCCCTGTCCGACCATGTGCTGTCCGAGGAGCCGGCCGACGTGGTGGTGCTCGAAGTGTCGAGCTTCCAGCTCCAGCTGACCAAGACGTTTCGGCCCAAGGTGGCGGTGCTTTTAAATTTCGCCGCCAACCACCTGGACTGGCACGCCGACCTCGACGAATACCTCGACGCCAAGCTCAGGATTTTCGCGACCCAGCGCCCGGATGACACGGCCATTGTGTCCGAGGAATTGCGCGATCTTTTAAGCGGTCGCCCCTTCACCCGGGCCGGGGTCACCTGGTACGCCGCCGCCTCGGGCTTTTTGTGCCCGCGACTGGCCGGGGTCCACAACCAGGCCAACATGGAAGCCGCTTACCTGGCCTGCCGCGCCTTTGGCGTGGACATCAAGCTGGCCCGGCAGGTCTTTGCCGATTTCGTGCCCGCGCCCCATCGCATCCAGATCATCGGCGAGAAGGGCGGGGTGCTGTTTGTCGATGACTCCAAGGCCACCACCGTGACGGCCATGGAAGCGGCCATCCGCAGCTTTGACCGGCCGGTGAGGCTTCTGTGCGGCGGCGTCTGGAAGGGCGGCGACCTGGAAGCCATGCTGCCGCTGGTCAAGGAGAAAGTCGTGGCCGTGGGGCTTTTCGGCGGCAGCCGGGAGGTCTTCGAGACGGCCTTTGCCGGGGTGGTTCCGGTCCGCTACGCCCCGACTCTGGCCGAGGCCGTGGCCCGTATCTACGCCGACGCCGCGCCGGGCGACGCGGTGCTGCTTTCCCCCGGCACGTCGAGCTTTGACCAGTATCCCAACTACAAGGCCCGGGGACGCGATTTTCAGCAGGCGTTCGCGGCGTTGCCGGCCACACCGGCCGGCGGGGCAGGGCAGGGCGCATGAGCAGGATCACCGTGCAGTCGGGCGAGACCAAGGCCAACGGCTCCATCGACTATTGGCTGCTGGGTGCGGCCCTGGTGCTAGCCGGCCTGGGCTTGGTCATGGTCTTTTCCTCCAGCGGCGTCATGGCCGAGCGGGTCAACGGCAACCGCTATTTCTTCATCCAGCGCCAGGGGCTTTTCGCCATGATCAGCCTCACGCTCATGATCATCTGCGCCTGGATGCCGCGAAAAATCCTGCACGGTCCGGTCTATCTGTGGCTGTTTCTTATCATTGGCCTATTGGTGCTGACCCTTGTGCCGCCGTTTTCCGTCAAGGCCGGCGGGGCCCGGCGCTGGATGCGCCTGGGCTTTATGTCCTTGCAGCCCATGGAGCTGGCCAAGGTGGTGCTCGTCATGTACCTGGCCTATTTCTTCAGCCAGAAGCAGCAACTCGTGCGCTCCTTTTCGGTGGGCTTTATCCCGCCGGTTGTGGTCACCGGTTTTTTGGGGCTTATCTTGCTGCTCCAGCCCGACTTCGGCGGCGCGGTGTTTCTGGGGATGCTCTTTTTCCTTATGAGTCTGGTCGGCGGCACCCGGCTGACCTACCTTGGCGTGTCCATGTTCTTCGGCATCGGGGCCATGGGCCTTTTAATCGCCTCTTCGCCCTACCGCTTCAAACGCTGGTTCGCCTTTCTCGATCCCTTCAAGGATCCGCAAAACGTCGGTTACCAGCTTGTGCAGTCCTTTTACGCTTTCGGGTCCGGCGGCGTGGCCGGGGCCGGGTTCGGCGCGGGCAAACAAAAGCTCTTCTACCTGCCCGAAGCCCACAATGACTTTATCATGGCCGTCATCGGCGAAGAGCTGGGCTTTATCGGCGTGTCCATCGTCTTTTTGTGCATCGGCATTCTGCTTTACCGCGCTTTCAAGGTCGCATTGGCCCAGGACGATCTGCGTGACCGCTTCACGGCCTACGGCATGGGGCTTGTGCTGGGTCTGGGGTTTCTGCTTAACCTGGCCGTGGTCCTTGGCTGCGTGCCGCCCAAGGGCGTGGCCATGCCGTTTCTGAGTTACGGCGGCTCCAACCTGCTGGCCTGTTTCCTGTGCGTCGGTATCCTGCTCAATCTTTCCCGGAGCGCCAGGACATGACCCGGCTCATCGTCACCACCGGCGGCACGGGAGGCCACATCTTCCCGGCCCTGGCCGTGGCCGAAGCGGCCATGCGCCTTTCACCCGGTCTGGACGTCCTTTTCATCGGCGGCGCCGGCCCCGAAGGGGAGCTGGCGGCCAAGGCCGGGCTGCCCTTTGTGGCCCTGCCGGCCAAGGGCGTTTTCGGACGGGGCATAAAAGCCCTGGCCGCGCCGTTTTGGATGCTGCGGGCCTTTGGCCTGGCCGGGGCGCGCATCCGCGAATTCTCCCCGGACGTGGTCTGCGGCTTTGGCGGCTACGCCGGGTTCATTCCCGTGGCCGCCGCCCGGCTCATGGGCGTGCCAACGGCCATCCACGAGCAAAACAGCGTCCCCGGCGTCACCAACAAGGTGCTTGGGCGGTTCGTGGACCGCGTCTTTACGACCTATCCCGACGAGGGCGGCGTCTTCCCGGCTACGCGGACAAAGCGCCTGGGCAACCCCATCCGGGCCGACATCGCACGCGCGGCCTCGGCCGCGCCCCATCCCGGAACCAAGCGGCTTCTCGTCCTTGGCGGCAGCCAGGGGGCCAAGGCCATCAATGACGCGGTCATGGCCATCCTGCCGACCTTGCTCGACGCCGGGGTCAAGGTGCGTCTGCAAGCCGGCCGGGCCGATTTCGAGCGCGTCACCACCCAGGCCCATGCCGTGCTGGCCGGCCGCGAGGCCAAAGGCGACGAGCCTGAGGTGGTCATCGAGAATTTCATCGACGACATGGCCGCGGCCTATGCCTGGGCCGATCTGGTCCTGGCCCGGGCCGGAGCCACCACCCTGGCCGAGGTCACGGCCGCCGGCAAACCGTCGCTGCTCATTCCGTTTCCGTTCGCCACCCACGACCACCAGACCGTCAACGCCGCTTTTCTGGCTCGGGCCGGCGCGGCGCAAAGCGTGGCGCAAAACCATCTGCCCGGCCTTGACCTGGCCGGGACCGTCATCGGGCTTCTGGGCGATCCGGCACGCCTTGAGGCCATGGGCCAGGCCGCCCTGGGCCAGGCCCTGCCCCACGCCGCCGACGACATTGCCCGGGCCCTGCTCGCCATGGCCGCGCACAAGGGAGAACGCTAGATGACGGCTCAGAAAAATCACGGCGCGCCCTCGGGGATGCGCAACAAGGTCCGCAAGATTCACATGATCGGCATTGGCGGCTCGGGCATGAGCGGCATCGCCGAGGTGCTGCTGAACCTGGGCTACGAGGTGTCCGGTTCGGACCTGTCCATGAGCCAGACCGTGCGCCGCCTGGGGAGCCTTGGCGCGTCCATTGCCATCGGCCATGGCCGGGAAAACCTGGGCGACGCCGACGTGGTGGTCAAATCCACGGCCGTGACCAGCGACAACCCGGAAGTGGTGGTGGCTCGCGAGCGCGGCATCCCGGTCATCCCCCGGGCCGAGATGCTGGCCGAACTCATGCGCCTGCGCACCGGCATCGCCGTGGCCGGCACCCACGGCAAAACCACCACCACCTCGCTTCTGGCCACCATTTTCACCGAGGCCGGCTATGACCCCACCGTCATCATCGGCGGCCGCTTGAATGCTTACGGGGCCGGGGCGCGCCTGGGACAGGGCGAATACTTGATCGCCGAGGCCGACGAATCCGACGGCTCGTTTCTGTGCCTGTCGCCCATCGCCTCGGTGGTCACCAACGTGGACGCCGACCACCTCGACCACTACGACGGCATCGAAGCCATCGACGACGCCTTCGTGGATTTCTTGAACAACATCCCCTTTTACGGGGTCAACGTGGTCTGTTTGGACGATCCCGGCGTGGCCCGCATCCTGCCGCGCGTCAACCGACCGATCCTGACCTACGGCTTTTCCGACAAGGCCCGTCTTCGCGGCCGCATCATCGACTCCGGGGCCATGAGCTGCTTCGAGGTCTCCCTCGACGGCAAGCGCCTGGGCGAGATGCGCCTCAATCACCCTGGCCGCCACAATGTCTTAAACGCCCTGGGGGCCATTGGCGTTTCCCTGGAGGTCGGCATTCCCTTGGGGACCATTGCCGAGGCTCTGGCCAAGTTCGCGGGCGTGGGCCGGCGCTTCGAGCGCAAGGGCGAGAAGGACGGCGTGGTCGTCGTCGACGACTACGGCCACCATCCGGCCGAGATCAAGGCCACCCTGGCCACGGCCCGGGCCGTGTATCCTGAACGCCGGCTGGTGGTGGCTTTCCAGCCCCACCGGTTTTCCCGCACCAAGGCCCTTTTCGGCGATTTCTGCACCTGTTTCGAGGCTGCCGACGAGCTGCTGCTGACCGAAATCTATCCGGCCTCGGAAGCGCCCATTCCCGGGGTCAGCGGCGAAAGCCTGGGGCAAGGCATCCGCCAGGTGACCAAGACCAAAGTCGCCTACTACCCGGATTTCGCCGCCATGGAGGCGGCCCTGCCGGGCATCCTGCGGCCGGGCGACCTGTTCGTGACCCTTGGGGCCGGCAGCATCTGGCAGGTGGGCGCGCATTATCTGGAGTCGGAGCGTGGCGCTTAGGGTCGAACCGGGGCCGCTGTTGTCGGCCCGCACCACGCTGCAGCTCGGCGGGCGCGCCCTGGCCGAGGTGGTCTTTGATCAGGCCGAGGATGCTCACGGCCTCGGCGAAACGCTCAAGCGGCTTGGCGGAACGCCTCTCGCTCTGGGCGGCGGGAGCAATCTCCTGGCCCGGGACGGCGAGCTGCCGTTGGTGCTGGTACGGCCCATACTGCGCGACGAGCCGCGCGTGTTGCCGGATCGGCCCCAGGGCAGGGTCCGGGTGCGCTGCGGGGCCGGGGTCAAGCTCCAGCGGTTGGTGGCCTGGCTGGCCACCCAGGGCTTGTCCGGGCTTGGGGGCCTCATTGGCGTGCCTGGCAGCGTGGGCGGGGCCGTGGCCGGCAATGCCGGCTCCTATGGCGACGAGGTGGGCGCGATTCTGGCCCGGGTCCGGCTGTGGACGCCCGAGCGGGGACTTTTTTGGGCTGGTCGGGAGGAACTCGACATCGGTTACCGCCGTTTTGTCGTGCCGGGGCTGGCCGGGTTTTTTCTGGTCCTGGAAGCGGAATTCGACTGCGAGGTGCGCGAACCCATCGAGATTCGCCAGGAGATGATCGCCAACCTCAAGAAAAAGCGGGCCAGCCAGCCGATCACGGCGGCTACGGCCGGCTGCGTGTTTAAAAATCCGCCCGGGGAAGCGGCCTGGCGGCTGCTGGCGGAATCGGGATTCGCCGGAAGGGCGGTTGGAAAAATGGCGTTTTCTTCGTTGCACGCCAATTTTCTGGTCAACCTGGGCGGCGGGACGAGCGGGGAGGCGCTTAAGCTTCTGGCTTTGGCGCGGGAGGCGGTGCGGGAGCGATTCGGTCGCCAACTCGAACTGGAAGTGAGGGTGGTTCCATGAACGTCAGGGCGGGAACATTGTCGGGATTCGGGGGAATCTCGGCCAAAAAAAAACGCAACGGGTACAGCGGACCGCGCATCACGGTCAAAAGCCGCACCGTTTCGTCGCGGGGCAACAAGAACCGCAATGCCCGCTCCGGTGGCGGCGCAGGCGGCGTCAAACTACCGTCGGTGAGCTTTGGCGGCCTGGGCAAGGTGTTCACCCGGGCCGTGTCCATGGCCTTCATGGGTGCCATCGTGCTGGCCGTGAGCGTGGCGCTTTTGGCCGGCTACCGCTGGCTGACCACGGTCAACTACTTTGCCCTGCAGCAGGCCGACATCGCGGGCTGTTCCCGGTTGTCCGAGGAGCATATCCGCCAGGTGGCCGGGCTGACCCCCGGGGTCAACGTGCTTTCGCTGTCCATGGACCGGATGCGGGCAGAGCTTTCCCGGGAGCCGTGGGTCGATTCGGTGACGGTCAAGCGGGTGCTGCCCGGGACAATTCAGATCGAAGTGCGGGAAAAAGCCCCTTCCTATCTTGTGCAGTATCAGGGAACCCTCTATTACGCCGACGAGGTCGGGCGCATCATCGACAAGGTCGAGCCCGGGCAGTTCGTGTCCCTGCCCCAGATCGAGGTCGAGGCCGGGATGGAAAAGCATCTGCCCATTCTGGCCGATCTGCGCCGGGCCGTGGCCGAACATCAGGTTCCCTTCGATTTCGGACAGATCGCCTGGTTGCGCTTAAGCTGGGGCCGTGGGCTGGAAATCCGGCTCATGGAACCGGGAATCGTCTTGTGCCTGGGGTCCCAGAACTGGCGGCGCAACCTGTCGCGGATGAACATGGTCTGGATGGACTTGCGCCGGCGCGGCGAGCTTGACAAAGTGGGGCTCATCACCGCCGAGGGCGACAAGGTTTGGGTCGAGAAGCGGGGCGCGGGGGACGCGCCGCAAAGCTCATAGATAGGTTGTATTTAACAAGGAATCAAAGGGGTTAATACCCTTTTGCAGGAAAATGGGAAGCGCCGGGCCGCGCCGCGTGCTTCCGGGGTTGGCGAAGCGCCTGTGGGAGGCGTGACAAAAAACCCGGGACGCGCCATTTTACCAATGAAATTCGCGCGGGTTTGACGTACAACCCGCCTGTGGGCGCGGCCAACCCCACGACGCCGAAACGTTCAGGGAGCGGATTCGTATGGCCAGGTCGGAACTTATCGTCGGTCTCGATATCGGCACCACCAAGATTTGCGTGGTCGTCGGCGAACTTTCGCCCGAGGGCGTGGACGTGGTGGGCATTGGCACCAGCCCATCCACGGGCCTGCGCAAGGGCGTGGTCGTCAATATCGAACAGACCGTGCAATCGATCAAAAAAGCGCTGGAAGAAGCCGAACTCATGGCCGGGTGCGAAATCCGCTCGGTCTATGCCGGCATTGCCGGCAGCCACATCAAGGGCTTCAACAGCCACGGGGTCATCGCCGTCAAGGGCGGCGAGGTCGGCCCCCGGGACATCGAGCGGGTCATTGACGCGGCCAAAGCCGTGGCCATTCCGCTGGACCGGGAGGTCATCCACATCCTGCCCCAGGAATTTATCGTCGATGACCAGCGCGGCATCGCCGACCCCCTCGGCATGGCCGGGGTGCGTCTGGAAGTGCGCGTGCACATCGTCACCGGAGCCGTCACCAGCGCCCAGAACATCATCCGCTCCTGTCACCGGGCCGGGCTCGACGTTTCCGACATTGTTCTGGAATCCTTGGCTTCGTCCAAGGCCGTGCTGACCGGGGAAGAACGCGAAATCGGCGTGGCCCTGGTGGACCTCGGGGGAGGGACCACCGACCTTGCCATCTTCGCCAACGACTCCATCAAGCACACCGCCGTGCTCGCCCTTGGCGGCACCAACCTCACCAACGACATCGCCTTCGGGTTGCGCACCCCCATGGCCTCGGCCGAAAAGATCAAGATCAAGTACGGCTGCGCCCTGGCGGAAATGGTCCCGAAAGATGAAGTCATCGAGGTGATGAGCGTGGGCGGGCGCGAGCCGCGCCGCCTGTCGCGACAGGTGCTGGCCGAAATCTGCGAGCCGCGTGTGGAGGAAATGCTGGCCCTGGTGGATCAGGAACTCATCCGCTCCGGCATGAAAAACCAGATCGGAGCGGGCGTGGTGCTCACCGGCGGTACCGCGCTTATCGAGGGCATCCAGGAACTGGGCGAGCAGATTTTCAACCTGCCCACGCGCATCGGCTATCCCGACAAGGTCGGGGGCTTAAAGGACGTGGTCAACAGCCCCATGTACGCCACCGCCGTGGGGCTGCTCATGTACGGCGCGGAAAAAGAAGGCGTGGAACAGCGCTTCCGCATCCGGGATGAGAACGTGTTCAACCGCATTCTGGGGAGGATGCGGAAATGGTTCGTGGACGTGAAATAACGTCCGCGTAAGTTGTTGTTTGTTGGGGGAAAACAGGGAGTTCGCTAGGGGGAACAGATGGAATACTTGGAACTCGATCAAGGCTCGAACGCCCGCATCAAGGTAGTCGGATGCGGCGGCGGCGGCGGCAACGCCGTGGAAAACATGATCACCTCGTCCATGTCCGGGGTGACGTTTATCACCGCCAACACCGATATTCAGGCCTTGCAGCGCTCCCAGGCCGAATACCGCATCCAGCTTGGCGACAAGCTCACCAAGGGCCTCGGGGCCGGGGCCAATCCCGACGTCGGCCGTGACGCCGCCCTGGAGAGCATCGACGCCATCCGCGCCGCCATCGGCGACTGCGACATGGTTTTCGTCACCGCCGGCATGGGCGGCGGCACCGGTACCGGCGCCGCTCCCGTGGTCGCCCAGGTGGCCAAGGAAGCCGGCGCGCTCACCGTGGCCGTGGTCACCAAACCCTTTTATTTCGAAGGCAAAAAACGCCTGCTCTCGGCCGAGAAGGGCGTGCAGGCCCTGCGGGACGTGGTGGACTCCATCATCACCATCCCCAACGACCGCCTGCTGTCTCTGGCCTCCAAAAAGGCCACCTTCATCGAGATGCTCAAGAAGGCCGACGAGGTCCTCTATTATGCCGTCAAAGGCATTTCCGACCTCATCATGGTGCCGGGCCTGATCAACCTCGACTTTGCCGACGTCAAGGCCGTCATGAGCGAGATGGGACTGGCCATGATGGGCTTTGGCACGGCGCGCGGCGAATCCCGCGCCCGTGAGGCCGCGCTCAAGGCCATCACCAGCCCGCTTCTGGAAGACGTCACCATCGACGGCGCCAAGGGCGTGCTCATGAACATCACCTGCGGCCCGGACCTCACCATCGAGGAAGTGGACGAAGCCGCCTCCACCATCACCGAGGCCGTCCACGAGGACGCCAAGGTGTTCTTCGGCACGGTCTTCGACCCCGACGCCACCGACGAGATGCGCATCACCGTCATCGCCACCGGCATTGAGTCCGCCTCCCAGCGCGGCATGCCGGTGCAGCAAAAGACCGTGGTCGAGCAAAAGCCCATGGAGGTCATCACCTCCCTGGCCCGCCAGAAGGCCATGGCTCCGGCCGCCGCGCCGGCCGCCGCCCATCACCACCACGGCGGCTCCTCCGGCGGCGTGCAAAGCCCGCGCAGCATGCGGGTGCTCAACAGCCAGGGCAACGACTACAATATCCCCGCCTACCTGCGCAAAGGCACCAAGAAAGGCGGCCCCGAAGCGGCCCTGTCCCAGCCGCCCATCAAGACCCAGCCCGTGGGCGAGGAAGAATTCATCTTCGATGAGGAGGAGTTCGAAATTCCCTCCTTCATTCGGATGCAGGCGGACTAGCCTCCCTGCTTCTCCCCCGATCTCCCTGCCGGGGGGAGTCCATGCTCCCCCCGGCCCCCTCTGAAGGAGGCCGGGACACATCTTGAACGATTCCACCAAGGTCTATTTCGGCCTGGACAGGCCTGCCGCGCCCGAATGGGGCGGACGGCTGCCCGTGGCCCTGGCTGTTCCCGGTGACGCCGCCATGGCCCTTTCGGCCCTGGGCTGGCAGGCCGCCTGGCGGCTTTTGGCCGACGATCCCGCCCTGGCCGTGGAGCGCGTCTTCACCCGCGCCGCCACCCCGCCCCAGGCCGAGGACTCCGGCCGCGCCCTGGCCGATTTTCCGGTCATCGCCTTTTCCCTGTGCTACGAAGAGGAATACCTCGACGCGGCCAAGGCCCTTGTCGCCGCCGAAATTTCCCTGCGCCGCGAAGAGCGCCCCGACTTCCCCATCGTCATGGCCGGCGGCCCATTGGCCTTTCTCAATCCCGCGCCGTTTTTGCCGGCCCTGGATCTGCTCTTTGTGGGCGAGGCCGAGGCCGGGCTGGCCGAGGTCTGCGCCGCCCTGGCCCGCGTGGCCCTTGCCGGAGGCGACAAGGCCGCCTGCCTCGACGCCGTGGCGCATCTCCCAGGCGTCTACCTGCCCGGCCGCACGGCCGGCCCCGTCGCCCGGGCCACGGCCCTGGCTGGCGACGCGCCCACGCTCCTTGCCGCCCCGGCCCATTCCTGTTTCGTGTCGGGCCATGCCGAATTCCGTGATATGTTCCTGGTCGAGATCAATCGCGGCTGTCCCTACGGCTGCCGCTTCTGCGCCGCCGGCTACGTCTACCGTCCGCCGCGCCAGTCGCGCCTGGCCGACCTCCAGTCGCTTATCGAGACCGTGTCGCCGCGAAAGATCGGCCTGGTCGGCACGGCGCTCACCGACTGGCCCGAACTCATCCCGTTTCTGACCTGGCTTCGGGAGCGGGGCACGAAGTTTTCCCTGTCCTCGGTGCGGGCCGATGGCTTGACCCCCGAGCTGCTCACCATCCTGCGCGCCGCCGGGCTGCGCACCCTGACGCTGGCCCTGGAAGCCCCAAGCCCGCGCCTTCGCGCCGCCGCCAACAAGCAGCTCTCCGAGGAAGCGCTGCTTGATGCCGTGGCCCTGGCCGGCAAGCACGGCGTCAACCACCTCAAATTCTATTGCATCATCGGCTGGCCCGGCGAGACCGAGGCCGACTACGACGCCCTGCGCCCGCTGCTCGACAAAGTGGCCGCCGCCGCCTCCATTGGCGTCGGCAAGCGCGGCGTGGCCCATGCCACCTTGTCGGTGAACCCGCTGGTGCCCAAGCCCTTCACCCCCATGCAGTGGGCCCCCATGGCTTCCGAGGCGGCCATCGAGGCCGGCTATGCCCGGGTGCGAGCCGCCGTCAAAGGACTCAAAGGCTTTCGGGTGGAAACCGAGACCCCGTCCCAGGCCCGGCTCCAGGGGCTTTTGGCCCGGGGCGATGAAACGCTTTTTCCCCTCATCGTCGCCGCCGTCGAAGCCGGCAGCTTCCGCCGGGCGCTCAAGCGCTGGGACGGCGACCCGGCCGTCTTTCTCGACCGGGAGCGCCCGGAAGGCGAAGTCTTTCCCTGGGATTTTATTGATAACGGCGTCTCCCGCGACTACCTCTGGCGCGAATGGCAGCGCTACCAGCAAGCCGCGCCCACGGCCAAATGTCCGCCGGCCGGATGCGGCGGCTGCAAACGTTGCGGTGTTTACGACACCCTGGGAGAAGCGTAAAAAGGCGGCAAAAGGAGTCCGCCATGACCTGGCCGCTATACCTCGCCTTCGTCGCCGCCGCCTCGGTGCTGCTCGTCATCCCCGGCCCCACCGTGCTCATGGTCGTGGGCTACGGCCTGGCCGAAGGCCGCCGCAAGAATTGGCCGCTGGTCGCCGGCGTGGTGCTGGGCGACGCCGTGGCGCTCACCTGCTCCGTGGCCGGACTCGGCGCAGTGCTGGCCGCCTCGGCCGAAGCGTTTACCATCCTCAAATACTGCGGCGCGCTCTATCTCATCTATCTCGGCGTCGGCCTGATCCGCTCCGGGGCCACGGCCACGCCCAAGCTTAACATCGTGAGCAGCCGCAAGAAATTCCTCCACGCCCTGGCCGTCACCTCGGTCAATCCCAAGCCCATCCTCTTTTTCGTCGCCTTTCTGCCCCAGTTCATCAGCCACGACGCCCCGGCCGGGCCGCAACTGCTGCTCCTGGGCGCGACGTTTTGCCTGCTCTCGGCCGTAAACGTCAGCCTTTTCAGCTACCTCGCCGGCACGGCCGGCAGTCGCATCCAGAACCCGCGCTTCATGCGTCGCCTCAAGGTCACCGGCGGCGGCGTCATGGTCGGCGCGGGCCTGCTGACGGCGGCGGCGCGGCAGTAGAGAGAGAATGGAAGACGCCGGATTTCTTTAAGTTGTTAAATATTCTTGTTCCATTTAAGGACATCATAGTGTCTGAGTAGTGTTATTAGGTTGACCATTAGGCATAGTGTTAATAGTCCAATGTATAAATAGAATGCTAGGGTTTGTGTGGATTCTGGTTTGAAGAAAAGGTTTGAAAATAAGCACCATGAATTTGTTGTAAAGCAGAGCCATAAGGTGATACTTTCGTATTTAATCATATGAGGGTCAGTTAGTGGTGTGTGTGAGTTGAGGTCGTATTCTTTGTAAAGCCAGCGAATTGGGGTTCTAACGATGTAGGCTGCGCCAGCTGCCCATATACTGAAGGTTGTTATTAAGATTATAACAGTGGTTTGTATGATGTTTGTGTTTGAATTTTCTAGTAAGGCCTTGTAGAATGAAGTCTCAGGGAAGTCTCTTGGTGTTATAAAAAAATTACAGAAGTCCAAATAATAAGAAGTATGGCTTTTATATAGCGCATAAGTAGTCTTCTTAGTATTATATTGCTTCTAATAATTGAAAGCTCTTGAAGCGCTACCTCGTCTATTAAATCCCTGTTGTACGCGCCGGATAGGCCAAACGCCAATAGCATTCGATGGTATTCTTTTCCAAGGTTGGGTTTCTCTTCTTGGCTTTTGTCGATGTATTGTGCGTCATTTAGCGCAATTTTGCGAAGAGTCTCGTCTTTGAGGATTTTATCATAGGCTGGCCTCGACTTGTCAAAAGGAGGGAAAATAAAATATTTATATTTTACATTAAATTGGCGTTTTCTTATTTCTGTTTTTATGTTGTTGAGAACCATTTCCGAGAAGGGGATTGCCGTTAAGGAAAAACGAGGATGGAAAGATTCTGAAGGGTCGTCTGGTAATGTTGGGTTAAAATAAAATCTAGTTAAGTCATGTAATACTTTTATGATTGAATATATTGGAATGAATACAATGACAATGAAGGGAATGGCAAGCGTCGTAGCGGCGGCGTAATTTTCTGCAATAATCAAGGAGTATATTTTCGCAGAAATAGATGTCATGGAGTCTTTCATTATTACGGGGAGAAGAATGAGGAGGCCTGCTCCTCCGATAAATGAGCTTCCAATTCTGTGCATAGTTGAAAGACGAACTTCTGAACGCTGCAAATAAGAGCGTAATGCGTTGTTCTCTTGCTCTTGGACATCTGTGTCGTTATTAGGGTTCATCGCATATCCTTTTGTTTTTTTCATAAAAAAATATTTAAAATTATTTGTCAATATCGAAATTCGTCCGCAGCAATGCCCAGGCGCTTGAGGATCTTCTGCAGCGACACCCGCTCCAGCCCCGACACCCGGGCCGCTTCCGAGACGTTGCCGCGCGTCTGTTTGAGCAGCCGCTCGACGTAACGCCGCGTAAACGCGTCCACCACTTGCGCCTTGGCTTCCAGATAAGGCCCGGCCGAGGCGCTCTCGGCGAGACCCTCGGCCTGGGGCTGCTCGCCCATGCCCGGGTCGGCCTCGGTGACGGCTCCGGCGCTGATGACGTCGCCGGGCGAGAACACCGTCAGCCGCCGCACGAAATTGAACAGCTCCCGCACGTTGCCCGGCCAGTCGCGCCCGGCCAGGGCGGCCAGGGCCTCGGGGGAGAACTCCTTGTCGCCGATGCCCATTTCGCGGCAGGCGCGTTCCAGAAACGCCGTGGCCAGAAGGGCGATGTCGTCACGCCTCTCGCGCAAGGGCGGCAGGCGCACGGTCAGGACGTTTAAGCGGTAGTACAGGTCTTCGCGAAAGGTCTTGTCAACGATCTTGGCTTCCAGGTCCTGATTGGTGGAGGCCAGGATGCGCACGTCCACGGGGATGGACTTGCTGGACCCCACAGGCCGCACCTCGCGCTCCTGGAGCACGCGCAAAAGCTTGGTCTGCACGCTCATGGGGATGTCGCCGATTTCATCCAGCACCAGCACGCCGCCGCTGGCGGCCACGAAAAGGCCGCGCCGGTCGCGCTCGGCCCCGGTGAACGCCCCGCGCACATGGCCGAACAGTTCGCTTTCCAGGATCTGGTCCGGGATGGCCGGACAGTTGACCGACAAAAACGCCCCGCCGGCCCGGCGCGACAGGCCGTGGACGGCCCGGGCGGCCAGTTCCTTGCCTGTGCCGGACTCGCCCCGAATGAGCACGGTGTAGTCCGAGGCGGCAACCGCCGCGATGGTCTGCTTCACCTGGCGCATGGCCGCCGATTCCCCAAGCATCCCGGCCTGCGCGCCGCAGGCGGCCACGGCGGCCCGCAGCCGGCGGTTTTCGCGCAAAAGTTCCGCCCGCTCCAACCCCTTGGCGATGACCCGGGCCAGATGGTCGGAATCCACCGGCTTGGTGAGGAAGTCGTAGGCCCCGGCCTTGAGCGCCAGCACAGCCGAATCGATGTCCCCGTGGGCGGTCAACAGCACCACGCCAAGGGAAGGTTGCAGGGCCAGGGCCCGGGGCAGCAGCTCCAGGCCGGAAAGCCCGGGCATCCGCAGGTCCGTGACCATGACGTCGCAGGGCGCGCCGGCCAGATCGTCCAGGGCGGCCTCGGCCGAGAGTACGCAGGACAGGGCGGCCTTGGGGAGCTTGGGCGTAAGCAGCCGCACCAGTCCCTTGGCGAAGTCGGGCTGGTCATCAACGATGAGCACGCGGGGGCGGTCGTTCACGAGGCGTCCTCCTGGCAAGGGCCGTGGCAGGCGGGCAGGGTCAGGGTGAAGACCGCGCCGCCGTCGTTTTGGGCTTCAATGGTACCGCCCATGTCGCGCATGAGCCCGAACGCCACGGCCAGCCCCAGGCCCGTGCCGCGCCCGGCTTCCTTGGTGGTGAAAAACGGATCGAAGATGTGGGGCAGGTCAACGGCCGGGATGCCGGGGCCGTTGTCGGCCACGGTGAGGTTGACTTGCCCGCCGTCCTCGGAGGCGGCGGCGGCCAGGGTGATGCGCCCCTGGCCCGGCTCGACGGCGTCCAGGGCGTTTAGCAGCAGGTTGGAGAGCACCTGCTCCAAAGCGCCGGCGTCGGCCTTGGCCAGGGGGATGCCCTCGGGCACGTCCAGGCGCAGGCTGGAACGACGCGACTGAGCCTGGACCTCGAAGATGCGGGCCAAACCCGAGAGCAGCGCCTTGATGTCGCAGGGACCGGGCTTGGCCGGCCTGGGCCGGGCGAAGTCGAGAAGGTCGCGCAGCACCTTCTTGGCCATGACGGCGTGGCGTTCGATGACGGCCAGATCGTCCAGGGCCTGGGGATCGACCAGGGATTGGCGCAGCAGTTCGGCGTAGCAGGCGATGACCCCTAGCGGATTGTTGATCTCATGGGCCAGCCCGGCGGCCAGTTTGCCCACGGCCACGAGCTTTTCGGTCTGGCGCAGCTGCTCAAGCATTCGCCGTTCGGCGGTGTTTTCCCGGGCATAGACCACGAAGCGTCGGGAATGCCCCGACGGCGAGGCCAGGGGATAGCGGGCCACGGCAAAGGACCGGCCGCCGTCCAGGGCCACGGTGGTGGCCACGGGCGCGTCCGGGCCGGCGTCGCCGGTGTGTATGGGATCGCCCACCAGCCGGGCCGGCAGGCGCGGCGTTTCGCCGGGACGGGCGGGGCGGTCTTCCAGGGCCCGGGCCAGCTCCCGGGCCGGTTCGTTGGCCAGAATGATGCCCGAGGCGCTGTCGATAAGCGCCAGCGGATCGGAGATGCCGTCGAAGATGGAGGCGAGCAGGGTGTTTTGGGCCAAAAGCGAATTGATGGCGTCGAGGTTTTCCAGCGCAATGCCGAGCTGGTGGCCGATGGCCCGGTAGAGGTCCTCGGCCTGGGGATCGGGGCCGGGGCCGTCCTCGGGGAAATAGAGGCGGAGTAAGCCCCGGCTGACGTCGGTGGTGCGCACGGGAATAAGGGCCGTATGGTCGGCCAGGACCAGCTCTCCCACGGCGAGCAGGGCGCGCCAGTCGGCCGGCGGCGGCGGGATGGCCGCGCCCGGGGGCCAGGTGACCGAGCCGCCGCCGGAAAATTCGCACTCATAAGCCGCCCCGGAAGCGCCAAACCGGCCGGCCACCCGGGCCAGGGCGGCGCTTAAGAGTTCGGAGCGGGTCTGGGAGAAGTTGAGGATGCTTAAAAGCTCCACAAACAGGGACACGTCCGAGCGGCGCTCGTCGGCTTCCCGGGCCAGCTCCAGGGTGCGGTCAGCCACCTTGCGCTCAAGATTTTGGGCGTGGTCCTCAATGTTCTCCCGGGCTTCCTTGAGGCGCGAAGCCATGGCGTCGATACCGGCGTAGATTTCCTCGATCTCGTCTTCCACGGCGGCCGGGGCGGCGGCCTTGGGGGCCTCGCCGGCTTCCTTGGGAAAATACCGGCGCAGCACGTCCGTTGCCCGGCGCAGGTTGACCACCACCAGCCGGTCGAAAAAGACCTGCAACGTCAGATAGAAGGCGGCCAGCCCCAGGGCGAAAAGCGACAGGAAGCTGATGGTCGTGCCCTTGATCTGGCCCAGCGCCCCGGCCACGGGCACGGTGACCATGTCCAGACCGAAGAGTTCGCCGGAGTGCCGCCAGAACCCGCGCGTGTCGCCGTAGCGCTCAAGAAGGGCCTTGGGCGCGTCGGCCGGGTCGCCGTGGCAGCGCAGGCACGACGGTTCGAAGCGCACCGGCCGGGCGGCCACGAACACTTCCTCGCCGTTTCGCTCGGTGATTTCCTCAATGCGCGTCACTTCCGGATCGGCGGCAAAGCGGGCCATGACGCCGCGCTCAAAGGCGTCGGCCTCGTAATCGGGGTTGCGCGCCCCCACGGCCACCCGGCGGTAGCGGAACTGGTCGCCCAGGGCGTTGTGGTCGCTCATGACCTTGCGGGTGACGAACGAGGTGGACATGGCTTCCAGGATAAAGGCGTCGGGCGGCAGCAGGTCGTACATGGAGGGGCGCAAGACTTCGCGCACGTAGGCCTGCACGGCCTCGACCTGGGACAGCACCAGGGAAGCCTTGTGCTCGGTGTCGCTGACGAGCTGGTCGCGCAGGTTCATGGACAAAAGCACGGCGAAAAAGATGCCCAGGGCGGCCATGCTGACCGACAGGCCGACGAGGAAACGATGCTTGAGGCTTTTCATGTCCGCTCCTTGGCGGAATGTGGGGCCGGTTCGGGAAAAAGGCAATGCGGCCCGGCGGCGTCAGGGTGCTAACTGGAGTTTGCGGTGTTGCCCGATCCTTTCAGAAAAGTCATGGAAAACCGTGTGGTTCCACCTTTGAAGGTTTTGGCCCCGCCTTTGCAAATGGCCGTAGCACCTACACAAAGGAGGGGAAACATGAAGATTCTCGTAGCCCATGACGGGTCTCCCAAAGCGGACAAGGCGCTGGATACGGCCGCCGAGATCGCCGGCAAGTTCGGCGGCTCGCTCGTTGTCGTCAGCGTCGTGCCGGACCTGTGCCTGTCGAGCGAGGAGATCGGCGCGGAAGGCTGCGAACTGGTCTCCCGGTCCCTTACCGAGGAAGCCGGCGGGGCCATGCGTAAGGTCCAGGCCAGACTGACGGAAAAGGGCATCACGGCCGAACTCGTGGTCAAGGAAGGCCGGCCGGCCGACGGCATCCTGGACGCGGCCGACGAGGCTGACGCCGATCTGATCATTGTCGGTTCCACCGGCAAGCACGGGGCGCTGCGCATGCTTATGGGCAGCGTGTCGTCCCGGGTGGCGGAATACTCCACGCGCAGCGTGCTCATCGTGAAATAAGCAGAGGGGTTTATCATGGAAGACAAGGGAATTTTCGGGAAAATCGCCGCCATCCTTCCGGGCCTGGCCCTGATGGTCGGCACGCTGTGGGTGCTGCGCACCTGGGTCGAGCCGTGGATGGCCAATACCGTGCTGTTTGGCCAGAAAGGCTGGCTGGTCAAGGTGCTGAGCCTCAACTACATCCTTTTGGCCATCATCGTCGGCATGCTCTACCGCAACCTGCTTTTTGGCGGCAAGATTCCGGCCTGGGCTGAAGAGGGCTTTCGCACCACGCGCCTGTTCATCAAGTCCGGCGTCATCATGCTGGGCTCGCTCTACACCATCCAGAGCCTGGCCAAGGTCGGCGGCATCGCCATCCTGCTCATCATGACCTTTGTTTTCGGCACCATCTTCTTCGTGATGTTCCTGGGCCGGCTCATGGGCATGGACCGCTCGCTGATCGGCGTCATGGCCGCAGCCTGCGGCGTGTGCGGCGTTTCGGCCGCCGTGGCCACCTCGCCGGCGGTCAAGGCCAAGCCGTCCGACGTGGCCCTGGTCATCGCCACCATCCTTGGTTTCGGCATTATGACCATGTTCGTGTCGCCCTTTGTCGGCAAGGCGCTGCAAATGTCCGACTACCAGTTCGGGGCCTGGGTCGGCACGGGCATTCTCAACTCCGGCCAAGTGCTGGCCACCTGCCTGGCCTTCAACCCGACCATCGCCCCGGGCACGGCCGTGGCTTATGGCGAGATCTGGAACGTGGTGCGCGTCATCTCCATCCCGTTCGTGGTCTTTTTCATCACCATGTGGTTCTGGCGCGCCGAGGCCCAGGCCGAGCATCTGTCCCTGGTCGGCATCCTCAAGGACAAGTTCCCCATTTTCGTCATCGGCTTTTTCGGCATGACCTTCCTGTCGTCGGTTGGGGCGCTTGGGGCCGAGGGTTCCAACACCCTGCACATGATGCGCGACGTCATGTCCTGGATCTTCGGCATCGGCCTGGTCGGCCAGGGCGCCTACATCGACATCCGCGAGATCAAGACCGCCGGCGGCAAGCCGCTCAAGGTCGGTCTGGCCGCCGGCTGTCTCAAGTATGTCGTGGCCCTGCTTGTCATCATGTTTTTCGTCAGCAAGGAATCATCCTTCTAAGGAGTTTATGATATGGCCGGAGAAGTGAAAAAAAGCGGCAAGATGACGGTGTTCCGGTCCGACCGCCACGAGGATGTGGCGGCCATCGTGCTGGTCGGCTGTCTGGTGGTGTTCGTGCTGTGCTACATGGCCTTTATCGTGCCCACGGTCACTGTCGGCGCGCCCATGGACGGCAAGATCGTGGCCATTGCCGCCGTCGAGTCGGGCATGGTGAAAAAGGGCGAGCCGCTGTATTCCTTTGAAGTGAAGGAAAAGAAGTGGACCCAGGGCAAGGTCGAGGAAAAGCTGGTGGTGCGCGAGATCAAGTCCGCCGCCGGCGGCAAGGTGATCAAGGTCGTGGCCAAACCCGGCGACGAACTCAAGAAGGGCAAGCCCATCGTGGTCCTGGAGCATGAGAAGGGGACCTTGCCGTGACCGGGGTGCTGGTCGTCCTCGACGAGTCCGGCAAGGCCATCGGCCAAGGCCTGGCCCTGGCCCGGCAGCTTGGCCAGACCGCCGTGGGGCTTTTCGTCTACGAGCGCGGCTGGAACGTCTACATCGGCCATGACTGGCTGCTCGGCTCCAACGCCCGGGCCACGTTCCTCGGCTACATCGAGGAGCACGAAAAGGCGGCCGAGGCCGAACTCAAGGCCCGATTCCTGGCCGAGGCCCTGGCGGCCGGCGTGGACGCCCGGTTCGAGGCCATTTGCTGCGACGATCTGGAGCATCTGACCGACGCGGTCATCCGCGAGGCCCGGGAAGGCGGTTACGGCCATATCGTGTGCGCCGATCCGCTCACGCGCGGCCTGTCTCCGCGTCGCGGCGGCACGGCCGCTCTGCTTCGCGGCGCACCCTGCCCGGTGGTCCTGGCTGGACAGACCGTCGCGGCGGCCTGAGGCGGCCGGCAACCCTGCTCATTATCGACGGGCGGTCCTTCGGGGCCGCCCGTTTTTTGCGTTCGTCGCGACAGCAACGGCCGCAAACCGAAACCGCCATTGTCTTGTCGCGCCGCCTGGCATACCATGCGCAAGCTTCCGCCACCTTGCCTCGGCGGGCGCGTCCAGCCAGTCCCCAAGGAGCGAGCATGACGGCGACAGTGCGGCAACGCGCGGTCTTTTTGGCCCTGGCCCTGGTCATGACCCTGGCCTGGGGCGTCGGCCCGGCCCGGGCCGGCATTAATCCGGCCATGCCCAAGGCGGCCAAGGCCCCGCCGGCCGCCAATGTCCAGGAACCCACCGATCCGGCCCAGGTCGATGCCTTCATGGCCACCCTGACCGACGCCCAGGCTCGCCAACTGCTTCACGCAAAACTGGCGGCCAAGGCCAAGGCCAACGAAGGCGAAGGCTCCGGCCAGTCCAGCGGCCTGATCCAGGATGTTTTTGAAGGGCTGGAATCCAACATCCGCACCATCCAGGCCCGAAACGCCGCCTTTTTCCACGAAGCCGGCCAGGAGTTGGGCCGGCACAAGATTCTGGCCAACTTGAGCGACGGCGGCGGCGCGCCCGTCTTGTTGCGTTATCTGCTCGTGTTGGCCGCCATCATGGCCGGGGGGGTGGCGGCTTTCCTGTGGACCGGCCGGCTGCGCCAGGGCTTCAAGCGGCGTCTGGACGCGGCCGGCCCCGGGCCGCGCCCTGGCCGGTGGCTGGCGATCCTGGCCAACCTCGGGCTGCAACTGCTGGAGGTGGCGGCCTTTTTCGTGGTCGCTTCCCTGCTCTACCTGGTTCTGGTCCCGGCCTCGGGCGCGCTGCGCGAACTGGGCTTGCTGTGCGTCGTCGGCCTGACCAATTATCTGTGCATCCAGGCCGCCGCCCGGGTGCTGCTCGCGCCGGATTTCGAGGCCGCCCGGCCCATTCCCCTGGCCGACGCCGACGCGGCCACCCTGTATCGCGGCATGGTGGCCATTGCCCTGGTTTGCCTGGTGGTGGGCGTGGTCAGCATCGCCCTGGAAAAGGTGGGCCAGGCCGAGGCCTTTGGCGACATCCTCTACGCCCAGGCCGGCCCGCTGGTCGGCATCATGCTGGCGGCCATGCTCTACGCCAACCGGGAGCGGGTGGCCGCCGCCATTGCCGGCGACGGCGAACCGGCCGGGAAGCGCGCCTTTGCCGCCCGCTATGGCCATGTCGTGGCCATGGTCTATGTCCTGGCCATTGGCCTGTATTGGAGCAGCCAGTCCCTGGTCGGCGACGCCACCATCCTGCATCTGGTCATGGGCCTTTTCGCCATACCGGCCTGCATCGGCGTGGACCTGTGGGTGCGAAAGCTGTTGCTCGTCGCCTCCGGGGAGGACCGGGAGATCATTCCCCTGGACGCGGGGAGCGCCGCCGCCGTCGCCGCCGAGCAGGCCGAGGCCAAGGCCGAGCCGGACAAACGCACCCTGCGCTATTACATTCCGCTGATCCGCAAAGCCCTGCGTCTGGTGCTGGCCGCCTTCGCCGCCTTTGCCATGCTCAAGATGTGGGGCGTGGAGATTCCCCTTGGCTGGCTGTTTGCCCGCAACGTGCTGAGCGTCCTTTTGGTGGTCGTGGGCGGTCTGCTCGCCTGGGAAGTGGTGCGCATCCGCATTGACCGGCGGCTGAGCGAAGAAACCTCTTTGCCGGGCGAGGAGATGGAGGAGGGCGGCGGCGCGGGCGGTTCGCGCAGCGCCACGCTGCTCATGCTGCTGCGCAAGTTCATCTTAAGCGTCATCGTGGTGATGGGGGCGCTCATCGCCCTGTCGGCGCTTGGGGTGGACATCGCGCCCCTGATCGCCGGCGCGGGCGTCATCGGCTTGGCCATCGGCTTCGGCGCCCAGACGCTGGTCAAGGACATCATCTCCGGCGTCTTTTTCCTCATCGACGACGCCTTTCGCGTGGGCGACTACGTGGAGGCCGGCACGGCCAAGGGCACGGTGGAGCAGATTTCCCTGCGCTCCATGAAACTGCGCCACCCGCGCGGCATGGTCTTCACCATCCCCTACGGGGGGCTTAAAATCCTGCAAAACTTCAGCCGCGACTACATCATTTCCAAGCTCGATTTCCGGGTGCGCTACGACGCCGACATCGACAAGATCCGCAAGATCATCAAGCGCATCAACAAGGAGTTCCTGGCCGACGAGGAACTGAGCCAAGGCATGCTCAGCGACATCAAGTCCATGGGCGTGCGCAAGATGGAAGATTCGGCCATGATCCTGCGCATCAAGTTCAAGACCGTGCCCGGCCGCCAGTTCGTGGTGCAAAAGGAGCTTTACCGCCGGGTGCAGGAAGCGTTTCGCAAAAACGGCATCGAGTTCGCCCACCGCAATGTCACCGTGTACTTCCCGCCCGAGATGCGCGGACTGGCCGGCGGCGAACAGTCGGCCGAGCAGCCGGCCGGCCTGCCGCCCCTGGCCGCCGCCGCGGCCGCCGCTGCCGCCGCCGCCATCGGCCAGGATGCCGAACGGCCGCCGGCCAAGGTCGAAAAGGCTGACGAGGAGGGCTGAGGCCGCCCGGCCCCGCGTCCCTTAAAAATACGCGAGTATTTGTTAAGGAAGATTTATGGTCTTCGTCTGTTGCCTGCCAAACGTCAGAGGCGTTTGTCGTGGGAGCGACGCGAACCCCGTTACGGCCGGGGCCGGGCGCGGCGGCCGGCCTTGCCTTTCCCCGGCATCGGCATTATCTGACTCCCTCCTTTCCTCAACCCTCGCCGGAAGCGCCTTATCATGTCGGAGCGAACACCCCATATTTCCCTGCCTCTTGAGCGTCTCGTGCCCCGGGTCCTGGACATCACCGCCGATGAGCTGGATTCCTGGCCCGAGGACGCCAAAAACCTCGCCGTGGCCGTGGCCGCCGAGCTGTTTTTGGTGCGCTCCAATCCGTTTATCAATCCCGGCGACGTCAAGGCGTCGGTGGAAAAGCGCCTGGCCGAGGCCAACCCCAAGGCCTGGGGCGATTATCCGCGCACCATCAAGAAAGCCTACAAGGCCTTCTGGGACGTCTATGAGGCGGACAGCCGCTTTCGCGACAACCTCGTCGAGCGCCTGCGCCAGTTTCTGCCCGACGAGGCCGTGGTCACCGCGCCCAATTCCCTGGTCGAGTGTTCCACCGACGCCACCGACCTGCGCATGGAGCTGCCCCTGTGCATGCTCCTGCCCGAGACCGAAGGGCAGATTCGCGACATCCTGCGCCTGGCCAATGAACTCGAATTCGCCATCATCCCGCGCGGCGGCGGCTCGGGCCTGACCGGCGGCGCGGTGCCGACCCACAGCCGGGCCGCGATCTTGAGCCTGTCCAAATTCAAGAAGATCCTCCACATCGACCTTGAGGCCAAGACGCTGTGCGCCCAGACCGGCGTGCTGACGCTCACCGCCATCAAGGCGGCCGAGGCCAAGGGCCTGCTTTTCACCGTGGACCCGGCCTCCAAGGCGGCTTCGTCCCTGGGCGGCAACATCGCCGAAAACGCTGGCGGCCCCTTCGCCTTCGAATACGGCACCACGCTCGACAACATCATCAGCTACCGCATGGTCGAAGCCACGGGCGAGATCATCGAAATCCGCCGCGTCGACCATCCGCGCCACAAGATCCAGCCCGAGGAGACGGCCGTCTTCGAGATCCTCGACGAGGACGGCATTGTGCGCGACGTGGTCAAGCTGCCGGGCAACGAGATACGCGGCAAAAACCTCGGCAAGGACGTCTCCAACAAGTATCTGGGCGGCCTTCCCGGCGTGCAGAAGGAAGGCGTGGACGGCGTCATCACCGAGGCCTGCTTCGCCCTGTACGACATCCCGAAATATTCCCGCACCTTGTGTCTGGAGTTTTTCGGCCGCTCCATGAAAAACGCCATGTGCGTCATCCGCGACGTGGTGGGACTGCGCAACCGCATCCGCGAGGAAGGCGACGCGGTCAAGATTTCCGCCCTGGAGGAGTTCAACTCCAAATACGTGCGGGCCATCAGCTACGCCAAGAAATCCGGCCTCTACGAGGGCGACCCCATCTCGGTGCTGCTGCTGCAGCTCGATTCCGACGACGAGGACGCGCTGCTGCGCGCCGCCGCCGACATCGTGGACATCGTCGATCCCTACGACAACGTGGACGTGTTCGAGGCCAAGGACGCCAAGACCGCCGAACTCTACTGGGAAGACCGCCACAAGCTCTCGGCCATCTCCAAGCGCACCTCGGGCTTCAAGATCAACGAGGACGTGGTCATCCCCCTGTCCGTGGTGCCGGAATTCGCCGAATTCCTGGAAGACCTCAATCTCAAGTGCATCGCCCGGGCCTACCGCACCGCCCTGCAAAACGCCGGCCGGCTGCCCGGCGTGCCGGCCTCCGACGAATTCATCGCCATGGAGCTGGAATTCTGCGACCGGGTGCTGCGCGGCCGCATTTCCGCCCGCGACCTGTCCGACTCGGAAGTCGAGGTCCAGACCCACTATTTCTTCACCGACCTGGCCTCGCGCTATCCGCGCCTCAAGGACCGGCTGGTCGCCATCCACGCCGAGATGACCGCCACCCGCATCGAGGTGGCCAGCCACATGCACGCCGGCGACGGCAACTGCCACGTCAACATCCCGGTCAACTCCAACGATCCCGAGATGATGCGCCAGGCCTGGGAGGCCGCCGAAGCCGTTTTCGAGACCGTCACCAAGCTCGGCGGCGCGGTCTCCGGCGAACACGGCATCGGCATCACCAAGATCGCCTTCCTGGCCCAGGACAAGATCGACGCGCTTCGCGCCTACAAAAAGCGCGTGGACCCCAAAAACATCATCAACCCCGGCAAGCTCACCACCCGCGAGCTGGCCGTGGAACCCTACACCTTTTCCTTCAACCGCCTCATCCGGGACATCAAAAAGACCGCGCTGCCCGACAAGGACCTGCTGATTTCCATCTTAAGCGGCATCCAGTTCTGCAACCGCTGCGGCAAGTGCAAGCAGGTCTGCCCCATGTTCGCCCCGGAACGCGGCATGCTCTACCATCCGCGCAACAAGAACATCAGCTTCGGCGCGCTCATCGAGGCCATCTACTATTCCCAGATCACCCACGGCGAACCCGACGCTGCGCTGTTGGAACGACTTCGCGGCATTACCGACCACTGCACCGCCTGCGGCAAGTGCACGGGCGTGTGTTCGGTGAAAATCCAGTCCGGCCAGGTGGCCCTGGGGCTTCGCGGCTTCCTTGACCAGCAAGGGCACGGCGGCCATCCCATCAAGCACAAGATCCTCAACTATCTGGCCGAGGACCCCGCCGGCCGTGTGCCCAAGGCGGCCAAGCTCATGGCCTACGGCCAGCAGTTCCACGGTAAGCTCATGCCGCTTTTGCCGAAGTTCTGGCGAAACCGCATCGAGAACCCCGGCCTTCGCGGCCCCAATCCGTCCCTTGGCCTGCGCAATCTGGCCGAGCGCCTGGACCTGGACAAAGGCTCCATCTTCATCCCCCAGGAAGGCCGGGAAGCGCCCGAGACCGTGCTCTATTTCCCGGGCTGCGGCGCGTCGGTCTTCTCCAGCGCCATCGGCCTGGCGGCGGTGCATCTGCTGCTGCGCGCCGAGGTGGCCGTGCTCATGCCGCACACCCACCTGTGCTGCGGCTATCCGCTCCTGGCCGCCGGCATGGGCGAGGCTTACCGCAATAACCGCGAGCGCAACCGGGCCGCCCTGGCCGCGCTCCTGGACGAAGCCGAAAGCCTGGGCCTTCGCCCGACCTATTGCCTGACCAGCTGCGGCACCTGCCGGGAGTCGCTGGAAGAGCATGAGCTCAAAACCCTGCGCCCCAACCTCAAGCACATGGACGTGACCCAGTTCCTCATGGGCCGGCTGGATTTCCCGCCAGCCGAGGACGCCTCGCCCATCCTCTACCACGCCGCCTGCCACGCCGAATGGGCCGATGTGCCTAAGACCAAGGCGGCCGACATGTACAAGACCGCCCTGGCCAAGATCACCGGCCGGCCCGTGGCGCTGTCGCCCAATTGCTGCGGCGAATCCGGCACAGGGGCCATGACCACCCCGGCCATCTACAACCGCCTGCGCGACCGCAAGCGCGAGACCCTGGCCGAAAACCTGGCCGAAGCCCAAGAATCCATGCCCATCCTGGTCGGCTGCCCCTCCTGCAAGATGGGCATCAGCCGCATCCTGTCCGAGATGCGCGACAAGCATACGGTGCAGCATACCCTGGAATACCTGGCCGAGGCCCTGGACGGCCCCAAATGGAAAAAGCTGCTCGCCAAGGCGGCCAAGGCGGCCCGGGTGCGAGGGTAGGGTGGAGAAGATTCTCGCCATCGATTACGGCCAGGCCCGGGTGGGCCTGGCCGTTTGCGCTCCAGGGAGCGAGATCGCCTTTCCCCATTCCACCATCGCCTGGGAGACCCGCGACGACTTGTTTGCCAGGCTGCTTGCGGTTATCGAAGAACAAAACCCAGGCCGCATCGTCATTGGCTATCCGGCCCGGGCCGGCGGCGACGAAGGCCTCACCGGCCGGCAAGTCCGCAACTTCGCCGCCCGGCTGGCCCGGCGCACCGCCGTGCCCCTGGCCTACGCCGACGAGGCCCACTCCACCGAGGAAGCCGCCGAACGCCTGCGCGAAGCCGGCCTGTCCGGCCGGGAGTTGCTCGCCAAGGTGGACGCCATGGCCGCGGCCGTCATCCTCGAACGCTACCTGCGCGGCGGAGAACTATGTTTCGAGCCATCCTCCTTGGGTTCCTGATCGTCCTTGTCGTCCTTGGCGGAACCATCGGCTACAAGGCCTACGAATTCCTGGCCGTGCCGCCCCAAACGCCCGGCCAGAACAAAATCGTGCTCATCGAGCCCGGCCAGAACCTCGACGCCGTGGCCAACATGCTCGTGGCCGAAGGCGTGCTGCGCGACGCCGACGGCTTCAAGCTGCTGGCCAAGTTCCTGGACAAGGGCGGGCGCGTCAAAGCCGGTGAATTCGAAGTCTCCACCGGCTGGACCCCGCAAAAACTCCTCGATTACCTGACCACGGCCAAGGGTGTGCAACACAAGCTCGCCGCCCCCGAAGGCCTGACCATGCGCCAGATCGCCAGACTGGCCGAAGACGCCGGCCTGTGCTCGGCCGCCGCCTTCCTGCGCGCCGCCCGCGATCCCGAAATCCTCAAGAAATACAACATCCCGGCCGAATCCGCCGAAGGATTCCTGTTCCCCAACACCTACCTCTTCACCCGCAAACGCGGCGACGACGGAACCTACGTCGTCGAAGCCATGCTCAAGGAATTCTGGAAACAGGCCGAAGCCCTCTGGCCCGGCGAAAAACCGGCCGGCCAAAAACTCCTGGCCTTCGTCACCATGGCCTCCATCGTCGAAAAGGAAACCGGCGTCGATGCCGAACGCACCCGCGTCGCCGGCGTGTTCGCCAACCGCCTGGCCAAAGGCATGCTGCTGCAAACCGATCCCACCATCATCTACGGCCTGGGCGAAAAATTTACCGGCAACCTCACCCGCGCCCACCTCGAAGACGCCGCCAATCCCTACAATACCTACACTAAGCCCGGACTCCCGCCCGGCCCCATCTGCTCGCCCGGCCTCAAATCCCTGCAGGCCGTGGCCAACCCCGAAAGCCACGAATTCTACTACTTCGTCGCCACCGGCGAAGGCGAACACAAGTTCAGCAAGACGTTGGACGAACACATCAATGCCGTGAACAAGTACCAACGCGGCCGAGGCAAGAAGGACGACGGCAAGGCTAAGCCGTAGGGTGGGGGAATAGGGAAAGAAAAGATGCCTCCGGCGGCCGGGGGGCTCAGCCCCTTTGGCCGCCGGAGGCATCTTCCTGTCTTTCTAGTCTTTACTCCACCCTACCGCGTCAACACCTCACCAAGATCCGCCAAATACGCTTTGAGCATGGCAGGGGTGATGTCGCCCATGTGGCCGATGCGGAAGATGGGTTGTTTGCCGGCGGCTTCCAGGTCTTCGTTGAGTTTGGCGTAGCCGGGATCAAACAGGTAGCCTTTGGCGCGCAGGGTTTCTTTTATGGCGCGCAGGTCGGCGCTGGTCATGCCGGGTTTGGCGGCCACGGCGGTGACGGTGGGCGAGCGGAAGTCGGCGGCGGCGAAGGGGGCGTAGCCGGGCAGTTTGTCCACGAAGGCGATGGTGGTGTCGCGCATGGCGGCGTGGCGGGCGTAGCGGGCGTCGAGGCCTTCTTCTTCGACGATGTAGCGCAGTTGCAGGTACATCTGGTTGCCCAGCGCCCCGTTGGGGGTGGACTGGGTCTGGAATTTTTCGGCCCGGCCGAGGTGGCTTAAGATATCGGTGGCGTGGCCTCGGGCGGTGACGTGGCGGGCTTTTTCGATGGCGGCGGGGCTGACGAAGCCGATGCCGAAGCCGGCGTGGAGCCCGAGCGATTTCTGGGTGGCGGTGGCGTAGAAATCGCAGCCCGAGGCGGCGATGGGGCAGGGCGCGCCGCCGAAGATGCTGACGCCATCGACCAGGGCCAGGGCGTTGTGGGCCTTGATGACGCGGCATAGGGCCGGCACGTCATTGGTTACGCCGGTGGAGGTTTCGTTGTGGGTGATGGCGACCACGGCGGGTTTGTGCTGGGCCAGGGCGGCGTCCAGGGCTTCGGGGGTGACGGGCTGGCCGGGTTCGGCGGCCAGGCGCACGGCGTTTTTGCCGTTGGCCAGGCTCATTTTGTGCCACAGGTCGCCGAACGCGCCGCAGGTGGCGTGGAGGATGGTTTCGCCCTGCGCCACTAGCGAGCGGATGGAGGCTTCCATGGCGGTGGAGCCGGAGCCGAGAAACAGGATGGTGCGGTAGTCGGCCGGCAGTCCGGCGATAATGCCGAGGTTATGGAAGATCGGCTCGAAGCGTTTGGCGTTTTCGGCGTCGCGGTGGCCGTATTCGGGCCAGGAGCCGGCTTCGCGGACTTCGGGGCGGATGTAGGTGGGGCCGGTGATGAAAAGGGTCAGTTCTGGAAACGGCGCTTGGGCCATGGTGGTGCTCCCTGTTGGGGTGAGCGGCGAAATTTACGGAAAAAGGCCCTGGTGGGCAAGGGCGGGCCGGGCATGGATGCTGCAATAGAGAGGCAGGCCGGCAAAAGTGGCCGGGGAGGACGCCTATGCCTTATCGTTTGGTGCTTGTGATCCTGGCGCTTTGCGCCGCTTCCTGCGCGCCCATGGCCAACGGGGAGTTTGCCCGGCTCTATAACCGGGACAACGACGACTGCCTGACCCAGATGCAGGGGCGGCAGGATTTTCGCAGTTTCCGGCAGAAAACGCCGTCGTTCTTGTTGCCGTGACCGGGCAGGAACGCTCCCCGCGTCGGTCGCGGGGGGCGTTTGCCTGGGGCGTGGTGAAGCGGCGCGTGGCCGGGGTGGGCGTTGGGCTGGCCGGGGCCGGCCTCGTGTCGCGTCCTTGAAAATACGGGACTATTTTTTACGCAAGAGCCTGGCGTCTCGTGGGCTGGCCGGGCGACGCCCCAGGCGCATTGCGTGGGCGCGCCATCAGGGATGGTCGGTGGCCGGCTGGTCGGCGGGGGGCGTTTCGGCCTCGCCGTCTTCCGTGGCCGCCTGGGGATAGACGATCTCGCCGGTGGCCTCGTCGAAGTAGGGGCCTTCCTCGACGTCGGGGCGATCCCCTTTGCGCTGCAGTTTTTCTTCTTTTTTCTTCTTCTTGGCCAATTCCTTGGAACGTTTCGCAAAGGTATAGGCGTTTTTGGCCACTGTTCCTCCTGGGGAAGGTTTGTTCTCGGCAGGGGCCGGGGACCGGCCGACAGGGGGCGCGGGGCCCCGGGGACGAAGCGAGACGATGGCGTCTCGGCACCGACTATAACCGAAAGCGGCGGCTTGGGGAAGGAGAAAGGTCAGGGCCGGCCGGCGGCGGCTCGGGGCGCTGGCGGGGCAGGCAGCGGGCCCAGGAGCGTTGCGGCCGGGACCAGCGGCCACAAATGCCCCTGGGCCATGTTCCAATCGGCCCAGAGGACTTCCCAGGCTGCGCCAAAGAGGTAGTGGCCGGCCAAAAATTCGAAGGCCAGGGTGAGGGCGCACCACAGAATGCCCACGCCCAGCCGGGCGGCGGCCGAAGGGCGGTGGCGGCCGACAAAGCGCCGGGCAAGCAGGATGATGGCCAGGCACAGGGTCAGGGTCCCCACGGCCCGGGCGGCCATGTCGCCTATAAGCGGGGCCAGGACGAACTGGCGGCCCGCGCCGAGGGTTACGGCGCAGGCGAGTTGCAGGAGCCAGCAGGCCACGGCCAGGGACAGGAAACGGCGTCGCATGGGGCTATTGTAGCGCCAATCGCGCCTTGGGAAAAGCGTCCGTCTTGCCCCCGGCCGCGCCCGGCGCTATAGCCTTCCCCATGCAGCAGCCCGAAATCATCCTCATTCGCGTGGCCGGCGACGACAAGCCCGGCCTCACCGCCGCCATCACCGCCGAACTGGCCAAATTCGGGGCCGACATCCTCGACATCGGCCAGTCGGTCATCCACGACAGCCTGACGCTCGGCATCCTGGTGCGCGTGCCCACCACGGCCGAGTCCACGCCGTTTCTGAAGGACTTGCTCTTTTGCGCCCACAAGCTCGGCGTGAATCTCAGCTTCACGCCCGTGGACCCGGCCCATTACGAAAGCTGGGTCGAGGCCCAGGGCAAACCCCGGCGCATCGTCACCCTGCTGGCCCGCAGCCTCAATGCCGAGCATATCGCCGCCGTCACCGGCGTTATTGCCCGAAACGGGCTTAATATCGACATCGTCAACCGCCTGTCCGGCCGCACGTCCCTGGACGGTAAAAACGCCCCGCGCATGGCCTGCGTGGAATTTTCCGTGCGCGGCACGCCAACCGATCTGACGGCCATGAAAAGCGAATTTTTGGCCATCTCCGGCGACATGGGCGTGGACATCGCCATCCAGGAGGACAACGCCTTTCGCCGCAACCGGCGGCTGGTGGCCTTTGACATGGACTCGACGCTCATTGCCGCCGAGGTCATCGACGAACTGGCCAAGGCAGCCGGCGTGGGCGAGCAGGTGTCGGCCATCACCGAATCGGCCATGCGCGGCGAGATCGATTTCCAGGAGAGCCTGCGCCGCCGGCTGCGCCAGCTCAAGGGACTGCCCGAGGCCACCCTGGCCGAGGTGGCGGCGCGCATTCCGCTCAACGACGGGGCCGAGCGGCTCATCACCAACCTCAAGCGGTTCGGCTACAAGATCGCCATCATTTCCGGCGGCTTCACCTACTTCGGCAACCGGCTCAAGGAGCGGCTTGGCATCGATTATGTCTTTGCCAACGAGCTGGAAATCGAAAACGGCGCGCTCACCGGCGGGGTGGTGGGCGAGATCGTGGACGCGGCCAAGAAGGCCGAGCTGCTGCGCCTTATCGCCGACAAGGAAGGGTTGTCCCTGGAGCAGGTCATTGCCGTGGGCGACGGGGCCAACGATCTGCCCATGCTCGGCATCGCCGGCCTTGGCATCGCCTACCACGCCAAGCCGGTGGTGAAAAAGGGGGCCGGCCATTCCATTTCCACCCTGGGCCTGGACAGCATCCTCTATCTGGTGGGCGTGCGCGACCGCGACACCCTGTCGTAACCGGCCCGCCACGTCCGGCGGGCGGCCCAGGGCGCATTGACAGGGTTTGTTCAAATTGTCACATATCCGGCATGGCGTCGTAAACGAAAACCGTTCGTGACAAAGGGTAACGCCAACGCCGCCGCCGGGCCGACCCGCCCCGTCGCCAAACCAGGAGCCGCCCCTTGGAAACCCCGCTCGATCAGGCCATCCACAAGCTCAAGGTCGATGTGCTGCACATGATGCATCTGGCCCAGGACGCCGTGCAAAAAGCCGTGGCCAGCCTCCTTGACCACAACGCCGCCCAGGCCCGCGAAGTCATCGACGCCGACCGCGAGATCAACGACTACGAATGCCGGGTGGATTCGGAGAGCCTCAAGATTCTGGCCCTGCACCATCCCGTGGCCAAGGATCTGCGTTTTATCGTGGGGTCCATGCGGATGCTCGTCAATATTGAGCGCCTCGGTGACGAGGCCGTGAACATCGCCGAGCGGGTGCTGGTGCTGACCAGCGAAACGCGGCTGCCCGTCCATGGCAACCTACGACAGCTGGCCGATCTGGCCCGGGAACTCATGGCTGCCTCCATCGCCTGCTACATGGACCTTGACGACGCGGCCGCCCTGCGCATCATCGAACAGAACGCGGCGGCGCTGGAACTCAACGTCCGCATCTTCCGCGACGTGACCACCGAGATGATCAAGGAATCCCGGCCGGTGGAGCGGGCGGTGCAGCAGGCGTTCGTGGCCCACAGCTTAAAGCGCGTGTGCGACCAGTGCGCCAACATCGCCGAATCGACAATTTTCATCCGCCGGGCCGTGGACTACAAGCACAAGTGCACGCCCCTGCCGGGAACCGACAAATAGCCGGCCGTTTTTGCCTCGGCCAATGACAAAACGCCGGCCCGGGACAGCATGTCCCGGGCCGGCGTTTGCTTTTCAGCGAGGTTCGGTCTGGCGTCGTTTCCTCGAAACAGCGTTGGCGCTTTTCGCGCAGCCCTTTGGAAACCAGAGCAGCGGTGCTTTGGGTCAAAGGCGAATCACCCTTTATCCCTTTTCCCATCGAGGGGGTCCGGGGGGGATCATCCCCCCCGGCCGCCGGAGGCATCCCTCTACGGCGGTGCTAGAAAAACATGTCGCGCTTGCCGTGTTCGATGTCCTGCAGGCGCTCGATGGTCAGGTCGCGCACGCCGTCCTTGCTGATGGTGGACAGCGCTTCCTGGATGCGCTGTTCGCCGATGGCCCGGGTCTCGGGGTCGGCGTAGTCGATGAGATATTCCTTGAAGGTGAGCAGGGCGTTGGGCAGGCAGACGTGCTGGATGGTTCCGTCCTTGGCCAGGCTCATGAACCGGTCGCCGGTGCGGCCCTGGCGGTAGCAGGCGGTGCAGTAGCTGGGGATAAATCCGCGCTCGCACAGCATCCGGATGACCTCGGCCGGCGAACGCTGGTCGCTGGGCTCGAACTGCTGGCCGTTGTTGGTGTTGTTGGTGGGTTCGTGGTCCTCGTGGACCTTCTGGTAGCCGCCAACGCCCGTGCAGGAGCCGGCGCTGATCTGGGAGACGCCGTAGTTGATGAGCTCGTCGCGGAAATCCGGGTCCTCGCGGGTGGACAGGATCATGCCGGTGTAGGGCACGGCCAGGCGGATGACGGCGATGATTTTTTTGAAGGCCTCGTCGGGCACGAGGTAGGGGAAGGTGTCGAGGTTGACGGCTCCGGCCGGGCGCATCCGGGGCACGGAGATGGTATGGGGGCCGACGCCGAAGGTTTTTTCCAGATGCTCGGCGTGCAGGAACATGGCCACGGTCTCGTATTTCCAGTCATAGAGGCCGTAGAGCACGCCGATGCCCACGTCGTCGATGCCGCCTTGCATGGCCCGGTCCATGGCCGTGGTGTGCCAGTTGTAGTCGTGCTTGGGGCCGGTGGGGTGCAGGGCCGCGTAGCGCTCGCGGTTATAGGTTTCCTGGAAGAGGATATAGGTGCCGATTTCGGCGTCCTTGAGTTTTTTGTAGTCTTCGATGGTGGTGGCAGCGATGTTGATGTTGACGCGGCGGATGGAGCCGTTGCCGTCCTTGATGCTGTAGATGGCTTGTATCGCGTCGGTGACGTACTCGATGGGACAGTGAAGCGGGTCCTCGCCGGCTTCCACGGCCAGGCGTTTGTGGCCAAGGGATTCGAGAATCTCCACCTCGCGCCGGATTTCGTCCATGGTCAGGCGCTTGCGCAGCTGCTCTTTGTTGCTGCGCTTATAGCCGCAGTAGACGCAGTTGTTGATGCAGTGGCTGGAGATGTAGAGCGGCGCAAACAGCACGATGCGTTTGCCGTAGATGGCTTCCTTGACCTGTTTGGCGGCCCGGAACATCCGGTCGAGCAGGGCCGGGTCGGAGACTTCGAGGAGCACGGCCACTTCCTCGGCGTTAAGCCCCTTGTAGTCCAGGGCCTTGTCGATGATGGCGGCCACGGCGTCGGGGTTGGCGGCCAGGGTCTTGGCGTTGGAAAGGGCTGCGTGGATGCGGTCGTCGTCGATGAAGGCGTCCGAGGAACGCTGGGATTCGTCAATCATTTTGGGCCTCCTTGCCAAGCATTTTGCTCGTCAGGGCGGATTTGACGGTTACGCCGGGAATATTCCCGAGTCTGCCGGTAAGCGAACCGATCTCATCGGTTGTTCCTTCGATGATGAGCGAAACCACGCCGGCCTGATATTCCGGCTTGGGGATGCCCATGCGGCCGAGCACGATGTGGCCGTGGTCGCTGATGACGGCGTTGACCTTGTCCGAGACGTGTTTGGGGTCCTCGATGACGATGCCGATCACGCCGATGCGCCTGTTCATGGGTTCTCCTTTGGGGCAATAAAAAACGCCTTTGTTTCCCATGGGAAAACAAAGGCGTCGGTAAGCGGCTGGTTCATGGCGTCTCCCTTCGGCGCAGGGAGGCGTCCCCTTGCCGTCAGATCGCGGTATGGTGTCGTTGCCTTCGCGCCAGGACCCAGAGGGTACCGGTGCGGCAGCGCCTTGAACATGCCTGAAGTGGTTGCCTGAGGCAAGCATTGTTTGCGAGGTCGTGGCCGGCGTCAGCCATGGAGCGCCCGTTCGCGAGAGCCGGAATCTGGTAAATGGTGTAATCGGAATTGTTTTTGTATGGTATTGCCTTTTTCTTGCGGTATTTTCGGTGTATGCTAGGAATGATGCCGAGCAAGAGATTGCATTGTTTGAGGATGAAACAAAAAATGGTTGACAAGATAACTGATATTTCGAGCGATAGTCGGCGTGACATCTTTGGCAATCATTCTGATGCTGGTGAAAATTTGATAGAACGCTGTCCGGATTTGGATTTAGAAGAAACAGGATTTGTTGTGTCTGATGGTGGAATGCGATTTTTGTTAAAAAATAGCAGTGACATCATCTTTGTCGTTGATCCTGATTTCGAACGTATCGTCCAGGCAAGTCGTGCAGCCTGCGAATTCTTGGGTTTCAGTCACGGACACATCATTGGCAAGACGCTCTCCGTCCTCCACCCTGTAGAGGAGCACGCCGTTTGCCGCGAGGTGTTTCGGGCCTGCGTCACGGCGGCCGAAGCCGGCGCGCCGGGCCATAGCCCGTCCATGACACTTGTCCGCCGGGACGGCCTGCGCGCCTCTTGCCGCATGGCCGTGACCATGCTGGGCTGGGGCGTGCGCCGATTGGCCTGCTGCATCTATTCGAGCCCGGCCCTGCGAGGAATTGTCGGCAGCGGCCTGCAGGAAAGCGAAGCCTACTTCGCCCAGGCGCTGCCACATATCGATGACGGGGCCTGGAGCTGGAATCCGGTCACCGACGAAATTTTTCTGTCCCGGCAATGGTTGCGGCTGCTCGGCTACGAGCCTGGTGACATCCCGACCACCAGCGAGGACTGCAACGCCTTGCTGCATCCCGATGATCGCGACCGGGTACTGGGATTGCTTGCCGCTTGCGTGCGTGGCGAGAGGACCTCGTTTTCCATGGAATACCGGTTGCTGGCCAAGGACGGTTCCTACCGCTGGCTCCACGGCCGGGGCGCGCCGGTGCGCGACACGGCCGGCCGGTTGACCCTGCTTACCGGCGCGACCACGGACATTACCCGGCGCAAGGAAACCGAGCTGGCCCTGGCCCAGGCCCGGGACGCGGCCATGGCTGCCAGTCGGGCCAAGAGCGCCTTTTTGGCCAGCATGAGCCACGAGATCCGCACGCCCATGAACGTGATTCTCGGCATGGCCGAACTGTTGGCCGAGACGTCGATTTCCTCGTCTCAGCGGCGCTATCTGGAGGGCATTGCCGGCTCCGGCCGGATGCTGTCGCAGCTTTTAAGCGACATTCTCGATTTTTCCCAGATCGAGGCCGACCGGGTGGCGCTTTTCCCCGAGGTCTTCGATCCGGCGGCCCTGGCCCGGGAGGTGTGCGGTCTGGCCGGCGAGGCCGCCGCTGGCAAGGGGTTGGACTTGCAGGTGCATACGGACCCGTCCCTGCCCGACCGGCTGGTGGCCGATCCGTTGCGGGTGCGCCAGGTGCTGCTCAACCTCGTCTGGAACGCCGTCAAATACACCCAATCCGGCCGTATCACGGTTTCGGCCACGCCTTTGTCCGACCCTGCCGGCCAGGGCTTTGTCCTTTTTTCGGTGCGCGACAGCGGCCCGGGCATCGCGCCTGAGGCCATGGCCCGCATTTTTGATCCCTTCTCCCAGGCCGACGCCGCGGCCCATCGCCGCCAGGGCGGGGCCGGGCTTGGCCTTTCCATAAGCCGGGCGCTGGCCCGGCTCATGGGCGGCGATGTCGTGGCGGAAAGCGCCCCCGGCGCAGGGTCGTGCTTTTCCTTCACCCTGCCGGCGTTGCGAGCCGGCAGGCAGTGCGTGCCGGAACGACCGGTCGCTTTAGGTCTGTCCAACCCGGCGCGTCGGGAGACGACAATGGGGCATGGTGCAACAATAACAAAGCGGAGAGTGTTGTTGGCCGAGGATTCCGAATCCAACCGGGAACTCATTGCACTGTTTTTGGAGAACGAGCCGGTGGAACTCGTGTGGGCGCGAAACGGCTATGAGGCCGTGGCCGCCGTCACCGAGGCGCGGGAACCCTTTGACGCGGTGCTCATGGATGTGGAGATGCCGGTCATGGACGGGCTGGAGGCCACACGGCACATCCGCCGGCTGGAAGCCGACCGGGGCAGCTGTCGCACGCCGGTGGCGCTTTTGACCGCCCATGCCCTGTACGAGTTCGAGAGCAGGGGCCGCGAGGCCGGCTGTGACGCGTTTTTGACCAAGCCCATCCGCAAGGCCCGGCTGCTGGAGTATCTGGGCGGACTGTTCGGCTGGCGTCTGGCGGAGTAAGACCTGAGTGCAAGTAGGGCGTCTGTCCTGTTTGACCGCCTGTCCATAACGCGCGGCACGACGTTTTTCCTGGATTCCACGTGAGCAGTGGAATCGACGTCAGCCAGGTTTTTGGGCCAAACAAAACGGCCGGGGCACTGCCATGCCCCGGCCGTTTCGTTTGCGGATGTCCCGAAGTTATTCGGGTACGACTTCGAGGACCGGATCGCCGTAGGGATCGACCACGGTCTTCTTGATATTCAAGAGTTCTATCCAGCGCCGCACCGTGCCGACGATGACAACGGCCATGAGGGCGACCACGATGATGGCCAGGGTGGCCAGCAGGTAGAGGCCCTTGGGAATGTAGTTGTTAAACACCTGCAGATAGCCGGCCCACATGGTGATGACCACCATGGACAGGCCCGGCACGGCCGTCATCCAGGCATAGCGCGCCTTGCCCATGCGGATGATCATGGTGGTGCCGATTAAAAGTCCCACGGCGGCCAAGAGCTGGTTGGACATGCCAAAAAGCGGCCAGATGGTGGAGATGTCGCCGGTGTAGACGAGGTAGCCCCACATGAAGGTGAAGATGGCCGAGGTGGACAGGATGCCCGGCATCCAGTGCTTTTCCTGAAACTTGGGGATCACCTGGCCGATCATTTCCTGGAGGAAGAACCGGCCCACCCGGGTGCCCGTGTCCACGGCCGTGAGGATGAACACGGCCTCGAACATGATGGCGAAGTGGTACCAGTAGTCCATGAGGTGGTTCATGATGGGAATCGACGAGAAGATGTGGGCCATGCCCACGGCCAGGGACACCGCGCCGCCGGGGCGGCCGGTGATGTTCTCGCCGACGGCGGCGGAGAGTTGGGCCAGATCGACGGTGGCCATGCCCAGTGTGGCGAACACTTCGGGCTTGGTGTTTATCGCGAAATAGTCGGCCGGCACCAGCACGCAGGCGGCGATAAGGGCCATGATGGCCACGAAGCCTTCCATGAGCATGGCCCCGAAGCCGACGAAGAGCAGGTTGTTTTCGTTGTCGAGCATCTTGGGCGTGGTGCCGGTGCCGATGATGGCGTGGAAACCCGACAGCGCGCCGCAGGCGATGGTGATGAACAGGAACGGGAAGACCGCGCCCGGGATGATGGGGCCGCCGCCGCTGACAAACTTGGTGAGCGCCGGCATCTGCAGGTCGGGCCGGACGTAGAAGATGCCGATGGCCAGCATGGCGATGGTGCCGATCTTCAAATAGGTCGAAAGATAGTCGCGCGGGCATAGCAGCAGCCAGACCGGCAGCACCGAGGCCACGAAGCCGTAAATGGGGATGGTCAGCGCGATGGCCGGCCGGGGCATGTTGAACAGCGGTCCCCAGGTGGGGCTGGCGGCCACGTAGGGGCCGATGAGGATGGCGACAAAGAGCAGGCCCACGCCGATGATGGAGGCGCCAAGCACGTCGCCGTCGCGCCACTTGTGGAGATAGACGCCCATGATAAGCGCAATGGGGATGGTGGCGAAAACGGTGAACGTGCCCCAGGCGCTGTCGTGCATGGCGTTGACCACGGCAATGGACAGGCCGGCCAGGGTCAAAACGAGGATGAACAGCACGGCGAAGCCGGCCACCGAGCCGGTGCTCTTGCCGATTTCCTGGGTGGCAATGTAGGCCAGGGACCGGCCCTTGTGACGCACCGAGGCGAAAAGCACCACGGTGTCGTGGACGCAGCCGGCCATGACGCAGCCGACGAGGATCCACAGCGCGCCCGGCAGGTAGCCGAACTGGGCCGCGAGCACCGGCCCGAGCAGGGGGCCGGCCGCGGCGATGGCCGCGAAGTGGTGGCCGAAAAGGACGTACTTGTTGGTCTTTACGTAGTCATGTCCGTCCGCCATTTTGACCGCCGGGGTGAGCCGGTCGATCTTGGCTCCCAGCACCTTGCGGGTGAAAAACAACCCGTAGAAGCGGTAGCCGATGGCGAAGACGCACAGGGCGGCGAAGACCAGGGTCATGGCGTTCATGCCAGCCTCCCGTGTTTGGGCCTCCCGGGGATCGGGCGGGCCGTTGCCGATGTTCGGCCCCGAAATGACATCCCGGGTCGGCGACAACAAGACGCCGCGCGCCAAAAGGCGATTGTCGGGGGCGAAAGGGCGGTTTTACGGGGCGGCTGACAGGTCGGCCGGGTTTATGGGCCGGGGCGGGGTCGGCCCGGGGGGCACCGCGGCATCCCGGGTGTCCTGGGAGGGCCTGGGCGGCGCGGCCGGTGGGGTCCGAAAGACGATGCGCGCGCCCTCACCCGGAGCGCTTTCGATGCACAGGGCGTAATCGTGGCCGAAAAGCTGCACCAGCCGTTGGTTGGTGTTGCGCGCGCCAACGCCTTCGGTGAGCGACCCGGCGGCGTCGGGCGAGAGGATGCGCGCGCGGGTCTCGGGCGACATGCCAAGGCCCTCGTCGGCCACTTCCACCCACAGATGGCCGTCCCGGCGACGGACCGTCACCGTCACCCGGCCGCCTTCGGGGCGGCCTTGCAGGCCGTGGCGCACGCTGTTTTCCACCAGGGGCTGGATGAGCAGCGGCGGCAGCAGCCAATCCTCGCAACCGGGTTCGAGGTCGATTTCCGAGACAATGCGGTCGCCAAAGCGGGCCTGCTCAATGGCGAGATAGGAGCGCACCTGCTCCATCTCCTCGGACAGGCGGATGAGCCCCCGGGAGCTGTCGAGGTTGCGGCGCATGTAGCGGGCGAGGTCAAGCAGCAGTTCCCGGGCCTGACCCGGGGCGGTTCGGCAAAACGAGGCAATGGTGTTGAGGGAGTTGAACAGGAAATGCGGGTTGATCTGGGCCTGGAGGCGGCTTATTTCGGCATGGGCCAGGAGCTGGTTTTTGATGCCGATGTCTTCCAGTTCGAGCTGGGTGGAAAACAGATCGGCCAGACCCTTGGCCAACTCGAACAGGGGCTGGTCCAGGGGGCGCGCTTTGGTGCCGTAGATTTTCAGGCAACCGCGTATGGCCGCGCCCTTGCGCAAGGGCACGATGATGGCCTCGCGCAGGGGGCAGTCGGGCAGGGCGCAGCCGATGCTTTCCTGGTCGCGCAAGAAAAGGGCCGCGCCGGATTCGTAGGAGAGCCGCGTGGCCCGGGTGCGCCAGGGTTCGCCGGCCAGATGGTGGTCCTGGCCGGCCCCGACATGGGCCAGGATGGTGCTGTCGCCGGTGATGGCCACGGCGGCCACGCCGGTTTCCTTGCGGATGATGGCGGCCGTGGCCTGGGCCGATTCCGGGGTCAGGCCGCCGCGCAGGTGGGGCACAGTCTGGCTGGCGATGGACAGGATGCGCCGGGCCTCGGTGGAGTCCTGGCGTTCGCGCAGGCTGCGTTGGAGCTTGAGCGCTCTCGTGAAGATGGCCGCTCCCATGGCGTTTATGACGATCATGGGCGCGCCGATGACCTTGACCAGTTCCAGGGCCTCGCCAAAGGGCCGCGACAGGGCCAGCACCAGCCCCATGTGGACGGTCTCGCCCACCAGCCCCAGGGCCATGGCCCAGCCCCAGTCCAGGGACTGGCCAGGAAAGCGCCGGGCGATGAGCCCGGCCGCAGCACCCTCCAGGAATGTCGCCAGGGCGCAGGGCAGGGCGCTGAATCCCCCTACATCGATGAGATAGCGGTGGCCGCCGGCGATGAGCCCGGCTCCGATGCCGACCACCGGGCCGCCGAAAAGCCCGGCGGTAATCACGCCCATGGCCCGCAGGTTGGCGTAGGAATGGAACACGGCGTTGCCGGTGTAGGTGCCCAGTATCCCGAAAACGCCAAACAGCACGGTGACGGCGGCCGTGGCCCAGGCCGGGCGCTTTTGCCCCAGGCCCATGCGCTCGAAGGGGGCCAGGGTCATGATGGCGAAGCCGCCGGCCAACAGCAGGCCGAAGCGCTGGGAGAGATGGACAAAAAGCCCCGGGACTTCGGGGGTGAGGATGTCGAGGTTCATGGGGCCTCCGTCAGAGTCCCAGGCGTTCCTTGAAGTCGCGCACCCGGTTCCGGCTGACCGTCACTTCGGTGCGGGCCGGGTCGTTCATGACCAGCAGGTATTTGCCGCCGACCCAGGGCGAGAGTTCGGCGATGCGTTCCAGATTGACCAGCACGGCCCGGTTGGCCCGGAAAAAGGGCTGGCCGGTCAGACGTTCCTCGGCCCGGGTCAGGGTGGGGAAGCCGTGGCAGGGAAAGCGGCCCTGGTCGGTGAGCGCGCCCACGTCGCGGTCGTCGGCCTCGATGAGCACCACCTCGGCGGCGGGCAAGAGCGCAATGCGGCCGTGGCGCAGCACGGCCACCCGGGCCAGGCCGCCGCCGGCCCGGCCCAGGCCGGCCAGCAGCGACCCCAGGGCGTCGGTGAGGCCGACCCGGCCCTGGGCCAGCCGGCGACGCACCCGGTCGAGGCTCACGGCCAAGCGTTCGGCGGCCACGGGCTTTAAAAGATAGTCCACGGCGTTTTGCTCGAAGGCGGCCACGGCGTACTGGTCAAAGGCGGTGACAAAGACGAACAGCGGCACATCGGGCAGGCTGGCGGCCTCGGCCAGGACGTCGAAGCCGTCGCGGCCGGGCATGCGGATGTCGAGGAAGACGAGGTCCGGGCGGGAAACGGCCATGGCGGCCAGGGCAGCCTCGGCCCCGTCGGCCTGGCTGGCCTCGACGTCGGGGTGTTCGCCGAGCAGGTAGGCCAGCTCGTCGCGAGCCGGTTTTTCATCGTCAACGATAAGCGCGCGGATGCCCATGCCCGTATTTAGCCCCGCCGCCATCCCCTGTCCAGCCAGCGCCGCGTCAGCCTCTGACTCCCCAGCCGACAGCGCCGAACCCCCTTTTCCCCGTTGGGGGGTCCGGGGGCCTCAGGCCCCCGGCCGCCGGAGGCCTCTTTCTCTTCACATAACTAATCCCCCCGTACGGGGTCGCCGGTGTTGTCGGGCGACCATAGGGGTGTTTCGGTGCAGGCGCTTTGGCGCAGTTCGCAGGGGTTGGCGTCGCAGACCGGGCAGCAGGGCGGGTCGCAGGGGTCGGCGTGGATCATGACGTCGGCGTCGGGGCCGAGGTGCGCCAAGAGGAGCTTTTCCATGGCGTCCACCTGTTCGTGGGCTTCGGCCAGGGTCATGTCGCGGGGCAGGATCAGGTGCAGGTCCACGTGGACGGCACGGCCGGACTTGATGGCCCGCAGCCGGTGGATGTCGATCCAGGACGGGTGGCGGCGCTCCCGCAGCAGGTCGCAGATGCCGGCGAGCAGGGCCGGATCGGATTCGTTCATGAAGCCGGACACGGACTGGCGCACCAGCGCGATGCCGGTCCAGGCGATGTTGGCCCCGACCAGGCAGGCGACCAGCCCGTCGAGCCACAGCCAGCCGGTGGCCCAGACAAGCCCCAGGCCCAGAAGCACGCCGACGGAGGTGTAGACGTCGGTGAGCACATGGCGGCCGTCGGCTTCCAGGGTCAGCGACCCCGAGCGTTTGCCCTGGCGCAGGAGTTTGAGCCCCAGCCACAGGTTGACGCCGCTTGCCGCCGTCAAAAGCCCGATGCCCGCGCCCAGGCGCGGCAGGGGCTGGGGATTGGCGATCTTGTCGAAACATTCCCAAAAGATAGCCGCAGCAGCGAAGAGAATGAGCATCCCTTCGAACCAGGCGGCGTAGTATTCGATGTTGCCGTGGCCGTAGGGATGGCGCGCGTCGGCCGGCTTGGCGGCCACGGAGACGCTTAAGACCGCAAACGCGGCGGCCACCACGTTGATGATGGACTCCAGGGCGTCGGACAGGATGGCGGCGGAGTCGGTCAGCACGTAGGCCCACATCTTGACGGCCAGCAGGACCACGGCCACGGCCAGGGACAGCCGGGCCGCCCGCACCTCGGGCACGGCGGTTTTGGCGAAGAGTTGCATGGCGGCTTTGTACGTCGGGGGCGGCGTCCTGTCCATGGCCGAGGGCTTTTCCTTGACGCGGGGCGGCCGGACGGACACAAGAAGCCGATGACCGCCGCCATCGACATTACCCTCTTCCCGTATGCGTTTCCGGTTGCTGCAGCCATTTTGGGGCTGGTGCTGGGGAGCTTTTATTCGGTGTGCGTCTCCCGGGGCATCCGCGAGACCTCCATCGTGTCGCCGCCGTCCCACTGCCCGGAGTGCGGGCATCGGCTGCGGCCCTGGGAGCTTGTGCCGGTGGTGAGCTATCTGCTGCTGCGGGGGCGCTGCGCGGCCTGCCGCAAGCCCATTTCGCCGCTGTATCCGCTCATTGAACTGGCCTCGGCGGCCTGGGCGACGCTTTGCGCCCTGCATTTCGGGCCGAGCTGGTTTTTTCTGGGCTACCTCGCCCTGGGCGGGCTTTTCATCATCGCCTCGGGCATCGATTTCGCGGTCTATCTGCTGCCCAATTACCTCACCTATCCGGCGGCCGTGCTTGGCCTGGCCCTGGGCGCCTTGGACCCGGCCATCGGGCCGGTGCTGGCCGGCGTCGGCGCGGCCCTGGGCTTTGGCGTCTTTTGGCTGCTGGCCGCCGCCTACCGCACGGCCAAGGGCGTGGACGGGCTGGGCGGGGGCGACGTCAAGCTCATGCTCTCCATCGGTGGGGCCGTAGGGGGCTTGGGGCTGCCCTATGCCGTGCTCATGGGCAGTCTGGCCGCCCTGGTCGCCAGCCCCTACTATGTCCTGGGCCGGGGCAAGGACCGGCAGATGCCCATTCCCTTCGGCCCGTTTTTGTGTCTGGGCGGCATGATCCAGATGCTCTACGGCCAGCGGATTTTCGCCCTTTTGGCCGGCCGCTGACCGCCGGACCCGGGCTTGGGCTGGCCTGGGGCCGATGCTTCGTGTTAGAGAACCGACAGGCCCACGGGCCGTACCGCCATCCCGACGGAGGACGCCATGACGCGCCGTTTCGCCTGCCTTGCCACCGCTGCGGTTTTGGGCCTGATGACGGCCTGTACCCCCGTGCAGGTCAAACCCTATTCCGATTCCATGTTCTACGGCAATTGCATCATGCCCTTTGGGCCGGACCCCTGCGATTCGGACATGGAAATCTGCCAGACCTTCCAGGACGTGTTCAAGACGGACTATCCCAACGTCGAGGCCTGCCGGGCGGCCTGCAACAAGATTTTCATCGACCAGAACAACAAATACCTGGGCCGCAACTGCTTCTACATGCTCGACCACGGCGGCTCCCTGTGCGAGCAGCAGTGCAACCGGTTGTACCCGAAGCAAAAATGACGCTTGGCATTCGGGCCGGCCAGGGGCATGGTGTGCCCCGTCCGGCCCATGGCCGGGATAAACCCGTCACTTTCGGACCGCCCATGCGCCATACTCTTTTCCCGTCATGACACGTCCGGCCGCTCCGCCCCGGGCTGACGCCCCGCACCGCGACATCGTTGCCTCCGGCGGCGTCGTGACCCTGACCTTTTCCGGTTCCTGGCGCATGGACCAGACCCTGCCCGACATCGAGGCGGTGCGTCAGGCCCTGGCCGCTTCTCCCGCGCCCCAAAAGCTCGTGCTGGCCGGGGAGGGCGTGACCGGCTGGGACAGCCTGTTTCTCACCCAGTGCCGGGCCATCATCGCCCTGGCCCGGGAACGCGGCGTGGCCGTGGACGCCGGCGCCCTGCCCCCGGGCGTGGAGAGCCTGCTGGCCCTGGCCGCCAAGGTGCCCGAACGCCAGGGCGCGGCCCGCGCGGCCAAGCGCACGCCCTTTCTGGAGCGCATGGCCGACATGGGCTACGGCGCGGCCCAGGGCGTGCGAAACCTGCTCGATTTCACCGGCGACGTGACCCTGGCCGCCTGGGCCCTGGTGACGGGACGGGCGGTGTTCCAGCGTTCCCAGCTGACGACGCTTATTTACCAGGCCAGCATCGACGCCCTGGGCATCGTGTCGCTCATAAGCTTCCTGGTCGGCCTCATCCTGGCCTTTGTCGGGGCTATCCAGCTGTCGCAGTTCGGGGCGCAGATCTACGTTTCCACCATCGTCGGCATCGCCATGGTGCGGGTCATGGGCGCGATCATGACCGGCATCATCATGGCCGGCCGCACCGGCGCGGCCTACGCCGCCGAACTGGGCACCATGCAGGTCAACGAGGAAATCGACGCCCTGCGCACCTTCGGCTTTTCGCCGACCCAGTTTCTCGTGTTGCCGCGTATGATCGCCCTGGTCCTCATGATGCCGCTTTTGTGCATCTACGCCGACCTCATGGGCATCATGGGCGGTTTCGTGGTGGGCGTGTTCATGCTTAAGATCAACCCCATCCAGTACCTGACCCATACCTGGCAGTCGGTGCCCCTGGCCAACTTCTGGATTGGGCTGGTCCACAGCACGGTGTTCGGGGTGCTGGTGGCCATGGCCGGCTGCTACCGGGGGATGCGCTGCGGCCGCAGCGCCCTGGGCGTCGGGCAGGCCACCACGGCCGCCGTGGTCACGAGCATTTTGGCCATCGTCATCGCCACGGCCATCCTGACCGTGTGCTGCAACATCATCGGCGTGTGAGGCCCGCGTGAAGCCCGTTTACGACACCGCCGCCCAGGTGAGCGCCGCCGCAACGGACGATCCGGCCATCCGGGTCGAGGGCCTGACCATGGCCTACGGCGACTTCGTCATCATGCGCGAGCTGAATTTCGTGGTCCAAAAGGGCGACATCTTCATCATCATGGGCGGCAGCGGCTGCGGCAAATCGACCCTGCTGCGGGTGCTGGTGGGCCTTAAGGAACCGGCCGCCGGCAAGGTGTACTACCGCGAGGGAAGCCTGTGGGACGCCGAACCGGCCACCCGGGCGGCCATTTCCCGGCGCACCGGCATCCTTTACCAGTCCGGGGCGCTTTTCAGCTCCATGACCCTGGCCGAGAACATCGCCTTGCCGCTTTCGCAGTACACGGCGCTTACCCGCAAGCAGATCCGCGAGGTCTGCTCGCTCAAGCTCGCCCTGGTGGGTCTGGCCGGGTTCGAGGACTTCTATCCCTCGGAAATCAGCGGAGGCATGTGCAAGCGGGCCGGGCTGGCCCGGGCCATGGCCCTGGACCCGGACATTCTGTTTTTCGACGAGCCTTCGGCCGGGCTGGACCCGGTCAGCGCCCATCTCTTGGACGAACTTATCTTGGAGCTGCGCGAGAGTCTCAAGGCCACGTTTGTGGTGGTCACCCATGAACTGGCCAGCATTTTCGCCATCGGCAACAACTCCGTCTATCTCGACGTGGAAACCCGGACCATGACCGCCAGCGGCGACCCCAAGGAACTGCTGGCCCACAGCCAAGACCCCCAGCTCCGCCGGTTCCTCACCCGGGGCCAGGAACAGCAAAAGGACGACTGACCATGAGCGGCAAGGCCAACAAGACCATGATCGGGCTTTTCGTGCTGGGGGCGCTGACCCTGGCCCTGGCAGCCATCGTCGCCCTGGGTTCGGGCGTGTTTTTCACCAAGACGTTTCCCTGCATCATGTACTTTCCCAACTCCGTCTCGGGTCTGGAAGTCGGCGCGCCGGTGCTGTTTCGCGGCGTGCCCATCGGCTCGGTCAAGGAGATCAGCATCGAGGCCGACGCCTCGCGGCTGCATTTCTACATTCCGGTGGTGATCGAGATTCTGGGCAACAAGATCAAGCTGGCCCCGAACGAAAAGACCAAGGGCGCGGAAACCCTGGTCCAGGCCCGCAAGGAAACCCCGGGCGATCTGCTGTCCCAGCTCATCGAAAAAGGGCTGCGGGCGCAGCTTGTGACCCAAAGCTTCGTCACCGGCCAACTGGCCGTGTCCCTGGACCTCATGCCCGACACGCCGGTGCGTCTGGTCGGCGGCGCGCCGTTGCCGGAAATCCCCACCGTGCCCTCGACCTTTGAAAAGCTCACCGAGACCATCAAGCAACTGCCGCTCCAAGAGTTGGTCAACCGCCTGATTGGCGCAGTGACCGGCATCGAACAGCTCGTCAATTCGCCCGAACTGACCAAGATGCCGGCCAAGATCGATGCCGTGTTGACCAGCGGCGGCGAGCTCGTCACCGAACTGCGCGCCCAGGTCGGTCCGTTGTCCAAGAACTTCGAGGACGCGGCCCAAAGCTTCACCGAACTGGCCAAACATCTCGACAAGCGTACCGAAGGCATTAGCGTCTCGGCCAAGACGGCCATGGATTCCTTTGACGCCACCATGAAGGAGAGCCGGGCGGCGATTAGCCGGTTCCAGAAGATCATCAACAGCGATTCGCCCACGGTCACTGACCTCAACCGGGCGCTGTCGGAAATCGCCGCCGCCGCCCGGGCCATCCGGGAACTGGCCGACTACCTCGAACGCCACCCCGAAGCGCTCATCCAGGGCAAGGGAGGACCCCGCAAATGAACCCCGCCATCCGTCGCCTCGTCGTGATCCTGGCCGCCGGCGCGGCCTGCCTGCTGCCGCTTCTGGTCGGCTGCGGCAAATCCGCGCCCACCCATTTCTACTCCCTAAGCGGAGCGGCCCCGGCCGCCGAAGGCAGCGGGCCGTCCGGCCCGTGCCTGGCCGTGGGCATCGGGCCGGTGGACTTCCCGTCCTACCTGGACCGTTCCCAGATCGTCACCCGCACCGGGGCCAACCAGATGCATCTGGCCGAGTTCGAGCAGTGGATCGAGGCCCCCCACGACAACTTCCAGCGGGCGCTGACCGAGAACCTGTCGCGGCTGGTGTGCGTCAAGCCGATCTACACCTACCCCTGGCCGGTTGGGGCGCGCCTGGAGCGCCAGGTGGTCATCCAGGTGGCTCGCCTCGACGGAACCCTGGGCCAGGAAGCCGTGCTGCGTGTCAACTGGTCCGTCCTGGACGCCGACCACAAGACCCTGGAGTGGCGTTCCGGTGACTACCGCGAGCCGGTCTCCGGGCCGGACTATGCCAGTCTGGCCGCGGCCGAGAGCCGGCTGGTGGAGAAGTTCGCCAAGGAAGTCGCGGCCACCTTGGCCGGCAAATAGCCGGGCTGACCTCTCTTTCGCCCGAGTGGAGCGGGGCCGGACGCGATTGCCGCGTCCGGCCCCGCTTTTTTTGAGCTTTGGCGACAAGATAGGGGGCGGTCCTTGGCCGGGGAGGAGAATGCGATAGACGGAGAAGCCGGGCCGATGCGCGGCGCTGTCGCGGGAGAGAGGCGTGGGGCTTGGGCTTTGCCAGTCCTTTTCCCGGTTGCCGGACTGTGGAATCGTTCCTGCCCGGTCTGGCCGGCAGGCGATGCCGGGCAGGCAATCGTCCCGTCTGGTCTGCACTTCGGCCGCCTTCAAGCCATGAGGCGATGGACGGTATCCTGTTGGCAGCCAAAGCCCGAAGCAGGATAGCCGCGCCTGATGTGCGTCGCCATCTGCCGGATGACGGTGTTGGCGGCCCTCGCCCGTCGCCATGCCATACGTAGCGGGATAGCCGGAAGCAGCCTTTTTCCAGGCGCGCCGCCACTGGCTGAGTGTCGGCGTGTCTCACGGCCGTTGCCTTGTCACGCCGCTTTCCACGTTGCCGGGGCATGCGGCAGGGGGCTTTCCCTCCATTGGCCGGCGCAGAACGCCAAAAAAAACCGGGCCCCCGAAGGGGCCCGGCCGTGGCATCGGACAGTCGGATAACGCCGCAGGTGAACTAGAACTTGTAAGTCAGACCGAAAGCGACCTTCCAGGCGTCGCCCTCGCGGGACTTGCTGGCCAGGCGATGGCCCCAGACGCTGGACTGGAAATCGCCGTGAGCCCAGCCCGTCTCCATGACGGCGGCCAGGTTCTCGTAGATCATGTACTTGGTGTCGAAGTTGACGGCCATGAGGGATTCCTCAGTCGTCAGGTCGCGACCCATGGTGTAGTACGGGTTGGAACCAAGCAGCACGTTCATCTTGCGGATGGCGCCGGGCTGGTTGGTGCCGCGCATGTAGGTGAAGGTCAGGATGTGGGACAGCTTTTCGATGAACGAGATGTTGTTCAGCGAAGCGCCGAGGCCCCAGGCGCCGACCGGGTTGGCGCCCATGTTGGACTCCTTGCCCAGCTCCTGGGAATCGTCGAACAGGAAGCTGTTGCCCGGGCCCCAGTTGGGCAGGATCTGCGGCAGACGCTCGGAACCGTTGCGGATGGAGCCGTCTTCGCCGGTGGACCACCAGCCGAAGACCTGCGGGGTCAGGATATCCCAGCCGGTGTACTCGGCGCCGAAGTCGATGAACCAGCCCTGGCGCTTGGCGTACTTGCGGTCGGACATGGCGCCCGCGCCGAAGATGACGTCAGCGTAGAACTTCACGGGGTCAAGAGCGGTCACTTCGAAGGTCGAGCCAGCCCACCAGTAGGCGTTCTGGTCGTTCTTCCAACCGTACAGGACCGAACCGGCGGACATCAGGTAGTCGGCGAAGCCGGCGTTGAAGTAGCCGGCCTTGTCGCCGGCAACAGCCACGGCGCCCCACGGGGTGGCCTTGAAGCCGTCCAGGGTGATGGGCAGAGCCAGGAAGTACATATCCAGCTCGTCGGCAACCTGGGTGGTGGTGGTGTCGTAGGTGCGGTTGGTGTCGATCATGCGCGAGAAGCCCGCGGACACGGCCAGGGTGTCCTTGATCAGCGGGGCGTTCACGACCAGGGCGGCAGCGCGGTCGCCGCCGAAGACAACGGAGTCGGTGAAGAAGGCGTTGGCCGGCAGGGACAGATCCTGCAGACCAGCGGTGACTTCGATGTCGCAATCCGGCAGCTTGAACTGCAGGTAAGCCTGGTAGACGGCGATGGCGACCTGCGGGTTGGCGGCGGTCAGGGTGCCGTGGCCCCAGGTGTCTTCAACCTTGATGCCCAGACGGAACTTCACGGCCTCGTTGGCCACGAAGTCGGAACGCAGACGAAAACGTTCCCAGATCTGGAAACGGTCTTCGGTCTGGGTGCCGGCGCCGGTGTAGGCGCCGCTGTTGTTGTCCCAGCTGCCGGTGTTCCAGCCGGTGAAGTTGTGATTGGCAAAGAAGACGCCGTAGACGCGGGCATCGCCGGTCATCTTCACTTCCGTGGCGGCCTGGGCGAACCCGGCCATGCCCAGAACGAGGGCGGCCAGCAGGGCCCAAACAGTGTAACGCTTCATAACCTTCCTCCTGAAAATAAACAGTTGGCGTTAAACGGTGTCCGACGCCGTCGACGGGTGGCGTCCCGCCGACTTGGTTTAGCAATAATGTTATCCATTACTTCTTGGCAAGACAAAATGGGGCGTTTTTTTACGCGAGTCAAAATTTTTTTACGCAAGCCCGTGGCCGCCAGGAACCACGGCATCCGACGCGGCCTGCGGGGGGAGGGGCCATGGCAGATCGTGCTTAACTCGCTGCATTTCAATGGCAAGTAGTGCAATCTGACAAGTCCGATCAGGCCGGCCCCAGGTCGCGCAGCCGCAGCTCGATCTCCGGGATGCCGGAAAAGTAGGTGATCTTGGGCGAATAGGCCACGCGCACTGTGCGGCCGGCCGTCTCCTGGCCGATTTGGGCGGCCATGCGCCAGGCCTTGCCCTTAAACGTCACCCCGGCGGCCGGATCGCGCAGGGTCAGGGCCACATGGTTTTCCCCAAAGGCCCGCCGGGCTTGCACCGTCACCGGCGGCGAGGCAAAGGCCGGCTCGGGATTGCCGCAGCCAAAGGGCTCGAGCAGGGCCAACTCGCGCACCAGGGTGGAGCTGATTTCGCCAAAGGCCAGCTCGCCGTCCAGGCGCAGGCTCGGCGTCGGAACCGCATGGCCCAGGGCCGCCGCCGCCGCCTCGTTGAAGCGCCGCGACACCTCGCCAAGTTTGTCGGGATCTATGGAGAATCCTGCCGCTTGCTTGTGGCCGCCGAAAGCGAGCAGGCTGTCGGCGATGTCGCAGAGAAGGCCGTGCAGGTCGCATTCCGGGATGGAGCGGCCCGAGCCCTTGAGCCGGCCCTTGGCTGGATCGGCCGTGAGGATAAGCGTTGGCCGGTAGCGGGCCTCGGCCACCCGGGAGGCCACGATGCCGATGACGCCCTGGTGCCAGTGGGGGGCGAAAAGGGTCAGGCCGAAGTGGTCCGGGGCGGCCTCGGCTTGACGTAGCGCCTCGGCCTGGATGGCGTCCTCCTCGGCCCGGCGGCGGGTGTTTTCGGCGTCGAGGTCGGCGGCCAGGGGCCGGGCGGTCTCCAGGTCCGGGGCCAGGAGCAGCTCCAGGGCGGCGTCGGGTCGGCCCATGCGGCCGGCGGCGTTGATGCGCGGGGCCAGGCCGAAGGTGATCTGGGACGCGCCAAGCGTCGCCTTGGGATTTTGGCCGGCCACTTCCTTTAAGGCATACACGCCGGGCCGGCGGGCTTCGGCCAAAAGCAACATGCCGTTTTTGGCAAGAATGCGGTTTTGGCCGCCAAGGGGCACCACGTCGGCCAGGGTGCCAAGCGCCACGAGGTCAAGCAGCCGGCGGACGTCGCCGGGGTCGCCGGGCAGGGCGCGGCTGAGGGCGGCGGCCAGGAAAAAGGCCACCCCGACTCCGGCCAGGTCGTTGCCCGGGCCGTCGCCCAGCTTGGGATCGACCACGGCGTCGGCCGGCGGCAGCTCCTCGCCCGGCAGGTGGTGGTCGGTGACCACCACCGAAAGCCCCAGTTCCTTGGCCCGAGCCACCTCGGCCACGGCGGTGATGCCGCAGTCCACGGTGATGAGCACCTCGGCCCCGGCCGCGGCCAGTTCCTCGATGCCGCCGATGTTGAGGCCGTAGCCTTCCTCGGCCCGCACCGGCAGCCGGTAAAGGGGGCTTAGGCCGCGCTCCCGAAAGAAATCGAGCAGAAGCGCCGTGCCGGTGATGCCGTCCACGTCGTAGTCGCCCCAGATGGCCAGGGTCTGGCCGGCGGCCACGGCCCGGACGATGACGCCGACGGCCGTTTCCAGGCCCGGGATGTCGGCCGGACGCATGAGATGGCGCAGGCCTGGCGACAGGTAGCGGTCCATGGCCTCGGCCGTGTCGTAGCCGCGCGTGGCGAGCAGGGCGGCAATGGGCTGGGACACGCCCAGGCCGTCGGCCACGGCCGCGATGCGGCCGGCGTCGGCCAGGGGGGCGGGGAATATCCATTTCTTGGGCAAGGGGTCCTCCGGGAAAACGGGACAAGCGGCGCGAGCCGGCAGCCAAGGGGCCTGCCGTCGCCGGGATTGTTTTTCAAGTTGGGCGGCCATGGCGTCGCCGGGACGGCGGCAGGGCAGGGCGACGTTCCGCGCGGAGAGCGCGTATCAAGGGCGGGTTATGTGTCCATGCCGAAGAACGCAAGTGGTGTTTGTCGTAGTACACGACGCCATAAGACGTGTTGTCCCGGTGAGGCTGTCGGTTTTGCAGGAGCGGCACGGGAAGGCGGCCCCAACAAGGCGCGTCCCACTGGGCAGGACGCTCAAGGCGCAAGCGCCGCGCGCGGCGAGGTCAAGGCAGGCGCACCGCGTTCCGCCGCCAAGTCGGCGCGTCACCTGCGGGAACTGCGGCCCAGCGCCGTCATCGGACCGGCCTGGTGGCGGCAGCCCGGAAAACGTCAGCCGGCCTCGTCGGTCAAGGGCTCGGTGTCCATGGTGACGCCGACGGCCCGGGCAGCGGCCGCATCGTCGGTCGGGGATGCGCCAAGGGGCAATGAGGCCGCCGGCAGTTCGGCCTTGGCCAGACCCTTGGCAATGAGGAATTCGGCGAATTTGCGGGCCTCGGCCTGGTCGGGATTGAGCTCCAGGGCCTTTTGCAGATACTCCATGGTCTGGGCGTATTGCTTTTTGTCGAAAAAGGCCCGGGCGATGTTGAACATGAGATTGTCGTCGCGAATCGAGAGTTCCTCGGCCCGGCGGTAATACTCCAGGGCCTGGTCGGTCATCTTGTTCTTGCGCAGATTGATGCCGAATTCATTGAACAGGTGCTTGTGGCTTTTCTCAAAGGCAGCGTCCAGGCGAACCAGCCGCTGGAAGATGTCGTCGGCCTTGTTGGCCTCGCCCCGGTCAAGGTAGGTGAGTCCCAGGCCGAAGTTGGCACGGACGTTGTCCTCGTCCACGGCCAGCGCCTGGCCGAATTCCAGTTCGGCGCAAAACGTCTCGCCCTTTTCACGGTGGCGCTCGCCCTTCTGGATGACCATGTTGAGTTCGCGCAGGCGTGGATACACCGTGGAGACGTAGAACTCCGGCTCGGGGGAGAACTTTTCCAGCAATTCGTCCAGGCTGATGTTGCGCTTGGGGCCGGACGGCACGTAATTTTTGTTGAGCGGCTGGATCTCCAGGACATGCTTGTCGTCTTCTTCCACGAACCAGTACATCTTCTGGATGGTGCGGCGGGTCGTCGTGCCCGTGCCGACCTTCTGGATGGCCTGGGTGGAGAAGATGCCCTTGATGCGTTCGCGCGCGGGAGCGGTCGCGGCATCGTGGGATTCCGGAGTCTTTTGGCTCATGGCTTATGCTTTGTGACGATCCTGTTTACGCATCTCTATCAGGGAACAGGGAAACCGGTCAACGCCGCAGGTCTGATTCGGGAGGCGTCAAACGGCCGCTTCCCACTGGGCCAGGAGTTCGCCCAGAAAATCGGGATGGCGTCCCGGCCGGCGGCGCTCGGCCAGATAGATGGCCTTCAAGTCGCCGTAGGCGGCGTCCAGTTCGGCGTTTTCCACCCAGTAGTCGAAGAGCGGGGCCTGGGCCAGTTCGCCCTGGGCGGCGGCCAGGCGCTTGGCCACCACTTCCGGGGAATCCGTGCCCCGGCCGGACAGGCGGCGGTAGAGCTCGGCCCGGGACGGCGGCAGGATATAGATATAGGCCCCGTCGCGGCCAAGGCTGTCGCGCAACTGGTCCGCGCCCTGGACGTCGATGTCAAACAGGATGTCGCGCCCGGCGGCCAAGGCGTCCTTCACCGGGGCGATGGGCGTGCCGTAAAAGTTGCCGTGGACCTCGGCCCATTCGGCCAGCTTGCCGGCCTCGCGCCAGGCGAGGAACTCTTCCCGGGACAGGAAATGGTAGTCGATGCCGGGCCGTTCCCCCTGACGCGGGGCGCGGGTGGTGGCCGAGACCGAGAAACTGATGGCCGGAAACTCGGCGCACAGTTTTTTGATCAGGGTGGACTTGCCGGCTCCGGAAGGAGCGCAAATGACCAGAAACATGCCTAAACGTCTAGCCGGCATGGTCTTCCTCCTGGGCTTCGAAGCGGGTTCCCAGGGTTTCGGCCTGGATGCCCGACAAGATGACGTGGTTGGAGTCGGTGATGATGATGGAGCGGGTCTTGCGGCCCTGGGTGGCGTCGATGAGGCGACGCTCGGCCCGGGCTTCCTCGCGCAGGCGGCGCATGGGCGAAGAGGCCGGGTTGACGATGGCCGTCACCCGCGAGGCGGCGACGTAGTTGCCAAAACCGATGTTGAGCAGTCCTTGGGCCATGCCTCACCTGAGCTTTTTGTCGACGAAAAAGCCGCGACGCCGGGGGCGCGTCGCGGCCAGCATACCGGAAACGGCGGCAAAGGAAAGCCCGGCCGCCTACTCGATATTTTGCACCTGCTCGCGGCATTTCTCCAGCTCGGCCTTGAAGTCGACCACCAGCCGGCTGATGTCGAGGTTCTGGGCCTTGTTGCCGCAGGTGTTGATCTCGCGGAAGGCTTCCTGGATGAGGAAGTCGAGCTTCTTGCCGATCTCGCCGCCCTGGCGCAAAAGCCCCTCCAGACGGGCGAGGTGGCCGGAAAGACGCGTCATCTCCTCGGAAACGTCGAGCTTGTCGGCCAGGATGGCGGTTTCCTGAAGCAGACGGTCCTGGGTGGGTTCGACCCCGACTTTTTCCAGCAGGGCGGTGATGCGGGCTACGAGCTGCTCGGTGCGCTCGGCCACGACCGCCGGCGCACCGGCCTCGATGGCCGCTTGCCAGTCCTTGAGCCGGCCCAAGCGGGTCAGCAGGTCGTCGGCCAGGTTGCGTCCCTCGCGGGCGCGGGCGTCGTTGAAATCGACCAGAGCCTGGCGCAGGCCGGAGGCCAGCTTGGCGAAAAGCTCGGGATCGGGGTCCACGGCCTCTTCCTGCCAGAGGTGGGAAATGCCGATCATGCGGCTTATGTCCGGGGCGAAGGGCACGCCCTTGTGGGCGGCAAACGCGGCCAGCTCGTCGAGCATGGCCCCGGCCAAGCCGGTGTTGAAGCTGGCCTTCCACATGTCCACCCGGGTGGGGGTGAATTCCAGGTGGATTTCCACCCGTCCCCGGGCCACGGCCTCGCGCACCACGCGCTCCAGGGCCGCTTCGCTGGGGCGCAAAAACAGCGGCAACCGCCATTTGAGGTCGAGAAAACGGCTGTTGACGGCCCGTACTTCCCAGACCTGGGTGAAGGTGTCGGATTCGATGCGGCTTTTGCCGTATCCGGTCATGCTCTTGGGCATGGAAGCTCCTTGGAGAAAGGGTGAAGGACGGCCCCTTCGCGCAGATCGCGGCGGCAGCGGGCACGGATGTCGGTGAGGATGGCGAGCATCTCCGGCGCGGCGTAGTCGGGAAACGTCCAGGGCAGGATTTGCCAGGACCCGCCCTGAAAAACAAGAGTCAAGTCAGCGAATATTCCCTGGGCGAGGTAGACGCGGTGGGTGAAATTCTTGCCCGTTGCCAACACGAGCCGTTCGCAGGTGACAAGCCCCGGGTCGAGATTGACCCGGCGCGAGCCGTCCGGTCGGGCCAAACGGTCCTCCAGGGCATTGGTGGCCAGCTTGGCCGCGACGAGTCCGTCCAGGGGATAGGGCCGGGCAAAGGCGGCCAACCGGCGCACGATGGGCGAGCCCAGCTCTTCATTATAATAGGCCGTGTGGTCAAAGGGCAGGGCCGGGCAGACCAGCTCGGCCGGGCCGAAGAGGTCTTGCAGGGCGCAAAGCACCCCAGGCCAGAGCCGGTCTGATTCCGCGGACAGGCACGAAACCATGAGTTTGCCCGGCCGGGGTTCCCGGGGGCGGCTCATCTGGCCTCCTGGGGCAGGACGGCCACCAGCAGGCTGTCGCCGTCGAGGCCCACCGGCCGGGCCGCGACCAGACCGCCGGGCGTCAGGGGGGGGGGCATCGACAAAACGGCAGTCCACGTAGCGCCCGCAGGAACCGGCGGCCGGATCGGCGCACTCGACAGCCACCTCCAGCCGATCTTCGGTGGCAAGGCGGGTCAAGAACGCCCGGGCCTTGTCCTCGGCGGTACGTCGCAGCTCGGCTGCCCGGCGCGTTTTGATTTCCTTGGGCAGCTGTCCGGCCATGGTCGCGGCCGGTGTGCCCGGGCGGCGCGAATAGGGGAATACATGGGCATAACTGACCGGCAGCCGGGTCAAGAACGCGGCTGTTGCGGCGTGGGCGGTGTCGGCTTCGCCGGGAAATCCGGCCAGAAGATCCAGGCCCAGGGCCATGCGGCCCCATTTCATACCGAGTTTGTCTACAAAAAAGGACACGGCGTCTGCATCATTCGGGCGGCGGTTCATGGCGCCCAGCACGCCCGGATCGGCGCTTTGCAGCGAGATGTGCAAATGGCGGCAGACACGGCGGCTTTCGCCCAGGACGGCCAGGCCCTCGGCGTCCAGCATGGCCGGGTCCAGGGAGCCCAGGCGCAGGCGGAAGGCCGGACCGTGGCTGGCCAGCAGGTCACGCTCCAGATCGGCCACCAGCCGCCAGAAGCTCATGGGCGGGGCGAGGTCCGGGCCGAAATGGCCGAGGTTGATGCCGGTGAGCCCCAGTTCGGCATGGCCGGCGTCCAGCAGTCGGCGGGCTTCAGCCAGGATGGCGGGGTAGGGCCGGGACACCGACGGCCCCCGGGCAGCCGGCACGATGCAATAAGTGCAGCCGTGGGAGCAGCCGTCCTGGATTTTAAGCAAGGCCCTGGCCCGGTCATAGCCGGCGACGGCCAGATTCGGAAAGTGGTCGCCGGGGCGAGGCGGGCAAGGGGCCAGCGTGTCAGAGGCGGCCGCCAGCCGATCCTTGTCGGGCATGGGCACGGCCCCCAGGGCGGCGAAGGCCTCTGGGTGGACAGCGGCGGCGCAGCCTGTGGCCGCGACTTCGGTTCCGGGCTTGGCTTCGCGGATAAGTGCCCGGGCCAGGCGGCGGCTTTCGGATTCGGCCCTGGCGGTGACGGCGCAGGAAATGAGCACGATGCGGTCGGCGTCAGCCGGGGATGGTGCCGGGCTCCAGCCCTTGGCGGCAAAGGCCTCGGCCAGGGCCCGGGCCTCGTACTGATTGACCTTGCAGCCCAGGGTGGCGAGCCAGAAACGGCGTGGTGATGTGTGCGGCATGGGCGGGGCATAGCAAAGGGCGAGGTCGGGGTCCATGGTGCAGCGTAGTCCTGTATTTGGGATAAACAGGATAATTTGGGGTAAAGTCCTGAAAAAAGGACATGCTTATTCTTGTAGTGTGCTGTTTTTGTTGAAAATAATTGTGGAACGTTTTTTGTAAGAGTTGTGTCATTCTTGAGGATGGGTGCCATGGCGCAGACATTTGATCAAATAGGACTGGTCGTGCGGGGAGTTCGAGCCCTGAGGGAGGATGCTGGCGTTGTGCGGCAGGACCTCTATTTTCGAGCTCTGGTCGATCTTGGCGATGGCGGCGTGGCCGGCATCGAGGCCGCCAGCATGTTGGGTTCGCGCCATGAGGAAGCGTCGCTTCTTCCGGCGATCGGGGCCGCCCCCGGTGAGGGGGATGCCCTAGCCGCCTGGGGGCGGGAGTTGCGTGAACCTGCGGCGTATCTGCTGCGGGGCGACCATCAGCAAGCCGGCGGCAATCTGGGCTTGTCGCTTGGAGTTATGCCGGAGCGGATCATCGCCATGTACGATGTGAGCGTGCTTATGGCCGATCCGGCGCGCAGCCTCGACGTGCTGCTCACGGCCAAGCGGCGCGGTGTCCGGGTGCTGCTCGACAATTTCGACCTCGACAATCCGCCGGCTCGCTTTATGGAGTTGTTGCCGGCGGATATTTTACGGGTTACGCCGCGCCAGCTTCCCTGGCATTGGGATGAAGCGAAGCGTTCGGAAGCCATGTCCTCGCTGGTGCAATTTGCCGACAACTTACTGATGGATGTCGCTGTTGCCGGCGTGGAATGCAGCAGCTACAAACTTGCCCTCAAACGACTCGGCGTCCGCTACGCACAGGGCGTCTGGAAGCGTGATACGGCCGGTGTTATTCCGAATACGGGATATTGGCCCTAGCTTTTTAGGGCATCCCTTTTTTTGAGGGATGGAGCGACTTGGCGGAAGGATCTCGCTGCCCTCGGGTTCTTTCGCCAAGTTGCTTTTGGTCGTGTGTCGCCGGTTCGTCTTTTTTTTCAGTACATGGTTATCGTGGTCGAATCTGGGCCGCGCTTCTTCGTGTTGAATTCATTTCTTAGATGGCGGATTGCGGGAAATGATCTTCGGTGTTTGTTTACGGATCTGTGCTTGGCCGGCTGCGTTTGTTTCATGTCCGCCATGGCGAAGGCAAGCATGAACAATAATTTAGTAGACATGAAAGCTGTGCCGGCGTAGGCCTCGGAGAATAAAGTGAGGGTTACTTATGGATGACTTTTTGAAAGAGGCTTTGGAGATCGTAAAGGCTCAGGCGAGCGTGCGCAATATGTCCGAGGAAGAGATTACTTCCATGGTTCGCCGCCTGACTGATGATATTCGGGGGCTTGTGTCCGCTGGTCCGAGTCTGGCTGCTGCCGAGGAAGTCGCCGCGACTCCGGCGGTGGATCCCAAGAAGGCGGTTCGCGAGCGCAGTATCATTTGCTTGGAGTCGGGCAAGTCGTTCAAGATCCTGACCAAAAAACATCTGGCGAAATTCGGGCTGACCCCGGAGGAATACCGCACGAAGTGGGGCTATCCCAAGGGCATGCCGCTGGTGTGCAAGGAATTGCAGCGTGAGCGCCGCAAGAAGATGAAGGAAATGAGGCTTTGGGAAAAGCGCGTCAAGGGCGGCGCGAAATAGGCTGCCTCGCCCGGCGGGAATTCCTGTCGGGCTTTTTGTGGCGATGGACTTGGCTGGAGATACGCGCTTATGACCGCAAAGCGCGGTCAATAGTGACCAGTGATGGCCAGTTTTGGCCGGTCGCCGAAACCCCTTGACGCCCCTGAATGTCGCGTGTATCAAGCCTTTCCACACATTCGCCAGCATAGCTCAGTTGGTAGAGCAGCTGATTCGTAATCAGCAGGTCTGGAGTTCGAGTCTCCATGCTGGCTCCATGATTTCAAGGGGTTAGGACCGATGGTCCTGGCCCCTTTTTCGTTTTTCAGCGGGCTATGCCTGTTGGCATCGTTGGCGGCCCCGATTTATCCGCAATCCCAAATCCCCCTGTCATCCGGTCCCCCATCCACCCGTATTGTCCACCAGGTTTTCCCGGCCCGGCGGCGCGTTCTGTGTTTCATATGTTATTTCGGTGTGTTGAACGAATTTGAACGAATTTGAACGCTGATTTCACGCTGATCGTAAGTAATTTCAGCAGGATGTGTCGGATCCGTCGAAATTTGAAGTTTTGGGATGCCGGGGCGGGCCGGGCCGCAGGGGCGAAATGAGCCGGAAAATCAGGGGTTGGCGAGGCGTTACCCAATGCGCAGAGGGCTGCGCGCTGTGCCGAGGTGGTTCATCAGGAATGACAATGCTCTGTGTTGCCCACTATGTGCACGGGGTCCTTTTGCGTTAGGAATGCGGCTGTGAATTCTTCGTTGCGTTTTCTATGAGCACAAGGCAAATCAGGGAGGGCATTTTGCCCGCGTGTAGAGAACTCGTTGAAGGCCCTAATAGTGTTCATATTTCTCTATTTTTTCAGTATGGTTCTTTGTGTTTGCTTGGCACCAGAGAGTGTCTGGTCTCAGGATCCTGGGATAAACGCTTTTAATCCCGAAGTACGGATGGTTACGCTCGAAGACGAGGGGCATATTATTCTTTGTGGAGAGAATGGGGAGAGGATTGGAGTGATTGATTTGAAAGAAAAAGAGACTGAACGTACTAATTCTAAAGGTCTTGTTTCAGCACTTGATGACGAGGAAGAATTGTCAGTCAGTAAGTGAATTAGAGTGTCAAGATTTGCATTGTCGTGTTTTGGTGTGCAGGTAGATTTTGATTTATTTTGGTCCTGTAGTATCTGCCTGTATTTTTTTTGTTGACGATAGGAATGTATGAAATGAAGAAATTTTTTAAAATCTCATCGCAGAAGAGCGCCAGTGTTTATTTATTTGGGGTTGTTTTGGTGTCAGTTGTTGCTGTTTTTGCTGTATTTTCAGGGTTTGATAATAGTTTAATTGGTAAGTTTCTGGGTAGTCCTAAGGCTAAGACGGTATTGAATGATGGGATAAGAATTGAGACCGCCGTTGTCGGTGCTTGCAGTGTCGGATTGGCTGAACGAAAAGGGGCGTTGGATGTTTCCTTGGTAATGGATGTCGCTCAATGTCAGGAAAAAACTTTAGCTCGTATACAGTTGACTAATTTAACCAGTAAGGTTCATAAGAACATCGAAATATCGTGTGTGGAGATAGCTGCCGATGGATGTATGATTAATAGGTCGTTCTTGACTGTTCCAAATGAGATTAAATCTCGAGAAACCATTGTCCTAGACGACCTTGTATTGAAGTCTATTGATGAAAGAACTGCTAGGATTGAGTGCGCTGTTTTAGGTTCAGACCGTATTTAAACGTGATATAGTATTTGATTTATCCGCAATTCTCTTCTTTGCCTGCTTTTCCTTTCCAGTGGCCACAGCGGCGCAGAATGTTCCGCTATACTCATTAATTTCAGTGTGTTGACACGATTTGAAAGATTTTGAGCGCAAGTTATGTGTGAATCATAAGTGATTTCAGAAAGATGCGTCGTATTTGTCGAAATTTAAAATTTTGGGATAGCCGGGGCTGGCGGGCCGATGAGTCGAAAATGAACCGGATAATGAGTGGTCAGTGAGGCATCATGTGGTGCGCAGACGTCTGCGCGTTGGGGGGGAGGGGGCATCCCCCCTGGCCTGTCCCCAGGACATCCTCCCCTGCTCTCTACCACCCTTTTCTTGGGCTTTTTCCAGTTCGCCAGCCCTTTTCACTCCCCCTGGTCAGAACCCCCAGGATCTTCCCGTATATCCTAACCATCCGATTTTCAGTAAGTTTTTGGTCTTAGATGTTGATTCTACAGACATTTCAGTAAATGCAATGCACACGATGTGAAGCGATACCCCTCTTACCTTTACTAGACCAGTGGCATTTCGCACTAAAAAAATCGTCACTAATAATCTTTCGCGCTTCATCAAGTGTTTTTACTCATTGCGGACCTACTAATTCCTGCGGTTTCTTCGGCAAGCGAAACATGTTAAATTTCCAGCAGAGCAACAGAAATTGTAAAAAATTCAAACCTTAACTGCAAGTATTCCTATTGTTCATAAAAACTATTCTCCTGAGACTGTGGACTATCAATACTATGTCAGGTACAAGGATTAAACAGGATGCACGGTTGCCCCCCCCCCCTCTAAAGGTAAAAACACCATGCACTAAACCTGCAAAACAGATGTAAGATTAGATGATCAAACAAACGAAAACTAAGAAAATAGCTGCAAAATCAAACGAACAAACCACCATTAAAAAACATGAAAATACTTGTAGCCGAGGATGATGATGTTAACATCATAGTTTACACGCGTATGCTCTCAAAACTTGGCCATGAGATTACCCTTGCACGCAACGGCAAAGAAGCGTTCGAAGCGTCAAAGGTTGAAAATTTTGACCTGATATTGATGGATATAAACATGCCCTTAATGGACGGCATCGAAAGCACACATTTGATCAGAAAGTCTACCTTAAACACATCAACCTCCATATATGCCATCACAGCGACGACAACTGACATCGTGCTAGCGCAAGCAGGCAAAAGAACCTTTGACAGAATTCTCATGAAACCGATAAGTTTTATGGCCCTCAAAGAATTAACAAATACACAAAAAGAAACATGCCTAGAAACAACTTGGCACTCGCCAGCAACAAACTAAAAACACATAAAACACACCAGTGGAGACGTTGATTTCGCAACACTTACTATTCACAATTATACGACAAGATGTGGTATGCAAATGCACAACATTAAGAAAGAATTTTACAACCAAAATTTTCATTCTTCATTGGATGTTCGCACTAGAATACAATACAGAACTTGAAAAAATCTAGTACAATAACCAACAGAGAAAAAACGGTCGATTTGTTAAAGACCTATACAATTTTAATATTTGGAAATAAAAGCTCTCAATCTAAGACGCATTGGCACCAAAGCATAGACAACATAATGTAAAGATTCCACATTTATTACATAACCTCCTACCTCTACACTTATATACTTCAAGCCCTTATCAACTCCTACCACAAGCAACAATGCCATGATCCCACACCAAAACTTTTAAACGTTTACCATGACTATTACAAGTATAAACACAATAAAAGGCAATTTGCTTTGCATTTATTCTAACGTTATTTCGCTAAGTTAAAAAACATTGGTTTAATTTTGTGAACAACATTCTGAAATACTTTTGCCGCATGTTTAATAAGTCTGATATAAATCGAAATCTATTCTTGCTAGTTGTATCCAGCATGCTGCCTGTTTTGCTATTTGTTATATTTTATGGCTTGGCCCAAAGAAGACTCGCCATTAAAGAGTTCAAAAAAGAAATAGCCAATCTAGCTCAGAATGTTGCAACTATCGAAGCTGTAAAATTTAATCAAATAAATCATTATTTAAGTACTTTATCTGCGCTACCAGAAGTCAAAAGTTTTTCAGTATCCCAATGCAACTCATTATTTAAGCAGTTCATTCTTGACAATAAAAACATAGTCAATATTGTCCTTCTTGATTTAGATGGAAATGTCCAAGCTTCAGCTATACCACCCAATGGAATAATAAATTTGTCTGACAGAGAAGCTTTCACCGAAGCTATCCGCGGCAAAAGTATTAGTGTCAGTAACTATGTTGTCAGTCGACTCGCGGGAGTTCCTGTCTTGCAGTTTGGCTTTCCTGTTAAAGATAATGGTGGAACAATTGCAGGAGTCTTGTTTGTAACTTACCGACTTGATACTTATTTAGACCACCTTAGCAAAATAAGTATTTTGAATGGTACTAGAATAACCTTGGTTGATCGGAACGGCATTTCTTTGGCTGAGCAATCTTGGAAACTAAATTCGCCACACATAGGGATCCCATACAATATTGATACATGGAAAACAATTGCCGAAACAGATCAAGAAAAAGGAACAATATCTGGCATTAGAGACGACGGTGTCGAAGCCATCTATTATTTCATTAAATTAAAACTACCCCCCAATGGACTTCCTTACATGGTCGTCATCGCCAACACTCCGCGTGCGACTGTGCTGGAAACAGCTAATTTATATTTTTTCATTAATTTAGTATTAGTTGGCATAGCTTCATTACTCTCTTTACTGGTAGCTAAATTTGTTGGAGAATCTTTAGTTAGTCGTCAATACGATTTGATAAAAAAAGCGGAGGAAAAATACAAAGCTATAGCTGATTACAGCTATGAATGGGAGTATTGGGTCGGAAGTGACGGAAATTTACTCTGGGTATCACCAGCCTGCGAACGTGTGACCGGCTACCGGCCTGAGGAATTTATCCAAAACCAGCAACTTATATATGAAATTGTTCAACCTGAAGACTTAAGCAAACTAGAAACACACTGCAAAAACATTTTTTCTGAGAACAATCAACAATGCGACATTGAATTCAAAATTTTCAATAGAGCTAACAAACTTGTTTGGATTCATCATCATTGTCAGCAAATTATATTATCAGATGGCTCTTCTCTCGGTAGATTTGTTCGAAACCTTGACATCACAGAGCGTAAATCTTTCGAATTTTCACTAATTCAATCAAGAACGCAAGCACTTGAGTCTGCCAATTTAAAATCAGAATTTCTAGCCAACATGAGCCATGAAATTAGAACTCCGTTAAATGGAATAATTGGCATGACGGGACTTTTATTGGATAGCAACCTTACGTATGAACAGACACGTTTCGCTGAAGCTATTCGTTCCAGTGGCGACTCCTTGCTTGACTTGATTGACGATATTCTCGACTTTTCTAAAATAGAGGCTGGAAAGATTGAGTTTGAGTCATTTGACTTCAATCTTATAAATCTACTTGATGACTTCGACGATACTATGGCGTTACGAGCGTATGGTCGTGGCCTTGAACTTTTATGTAAAGTTGAACCCAACGTCCCTAAATGGTTACGAGGTGATCCAGGGCGCTTGCGTCAGATACTTACTAATTTGACGGGCAACGCAATCAAGTTCACCCATGCTGGCGAAATAACCTTACGAGTCACACTTGTAAAAGATGGCACAACAAATTGTATTCTTCGCTTCTCTGTCTGTGACACAGGAATTGGAATCTCACCAGTAAATACTCGTAATTTGTTCAATAAATTCACTCAAGCTGACACATCGACAACCCGGAAATATGGAGGAACCGGTTTGGGTCTAGCAATTTCAAAACAACTTACAGAATTAATGGGGGGAGAAATCGGAGTCACGAGCCAAGAAAGTCAGGGATCTGAATTTTGGTTTACGGTACGTCTTGAGATACCACCGCCGGGAACCCATGAGACGACACTCATACCCGCGAACCTCTTTGAGGTGCGCGTTTTAATTGTGGACGACAATGCAACCAACCGTGACATCCTGTATTCTCTTATGACAACTTGGGGGATGCGCCCTTCTACGGTTATTGACGCTCCAAGTGCACTGCAAGCACTTTATAAAGCTTTGAACGAGAATAATCCTTTCATTATCGCTGTGATTGACTCAAAAATGCCCGGCATGAACGGAGAAGCACTGGGACGGGCTATTAAAGCCGATCCTCGTCTCTCAAGGACCAAAATGGTGATTTTGACCTCACTAGGTCAGAACGAAAATGTAGAAATCTATAAAAAAGTAGGTTTTTCTGCTTATGCAAACAAACCTATTCGCCAATCTGATTTTTTTAAAATACTTTCAAGTGTTATTATTGATACAGACGATGTTAACAATCAAAACATAATCACACATTGTAATACAAATGAGAATATCATTCATTTCTCTCAAGGTGGGCGTATTCTTGTTGTCGATGACAACACAACCAACAGACAAGTAGCAACAGGCATACTAACAAAGTTAGGATTAAGCGTCGAAACTGTCTCTGGCGGAGCAGCTGCAATTCAAGTTTTAGAATTAATCAATTTCGATATCGTCTTCATGGATGTATTGATGCCAGACATGGATGGGTACGAAGCGACAAAGCGCATTCGAGACCCCCTCTCAAAAGTTATTAATCATAACATACCGATCATAGCGATGACAGCGAATGCAATGACTGGTGATCGAAAAAAGTGCCTCGACGCAGGCATGGATGATTATATATCCAAACCGATAATGCTTAAAAATTTGACTCAAGTTCTTGCAAAATGGCTTCATGGCGAGCAAAATTCTAAACACACACAGAATCCAGACGAAACTGATACCCATTCAGATGGAACTCCAAAAAAGTACTGCAATGAATTATTTAATAGAGTTACTTGTCTTGAACGCATGTTAAACGACGAAGACGTTGCACGCGATGTTATAAAAATATTTCTAGAAGATACGCCTCGCAATCTTTTTCTAATCAAACAGAGTATAAATTCTAATGACTTACAAAGCCTTGTGCGCCATTGTCATACTATGAGAGGAGCCTCAAGCTATGTTGGTGGACACACACTCGTAGCAATAGCTCAAAATATTGAAAACAATGCAAAGGGCGGCAAAATTGATTTTGTCAAAGCACAGATTGACGATTTAGAAAAAGAGTTTTTACTACTCAAGGCAGAATTAGCTAAAAACTTTGACTTGACATAACAATCAAGTGAATGACTTTATTAAATTTTTACATTAAAATTTTATTAGTTACGAATCAAAATTATAAAAATACTATATACATCTATGATTTTACAATTAATCAATTCAGACACTAATTATTTATACAGCATCTTTGTCTTATGCGTGACCTGTCCTCCTGCCCCAGGATATCCTCCTAGGAATTATTCAAGATTCCAACAGGGAGGATACCCAAATGGACCAGGACTGGAACATCATTTTCAGCTACACGCGGGAACTAGCCATTGAGGACGGGGTGTTGATCGACGTCACCGAGCAAGCGAATCAGCTTGGCTTCAAGGTGAACACCTGTGTCACTGACCGCCTCTATGGTGATTACCTTGTGCCCCCTGCCGGCCTGGAAGGAGAAGGGCAGTCCCTTGAGGGACGTCTTCATGATCTTCTTTTTCGGACATTGATCGCGGCGAAAGCTTCCATTGCTGGCGACCGCGCCGAATTCGACATCTTGTTTCTCATGAAGCCGGGCAGCTGGGATACCGTTCACGTCCTGGCGATCATGGGTCCGGGTGATCACTCCGAGCCAGTGTTGGTGGCAGGTCGGCAAGTATCCCAGCTGTCGACGGGCGCGCGCATATGGCGCCAAAGCCGGAGCGAACTGAGAGAGCCAGCCTTGGTGCGGGTTGTTGACAGAATTTGAAAGATTAGTATCAATTATTGTCGATAAATATTAGAAATAATACATTTTTTTGAGCCTTTGACCGGATTTGCCTTTTTCAATGAAAAACGTAAAATCCTCACCAGGATGCTCTACGTGCATGCGCAGGGATTTGCGCACGCATTATTCGGATTAGCTGGCAAGCCTGGTGAAGAAGCGGCACTCGGGTTGCCCTTTTGGGGCGCGGGGTTACTTATGCGTCACCTCCTGCGCATTGACCAAAGATATAATCCAGAAGTATCTTGCGCATCATCTTGAACGTGACCTCAACGACGGGTTTGATGTGAGCAGTCGGCTACGAATATTGTCGGTTCGTAGCTGGACTTTCAGTCCGCCCAATTAAAAAATATCCAGTTTCAGTTGGAGTTTGGGTAGTCGTTATTTACTGAACTACTCAATTAGAGGTTTTTAATGATTTTTGTTGGTGTTGTGTTGTTGGTAATTGCTGTAGCAGTTGTTTTGATGATTTATTTTAAAAAAGAGAAATCTTCTTTTCGGCACGAAAAACTGCCATATTTAGAAGTTTCTTGTCTTACAAGCCCAAAAGTTGAAAAGCATGGGAAATCATCGATAGAATATGGCCAAGATGAAACAGATAAGATTAAAAGTTTTGTTCAACAAATGCTTTTTGATTCTAGTGGAAACAGTAGTTTTTCAAAAGACGTCTTTAAAATTCCTTCGGTCCTGCCTCAAAGAATTGCCAGATCCATGAATCAAGTGGCGGCAGGGGCAACGAATTCAACTGTGTTGGGACGTCTTGAGAATCCAAACACTACGCCTAAGATTTTAGCTGGATTAGCAAGTTCTGATCCAGTTCTAACTGCTAATATTCTTAAGTTAGCAAATAGCTCTTTTTTCGGCATTAAATCAAAAGTTTCGAGTTTAGAAAGTGCTATCAATGTAATTGGATTTGGCAATCTTAAGACTCTACTTTGTATAGAAATACTCGAGAGTTCGGCTAAAAGTGCTGGTATGTCTAAGGCCCTTATGAATAAGCTTTGGTCGCATGTTGGAATGACTGCGTATATTGCAAAGAAAATTTCTCCTGCTTTTCACCATGTTGAATCTTCTGTAGCGTCTACGCTCGGAATACTTCATGATATTGGGAAGTTAATATTATATGATTCCAAGTCGGATTGTTTTTTGAATAGTATTCAAGATGAAATAAATGAATATGGAATAAGCCATTCAACTTCTGGATGTGTTGTTTGTAGGTCTTTCAATCTTCCTGATTATTCTGTTGATGCCATACGATTTCACCACGCGCCCCAGTTTATTGACATCGAAGATGTCGATGCTGATTTTACTGCTATCAGCTATGCAGTTGTTCTTTGCATGGCTAATGAACTAGCACATTTTTTAGAAAGTTCTTTTGTTTACACTCCTCGGCCAATACTTGAATCTTATCATTTTTTATTAAGTAAGTCCCAGATTTTCAGTGTCTTAAATGATCCAGGGTTGAAGAATGGAATATGTCATTCGTCCTTGTTTGGTGATGTTTGAATCTGTCAGATGGCCCAGCCAAGTGACTTGGCCCTTGCCCCGTAGCTATTCTCCGCTAGCCCTGATTCCCTGGTCCATCAGGCAAGCATACTGGCCTAAGCAAAATCCAACGGTAATATGAACTAATCGAAGGCCATTTCATTCTTGACAGCAAAGAAAGACATCCCATATTTAGTCAGCAATTCATCTCGTCTGCGAACCCATCCAGTGAGGAAAAAATGGAAGAGTATATCCAGAGCGCTCTTGAAATCGTAAAAGCCCAAGCTAACGCCCGGCCAATGACTGAAGATGAAATTATCAGCATGGTCAAGTCCGTCGCTCAAGGCATTGCTGCTGTCAGCACAGGTCAAATCGCCACGATTAATGCCGATGCTGCCGCCCCGGCCATTGACCCGAAAAAGGCTATCAAGGAAGCCTCGGTAACCTGCCTAGAGTGCGGTAAATCATTCAAAGTCATTACCAAGAAGCACTTGGCGGCCCATGGCCTCACCCCAGAAGAATATAAGGAAAAATTCGGCTACAAAAAGACCCAAGCATTGGTCAGTAAAGCCTTGGTTCGAGAACGTCGCGCCAAAATGAAAGACATGAAATTGTGGGAACGGCGTGGCAAAGACAAAGCCGAATAGCAAGCCAACCTTTCGATGCCGCCCAGCCTGATGCGGCCTCCCCCTCAGCCCCAGTGCGCCTCCCCGTGCTGGGGCTTTTTATGTGTCACCGCCCACCCACTGCTATGTTGATTAGTTTATGCCGCCGGCCGGACTAGGGGGAGGCACGGCCAACCTCCCTTCGGCCGAGGTCTTCATATCCCGGCAAGATGACAAGCCCCGGTCCTCCTGCTACCAAATCGCCATGGAATGGATCATCACCTCAGTCATTGCCGTTGTCGTCTTCATCCTGTCAGCGGTTTTCGTATTGCGGACCAAACGTCATGACGGCGGCAGTGTGCCCGGCCGATTCAACTTCGACGGCTACAAGGAAAGTGAACTGACCCAGCGTGGTGTCTTCGACAAGACAAAATGGCACTGATTCGCCGAGCCTTCACTCGCATCTGCCAAGGGATCGTTCTGCTCACTGGCCTTGTGGTCATCATTCGGCGGAAACTCCGTTAAAACCGTCAAGTTGATTTCTTCAAGTAGTTCCAGCCTCATGGCAGCCCTCTAGTCCAGCGATTCTCTGCCGCCGTCGGGCGGGCCTTCGTCCCCGTTCCTGTTGCGGCTCCCCGGAGACCCCCCAAATTCGCGCCCTACGACCCCGCCCTTGGGTTTTCCCCTGCGGGCTGCAGTTTGGTCTCGTTAGTTCCAAAAACGCAAGGGTGGGCCGCCTAGGCCCAATGTCCGATTCAGCCGGCGGTGCTGCCGAGTACCCGGCTCTCCCCGTTAGCTGCCCCAGCACCGTGACCTGGCCCTTGCCCCGAGGTGATCAAGTCGTTTCGGCTTCAAGGGGCAATTAAGGGAGTGCGCCGGACAGAGAATTGTTTTGCATTTTTTTTGACTCCAGATAAATTATTAAGTTTACTTTTGAATTTAAAATGGTATAATAAACAAAAGCGTATTGAAAGTATCCGCAAAATACTGTATATTGATGTATTCACAGAGAATTATAATGATATCAAAGTTAATGATTGAGTGGCATGAGAAAAATGGATCTCCTAAAATTAATCTTGAAAATATCGAAACGATGCACGAGAAAATATATGAAATACTTTTGAATAATAAAAATTTCATTGCAAAGAACAAAACTTATCAATTTGAAAAAATAGTACTCAAAGTTTTTCCAGGATGGTGCGGTGTAAAAAAAGAAATAACTCTTCTTAATACTGGTGAACTAACTGCATTCTTCAAGACTTCTCGTTGCAAAGACAATAACTATTCAAATTGCATGACAACCAGACTGGGAAAAATAACTTTAAATCGAATAAATCAGTGTATTAATGAAAGTAGATTTTTTTCAGTAATTCAAATTAGCGGCGAAATATTGACAGATGCGACAAGTTATAAAATCTTTATAAGATCAGAGTGTGGAATTGCACGACCGGTCAGAGTTCCTTCTCTTTCGTACTCAGGAAAAACAATGCCACCAATGCAGAGATTCCTAAGGCTTTTAATAAATGAAGTGGATATATTTTAACAAGTGTCTTAATGTATGGGGCAGCGCTAGTTTTCAGGTAGTGGCTAAATCATTGAAAACAAGTTAGCGAAGCGAGAGCTAGACATGAATAAATCAAAAACAAATATTCGAGACGTCCTCACTAATATATACACTGAACTCGAAACAAGATTGAGGATGGACTATGTAATCACAGGTGTGCCAACAGATTTTTTTGAAATTGATTTTTACACAAAAGGTTTTCAAAGAAAAGACTTAATTATACTTGCTGGTATGCCACACTCTCATAAAACATCACTTGCGCTAAATATTAGTTCAAACACAGCAATTAATCACGGGAATAGAGTGTTTTATTTCAGTCTTGATGCATCGCCAGAGATGCTGGTCAAAAAAATTCTTTTCCAGCTTTCAAACACTAGTTACAGTCATTTCTATTTAAATATGCTAGGGTATGGAGACTTAAAACAGCTTTATAAATTTGGTGAAATTATTAACAAAGCTCCGATAAATTTTTTTTGTGATACTAAATATACTTTTAAAAAGATTCAGACTAAATGTTTGAGTTCAAAAATAGTCCCAAAGCTTATTGTTATTGATTCTCTGCAATTGCTCGGTGATGTCACTAAAGACAAGACGACAATAGAAAAGGCTTTGATATCTTTTAAGAAGTTAGCTGAAAAACTAAATACTGCAATCGTTTTAATTTATGACGACCTGGAAGGGGCGAGGGATAGGTACACAAAAAATGAATACACGATAGACACAAGCATGTTTATAGAAAACAATGCAGATGTAGTCTTTTACATTAAAAACAATGCAGTCGTGTCTGTTGACGAAGATGACAACACTCAACAAACATTTAAAGAGATCATTCTTGCTAAGCAAAAGAATGGACCATGTGGCAGCTTGAGGATCGGATTCAATATAAATTCTCTGCTTTTTTATAATACAAATGAAGATTTATTTGACGTATCTATAAACAATGCCGAGAGAATAGTATCTTGCTAAATTTGTCAGTTGTAAATAATGTTAGTACAGGCGAGCCGCATTGAAGGACGAAAACTGTATAGTTATTTGCCTTGTATGGCTTTTATAAATCTTAAATGTCATAAATCTGTGATCTCCTTTTCGATCCAGGGTATCATCCCTAGAAGTTCTAATCTTCCAATAGGAGGATGCCCAAATGAGGGAGGAATGAGGTGTCATTTTCAGCTATACGCGCAAGCAGGCAATTGAGGGCGGTGACTTAATCGACGTCACCGAGCAAGCGAGATAGATTGTGCGTGTTGTTTTGCTTGTGAACGTAACTCAAGGATTGTATTTTTAAATTCATGAAAAGACCCTGAGATATTCAAAGGTGGCTTTGTTTCGCAGATAAGTCGATGCTCGATATCCCATGGACTAGGGTACTCAACCCAGGTCACTAACGCGTTTGTATTCATCCAATCTGATAATGATTTCTCACCTTCTTTCCCAAAGTTCGTTCGTCGGCCCACACGCCAGAGAGGAAGTCCTCTTAAGCAACCCAGGGTAAACCTTAGCGTTGAGCTACTCGCGTTACCTCTGCAGTGATTTATTATTCTTTTTTGAAGATTTTGTTTGCTCATCGATGCAGATGGAGATTGTCTAGGAGATATGCCTAAATATAATAATTTCTTGTTTTCGAAAACGTGGCAATCGTCCGTAGGCACAAGTGTCGATATTTCTTTGAAGTACCACGTATATATCCCTGGATTTTTCGGTATTAGATTCCTATTTTGAATTAGTTCAAAGCGAGTATACAAAAATTTTGGATTTAAAAGCCTGTCTAAGATGTGGTCAAATTTATTATTAACCATCAGCTGCTCCTGGATTTATTTGAAACGAAGACTGGTCATGGTTTTGCAGGCATATTTCATCTGATCCATTGTTTCAGAACGTCGTGATCTGAAATTTGTATTCAAATAAAGTTTGGTATTACCTAGGCCCTCCGTCTGGGTTGGAAGGTGAAGATCAGTCCATGGAAAGACGTCTGACCGATCTTCTCTTCAAAATACTTATCGCGGAAATAAATCTAGAGCTTGAAGTTGACTTGCATTGGATCTAAACATATACGATTTGTCAATGGCTTAATCAGGCCCTCAATGTCGGGACGAGAAAAAAGGATTATGGGCAGACAAAAATCAATAACCTAGGGGCGGTATTATGAAGAGACTTTTCTTGACGCTTGCCTTGGTTCTGGTTCCTGTCTTATCATTCGCAGGCACGGATCAAGAAGTCCGAGACATGATGATCAAGGAGTCAATCAGTTCCTACCCTGGCAATTGCCCGTGTCCCTACAACACCATGCGCAACGGTAGGAGTTGTGGCGGGAGAAGTGCCTACAGCCGACCGGGTGGCCGTTCTCCGCTCTGTTACCCAAAGGACGTCACCGACCCAATGGTCAAGGCGTACCGTGCGCAGCACAATTTGAAATAGGCTGGGGCAGGCGTTCTCCCCTTTTCAACCCTGAATCCAGGAGAATCCCCTGTGAAGAAAGCGTATTTGCTTATCGTTGCTCTGCTGCTGGTTTGCTGCATGGCTTCTGCGGGCATTGCCGGGCAGAAAGCCACCACTCCGAACACGGCCTCCCCGGCTAAGCTCGAAGCTCCTGCCGCCAAGGCCGAGCTTATTGACCTGAATTCCGCGACCGAAGATCAGCTTAAATCTCTGCCTGGCATTGGTGACGCCTACTCCAAGAAGATCATTGAGGGCCGTCCCTACGCCAAGAAGGATCAGCTTGTTTCCAAAAAGATCATTCCTGGCGCAACCTACGACAAGATCAAAGACAAGATCATCGCCAAGCAGAAGTAGGCGAGTCAAGTAAGCGGGGGTGAGGCATGCTCTTGCCCCCGCAAAGGTGCTCCAATGAAATTTTGCCTCTCGGCTTTGATTGTGTGCTTCTGGCTATTTTACCCAGGAGCCATCCAGGCCTACGACATTGGTCTTCATGACACGCCTGTTAGTGTGTACTTTTCTCCAAGGGGTGGCGCACAGCAAGCAATTGTTGATGCCATTGGTCAAGCTAAAAAGACACTCTATGTGCAAGCTTACAGTTTTACCTCTGCTCCAATAGCAAAGGCCCTTGTTGATGCCTCTCGCCGGGGAGTAAAGGTCGAAGCTCTTCTCGATAAAAGTCAAAGAAAAGCCACTTATACCGGGGCGACATTTCTTAAAAATGAAGGCATTCCAGTCTGGATTGACGACAAACATGCCATCGCTCACAATAAAGTGATGATAATTGACGGTGTGATTGTTGTCACAGGGTCTTTTAACTTCACTAAGGCAGCCGAAGAGAAGAATGCTGAGAACCTGCTGATCATTCGAGACCCCGGGTTAGCCAAACTCTACATGGACAATTGGGATCGGCATCGGGAGCATTCTGAGGAGTATTAAGGACTCGGGATCAGTCTTCAAGTGTCTCGGAGTTAATCACAGACATTGACAAGTGGGCTTTACGTCCCTCAGGTTTTTAAGTAGGCTTTTCAGCTTGCGATGTTTAAATTTGATAATAGCCAATAGCATTTCTGCAGAAAACAACAAAGAGGTAGTGGCATGTCCTTGAAGTGCAAGTGCAAGTCGTGCGGTCATGATTTTGATGTTGAATGTGCTGATTGGGAATTGATCTCTAGCGAAGAAGCGGAGATGGGCGACAAGTCGTCATACGTGATGAGCATTGACGGAGTTTGTCCAAGCAAAAAATGCGGCAAGCCGTTTCATGTTGATCTTTTCGAACATACTTATACTGAGCTTGAAGAACCGGATCAGAGCAGTGTCGCAGACAACGTGGAAATTGTGGATGGTTGGTGTGAACGTACGCCATGGGAACCAGAAGATCCTCGCGTCAAATAGGTAGTCTTAATAGCTCTAGGGTAAGTGTTTTTTTTATTTTTCCCCCAGCGTTTTGTTTTATAATTAAATTGTTTCAACAAAAGACTGGATAGCCCCGTCTTTGCGTTTTAAATTAGTTATGAAAAGGGTGATTTTTTGGCAGACGGCATTATCCAAGACTGAATGCTCATATAGAAAGCCCACGCCGTCCACTTTGACATGGAAGACGTGGGCTTCTTGCTTGGGCCTAACTATTTTTTGTCGATCTTGGTCTATTTTGCTTCAGCAGGAACTTTCAGCAACTCAAGAATGCCAACATTCTTTTCTTTAGCGGCAGCAGCAAGCGATTTCATGCCGTCAAAACCATTGTCCAGAACAAACTGAGTAACATCTCCGCGCTTCATTCCAAATTCCTTCATAATCATCTGAATCTGCTTGAGGGGATTGTTTTCGCCTGTAAGCGTTTTTCTGGCAATCTTGACCGACATATCTTTCTTAGTGACGCCGAACTTGTTCATGTACTCTTTACGTGTCAGACCATGAGTCTCAAGATGTTTCGTGCCTAAAACCTTAAATTCTACGCCACAGACGGCACATTTGACACCTTTCTTGGTCTTCACATGCTGCGCAGTTTCGATTTGCTTCATGGGCTCGGGCTGGACGTCAATGATCGGGCCGGCGCTGAGAGCAGTCAGTTTTTCGTAAATGCTCTTCGTTACGACTTCCAATTCGCTGAAATGAACTTTGCCGTGTCGGAGTTGGTCTTTCGCCAGGTTTAAAGCTTCTGCCCAAATTTCTTTATCGATCATGATTAGCTCCTTAGTGTTCGGATGAATAAATGGCCAGATAGCTTTAAGGTGACTTTCTGTCAACGTGAAATGAAATTTATGTTCATGAGCTTTGCTCAGTAATTGATCTTCCGTTGCCTCATGAGGGGAGTGGCGGCCAGCATCCCAGCCCCGGCCCTCTGGACATCCCTTGGATTCGCGCCCTACGGCCCCGTCCTGGCCCATTCCCCTTGCGGGCTAGATTGCCCTGGCCCCTCGCCCCCAAATCGTAAGGGTGGGCCGCCTAGGCCCAATGTCCGATTCGGCCGGCGGCGCTACCAATCGCCCCGGCCTCCCCATCAGCTGCCCAGCCCCGTGACCAGGCCCTTGCCCCGAGGGTATCCTCTTCTGGTCCCCGGCCTCCTGGATCACGAGGTGAACATGCCGACTGAAGCAGAATCCAACGACAAAATGCTCGAACTGATCGAAGAGATCACCAAGCGCTTTCAACCCATCGAACACCTTTTTGATGTCATGGGCGCGGCAGATTCAGGAGTACAAGGAGTGTTTGTACGGCGGTGGGCAGAGATAGGCATGCATCTCACTGCAACTTTCAGAGAATATCTTGATCAGATAGTTGCTGTGTCGAAAGGCAATGGCTGACGTTCTGGTCATCTAATCTATTTTCATGGAGGTTCGGAATATCATGCTTTTGAAATTTGTCGTTGGGATCGCCTTAGGTGTCGTTGTTGGCGGTGTGGTCAAAACAATCGCTCACGGAGGTGGTGTCATTGTTGGTCGTTATAACGTTCGAAATGCGATAGGGAAAGAAGAAGATAATGTTCGTGGCAGGTTCAACGATCTGAAAGTCACGGACAATGATCCGAAGTTCTATGATTAATGGCTAGCTGGATCTATTCTGTCAGGGCAGTCAATATCTTAAGGATCTTTGTTTTGTCGCTCGGGGATGCTGACTGAATAATGTCTATGGCAAGTTCTTCTGTCACCTTGGTTGTGAGCAGATCAACTTCGAGGTCAAATAACTTCATTAGGGAGATATCGAGCGCGACTGATAAGTTGTGAAGACTTTCAAGGGTAGGATTGCCCCGGCCGCGTTCGATCTCCCCGAGGTGCTTCAAGGATAAATTTGCTTTTTCGGCCAGTTCCAGTTGGGTCAGCCCGGCTTTCTTCCTGAGCGACTGGATTCTTTTTCCCAATATTTCATGGATATTAGCCATTTCTCCCCCTGGCTACCAATACGGGACTGGCGGCAAGGGGCGAACCAGACAATTCACCTTTTTTTCTTGTAAATAGGAATTAAGTTACCTATTTTCAGGGTGGCCGGCACGTAGGTGCAGGAGGGTAGGTCTGAATGGACTTGCAAAGAAATCCTTGCCAGACGTTTTTGTCGTAATGTTTCCATCAAAATAATACGGTTATAAATAGAAGAAGAGGACTACTATGAAGGCTTCGACATTGGCCAATGCATTCATTGGCTTCTTAAATCTAAATGCATTTTTATTTCAGGTTGCAGTTATTTCTATTATTGTTTTATTTAAAACCGGAAGCTTTATTGCGGCAATTCTCGTATTCGTTACAATGCTTATCGTGCTAAGCTTTAAAAAATTCGCGTGGATAGTTGTTGGCGGTCTTTCTGCGTCTTATTGTTATATTGGATGGTTATTCTTTGGATTTTATGGCCTATTGATTCTTGGTCTTGTTGGATTTGGCCTAAATTGGAGTGTGTCGCAGCTTCTTCAGCTTGCTAGTGGCGACAACGATGAATAAACATCAAGGAGGCAAATCATGATTGAAGCAAAAAGTGCTGGACTTGAGGCTGGACAAACTATTGATGGCATGATTGGTATTGAGTTTGAACTTAGCCAGAAGGCTGAAAATGTTTCTGCCAAAATTGTTAATGCAATGAACGCAATTGGCGGGACATTAATCTCCTACGACAAGAATATTTCGACGTATAGTTTTGGAAAGAAGTTTACTGCATTGCCTCTTGATGACTATCCTCTTGAGGTTGAAATACTTATCAGAGAAGATGTGTCAAAGTGCATTGTGACGGTGAAGGCCACCGATAAGTTCAAGGCTAAAAAATTTTTCAATTGGAAACGCACTGAAAAGTTTGAAAACTCTGCCAGTCGAGTTATTTTAAAGATCAAGACTTTCATGTTAGAGTATGAAGCTCATATTAATGAAGATGACGGACTAGGCAAGACGCTTGGAAAGTTTCCGACGATGTGGAATCCTGGAGCTGCAATCGCCTGGTCTTTCCTTTTTACTCCTATATTTGGGTCATTTATACAGATGAAAAACTGGAAGCAGCTAGGCGAGATCGAGAATGAAAAGAAGTCTATGTACTGGATGTGTGGCTCTATACTTTTTGCATTGACGATGACGGTATTCGATGCGAACTTTGAAAAAGCAAATTTGTCCAGCATCAAATTTTTGTACATAGCAGCGTGGTGGTTTTTCGATGGCAGAAAACAGGTTAAATACTTTTATGACCATATCCCTTTTTTTCAGAAAAGATCTTGGGAAAAACCTCTCTCAATTTCTTTGGTAATTTTTATCGTGTATGTTGCGTTCGGTACTGCACTTTTGCTGTCGAGCGCTGTAAGATAAATATATCTTTCCTGACAAAGCCTTCAACACCTCCTTTGAATCCCAAGACGCCCGTTTCTTGTCAAACAGTCTGTGTTCGCTGCCGGTAGTGACCTCTTTCTCCCCCCAGGGTATCCTCCCAGGAAATTCAAATATTCCAACGGGAGGATACCCAAATGGGCGAAGACTGGAACATCATTTTCAGCTACACGCGGAAACAAGCCATCGAGGACGGGGTGTTGATTGACGTCACCGAGCAAGCAGCCGAGATAGGCTTCAAGGTGAACACCTGTGTCACTGACCATCTGTATGGTGATTACCTTGCGCCGCCGGCTGGCCTGGAAGGAGAAGGTCAGTCCCTTGAGGGACGTATTCATGATCTCCTTTTTCGGACATTGATCGCAGCGAAAGCTTCCAGCGCCGGCGACCGCGCCGAATTCGACGTCTTGTTCCTCATGAAGCCGGGCCGATGGGACACTGCCCACGTCCTGGCGATCATGGGACCGGGTGATCACGGCGAGCCAGTGTTGACCATTATGATGCCAGAAGACGAATAATCGTGCTGCGTTGTGAGCGGGATGGGTTTGAAGCGACACGCACTGATTCTATACTAAATTACGATGAAATTGCTACGTGCTGATCAAAGACCATGATGCGCACGTAGTAAGGGGGCAGGACTTGGAGGCTCTATTGCCCCCTTTGCCCCGCCAAGGGTTCGAGTCCGGAACTTTTTTCAGGGGAGATCTGGGTATCGCACTTTTTGAAGCGTGACGTCTTGAGGCCGCAATCAGCAAAGTGGGAATTTTTGGCGATAAATTCTTCTGAATTTGAGGCGTGGTGGAATATCGAAAAGTCAAACCCCGGGATTTTGAGCACTGACCTTCCAGCATGAGGGGCTTGGTGGGAAATGCGTGTATTTTCAACAGGCAAATCGAAAGCTATTCTGGCTTGTAGAATGTATTGATAATAACTTTCTATCAAATTAGACACAAAAGCATGGTGACGTTTTAGTTAAGGCTGTTTTTGTTTCTTTTTTAATTTTCTGACTTCATCCTCAATTCGTCTTTTTCCAAGATTGTACTCTTCAAATCCTGCTGATTTTCTGACGTCATCTGCAAGTTCGCTTAACGATTTGTTGTTGTCTGGGCTTTTTAGTTTTTCAAAAATAATCTGTGCCGCATGAAAAAGAGGTTGTTCTTTCTTTTTTTTAGATGTTTCACGCATTGTATGGCTTTTCCCATGTGTGGACATCGCGCGAATGGAACGTTCTGCATAAAATTGCCATTCGCGAAAAATTATCCCGTCATGGAATACAGTCCGCAACATTATTTGCATCAATGATTCCGTGCTCAAGCTTTCAATTGAAGCAGGAAGATCTGTTACATGTGTTACATACAAGGCAAATATTTCTCCAAATATCCTAAAATCAAAATGTCTTTCTCGCTCGATTTTTGACGTGAACTGTGTAATGAGGTAGTTTATTATTATAAACCTCATTCCGAAAATGCCTATCGAAGAAAAGCAAGCTTTTAATTTTTCGTTATCCTGGAGGTTGTTTATCTTTTCAAAATAAATTTTTATTGTTTTAGGGTCAAGTCCATAAAATTTCAACAAGCCAATGTGAGCTGTGTAAGTTGTGTCTGTTTGCAGTAGCTCTCCTAGAGCGTCGACAACATCATCTTTTGGCCTCTCGTCATTCAAGAGCGTGTCTTTCAAATATGTAAATGTCGTTTTTAAGCTAATTCCTTGAATGCTTGTTGTGTCAGAAATTGCACTAAGGCCTTCAAGAATATACTCTGTCATCGGTGCCAAGGCCTTTGAGTATAGTATTTGTTCAATGTCATTAGTGTATTCGTTTATGATTTTGCACGCAAGACTTCTTTCGTTGATTTGGTTTGAATCTTTATTTTTTGCATTGCCTAGAAAAAGTTTTGTCAAAATCCCATCGATAAAAGACGTATTGCCTGTTCTTTCGTTAAGATAGAACGGGAAAATGATATTCTGATTTATTTCATCGCCCATAATGTTGTGGTCCTATCATTGCCAGGTTGTTGTTTTGTTGTGAGTCAAGATTAATCGTCCATGATTCAAGACCAATATGGCATAATAAGTCACACGCGTCTTCTCTGGCAGATTCCGTTTCATCCTTTCTTGTCGTCGAAGGCGGTATCCCTAAGCCCCGCAGCTTTCCCACGATGTTTTCGGGCACCCCAAATTCTGATCGATTTTATGCAAAAAGTCTTTTTGCAAATTGTCGCATCTTCCGGGATGGCCTAGAAAGTACCCATATGAGCCCACGGGGAGTAACTTCCTCTATTGATAGAGGCGGTTATCCTACAGGGGGTTAATCGGCAAGGGAGAATCGCACCCCCTAAGCGGAAAGCTCACCATGGCAAAAATGGTTGCCAGAGAGCCAGGCAGGGACGAGCCAGGGGAAGCAGGCCGGCACGGCATCGAGCCGCTTGGTCGCTTTGATGGGCTGGCGGTCTTCCTGGAACGAATGCCGACCCTGTGGGCAGACTGAACACATCACTCCAAACAGGAAATGACGGCGAAGAGCGAGTAAAGAATTCAGTCGACTCAATATCTGGCTGGGCAAAGACGAGTAAACTATTTACAGTCGGAGAAACTGACCATGAGCGAAGTAGCTATTCTGAAAGTTATCTTGGAAGCTAATCCTGGTCTTTCCATTGATGACGCGCTTAAGTTGACTGACAAGGCCATTAAGAGCCTTTCCAAAACGAAGGCTGATATTGCTAAAGGCAACACCGGGGCCAGCGATGATGGCAACGGCCCTGCTGACAAAAAGATGTCTGGGCATGGTTACACCCAGGCAGACTTGAAGTGTAACCCCGTAAATGCTCTGCAAGGCGATAAAGCCACGTGCTGCCTCTGTGGTAAACAATTTGATATCATTACGAAACCCCATCTTCGGGAAAGCCATGGTATTACTCCGGAAGAGTATCGCAATTTGTGTGGATACTCCCCTACCCAGCGCCTGATGACGGAGACTTATCGTCAGCAGCGTGCGAACAAGCTCAAGGGAAACGAGCCCTGGAAACAGACCAATCGCTGGAAGGACAAGCAAGCCAGGGAAGCTGCCGCGAGGGAAGCTGCGTCCCAGGCTGTGGATGAAATCGTTACCGACGACAAGTCCACTCCCATGGAAACCCCGAAGGCCCCGAAATCCGATGCCAAGCCTCAAGCCAACGCTTCGGGAACGCCCGAGAAGAAGGACGACAAGGGGGATAGCACGCTGAAATTGTAACGCGTAATCACGAGTAAACAGATAGCCTGGGCCTGGGATGGTTTTTACCGTCCCGGGCCTTTTTGTGTTCGTGGGTGCCGGCACGATGCGAGGGCAACGCCGTCGCCGGCTCCATGCCCGTCCCGGCGGGAGGGGCAAGATGCACTTCTTCTGCCACGCCGACTTGCGACTGACAGGGCTGTAAGGTACTTCTCGAATTAGGATTTGAGGGGACCGGGCCGGTGCCTCGTGCCTGGGCCGCTGGCATGGGTGCGTAGCCGCGTCCAGGGCCGCGATCCTGCGGTTTTCGGCGAGGGGGCGACGTTTGGTGCCAATGAGCCTGGCGAAACGGCGAAATGGGCCGTTTGGGGCATTCAGCAGTGGGCCGGAGGTGATGCTCTGGCCGGTCGCCGTCGTCGGCGACGTGTTTCAGAAAAATACAATATAATCGGTAATTTGGCAAAATTCGATGGAATTCGGATTGCAATTTTCAGGATAAAATACTGAATTTTAATAATTTTTTTGGGAATTCCTAATTTTGGCCGTGTCAAGGCAGGCCTGCCTCAGGGCGGTGTCGAAAATGAGCCTGAAAATGAGGGCGTAGTGAGGCGCGACACAATGCGTGGACATCGGCGCATTATGTTTTGGGGGTCATTTCGGGTCTGTTTGCAAGAGGGAACAGTCCTGCGCTGGCAAGGTCGGCGGTCTCATTTTGCCCAACTCCACTGGGGCGATGGCCGACAGGGGCCGGCGACAATGAGTGAGACATGAGGGCTGGTGAGGCGCTACCCCATGCGCAGATGTCGACGCATCGAGTATCCCGGGTGATTGGGAGGCAAGACAAAGCGTCCCAGCGAGGCTCGCCAGCGCGCGCGATTATCTGCCGAGGTTGCATGGGGCACGGGAGTCGGCGTCACCTCCGAGACTTCGGAGGCGTTGCCTCGCCCCCGGTAGCGACAATACGCCGGCTCATGAGGGTTGGTGAGGGTTGGTGAGGCGCGACATAACGCGCAGACGTCTACGCATCGAGTATCCTGGGTCATTCCGGGGAGGACAGGCGGGAATGTGAGGGCTGTAGGTTCGGAACTTAAGAAGTTAATGATCTTATCACCTCAAGTCCATCTTCGAGTTAAAAAGACAGACATCCGGACAAATCACGACTTGTTTTGTCGCTACGAACAGGCTCTCGTGATTTATTTGTAGAAGCTATAGTAAATTGAGAGGACAATATGGCAAATGACAAAAACGCCAAGAAGACTACTGACCAGGAAGAAGACAAAGACGAGGTGTTAAAGCAAAAGGTTGCGACCGTAGAAGATCAACTTGACAATACTGGTGTTACAATTGACACGAGAGGATTCCCAAGTCTTATTAAAGATTATATCGAGTGTGTTCGGGCTCAAACAGGTTGCGATGAAATATCTGCCACTGTCAATACACTAAGCCTTATTTCGTCAGTTGTTCAAAAGTCTGTCTGCATTCCTAAAAATGACCTGCCGACAAAAAAAGAAGGCTATTTCCAAAAACTTTATCCAAACCTGTGGATGATTGAAGTTAATAAATCCGGTGGGTTTAAGACCACGGCGCAGCGTATTGCTCATGGTCCAGCTTATGCGATACAAGAAATCATAGCAAATTATAATAAATCTAAGATCGGGTCAGGCGTAGTTGACAATCTGAAGGGGGCACAATGTCAAGAAAAAGATGGACTGTATGAGAAAAATATATTTTTGCCAACAAGAACGACTTTCGCGGCACTTCTTGATGTGTTGTCTAAGAAGAACGGTGGCTTAATATTAAGCTCCGAATTCGGAACATGGTTGCAGCAACTTACAGGCGGCATCTCGAGCATGTCGATGCGCTCAACTATGGCAGATTTGTATGATGTCCCTCGGTTTTATGAAACAGCCACCAAGACAGGTGGATCAATAACTCTCGAGGAGCCATTTATATCTATTTGCGGCGCAACAACGCACAGTCAAATTGCAAAATTATTGAACGAAGAAGATGTTCTTTCTGGATTCTTGCCGAGGTTTCTTTTGTTTCTGCCTCCGATCAAGGATGACATTCCAAAGGCGTTGCCGAGCGTTAATGTCAACAGCAAATACAGTCGCGTAGAGTCAGGTATGATTAAATTTTTAACAAGTATCCACGACAAAAAAGAATTTTCTTTGTCCAATGGCGCAAAGAGAGCATTTAACGATGTTCATGAATCGATGTACAATCAAGTTCGGCGCGAAACAAAACAAATAAAGGATTATATAGAACCATTCTTAAGAAGATGGTCGCCATACATATTGAAAATAGCAATGTTACTTCGTCTTGCAGAAGATGAAAAGTCGACAATTCTGGAACGCCTTGACATTGAAGGAGGCGGCCACGTTGTTAAGTGTGCATACACGTCGACAAAGTGGCTTTTAAGCAATTTTATTCTGGAGTCAGAAGTTGCTAAGCGATCAAAAGCAATTCTGAGATACATAGCAAAAGAAGGAGGCTCGTGTATTCGCCCAAAATTATTAAAAAACAATGGCAATTTCAATGCTGATCAGATGGATAAGATTATTAAATATCTGGAAGAGACAAACCAAATCATAGTCATTGCCAACAATTTAAAGGGCAAGACGGTTTACCAAATAGCTTAAGGAATAAATATGGCCATTGATCTCGGTTATATCAATCAGTTTGGAATTGACGTTGCTGGCAACGTTCAGAGTATTACAGCATTAGCATCGTCGATAAACAGTTTCATGACAATACCGGATGAAGCAAGATGCATCGACAGTATTTATTTAGACTTCGAAGTCATCGGGAAGAAAGCTATCGAGACAAGGACATATAATTGGGCGCGGCTTGGTGAGCTACTTTTCCATTTACAAGATCGCTACAACAAAAATCCAAGTATTGACCGGGTAAAGGATAGTTGGACAAAATTTGCTGCTGAAAATTTTACAAATTTCGGGAAAAGGAGACGAGAGCAAGCCGTCAAGTTGTATAACTACGGAAAAGAACTTGAAAAATATTATTTCCTTGGGATAGATGAGCTGCTCTATGTATTCAATTTGCTCATAGACAAGCACAGGAAAGACAAGGAAGGTCTCAAGAAGACAGGAGAAATGTTTGATTTTTCATTCAACAGCCCAGTCGACACAGAGGAGGAACGAAGAATTTTCAAAGAAAAGGTCGATAAAATATGTGCCTATGAAAAAGATTTTTCTGAGGTTAAAAAGGCTGGCGCTGACAATGAATTGTATTACAGATGTGTGTCGGTTGGCTGTGTCGTAAACAAAAAAGTAATCACCCACATCGGAAGCCTAGCAAGCCAAGCTGAAAAAGATGCTTACATGAAAGAATCAATAGCCAATCGAGATTTTAAAATTTCAACCAATAAAAACGCAACAGAACACGCACTATCGTCGCCTGGATTGCTCTGTAAATTTTTGGACAATACGTCAGGATACAGGACTAAAGGGCTAGACGAGGTCAAGCATCTCGGGTTGGATATTGTCACGCAGGCAATTCGTGAACTAGTTTGGCTGAGAAAAGAGCTGAGGAAAATATAATATGCAAATCAAAATCTACCTTTCTTCATTTAGCTTCGACATTCTCGCTGAATACAGAAAAATGTTTAATGATGCAGAAATAAACATTTTGCTGTCGTATGGGACAACGAGTGGCGATTATTATAGCATGATTGAGACAAACAGGAGCATGATTAACAGCCTTATCCTCGATAGTGGGGCCTTCAGCTTAAATAACATCGAAGGAAGTAACGGTAAGCCCATCAATATTGATGGGTTCATTGAATATTGTAAAACATTCCAAGGGCAGTTCGATTTTATTTTCAATTTCGACGAAGACTTCAACTTAAATGGATTTGAAAAGAACTATAAAAATCAGAAAAAAATCGAAGCAGCCGGGATAAGAGTTGTTCCTGTTGTGCATGATTACATCGGGGAAGAAGTGGCTGAGCTTGATGAATACTTGAAAAGTTACGATTTGATATCGCTTGGATTTTCTGAACACAAAAATGACAAGCAAAAGTTAGCCGCTACTGTGTTAAAAATTAAGCAAGCGAAAAAGAAAGTTCACTTGCTCGGCGTTAGCGCATACAACAGGTTGAAGAATTTGCCAGTTGATTACAGCGATAGCAGTAACTGGGCTCAAGGCCAAATCTTTGGATTTATGTATTACTGGAACGCCAAGAATACTCCGAATGACCCAGAATTAACACTGAGGTTTAAAGATTTCGAACCGAACAAATCAGATTCCAAAAAATATTTGGATGGTTCGCTATATTTTGGCGAAATCATGGAATACTTGAAAAATGAACTCGGTATAACATATCAAAATTTGTATGGACAAAACGCGACATTTTATCGGCAGCTTGTCAATACTCATTACTTTGTTAAGATGCAAGACCGTGTGCGTGAAGCCCACATCGCAAATGGATTTGACACGCAATACCCATAGAAAACGCAACCGTTTGGCCAACCTGGCTCAATAGATCATTGAAGCTGTTGGCATTTATACGCTAGCGTTGAATTCATAGAGCTAAGTGATGAATTTTTGAAAATTATCAACGGCAGAAAACCGTATTTTGTACTGTCAAAATTTGAAAATAATATTTTGTTTTTGAAAAACAAGTCATTTTATAGTGGTCGAATGCTTGTATCTCTGCTGTAGTCAATAGAGGTGTTGGTATGTCTTTCCGGGACGAAGAAGATCTTATGCCCGCAGTTCGACAGCTTCCGAATGAGCTGGTCGAAAAGATTAACAATCTGACTGAATTTAATGAGCTAGATAGAATTGAAGTTTTTGAAGAACTGTCGAAAATATTTTCGTTAATACCGGTCAGAGCTTTGCCGGAACAGAAAAATAAAGAAAAAGCACCTATCAAATGCGGCTGGTCGAAAGCCTGTGTTGAAAAAGATGAATTCAACGCATTAGATTACATAAGAAACAATGCTGGTGTCGCTTGCGGTCCTGCGAGTGGCGTGATTGTCCTGGATATTGATCATGTAGAATGTTTTGAAAAATATCTTTCAGAAAACAACATTTCAGAAGATTTCAAGAATACTTTGACCATTGAGACTGGCAGCGGCAAGAATCACTATTATTATCAATATCCGACAGATGGATTTGTTTATCGAAAACATCAAGAGAAAAAAGATGTTGAAATTATTCCTGGTCAATCCATGAGTATCGTTGTCTTTGATGTGCTAGGCTCAGGATTCCAGGTCGTAGCTCCAGGCTCAATACATCCTGTGACATTTAAATTCTATACGATAAAAAAGAATCTGCCGATCAGTCCTGCCCCAGAATGGGTTCTGGATTTATGTCGAAAAGAGCCAATTCAAGACAATACAGCCCTGCCTCTCGAAGAAGATCTAGCAGGGACAGAAATTAAGTACTGTTATTCCGTGCAAGATTTTCCAGAGTTTGAAGAATATGAAGATGAGTCTTCTGATTCATCGCCGCAAAGAAGATTTAAAATGCACTTCGATAATAGTATTCTGTGGGGATACGACAAACAGTGTGACAAATTATCGCATCCAGCTATGGCCTTCAGGGAGGGTGTCTACCTTGCTTTGCCAAGGTCGCGGCGATCTTATCTTTGCTTCGATCTAGACTATGAGGATTCCGCGAACGCATGGAGTACGGTTGGCCTCCCAGAACCAACGATAGTGATCGTCAATTCTCAGAATGGGCACTCCCATATTTTGTATGAATTGAAAGATTCTGTGTACTGGACTTGCGGTCGCAACGACAATAAGATTCGCAGAAAACCCATAGAATACTTTAATGCGATTAGGTACGCATACACCGAGAAGTTAAAAGCAGACAAAGATTTTACCCATGTCATAATTAAGAATCCTTTTTCTGGAGCCTGGGACACTTCGTGGCATGATAACTCCTATATGCTGAAAGATTTAGCCAGCTTCGTAGAATTGCCCAGCAAAAAACAGTATTTTGAAAATATGAGAAACGGAATATTCTCAGGAAGAAACCCGGAGCTATTTTATATTGCAAGGATGTGGTCTAATGCTAACGTCAGAAAGCAGATTGATGAACCAAGTCTTTTTAATTCCTTATTACTCTATCTGAACAATTATAATTCTACGAAGATTGTGGAGCACTGGCCTGATAGAGGTCCTCTCGACAATGACGAAGTAGATAGACTTGCCAAGTATGTTTCTAAATGGTTCTGGAAAAACAAAGACAATCCTCGTTATAATAGAAATATGAAAAAATATGGTGTCATGGGATTGTCTCCGATAGATCCTGCACTAAATGATGAAGAGAGAAGCAAAGCAGCTAAAGACAATAAAATGTTAGGGACTGGCTATACGCATATTGCAAAAAGAAATAACACCGATGATGTCTTGAGAACGACAATTGACAACTTGATGGCGTCTGGAAAAAGTTTGAGCGATAGGAATATTTCCAAGAGTAGCGGGAAAAGCATAAACACCGTTAGGTCGAGGCGAGATTTTATTAATGTTTATATAGATAGTAAAAAATCCTAGTCGTAGTCTAGCTTCGTTTGAATTGTATTATGAATGTATGTTTTGATTTATCAAATAGAATCATATTATTTAAGTGTTAGAATTAGATAATATTTTTAAAATTATTCTAATCATTTTATAATAGATAAATATAATATTTATTTTTAAAATAATAATTTTTTTCTTGAGAAAAACTGATATACCAAACTGCTACCGGTTCATTAAAATTTGAATTAAAAGCTTGACGAGGATGGCGTCTTCTAGGCTGCCTCCTAATTTCAAGATATGAAAAGTGATAGCTCTTTATTTTAGATGCTTCACATAAAAGTTAACGATATTTTCTAGCATATTATTCCGATAAGGGACTGGTTTCAGAACGATTTGGCAACTTTCTCTTTCGTTAGACAGAAATTAATACGTATATTATTGAATGTGAATACGATCCGTGTGATTGTCAAGAAATAACAGGAGTCAATGGCTTGCTATGAATAGTCGAGATAAGCTTTTCAAGATTTCAGCATGTTCAAATAATCAAAACAAATATTTAGCGTAGTAAAATTGTCATGGGTGCCTTGCATTAAGTCGCAGGTCAAGTGTTGCTGATACTGCAAACAACGGATTCAACCTAAGGCTCTGTTGCGATCAAAAACAAAAATGGCTCAAGGTCAAAACTGCTTGTCGGCTCCATCGAACAAGTAGTCTTGAGTCGTATCTAAGCAATATGAAGCGATTCAGTTGCGAAAGGGATTGAGATCGAGAAGCTGGACCGTATCCATTGAAATGATGGAGAGACTAAGGTGGCGCATATGATGAATGAAATTCATGGCAAACTGAAATTTATTGGATTTGTCCAATTCTGAAGACATAGATAGGTGAAGTGTCTTCTGGTCATATGTATAGCGATTAAGTGTGGGACGGTTTCAAAGAACCGGGCTTAAGACCAAGGGAAATCCTCTTTAAATGCTTTAAAGCAAAAACGTTGGAGTCGTTAGTCTTTAAAGAGGATGGCTGCGTGTCCGTAAGGGATACGGCGAGAGATGTGATATTTGTAGATTATTTGAAAGTTGAAATTGAGATTGGTGTCGTCAAGACTATTTAAGACATTGACTTCTGTGAAATATTGACAGTCTTGATCGGCAAAGCATTTCAATAAGAACAAAAACATCTCTTGCTACAGCTCAATACGGGCAAACCGTACGTTGGGTTGTGAAGGACGCTTGATTCGGCGACGCATCATTCGATCCTGAAGTCGCTGCTCTCCCTGGTGGCTTAGACCATCGGGGACGGCGGCGAGACTACGCGATTGTGTATGGGGACCTTGCCTTGGGGCGGGGTCCTTTTTTCGTTTCAGAAAGTGATCAATTCGCCCCTCCATCCCTGGCCAAGGGAATCACCACCGCCCAGCCCCAAAACAAGGCCCTATATACTCCCCGCCCTGGGACGTTTGGAGCTTCACCCATAGTTGCCCATCCCCCGTGACCAAAAGCCCCAGGAAATTGATCCTGGGGCCAATTCACGTTTTGGCCCCAGGGAGATCAAGTAAATTAAGTGCAAGATCAAGCAAATCTAAGCAGTTTTGCAGCAATTTTGAAGAATCTTTGCCGGAATACAGAAATTATCAATCAAACTTAAAAAGGAGCTTGTATGAGCAAGAAGAACGATAGCGCGGCTATGGATGTTCAAGAAGGTCCTGAAAAGAAGAAGATCGAATCGAAGTACAATCCTTCGCTTCTTCGCGAATGCATCTTCGCGGGCATGACTGCCTCGGAGATCATGGCCAAGATGGGTGTCTCGCATCGTCAGACTTTGAAGCAATACGTCTTGAAGCTGATGAGCGATGACAGGACATTCTACGAGGTCAAGGGATTATACCTGAAGAACTCGAGAAGGCCGAAGGTCAATAACAAGTTGGAATTGAAGCTCTATATGAAGAGCCTTGACCTTCAAGGTCTGGTCATCAACGAAGGAGATGAATTCTCTGTCTCGGTTGAGAACGAGATGATCATTCTGACGAAGGTCTAAATGGCTTTGAGTTTTAACATAGTCATGTCGAAAGGCATGGCTATTTTTTGAATATTACGCGCAAGATTCTGTTTATTTGTCTAAAGTTATACAGAAATAACATTTATAAGGAAAGTCCGTTTATAGATAGAATCGTACATTGGGGATTTTAAAATGGATTTCTGAAAGAAATTTATGCGGTTATCGCAGGGTCTCTTGAATGGCTCCCTTGAGTGGCTGAATTGTATGCACGATTTTCAACTCCCCAAAACAAAAAAGGGAATTGGAGGTAAAAGATGAAGGTAGAACCGATCATCGACCTGAAAAGCGTGAAGAGCATCAAGAAGATACTTTCTGATGCTCCCCGCGACAAATTGCTTTTTGTCATGGGTGTGAATTCAGGTCTTCGCGTCCAAGACTTACTTGCCTTGAAAATAGGCGATGTCAAAGATGTGAAGATCGGTGAGCGCGTTACCTTGCGCGAAAAGAAGACGGGTAAGGACAATGTCTTTGTGGTGAACAAGGAGATCAAATCTGCACTCGATGCCTATTTGATGACCGTAAAGGATGACGATGATCATTTCCTGTTTAAAAGCAGGAAAGGTCGGAATTATCCTCTCACAACCTATGCTGTGACAAAGTACATGAAGAAGTGGACCGAGGCCATTAATCTGAAAGGAAACTACGGTGCTCATTCACTTCGAAAAACATGGACCTACCATCAGCGAAAGGCATTCGGAGTATCCTGGGAAGTTCTAGCGAAACGCTTAAACCATTCCAGTCCTTCGATCACTCGAAGGTATCTTGGAGTGCAAGAGGAGGAAGTCGAAGAAATATTGATGAATACAATTTAACCACTTCCTTCAAAGGGCTTTTGAGCCCTTTGATTTGTTTGAAACATATTTTTGAAAACTGCTGTTTATTGCTATTTTTGAAAACTCTATTGATCGTATTGACTTTTCGGAGGAATTCTATGGGTGTTTATGACCGAGATGGACGGTGGATGGTCTTTTATCATGATGAAACAGGGAAAAGGCGAGACAAATCATTTGGCCGTGGTGAAGAGGCTTATGCCCAGGCTGAAGCTTTCAACAAAGCTGTCAGTGATGCCAAAAAGCTGTGTACGGCATTGCCACTGCCGCCGACTGATCTGATCAGTTCGCCAGCCCCCGCACCAGTAAAGATGATTGAAGAGATCACTTTACCGGAGAAGACTATTCAGTCCGGCCAAGGGATGACCTTTCGAGAGCTAGCTGGGAAATACCTGGCTCACCTCAAGGTGTCGGGCAGAACTGAGAACAATACCAAGAAGTTGGCAAAAATGATCGACAACCAGTTCAATCCGATCATCGGCGACCGGGTGGTGAACTCGATGACCTACATTGACGACATGGTGCCGTTCATCCAGTTCTTCCAGGAGACCAACGGGAAACAGAACCGCCCTCGGTCACAGCCGACAGTGAACCGCTATGGCGACTACGTCAACGCCATCTTCAATTTCGGTGTCACTACCGGGTTGACCACGGTCAACCCCATGAAGGGCAGGAAGAAATCAAGAGAGAAGCCCCGAGATGTCCAGTTGACCGTCGATGACGTTAAAAGGATCATGGACCACGCTGAACCGCATGTCAGGTGGGCCATGGAAGTTTGCTTCAGCCTGGGGACGCGTCCTGGTGAATCAGAGCTTCTTGCCTTGAAATGGGATCACATCGACTTCGATAAAGGCATCGCAAAAATCTATGCCAGCAAGACAAGAACCTATCGGGTCGTTCCGATCTCCCCAACTCTCCTTGGTAAGATGAAAGAAGTAAAGACTGAATCGCAGTCAGGTTACGTTATCGAATGGCGTGGTCAGCCAATTGGCATGATCCGTAAAGGTTTCCGAAGAGCGTGTGAGCGGGCTGGAATAACTTACCCTGTCAGAATGTATGATTTAAGACACCTCTTTGCTACAACCATGCTGAGCAAGGGTGCTGACCTCGCTGCGGTGTCAAAGTTACTAGGCCATTCAATGATATCTACGACAACGAGCCATTACTATCATTGTCTTGAAGGTGAAAAAGAACGGGCAGTTAGTTTGTTGCCTGAATTAATGTAGCTATAATATTACAGTATGAGTAAAAATTTGCTTGTCAACAGGAAGAATTATGTTTTATCGAAACATAGAAAACTACAGCAATGCTGTTTGTTGTGACGACAATTCGTCAAACAGTTTAAATTATGAAAAATACAAGGAAGGAATAAGAATGAAGTTAATGCTAATTACTGGCGAACGCGATTTCAAGGATTTCATCAGAGATGCTGTCGAAGAATTGATGTCTGAACTTTAAGCGGTGATGGTTAATGCAAGGCGTCAGAAGTCGACTGATGCCTTGCTAAGTCAAAGAAAATCTAGCGAATTTATTATTTATACATACCACAAAGAGAGGACTACTATGAAAGCTCAAATGAAAACTCAAACTTGTATTCTGTGTGGCAAAGACTACCAACCAAGATGTGCTAAGTCATATTTTTGTTTAGAATGTTATTTGAATGACTACTTGCCAAACAAACACAAGTACAGTATTGGTGACTTTGAAGATGGACTATATAGTCTGCTTACAAAGAAGTACTATGAACGGTTCTGGGGAAGACGTCCAGGCGAATCAGGTAGCGACACTTCCAATGGCATAAACCATAAATCACCAACAGAAATTCAGACTGAAAGCAATAAAAAAATTGAAAATGATGATTTTAGAATTAAATGCACAAAAAGTCCGAGCCCAGAATATGCACACAAAAGATTAGTTGATGCAATTTGTAGCAAGATGACCTACGTGCCGTAATGATATTGGCGAACATCTAAACAAAGGTGTTCGCCATTTTTTAGGTCAACAAAATAGATTTGCTGTAATTAATCTAGTTAATTTTGTTGTTTTTCAAAGATTTGAATTTTTTTGCTGAAAATGATGAATTTTCGCCGCCATGTATAAAGATGTGCCCAGAAAGCGTTCCATCATTTTTTAGCGACACCCACCCGCGCCCGCTTACTTCATCCATTTCATCATGACCAACCCAAGAGAATTCTAGTCGCTGTTCATTTGCAAACTCAGACAATTGACAGTCTATACTGGCATGTACGTTACCAAAATGGAATTCACCATTGTTTTTAGATTCGAAGCTAATGAAACCCGGCTCTTCCATGTCAACATAGTCCTGGTCCCAGCTTTCCATCCAAACGATACGCCATTTGCCCAAGAACTGCTTTAGCGGCGCAACTTTTTTAGAATTGGATTTCTTAATTGCGGACTTCATTTCTATCTTAGGAGTTTTATCAATTTCATCGTCAGGCACAAAGACGATTCGCATACCCCACCCATTGTACACCAAGAGGAGTCTTCCAAATTCTTCAAGTGACAACTCATGGTCGTCTATTCTTATAGTAGTTTCAAATTCAGTCCCTTCGTCTTCAATGAGACATCTTAGTACATCTCCTTCAGGAACCCATTGGTTGCTTCTTGACTCATATCTAATTTGAGGTTTTCCAGGAGGCACCTCTGCTGCGATATATTCGCATTGCTTTCTGAATTCATACATCCTGTTCAGTAGGGAGTTGTGAAGAGCGAGAATGTCGCTATCGCTCATGCTTGTAATGTTTTGTCCAATTTTTAAAGAGACAGAGCCAATAGTTTTGTCCAAGAATTCGATATAAGCATACTCTCCATCTCGCGTGATGGACACTTCATCCAAAGTTGCTACTTTCGGCTTGTTTGGCTTCATAGGTGTTGTTTGTTGGCAAGTACAGTTAAAGAAGTGACCGGATAGAACGCCAAAGCATTCGCCAAACAATTACCAAAAGAGCGCCAAATGCTCAATGCCGCGCAAGGATATTTTGTTGGCTGGCCGCCAACAAATCAATTTATTGATACCAATAAAATCAACTGATTAGCCAAAGTTTATGTTTTCGTAATCAGCAGGTCTGGAGTTCGAGTCTCCATGCTGGCTCCATGATTTCAAGGGGTTAGGACGTCAAAGTCCTGGCCCCTTTTCTATGTTCAGCGGGTCATGCCTGTTGGCATCGTTGGCGGACCCGATTTATCCGCAATCCTCCCCCCTGCCTGCTTATCCTTTCCTGTGACCACGGCGGCGCAGAATTATTATGATATACTCTGTAATTTCAGTGCGTTGAAACTGTTTGAAAGATTTTGAACGGAAGTTATGTGTGGATCGTCAATAATTTTATATTGATGCGTCAAATTCGTCGAATTCTGATACTTTGGGACAGCCGGGGCTGGCGGGCCGATAAGTCGAAAATGAACCGGATAATGAGTGGTCAGTGAGGTACCATGCGTGCGCAGACGTCTGCGCGTCGGGGTAGGGGATTCATCGGGAATGACATTACCCTGTGTTGTCCGCTATGCGCACCGATTCATTTTGCGTTAGGAATGCGGCTGCAAATTCTTCGTTGCGTTTTCTATGAGCACAAGGCAAATCAGTGAGGGCATTTTGCCCGCTTGTAGAGAACTCATCAAAGGCCCTAATAGTGTTCATATTTCTCTATTTTTTCAGTATGGTTCTTTGTATTTGTTTGGCACCAGAGAGTGTCTGGTCTCAGGAGCTTGGAATAAACGCTTTTAATCCCGAAGTACGGATGGTTACGCTCGAAGACGGGGGGCGTATTGTTCTTTGTGGAGAGAATGGGGAGAGGATTGGAGTGATTGATTTGAAAGAAAAAGAGACTGAACGTACTAATTCTAAAGGTCTTGCTTCAGCACTTGAGGTGGATAGAAAGTTTTCAATTAGCAGTTCACGGTAGTGGTGATTGTTTTAGGTGGATTTAGATCTTGAAATAGGCGTTGGTTGTCTTATTAGTCTTCGGAAATCTCGTTGAATGTGTTCGTATAAGAGCGTATCTGTGTGGTTGTTTGCTGCCTATGGCTATTTGGACACAAAGTATCTTCAGGAGTAAAGCAATGCGGACATTTATATTCTTGTTGTTCAATTTTTTAGTAATCAACATATCTTTTGTGTATGCTCAAGAAAAATCATGGAGTTCGCTGCCTGGGTGTAAATTGAATGATATTTATAAATACGGAAGCTGTAGTCATTTAGATAAAATTCAATCAAAATTTGAATCTAAAATTGTTGGCACAAGTGGTTTAAGTTGGCCAGATGGTCGACAATTGATAACTACATTAATTGAAGTGATTGTATATCATGAAAATGATAAGTCTCGCAGTAAAAATTTGTATAGATGTGATGATTTTTTTGATAAAGATATGCAACATTCTGGTCAAATGTGTTACGAATCTGTCGGCCGTTGAGTGTTGATGGAATTATGGTTGCTAAAAATTTTAAAATTGTGTTTATTTGCATGATTTTATTCCCGATAGGAATGTTTAAATATGAAGAAAGTTTTTAAAATTTCATCGCAAAATGATGCCAGTGTTTATTTGTTTGGGGTTGTTTTGGTGTCAGTTGTTGCTGTTTTTGCTGTATTTTCAGGGTTTGATAATAGTTTGATTGGTAAGTTTCTGGGTAGTCCTAAGGCTAAGGCGGTATTGGATGATGGGATAAGAATTGAGACCGCCGTTGTCAGTGCTTGCAGTGTCGGATTGGCTGAAAGAAAAGGGGCGTTGGATGTTTCCTTGGTAATGGATGTTGCTCAATGTCAGGAAAAAACTTTAGCTCGTATACAGTTGACTAATTTAACCGGTAAGGTTCATAAGAACATCGAAATATCGTGTGTGGAGATAGCTGCCGATGGCGGTATGATTAATAGGTCGTTCTTGACTGTTCAAAATGAGATTAAATCTCGAGAAACCATTGTCCTAGACGACCTTGTCTTGAAGTCTATTGATGAAAGAACTGCCAGGATTGAGTGCGCTGTTTTAGGTTCAGACCGTATTTAAACGTGATATAGTATTCGTTTTATCCGCAATCCTCTTCTTTGCCTGCTTTTCCTTTCCAGTGGCCACGGCGGCGCAGGATGTTCCGCTATACTCATTAATTTCAGTGTGTTGACACGTTTTGAAAGATTTTGAGCGCAAGTTATGTGTGAATCATAAGTGATTTCAAAAAGATGCGTCGTATTCGTCGAAATTTAAAATTTTGGGATACTGGGGCTGGGCTGGGCGGGCGAAATGAACCGAAAAATGAGGGTGTGGTGAGGCACCATATGGTGCGCAGACATCTGCGCGTTGGGTGGATCGCGTTGAGGGGAGTAGGGTCGCGCTGCATTGTTCGTTTGGCCGAAAACTATAATTACGAGTATTTATTGAGTATTCGTGATCGTATGTGTTATTTCAGGGGGGCTTTCAGGACAGCCACCTCTGACCTTTCAATCTGCAACACTCACAGCAGGCATGGGTAAGTCTTCTATCTTAGATGACGACATTCTCATTTGATAGAACAATCCGCGTTGCTGTATAAGTTGCTGAGGGCTTCCTGATTCTATGACACGTCCTGAATTTATGACAATAACACGATCTGCATGTTCTATTGTCGAGAACCTGTGTGCGACCATGACAGTCGTTCGACCTTTTGCCAGTTCTTTAATGTTATCTTTAAGCAATGCTTCATTGTTAGAGTCTAGATTTGAAGTCGGTTCATCCAGTAGCAATATTTTTGGATTTCGTAAAAAAGCTCTTCCAAGCACTATTCTTTGTCGCTCGCCGCCAGAGAGTCTAGCGCCAAGTTCGCCAACCATGGTGTCAAAACCTTGAGGTAATGTTCTTATAAAGTCGAGAGCCCCTGCATTTTTAGCAGCGCTTTCAATCTCTGCAAAAGACGCTGAGTTGTTTCCATATGCTATGTTCTCATATATACTTCTATTGAAAAGCATAGATTCTTGTGGAACATATGCTATCGCCGAGCGCAATATAGCAGGGTCAACTCTTGATATGTCGACGTCGTCAAGTAAAATTCGTCCACTCGAAGGAGAATAAAATCCAAGCAACAGTTTAAGTATCGTAGTCTTTCCTGCTCCAGATGGTCCAACTAAAGCTACAAACTCACCTTTGTCGACCGAAAAAACTACATCATTCAAAACATCTTCACCACAATAAGAAAAATTCACCCGATCAAACGATATCTGTCCCTGGGGATTAAATGGCACAAAAGACAATGGCTGATTCAATGACCGACTAGGTAAGTTGTCTTCAAGCAGAGAATAGACGCGGCTTGCTGCGGCTAGACTCCTTTGCATATTGTTTACAATGTAACTTACGTGCAGTACGGGCTGCGTTGACTTATAAGCCAATATCAAAAATGCAACAAGCTGCCCGCTATTCATGTCTCCTAGAGCTATTAAATAAAATCCGTAGAGCATCACAAAAAAAATAGCTACCCATACAAGAACGCGACTTGCTACAGTCTGAGATGCAAAAACTTTCGCTAAAGAAATACCTGAAGTGTAAAATTTGTCGCAAACAGATAGCATTCTTTTTAGTTCGACAGTCTCGGCTCCAAATGCTCTGATAATACGTATATGGGTTGAAGCTTCTTGCGCGTGCGAACTGATATCACCCATGAGTCTAGCTTGCGATCTTGCCAACATCCGAAAACGATTGCGATAATACAAAACAAGCGCTGCAGAGAGCGGGGCAACACACAAAGTTAATAACGTCATTTTCCAAGAGATATACAACATTGCAGATATTGAACCGAATATTTCAATAATACTCAGAAAGATATCCTGGAAACTTTCAGTGTACAATTCTTGAACATCATTCACATCTTTGCTAACACGTGAAGACACATCTCCAACTTTAATTTGGTCAAAAAACAGCATTTCTTTTTTTAGTAGCCCAGAAAATGCTGCGATTCGAATGTCGCGAACAACCCCCTCCGATATTCTCGAGGTATAAACAACTTGACAATAGCTGCACACAGCTTGAAAAGCGAACACGCTAACAAGACTCCACAGTTCTAAGTTGTGGAGGTTGAAAAAACTAGAAACCTGTGTTGTTTCTTGAAGTTTATTGATTAATGACCCGGCAAGTAATGGCAATGCAATTCCAGCAGCGCTTGAGCACAGTGCGCATGTCAGTGCGAAAATTATTTGCCAAGTGTAAGATTTTAAAAATGCGGCAAATCTTCGGGCAATATTTAGATCAGATGTTGTGGCTTTGTTCATAAAAAATCTCGTGGCGGCCAAGTTTAACTGTGAACTTGGCCGCCAACATATACATGCAGTTTGGTCTATTAATTTGTTGCGCTCATGTTACCCTTGCTGGCAGATCCTCCAACACATTCCGAAGAGCAATTCTTCTTTTTTTTCGAGGGAACGGTTGCCTTCTGAGTTCCAGAAAACACGAAATCAACTTCCTGCTTCTTGGTGCCCATTGTGACCTCCACGTTTACAAGGTTAATGATCTCGGTTCACTATAGTAGCTAGCACAGTCAAGTAATGCTGCGCTTGCTGCATCAGGAAGCTAAAAAGAAACGATTCTGCATAGTTAAAATATATGTAATTTGCAAACTTCAATATTCATATGTTCACATCATAGGTTTTGTTTGCAATCCATTCAAAGCAGTCAAGATTTTTTTCTCTTGATTCGCAATAATGAGCGAAGTCACGTTTTAGTCGTTTTTTAATAACATTACACAAAGAAGAGAGGTTAGTTAAAGACAGAGAAGTTCCGTCAACTATATGAGGGATGCACTTTGAACAAAGTTGTATCGCCCAACAATCCTGGCAATGAACATTGATGATTTCACGAAACATGCGAAGACAAGTTCGAATTGAGTCATAGTCAAAACCACTTGGCAATCGACCAAGGGGAAAAATAGGATCGATATGTTCGCACATATGGAGTGTGCCATCTGTCATGACATGACAACGCAATCCTGGCTCGCACTGTCCAGCATCTGTTGTAAAAGAAACTTGTGCTCCCATTTCTCGATGGTGTATTCTTGCCATCGGAGGCTCACAAATTTTCCGAGTATAATCCGGCGGCCGTTCGTTATGGATACAAGCAGAAAGGAATGCCTCCCAAGCCCACTGGTAGTTTATTTGTGATCCGGGTTCCTTAACCTCAAGTCTCTGAAAAATCTCGTCACTCCCTTGTTTAATGTTCGAAATATTGAACAATTTATCTTTGAAGAAACTAGGATTTTCTTCAAAAAAACGAACGACAAGGGGGAGTTGGTCTGGCGGCGCAGCTGTTACATTAAATCCAACGTATTTGGAATAATACGCAGGATGCCTATTCTGAAGTTTTTGCAAATTACCCCAGACAACATTGAAAGTTGGCCGTCCGCTTGAGTCTAACCGATATCTATCATTAACAATCGCGGGGCCATCCAAACTAACAAAAAGATGAACATTGAATTCTTCTAGAAAATCCATGACCTCTACATCTAAAAGAGAGCCATTGGTGGTTATGCCAAAGCTAGTTTCTCCTTTGAAGGTGCTCAGTGCGTGTCTAATTGCTTCTTTTAAAAGTGAAAACCTTAAAAGTGGTTCTCCTCCATAGAATCCGACATGTCTTTTGGTGCGTAAAAAATTAGCGCACCAATCAATTGCTTGTACTGCAAGTTCAGAAGTCATTTTTTTATTGGAATGAACTCTAGACTGAGGATATGCACCGGAGAATTGGCAATAGCGACAACGGAAGTTGCATTGATCTGTTACTGATAGTATTAAAGTTTCTGGTCCTTGTTCCATGAGTTCTGAAACAGCTTCACCTATTCGTTCATCAGAGAAGACATCCACTGGGATAGGCGCAATTGGGAGCAATCCAAGTTCAATCCCTTTACGCCTCTTTTCAGACTCTTCTGCGTTATTGAATAAATTATATAATTCTTTTGAAATACGAGCTATCTCGTTAGTCCATGCAGAGTAAGCATAGTAATTATTGGTTGTCTGAAATGTTGTGATCAGCATGGAACCTCCACTTAATTCCAAATTCTCACAGAGTTCCTATGCAGTCAACAAAAGTTTGAGCCATAGAACAAATTTTTTTGATTACCTTGTGCCGTGTCTAGGGACCGACTAGAGGGAGATGCTGCCGGAGCCCCATTGGCCGTGGGCTCATACCACCGCAGGGTGACAAACTCGGCCCTGCCTGCTACCAGTTTGCCATGGAATGGATCATCGTAGTAGCCATTGCCGTTGTCGTCTTCATCCTGGTGGCGGTTTTCGTATTGCGGACCAAACGTCATGACGGCGGCAGTGTGCCCGGTCGATTCAACTTCGACGGCTACAAGGAAAATGAACTGACCCAGCGTGGTGTCTTCGACAAGACAAAATGGCATTGATTCGCCGAGTCTTTGCCAATATCTGCCAAGGGATTGTTCTGCTCACTGGCCTTGTGGTCATCATTCGGCGGAAACTCCGTTAAAACCGTCAAGTTGATTTCTTCAAGTAGTTCCAGCCTCATGGCAGCCCTCTAGTCCAGCGATTCTCTGCCGCCGGGCGGCCCTTCGTCCCCGTTCCTGTTGCGGCTCCCCGGAGACCCCCCAAATTCACGCCCTACGGCCCCGCCCTGGGGGTTTTCCCCTGCGGGCTGCAGTTTGGTCTCGTTAGTTCCAAAAACGCAAGGGTGGGCCGCCTAGGCCCAATGTCCGATTCAGCCGGCGGTGCTGCCGAGTACCCGGCTCTCCCCGTTAGCTGCCCCAGCACCGTGACCTGGCCCTTGCCCCGAGGTGATCAAGTCGTTTCGGCTTCAAGGGGCAATTAAGGGAGTGCGCCGGACAGAGAATTGTTTTGCATTTTTTTTGACTCCAGATAAATTATTAAGTTTACTTTTGAATTTAAAATGGTATAATAAACAAAAGCGTATTGAAAGTATACGCAAAATACTGTATATTGATGTATTCACAGAGAATTATAATGATATCAAAGTTAATGATTGAGTGGCATGAGAAAAATGGATCTCATAAAATTAATCTTGAAAATATCGAAACGATGCACGAGAAAATATATGAAATACTTTTGAATAATAAAAATTTCATTGCAAAGAACAAAACTTATCGATTTGAAAAAATAGTACTCAAAGTTTTTCCAGGATGGTGCGGTGTAAAAAAAGAAATAACTCTTCTTAATACTGGTGAACTAACTGCATTCTTCAAGACTTCTCGTTGCAAAGACAATAACTATTCAAATTGCATGACAACCAGACTGGGAAAAATAACTTTAAATCGAATAAATCAGTGTATTAATGAAAGTAGATTTTTTTCAGTAATTCAAATTAGCAGCGAAATATTGACAGATGCGACAAGTTATAAAATCTTTATAAGATCAGAGTGTGGAATTGCACGACCGGTCAGGGTTTCTTCTCTTTCGTACTCAGGAAAAACAATGCCACCAATGCAAAAATTTCTAAGGTTTTTAATAAATGAAATAGATATTTTCTAACAAGGCTGCTACATGTATATTTGGATTGTTTTTAGGCAATATCTAAATACTTGCAAACATATTAGTGAAGCGAGATCTAAACATGAAAAAATCCCAAAAAACCATTCGAGACGTCCTCACTAATATATACACTGAACTCGAAACAAGATTGAAGATGGACTATGTAATCACAGGTGTACCGACAGATTTTTTTGAAATTGATTTTTACACAAAAGGTTTTCAAAGAAAAGATTTAATTATACTAGCTGGTATGCCCAATTCTCATAAAACATCACTTGCGCTAAATATTAGTTCAAATACAGCGATTAATCACGGGAATAGAGTTTTTTATTTTAGCCTCGATGCATCGCCAGAAATGCTGGTCAAAAAAATTCTTTTCCAGCTTTCAAACACTAGTTACAATCATTTTTATTTAAATATGCTAGGGTATGGAGACTTGAAACAACTTTATAAATTTGGTGAAATTATAAATAAAGCTCCGATAAATTTTTTTTGTGACACTAAGTATACGTTTGAAAAAATTGAGAATAAATGTTCGAGTTCAAAACTAGTTCCAAAGCTTATTGTTGTTGATTCTCTGCAATTGCTAGGTGATGTAACTAAAGACAAGGCGACAATAGAAGAGGCTTTGATTTCTTTTAAGAAATTAGCTGAAAAACTAAATACTGCAATCGTTTTGATTTATGATGACCTGGAAGGGGCAAGGGATCGGTATACAAAAAATGAATACACGATAGACACAAGCATATTTATAAAAAACAATGCAGATGTAGTCTTTTACATTAAAAACAATGTAGTCATATCTGTTGACGAAGATGACGACACGCAGCAAACATTTAAAGAAATTATTATTGCTAAGCAAAAAAATGGACCATGTGGCAGCTTGAGGATCGGATTCAATATAAATTCTTTACTTTTTTATAACACAAATGAAGATTTATTTGACGTATTTATAAACAATGCTGAAAGAATAGTATCCTGCTAGCTTTTCAAAAAAATCTGGAACTATAATGAATACTGATTTTTAATCAATTTTTCTCGAAAAATATTTTGCAATGCTAGTGAAAGTTGTTAGATGCTTGCCATCGACGTCAACAAAAACTTGAATATCTTATCGAAAAAAATTGGCTACAGTTCTATTTCATGATTTTTTTCTAACATTAAAAGATTGCCGGTCGAATATAAGTTCTGCAAAAAACCATTTTTTACAGAATGTGTCAATGACGAAAGGTTTTTGTTTGGCATCAAGCAGTCTCTATATTTAGCTGCTCCTGGATTGATCTCTGCTATAGGTATGGGTAATTAAACTTATAATGATAGATATTTTGAAACGTTCGGAGGCGTGTAGGGCAATAAACTAATCAAGTCGTTGAGAACTGGGGAGGGCGTCTGGAGGCGGCACCGCTAAATCAGTCTGAAAGGATCGATTTTTAAAAGTTCGTAATTTTTGTTTGATGTACTCACGAACAAAAGTATGGTCTAGATAAATTCGTTTTTCAGACATATCTTATAAACTTGTTTAATGTATTTTAGTCAACGATAAAACACAAAATTTTAAAGAGGGGTTGGACATGTTTAGCACTGAAGTCTGCGAGAGCATTAAGTATTACGTTTATCGGCTCATTGATCCGCGAAACGGAGAAACTTTTTACGTAGGCAAGGGGAAGGGCAACAGAGTCTTTCAGCATGCGAGCGGTGAAGTTGTAGAAGATATAGACTCTGATGCTTTTTCGCAAAAAATTAGAAGAATCAATGAAATAAAAATTCAAGGACACGAAGTTGTACACGTGATACATCGACATGGATTAGATAGCGAAACTGCCTATGAAATAGAATCCGCGCTAATTGATGCATATCCAGGTTTGACAAATATACAGGGTGGAAAAAACTCTGATGATAGAGGATTGATGCACTACAAGCAAATAATTGAATTGTATCAAGCAGAATCTGTAAAGTTTAAGCATAATGCACTGGCTATAAATATAAATAAATCAGCGTACGAGCGAGAAAACGTTTATGAATCTGTGCGATATGCATGGAGGCTGAATCCATCTAAAGCTAAAGATATGGATATTGTTCTGGCCATTATAAAAGGGCTTGTAGTCGGTGTTTTTCAGGCAGAACAATGGCTAGAAGCGACTCCAGATAATTTCCCTGGAACAACCGAAGATCGACGTCCGAGGTGGGGTTTTGTCGGCAAAAATGCGCCAATTGAAATACAGAATATTTACTTAGGTCGTAAAGTTCCAGGATCATCTCAAAATCCTGTCAGATATTTCTTCAAGGACAATCAAGAATTAGCTGATAATTCTCAGCATTTGTAGAAAAATATATTACAAGTCTATAACAAGCAAGAACACTACGCAGTCTGAGTAGAAGTGTTTATTGTTTAGTGCTTGATCTTAGAGGCATTGAAATTGTTATCGTGACCTCTCCTTCGGCCCCAGGGTATCCTCCCAGGAAATTCAAATATTCCAAAGGGAGGATACCCAAATGGCCGAAGATTGGAACATCATTTTCAGCTACACGCGGAAACAGGCCATCGAGGACGGGGTGTTGATTGACGTCACCGAGCAAGCGAATCGGCTTGGCTTCAAGGTGAACACCTGTGTCACTGGCCACCTCTATGGTGATTACCTTGCGCCGCCGGCTGGGCTGGCAGGAGAAGGGCAGTCCCTTGAGGGGCGTCTTCATGATCTCCTTTTTCGGACATTGATCGCGGCGAAATCTTCCAGCGCCGGCGATCGTGTCGAATTCGACGTCTTGTTTCTTATGAAGCCGGGGCGGTGGGATACCGTTCACGTCCTGGCGATCATGGGACCGGGTGATCACGGCGAGCCAGTGTTG